>NZ_CAXUOY020000009.1:0-1329 GCF_964252705.1 Pseudoxanthomonas sp. LjRoot125 | reverse complement strand
GAGCCTGTCCTAAATTTTGTGTAACCGGGCCCTTGGCAGGAAACTGCCGCCAGACCCGGAGACACGATGACAACCCGCAAGCACGAAGTACCTGAGGAATTGTTGGCCAGCTTGATGGCCAACTACAAGAAGCCCGAAGACCTGATCGGCGAGAACGGCCTGCTCAAGCAGCTGACCAAACTGCTGGTGGAGCGGGCGCTGGAAGCCGAGATGGCCGAGCACCTGGGCCATGAGAAGCACGACCCGGTCGGCAACGCCGAGGGCAACGCCCGCAACGGCAAGAGCCGCAAGGTGTTGAAGGGTGACTTCGGCGAGATGCCG
This sequence comes from Pseudoxanthomonas sp. LjRoot125, assembly GCF_964252705.1. NCBI lineage: Bacteria > Pseudomonadati > Pseudomonadota > Gammaproteobacteria > Lysobacterales > Lysobacteraceae > Pseudoxanthomonas > Pseudoxanthomonas sp. LjRoot125. Next base: position 1,008 of record NZ_CAXUOY020000009.1, on the reverse strand, counting down.
ATCGAGGTGCCGCGCGACCGGCAAGGCAGCTTCGAGCCGCAGATCGTGCCCAAGCACCAACGGCGCTGGAACGGCTTCGACGAGCGCATCCTGTCGTTGTACGCCCGCGGCATGACGGTGCGCGAGATCCAGGCGCACCTGCAGGAAATGTATGGCACGGAAGTGTCACCCAGCCTGATCTCCTCGGTCACCGACGCGGTGGTCGACGAGGTCAAGCTGTGGCAGGGCCGGCCGCTGGATGCGGTGTATCCGATCGTCTACCTCGACTGCATCCACGTGAAGGTGCGCGAGGGCGCGGTGCGGGTGAAGGCGGTGTACCTGGCGATTGGCGTCACGCTGGCCGGCGAGAAGGAAGTGCTGGGCCTGTGGCTGGCGCAGACGGAAGGGGCGAAGTTCTGGCTGCAGGTGGTGACCGAGCTGCGCAATCGCGGCGTGCAGGACATCTTCATCGCCTGCGTCGACGGGCTGAAGGGTTTCCCCGAAGCGATCGAGGCCGTGTTCCCGCAGACGCTGGTCCAGCTGTGCGTGGTGCACATGGTCCGACACAGCCTGAACTACGTGACCTGGAAACGCCGACCGGAAGTGGCCGCCGACCTGAAGCGCATCTACACCTGCGCCACGGCGGCGGAAGCCGAGCAGCGCCTGTCCGAGTTCGAGGCCAAGTGGGACGCCGAGTACCTGCCGATCAGCCAATCGTGGCGTCGCAACTGGGCGCGGCTGACGCCGTTCTTCGACTTCGCCCCGGAGATCCGCAAGGTGATCTACACCACCAACGCGATTGAGTCGGTGAACTTCAGCCTGCGCAAGCTGACCAAGCACCGCGGCGCGTTCCCGACCGACGAAGCGCTGGTGAAGCTGATGTACCTGGCGCTGCGCAACATCAGCAAGAAGTGGACGCTGCCGATCCGCGACTGGAAGGCCGCGTTGAACCAGTTTACGATCCAGTTCGAGGGACGACTCCCTCAGCTGTAAACCGAAATCCGGTTACACAAAAATCTGCACAGGCTC
>NZ_CAXUOY020000008.1:0-3159 GCF_964252705.1 Pseudoxanthomonas sp. LjRoot125 | reverse complement strand
TCGCTGACGCCGCCGTCGTCGCCGGGCGAAGGCTATCCGGTGCAGACGAACGCGACCGCACCGACGGGTCCTGTCGGTACGTCGACGACGTACTACCTGGAACTGACGCTGGGTTCGGGCGTGGCCGTGCCGGTGCACAACCACATCCCGCTCGATCCGCAGATCGCGCCGGGCCTGGTGATCACCAAGACCGGCGACCGCAAGACGGTGGAAGTCGGCGACAGCCTGGTCTACACGATCACCATCCGCCAGACCGCGGGTGCATCGATGGGCACGGTCAACGTGATCGATCGCCTGCCGCACGGCTTCACCTTCATCGATGGCACCGCGCGCGTCGACAACGCCGGCATCGCCAATCCGCTTGGCAAGCCGGGCCCGACGCTGGTGTTCGATGTCGGTCCGCTCGCGGTCGGCCAGCAGAAGGTGCTGACGTACCGCGTACGCGTGGGCGTCGGCAGCCAGCAAGGCGACGGCATCAACCGTGCGCGCGCCTGGGGCTGCTCGATCGATGGCGGTTGCGTGGATCCGACCACGTTGACGCCGTATCCGAACGGCGGCGTGGTGCCGTCCAATCCGGCCGAGTACCGCGTGATCGTCAGCGGTGGCGTGTTCGCCGACGAAGGCTGCGTGCTCGGCAAGATCTTCGTGGACTGCAACGTCAACCACGTGCAGGACAAGGAAGAGCTGGGCATCCCCGGCGTGCGCATGTACTTCGAGGACGGCACCTGGATGGTGAGCGACGTGGAAGGCAAGTACAGCTACTGCGGCCTGCCGCCGAAGAGCCACACGCTGAAGGTCGATCCGTCGACCCTGCCCGTGGGTTCGCGCCTGACCACCAGCAGCAACCGCAACCTGGGCGACGCGGACAGCCTGTTCATCGATCTCAAGAACGGCGAGCTGCATCGCGCCGACTTCATCGAGGGCAGCTGTTCCAACCCGGTGATCGAGCAGGTGAAGGCACGCCGCACGCAGGGCGAGATCCGCGCGCCGGAGACCGAGCGCAACCAGCAGCCGCTGCGCTTCGAGAGCAAGCCGGCACGCGCGCCGCAGCAGGGCACCGATTCGGCCAATCAGCGGCCGATCGTCGACCCCAGACCGACCAGCGGGCCGACCACCACGGACGGCGCACGCAACGGGGAGGTGCAGCCATGAGCCGCTTCGCCCCGCGTCCGTCGATCTTCATGGAATCCCGTGCCATGCGTGCTCCGCGTCCCTCGTTCCATCCCCTCGCGCTGGCCCTGGCCCTGGCGGTGACGCCGGCGCTCGTGCAGGCGCAGGCCGTCTCCGGCGACCCGCGGTTCACCCCGGTGCTGGGCCAGGCCACGCCGCTGTACCCGCAGTCGCCCGAATCGCAGGACCGCGCACCGCAGCCGCTGTACGCGCAGCCCGGCAACGTCGACTACAGCGTCAACGTCGGCGTGGACCGCGTGGTGGTCGAGGTCGACCGCGACGGCGTGCCGGCCGACGGTCAGTCGCCGGTCAAGGTGGTGGTGCAGCTGTATGGCGCCGACGGCAAGCCGATGGCGGGCGAGTCCTTCGCCACCATCGAGCACAGCGGCGGCCGCATCAAGCTGGCCGACGGTCGCACGGACGAGTTCGGCCCGGGCCGGTTGGACGCCGATGAAGTCACGCCCGGCATCCAGTTGCCGGTGCGCGACGGGCGCGCCGAGTTCGAGCTGCTGGCGCCGCATGATCCGCAGGACGTGCTGTTGCGAGTGACCTCGGGCAGCCACAGCGCCGAGGGCGTCATCGGTTTCGTGCCGGAGATGCGCGAGCTGATCGCAACGGGCCTGATCGAAGGCGTCATCAACTTCCGCCGCAAGGGCGACAGCCTGATCAACGGCACGCAGCAAGGCGACGGGTTCGAGCGCGAGATCCGCCGCTGGGAGAAGCAGTTCAACAGCGGCAAGGCCAACGGCGCGGCGCGTGCTGCGTTCTTCGTCAAGGGCACGATCAAGGGCGAGTACCTGCTGACCGCCGCCTACGACTCGGACAAGGAAGTGCGCGCGCGCCTGCTGCGCGACATCCAGCCTGAGGAGTTCTATCCGGTGTATGGCGATGCATCGCTGCGCGGCTTCGACGCGCGGTCGGCCGAGCGCCTGTACGTGCGCGTGGACAAGGACCGTAGCTACCTGCTGTACGGCGATTTCCAGACCGGCGACAACATCGCCACGCAGACCGGCGTGGATTTCGGCGCCCGCGCCGGCCAGCGCGTGCTGGGTACCTACAACCGCACCGCGACCGGCCTGGGTTGGCACTTCGAGAATACGCGCGTGCGCGGCAACGTGTTCGCCATCGAAGACTCGCTGCGCCAGGTGATCGAAGAGCTGCCGGCCGCAGGCAGCGGTCCGTACGGCCTTCGCAACAACGCGGTGCTGGAAGGCAGCGAGCGCGTGGAAGTGGTCGTGCGCGACCGCAACCAGCCCTCGCGCATCGTCTCGGTGCGTCCGCTCGGCCGGCTGGTCGACTACAGCTTCGAGCCGTTCTCCGGGCGCATCCTGCTCAACAGCTTCCTGCCCTCGTTCGACAGCGACCTCAACCCGGTGTCGCTGCGCATCACCTACGAACTGGACCAGGGCACCGAGAAGTTCCTGGTGCTCGGTGCGGATGCGCAGCTGCGCGTCGGCGCGCGCGGCGAGATTGGCGGCTCCTACGTGGACGACCGCAACCCGTTCGCGGCGTTCGAGATGGGCAGCGCGAACATCGGCTACAAGCTGGGCGCCAACACCTGGCTGGTGGCCGAAGCCGCGCGCACGCGCAGCGAAGTCAACACCAACAGCGTCAACCAATACGGCACGCCGGGCCTGCAGGGCTTGAGCGGGCTGGTGGAAGGCGATGCATGGCGGGTCGAACTGGGCCACGCAGGCAAGGCGCTGGACTTCAAACTGTTCGCCGGCCAGTCCGATCCCGCGTTCAACAACCCGGCGTCGCCGCTGTACGGCGGCCGCGGCGAGTACAGCGTGAACACGCGCTGGCGCCTCAACGAGCGCTTCGAGCTGTACGCCGAAGGCCTGCGCAGCGAGGACCGCAATCCCGATGGCGGTGAACGCGATGCCGCGAGCGCGGGCACGCGGGTGAAAGTCACCGACAGGCTGACGCTGGACTTCGGTTACCGGGCCATTCGCGAGACCGTCGGCGCGTACTACACCTGGGCGACCA
>NZ_CAXUOY020000007.1:0-3276 GCF_964252705.1 Pseudoxanthomonas sp. LjRoot125 | reverse complement strand
AGCAACGCTGCTAAAACACATACAGATGCGAGCGATGCCAGCCTTACCGTTCCGGGGGTCGCGCGCCATGCCCGTAAACCAGGACGCCACTCTACCCAGGACTGACCCGACATCCAGGCCATTACGGACAAGGCGAGCGGCGCCGCACTGTATGCCAATGCCCGCTGAGGATTGGCCCAGAACGCGAGCATCAAGGCAACTCCCAGCGCCACGCTCCACATGATCATGTGTTTCGGCGACGTGGCGAGCAGATAGCGCCACCCGAAGTACAGGCTGAAACAGGCCATGTACAGCACGCTGCCGTACGAGCCCTGGCCGAACAGGTTCTCCGCCATGACCCAAGATATGCCACCGGCAAAGATCGCCACGACCAGCACTTTCAACCAGACCGACTTGGTAAGCATGCCGGTAACCAGCCACAAGCTAAACAGCACCAGTACGCCAGTAAACGTCCCCGAAATCGCGTGCAGGAAAAATCCGTTCTCTATCCAGGGCAAGAAAGGAAGGATGAAGATGTGCCCGAACAGCACCCAAAGATCACCATTGACATAGTTCCAATCGGCGGGAAAGAAGTCGCCCGTGCGACGAATCTCCTCGGCCAGTAGGCTCTTGGCTGCCGAATCCGAATGAAAATCCAGCATGTAACCCTTGAACACATAGTAGAACAGCAGCACCAGGTTGATTGCCAGAACCACCAGAAGTGCCTTCTTGGCCCAGCGCTGGGCCTTGTCGGACAGCTGCGCGAAAAGCTCAGCCTGGAGGCGCGTCGGTTCAGACATTTGCGTTTCCCTTTGATTCAATAGCAATAGCGTCGACTGGAGTTCCATACATCCACTGCAAGGTCGACGCGAGCGGAATGCTCGGCAACTCACCGATAGCGTTTCGCAGCTTGGCGGGATCCCCTACCAGGGTATGCACTTCGTTCTCGCGTACAAACGCCGGGTTTACACGCACCTCGATTTCATAGCCCGCGATTCTCGACATCATTGCAATCACGTCGGCTAGCTTGTGCTCGACTCCCGTGCACAGGTTATAGGCATGGCCATCACGCCCTTCAGTGGCCAGGCGAAGGTAGCTTTCCGCCACATTGCGCACATCATTGAAATCTCGACCGACGTTGATATTTCCGAGCTCTATCATCGATTCCCGGCGCCTGAAGTGGGAAACGATCTTCGGGATCAGGAATGCTTCGGACTGACCCACACCCGTGTAGTTGAACGGGCGAACCACCGTGATGGGGAGCGTCTCCTGGAACTGCCTGGACATGTACTCCATCGCAATCTTGCTGACCGCGTAGTCGTTTGCGGGCAGCGGCATACGCTGCTCGTCGATGATGCCGCCTACATTCCCGTAGACGTTGGCACTACTGGCGAGCAGAACCCGCGATGGGCGCTTGCCGGACTGCTGCAGGCCGGCAAGCAGATTGCGCGTACCCAGGACGTTCACTTGGTAAATGGAGCCGATGTCCTGATGCGCCACGAACGCGATTCCGGCCAAGTGGACCACGACGTCCGGCTGCACGTCTTTGAGGGCCCGTTCCACCTGGAATGGATCCGTCAACTCAACCAGCGAGTCAACGTGCGCTGCCTCCACCGCGCGATTACCCCAACCGACCACGCGATAGCCAGCACGCTGAAATGCACGGGTGACATAGCGCCCGGTGAAGCCCGCGGCGCCGGTTACCAGCGCGACCCTCGACTCAGAATGAGAAGCCATTTCGGTTCCTGCGAAGGTCGGCCTCGACCATCATGCCGCACAACGATTCGAGCGATGTCCGTGGCTCCCAGCCCAACTCGGACTTGGCCTTCGCGGGATCTCCGATGAGAAGATCCACTTCAGCAGGGCGGTGGAAGCGTTGATTGATGCTCATAACGGTCTTTCCCGTCGAGGTGTCGACTGCAATCTCCTTCAAGCCGGCGCCACGGAACTCAACTTCGATCTCGGCGGCAGCAAATGCCATGGCAACAAAGTCGCGTACGGTTTCCGTGCGGTTGGTCGCCAGCACGAAAGTATCTGCGTGCTCAGCTTGCAGAATCCGCCACATGCCCTCGACGTACTCCTGCGCGTAGCCCCAATCACGACGAGCGTCGAGATTCCCCAACTCGAGACATTCGGCATCGCCCAGCTTGATCTTGGCGACCGTATCGGTGATCTTGCGGGTAACGAATTCGCGACCCCTTAGCGGGCTCTCGTGATTGAACAGGATGCCGCTGCACGCGAACATCCCATAGCTCTCGCGATAGTTGACCGTCATCCAGTGCGCGTAGAGCTTGGCGACGCCGTACGGGCTACGCGGATAGAACGGAGTGGATTCAGTCTGTGGTACAGCTTGGACCTTGCCGAACATTTCAGAGGTCGATGCTTGATAGAAGCGGATCTCAGGATTGACCAGACGGATCGCTTCCAGAAGGTACAGCGCGCCGATACCAGTGATCTGTGCGGTCGTGGTTGGCTGCTCGAAGCTGACGCCGACAAAACTTTGCGCAGCAAGGTTGTAGATCTCATCGGGCTTGATTCGCTGGAGCATGCCGATCGTGGCACCCAGGTCGGTCAGGTCGTACTCGATCAGCGACAGATCCGGATGGTTCTCCACTCCGAGCTCGGCAAGCCGCCAGAAGTTGACCGAACTGGTCCTGCGATAGGTGCCGAACACGCGGTAGCCTTTACCAAGCAGTAGCTGCGCAAGGTACGCCCCGTCTTGTCCGGTGATGCCGGTAATGATTGCGGTTGGCATGTCAGTAATTCTCGATCAATGTGATGCAGTGAGGGGGCGTCGGGCGGCGGCGGCGTTCAGCAGCCCTCTCGAAATATCGACTAGTCGGGACATCAGGTTCGGCCAGCTACGAGCGGAGATCCATTCATTCTGACCGTCTACGACGGTTTCTACTCTTTCGTCGGAGAGCCAACGCAGCAGATCGGCGGCAATGTCGGCGCTTCGGCAGGAGGAGAAACGCAAGCCATTGCCATTCAGATCGGAGAAAATGGCGAGCGGCGTGACCGCAACGGGTCGACGCGCCGCCAAGCCGAAGCGAACCGCGCCACTCGCCGACTCGGCTGTGTCCTGATAGGGGAACGCAACCACATCTGCAACTTCCAGTAGTGCCAGACTGGCGGCCTCGGGAAGGAAATCGGTGAACATCCGCACCTTGTCCGCAATCCCCAGCGATTGGATGCTCGTTGCGAGTTCATCCATGAGCTCCTTCGATACGTCGGCCGGGTACAGCGAGTTGACCATGAAGAAGTAGACGTCATCGCGTTGGCGGCAAACATCCGCCA
>NZ_CAXUOY020000006.1:0-2500 GCF_964252705.1 Pseudoxanthomonas sp. LjRoot125 | reverse complement strand
CGGGTGATCTAGTCATGCCCAGGGTGAAGGTGCCGTAACAGGTACTGGAGGCCCGAACCCACTCCCGTTGCAAAGGTAGGGGATGAGGTGTGATTAGGAGTGAAAAGCTAATCGAACCCGGAGATAGCTGGTTCTCCTCGAAAGCTATTTAGGTAGCGCCTCGTATGAATCTTCTTGGGGGTAGAGCACTGTTATGGCTAGCGGGACATCGCGTCTTAGCAAACCATGGCAAACTCCGAATACCAAGACAGAATGTACGGGAGACACACGGCGGGTGCTAACGTCCGTCGTGAAAAGGGAAACAACCCAGACCCACAGCTAAGGTCCCAAATTTCGTGCTAAGTGGAAAACGATGTGGAAAGGCACAGACAGCCAGGAGGTTGGCTTAGAAGCAGCCACCCTTTAAAGAAAGCGTAATAGCTCACTGGTCGAGTCGGTCTGCGCGGAAGATTTAACGGGGCTAAGCACGAAACCGAAGCTTGGGGTGCATAACTTTGTTATGCGCGGTAGAGGAGCGTTCCGTAAGCCTGCGAAGGTGGCTTGAGAAGGCTGCTGGAGGTATCGGAAGTGCGAATGCTGACATGAGTAACGATAATGCGGGTGAAAAGCCCGCACGCCGAAAGCCCAAGGTTTCCTTGCGCAACGTTAATCGACGCAGGGTTAGTCGGTCCCTAAGGCGAGGGCGAAAGCCGTAGTCGATGGGAAGCAGGTTAATATTCCTGCACCTCGCGTGAGTGCGATGGAGGGACGGAGAAGGTTAGGTGTACCCGGCGTTGGTTGTCCGGGGGAAAGGCGGTAGGTTTGGATCTTTGGCAAATCCGGGATCCTTTAAGACCGAGCACCGAGACGAGTCCTTTAGGACGAAGTCACTGATACCACGCTTCCAGGAAAAGCTCCTAAGCTTCAGCTCACGCAGACCGTACCGTAAACCGACACAGGTGGGTAGGATGAGAATTCTCAGGCGCTTGAGAGAACTCGGGTGAAGGAACTAGGCAACATGGCACCGTAACTTCGGGAGAAGGTGCACCCCCTTTGGTGGCCCATGCGGGCTATAGCTGAGGGGGGTCGCAGAAACCAGGCCGCTGCGACTGTTTATCAAAAACACAGCACTCTGCAAACACGAAAGTGGACGTATAGGGTGTGACGCCTGCCCGGTGCTGGAAGGTTAATTGATGGGGTCAGCCGCAAGGCGAAGCTCTTGATCGAAGCCCCAGTAAACGGCGGCCGTAACTATAACGGTCCTAAGGTAGCGAAATTCCTTGTCGGGTAAGTTCCGACCTGCACGAATGGCGTAACGACAGCGGCGCTGTCTCCACCCGAGACTCAGTGAAATTGAAATCGCTGTGAAGATGCAGCGTTCCCGTGGCAAGACGGAAAGACCCCGTGAACCTTTACTATAGCTTTACATTGAACGTTGAGTTCGTCTGTGTAGGATAGGTGGGAGGCTATGAAACCGAGGCGCTAGCTTCGGTGGAGCCAACCTTGAAATACCACCCTGATGTGCTTGACGTTCTAACCTAGGTCCGTAATCCGGATCGGGGACCATGTATGGTGGGTAGTTTGACTGGGGCGGTCTCCTCCCAAAGAGTAACGGAGGAGCTCGAAGGTACGCTCAGCGCGGTCGGACATCGCGCACTGTGTGCAAAGGCATAAGCGTGCTTGACTGCGAGATCGACGGATCAAGCAGGTACGAAAGTAGGACTTAGTGATCCGGTGGTTCTGTATGGAAGGGCCATCGCTCAACGGATAAAAGGTACTCCGGGGATAACAGGCTGATACCGCCCAAGAGTTCATATCGACGGCGGTGTTTGGCACCTCGATGTCGGCTCATCACATCCTGGGGCTGTAGTCGGTCCCAAGGGTATGGCTGTTCGCCATTTAAAGTGGTACGCGAGCTGGGTTCAGAACGTCGTGAGACAGTTCGGTCCCTATCTGCCATGGGCGTTGGAAGTTTGAGAGGGGCTGCTCCTAGTACGAGAGGACCGGAGTGGACGAACCTCTGGTGTTCCGGTTGTCACGCCAGTGGCATTGCCGGGTAGCTATGTTCGGAAGCGATAACCGCTGAAAGCATCTAAGCGGGAAGCGCGCCTCAAGATGAGACTTCCCGGGGCACAAGCCCCCTAAAGGAACCATCAAGACTAGGTGGTTGATAGGTCAGGTGTGTAAGTGGGGCAACCCATTGAGCTAACTGATACTAATGATCCGTGCGGCTTGACCATATAACCTCAAGTGGCCTTGGACTCGACGATATCGTCAGAGAAAATCCAATGCCCGCTACGTCACAAGACCCTATGAGAGATTGGCGCCTTAATCCGTTCCTTGGATGGCGACGCTCCAACCCTCTCCCTGGTGAAATTAGCGCTGTGGTCCCACCCGTTCCCATCCCGAACACGGAAGTGAAACGCAGCCGCGCCGATGGTAGTGTGGCTTAAGCCATGCAAGAGTAGGTCATCGCCAGGGGCTTTACCCCAAAACCCCCAGCTGAAAAGCTGGGGGTTTT
>NZ_CAXUOY020000005.1:0-6935 GCF_964252705.1 Pseudoxanthomonas sp. LjRoot125 | reverse complement strand
GTGCCCTGGCACCCTCAGTATGGCTCTTCGGTACAAACTGAACTTTCTTCTTTGCTGCATCGAGTATTCGCTTCTCTTGTTCATGTGGCGATAGCTGCGCCTCAGTCTGTCGTCGCATGACGAACTTTGCTTTCATGCCGTCGTAAAGATACGCGGCCAAATAAAGAAGCTCATCTATATTGGATGTCGCGAGCGAGCAAACCCTGTCTATCCCGTAGTAGTACGGAATCTTCGCCTCGCGGTGCATGAATATTTCAGCCGCACCTGCCTCTTTACCCGAATCCCTATCCACAAGATCTGAGGTTGCCAACGGAGCAATGTCTAGCGACATCTGCCGCTTTCCTTGATCTCTAGCAATCATGATTCGAGCCACATACAACTCGCGAAGCGTGTCAACGCTAGGTGTTAACGCGGCAGCCTCAACATGTGAGAGCCACTCACTATAACGAGCTAGGTTCTCTACCTTTTTAAGCGATCGTTGACTCTTTTCGATTCCCGCGGCCACATCGTCGCGAATCTCCACCGGAAGTAGCTCTTCCCGCAAGTACTGGGCGAATGAACCTGAAGGAATGACCGACTGGTTACCGAGTCTGCGATCAAGAACATTCTGAGCAAACTGCTTGAACTGACTTTGTCCAGAACGTTCCGACCATAGGTCGTCGAGATGGTAATAGTGAACATCTCTTCCCTCTCGTGCCCCGGGAGAAATCAACTGCTCGCCTAAGCTTGTGGACCTGTCGGCAAGCCAGACGGGAATGGTCGGGCGCAACTCAACCAATTCACTAATGAGAAGTTCCCTTTGTCGCTTTCTAAGCTTCCAGATGTCATCGACCATAAGAAGTCTTCTGGGAGCAACCTCCTTGCCATTAACGAGGAAGCGAATCGACTGCAGCCAGATCAACCCTTCGAATCGAACGTCGCTAGGCAATTCAGACGGATCAGGTTCAGTAACGGTATCTAGCTGAAGATAGACTTTCCTTTCCTGCTCTTCCGCCCAGGCGACAAGGGCGCCAAGTGTGCCTAGCGTCGGAATCGCCGTGAGGGACGCGGCATCTGCGCCATACACGACGGACACTTCAGCCAATTGCTCCGGCGAGGAGTGGCCCAACAAAGCGCTGACGCTTCGCACCGTTCGCAGCACAATACGGCAGTCGATCAAGGCCCTGAACAACCCGTCGCTAGTATTGGTGGCGCCAGCAGGCAAATCAGCATAGCCAGATGCGCATGAAAGCATCACGCCAAGAAGCTCAGCACCTTCAGTCTCGCTGATGGCATGTAGGCTCACGAGCTTTTGATAGGAATCAGAAATATCTGATGCCTTCCTAGAGTGGTAGAACGCCCTGAGAGCAGTTGGCGTGAAGGATCGCAGGAGCGTGCTCTTTCCGGCTCCCGGAGGGCTGACAAAAACATGCACGCCGCTCAGAAATGCATCATCCTCAATTCGATCCAAGATCTTAGGAGAAAAGAGCTTGACGAACTCCTGGTCTGAAGTGCGTTCCGAGACTCGCTCAAGGAATGGGTTGCGTGCGTAGGCCACTCAGAACTCCCTGTGACGGCTTACCCGTGGAAACAACCCTTGAAAGCAATGTGACTCCGGAGCCCAGAGAAGGTACAGAGAATTATTGGGCGCATTATGAGAAAGGACAACGGGTAGCGCGCAAGCTGCAAACCCCCACTTGGCGTCCTTTGTTCCTCCAACTCCAATGTGCTTGTCTGACGCCATATCGTCGTAGTACTTCGGATTGTCTACCAGCGCAGCTAGACCGGGGTCGGTAGTCTTGGACACTGACAAACTTCTCTCAATTGGTAGCAGCACTCTTACTTGGATTGGTTTGAGTCCTCGCTCAGATGCGAAGCGCTCTGACCAGTACTCAATGTGGTCTATCGCTTGACGAGTTGCTACGTAGAGAAGTAAGAAAACCTCGTAGTGAGCGGTATCCACGAGATCACCCATATGAAGGCGATCAAATACCTTAGGAATCTTTCCCTTGTATCTCCCACTTTTTGGATCATATCGAATATAGGTATTGCCGCTGCCTGAGAAGTCATCAAGCAGCCAAACCAACGTAAATCGAGATCCAGCAGTCTTAGGCTCCTGTTTGGCCTCTAGCGCAGCATCGATCATCTCTGCCGCCGCATCACGCCCTCTGTCGTCAAGTACCCGGAGTACAGCGTCGCTCAACTTCTCCTTCTTGGGATTGACCGCAGCTTGAAGCGCTTCAATCATCTCTTCAGCTTTTGATTCACCAAGCTCATATGCCTGCCAGATCTGTTCATTGCTGATGGCTCCGTTGCTGGCGCGTCGCAGTTCATTAGTTCGTGCGCCGTCGCTGAGTCCGAGATACAGAGATTTGTGTCGTAGCTCTTTGAACCGCCTGTCTTTAGCCAAGCGCCTGACCTGGAACGAAGCAATGCCTGTTTCTTCTGAAACAAGCCTAAGGACCTCTTGTTCGATGATGTCTGGATACGCAAGTTGCACTAGATGAGAAAGCTCTTGCTCCGAAAAGAACACGAGCTTCTCCTCTACGAACGATAGTGCTTCTTTCCTGTCGGATGGATCGAACTGATTGAGCCATATGGCCAAGCTTTCAACGAACTTCCTGCCGGGTCCAAACCGCTGGTACAAGTCATATTTGTAGGTCGCCAATAGCTGAAGCTTAGGCACATGGCTCAAGACATCTTCCTGCTCAACCCAGCCCATAACGTGAGTTAACAGAAGTTCGGCGTTCAGTTCCTTCATGAGCAGGCTCCGTCACAAGAGTTGGAAGCAGAACTGGCCGTCTTCAATGTTCATTCGTTCTAAGTACCACATAGTGGCATCTACATCTCTCCGAGAATCCGGCGCCAACTTCCAACCGCGATCCAACCGGCGAGACGGCTCGTCGACGCTCAGCGAAAACTTGTGCTCGAGCAAAGAGCAGTCATTCCCTGGCCAACTCCCTTGGTCGCCCATTGTTACGATTTGGTATGGATCGATGTTGTGCTTACGAATGATGGAGGCGATAAGGTGAGTTTTACTAATGTTGGGGGATACGATGTCTACTGAATGCTTGCTTCGAAAGACAGTGCTCGAGTTCAGACCGGCTTGTCGCAATCCATCCGCAATCACGAACCACATACCTTCAGCTTGCACGCCTTCGTGAAAGCGAACACTTATCTGATAGGGGTAGTTCGGCTTAATCTCTCGGATCGGAACACCGGATGATTGGAGAGCCCTGAGAATTCTGGTGACATGACTCAGAAACTCGTTGTTTGTCTCTTCAGGGATGTACTCTGAATTAAGAGTTCCCAGCCAGCCACCATTGAAAAGCCCTACCTCAATCCGGTCCCAGAAGCGCTCGTTGATCTTCTCACGAAGTTTGCTTTGGATTCCTTCGCCGCGACCTGAGGCGATCCCCACGACAATCCCGCTGTCGATGATCGCCTCAAGTCGTTCGATCATGAGATCGGTGGGTGCCTCCTCGGGATGATTCGAGCGACGGAGCGTGCCGTCGTAGTCGAACACGATTGCTCGAAAACTTTGTTCTTGGAAGGCGAGCTCGCAGTCAAGTAGCGCGCGACGAGTAGAGCCGCTCGTCCCCTTCGAAGGCCAGCGAACTCCCATTGATTCGTACTTTGGCTGAAGGCCGCGTACCTCAGGAGTAGATTCCGATGGAACGTTAGAAGCTAAGTCCAAGTAATAGAGCGCACGGCCGAACTCTGGAACATAAGGTTTCGCGGGATCTTGAGCTTGAGTCTTGGCAATAAGTCCAATCATCTTCATCTGCGCGACTAGGCCGGCAATGAGATCTCTAGGCTTGGACCCGCTAAGCTCCAGTGTGAACGTCGCAATGTCAGCTGGAAGATTTGCGCACATCTGAGTCCAAAGTCCAGCTAATGCCGGATCGGTTATTGCCAGTACAGCGCACTCCTGTGGGCGCTTTGAGAGCCAGATGTGCCTGCCGTGCGCAAACGATCTAAGGTCCGCGATTTGTGAATAGAGAAGGGCGGACTCAGAGAGCTTCGACTCTAGATCTGCTGCAACTGCCTTCAACGAAGGCGCGTACACAATGATGACTCCCTTCCGGGCTGTCATCTCCACAGAGAATGCCTCGAAGTCCGATAGTCGTGAGTCGATCGACTCTTGGCCTATCTCGAGTTCATCCATTGAATCTGGCAGCGGGTGTGCGTCCCCATCAAGCTCGCTGTAGGCTCTGGCAACAAGTACCGCATCCAGGAGAAGGCTGTTTGTCGCGAGGTAGCCGTCCTTCTCAGCCAGCTCGAACACATGTGTAAGTGTCCCCGGCCTCTGCGCGGCGCGGTCCATTAGGGGACTAGACTGCCTATTTGTTAGGACATGGATAGGTCGGGAACTTCTCTGTCTTGCTCGATCTAATGCCTCGACTATGTCCGGGTTCTTCCCTTCAGCTGATATAAAAAAAACGGGACTAGATGCTGCGAGAGTTGGATTACAGATGATCTCGAGTGGTGTCGCCGCCCGCGAGACACGACCTGTGTAGGCTTCATGCAAGTTGGATAGCAGCGTCGCTACAGTGAATGAGCCCCCAGAGCCAACGCCGATGATGCTTGATTCACTTGCGCCCGCAATTGCCCTCTTGAGCGCAGAGACATCGGCATCTAACGCGCGCCCATAGGTGGATCTCAACTGGCTAAGCTCGGCGTCGTACCGTGTCATCTGACTTCCTCGTCCTCTACGCTGCTTCCAATGCTGCTTCTCGTCTTGCTGGCGCCTTCTTCGGAGTGCGGCTCGCCTTCTTCACACTGGCAGGCTTCGGGTTCTGTTGTGCCGCCAGAATCTCTGCACGAACTTCCATTAGAAGTACACCTAGCATGTTCTTCCCCACGCCATTGACCTCGCCCCAAAGTCGATTTACCGCATTGTCCACTGTACCCACTTCGACGAGCCGAGCACTCCCAGTCGATAGGAGCAATTCGGCCAGTTTGGGGTGCTGAGTAAACTTCGCACGAAGGACGCCACGCATGCGGTCGAACTTTGTTTTAGCCCAGTCGGGCTTTACATCCCAAACGTAGAGGCCATGTGCAGCCATGGCCGCCAATGCGGGTGTTGGCGCTGCCAGGATCCAATCTCGCACAACCTCCTTCCGCGCCTTTCCGGCCTGGTAAGCGTGTTCGGCGGTCGGGTAAACAAGACCTTCGAATTCAACTTCAGACCTGAAGAGATTACTGAACACGCCATACGGCTTTTCGTTTGAGCGGTAGAAGCGTACCTCGTCCACCGCCTGGGCGGCTTGCGCCGAGCGGGGCTTCATTGCTTTAGCGGTCTTAGGGGGCTTTGCGGTCTTCTTTGTCATGCGCGGGCTCCGTTTCTATTTCGTCGATGCTGATCTGAAGCGCTTCGCAATGATTGAGGATTAGCACCTCAACCAAACTGGTCAGGCTGCGCCTGTCGCGCTCTGCCGCGATCTCGGCGGCGGCCTTGATGGCCGGCTCGATCCGAAGCGTCATCACTGCCGTCTTGCGGCGTGGCCTTCCTCTGGGCATTCCAACCACTCAGGTGCTGTGATATGCAATCTTAACACAGTCTTTAGTATGTAAAAGTGCAGTACATTATTCCTTGCTAATAGTATTGAACTTAGTCGCGACACAGGTTGAGACTGGCCAGGGCGCTGCCGGAATCTGCGCGGTGAAGTGGACCCACTCCGTACGTCCTCAAAGGCAGCTTTGCTGACCCGCAGCCACATCCACGATGCGGAATTGGCCGCGCACCAGTTGCCCCCTCGCATCCCCACCAAGAACAAGGCGATCAACAAGCTGGCTCACTGCTAGGCGACACAAGACATGCCGGGCTCAAAAAACGGCCGAAATGCCAAATTTTCTTGATCGATCGTCCAAACATGCGGCTGCAAGAGCTGAAATGGCGGCCGAGCAGCGGCTGAAAGGTTGTCGCCGTGCAGCTGCGAGCCACGCCAAACCCCCGCCGGCAGGTATCAGGCCGCGCCACCGAAAGGTGTTCGCCGTGTAGCTGCTAGCCGTACAGAGCCCCTCGCGACAGAAGCTGGCAGTACCTCGGATAAAGCAGCCGCAGACGGCTACGAGCACAGAAGCCTTGCGTACTCGCACAGCCGTCCCAGCTGGGGAAAAGTCGCACGCCGTGCGACGGACATTGCGCACTTCTGGCTGCAAACAAACGGCCGACAAGTTGGCCGTTTAAACGCACTTCGTTCAGAAGTGGAAAGCACCTTATAAACCCGGAAAACAGGGCTTTACACGCCGGTGTACGTAACCGACACGAAAGTCATGTCAATCAGGTTGACAGGGCCCACCCCCGTCGCTACGTTGATAACTTGAAGCGGACACAACTGTATTAAGGCGTGCTCCGCAGGCAAGAAAAAACCCAGCCGTTGAAGACTGGGTTTGTTCTTTAAAACGAAGAACGCATTTTGGTCATCACGAGAGCGTTGGCGCGCTAGCGAGATGACTAGAAACGGGCAGTGGGAGTTAACGAGAACGACTCTCCTGCCGGACCGTCCTAGGTGCGTCCGCGTCGAACTGAGTGGCCCGACAAAGATGATAATTCCCGTATCCCGAAATTGTGTCAACTCGGGAACTGACCCTAGGCCAAAGACCGTTCTCTCACGCAACACGGAGACGAACATGAGCCTTACGGCCAAGATCGTGTCGGTGCGCGCCTACACCCGCAGCCGTTTCGGCCGCCGGGAACTGGTCCGCCGCCACTTTCGTTCGCGCCCGCGCCGCTAAGCGCGCCTCAGTGCCCTCCCTGGCCTGTTTCAGGGGAGAGGTAACCCGCGCTGTGTGATCGCGCCGCTACCGAGCAATCGGGCCCGGTCAGCAACATGAAGGCCGCCCGTAGGGGCGGCCTTTCCTACCTGTGGTCGTGGACCCTGCCGGTGGCGCTGGGAGGGTTGATCGGAGGGTTAACCTGATTCACTTAGGTGAGCAACAGCCGCGATGAG
>NZ_CAXUOY020000004.1:0-96597 GCF_964252705.1 Pseudoxanthomonas sp. LjRoot125 | reverse complement strand
GACCGTCATCGATACCGACGTGCCCTGCACGGTGTAACCGCCCAGCGCGGCGTTCAACACGTGCTGCTCGGGCGAGTAGCCCGCGCAGGTGCCGATCGGCGTCAGGGTGACGCGCGAACCCGGAACCGGCGTACGCGTCGTCGCGTCGTAGACCACGCCGCCCGGATTCAGCGGCAGGCTCTGCTGTGGCAGGTTCGCGCCCGGCGCCAGCACCACCGACAGGTGCGTGCTTCCGCCATCGCTGCTGCGGCACGAGCTCGCGGTGCCATTGGCGATCGCGGTGGCGGCATCGCACGGCGCCGGCGGACCAGCGACCGTTTCGCCGCTCACCGGCAGGCCCCACACCACGCCCGTCGCCGGATCACGGAAGCGGATGCTCAGCGGGATGCCCGGCACCTGGTCGGCGATCGAGTACGAGCCGTCGGCGCCGGTGGTCGTCGTGCCGACGACCTGGCCGCTGCCGTTGACGACTTCGACGACCCACCCGGACAGGCGGCGGTCGCCGCCGTCGATGCGGCCGAAATCGCTGCCCTGGTCGAACCACACCGTGCCCGAGACGGATGCCGACAACTGCACCGGCGTGGGCAAGCGGCAGGCGTTCTGCGTGATCGCCGGATCGCACACCGGCAGGTCGCCGGGGTTGCCTTCGAAGTCGGCGCGCTCGTCCGGGGTCGGCGTGCGGAACTCGTTCTCGCCACCGCCCTCGACGATCACCGCGTTGTTCACCGGCGTACCGGTCGCGGCCGTCGCGGCGACGCGCACCGACGCGATGATCGTGTCGGCCGAGGTCACGCCAGCCCCGATCACCGTGCTGCTCGCGCAGCGGAAGCGGTTGTCGCCAAGCGCGCCCGTGCAGGTCCAGCCCGTGCCCACCGGCGTCGCCGCCAGCGTCAGGCCCGCCGGCAGGCGGTCTTCCACCACGTACTCGCCCGCGCTGGGCTGCTGCCCGATGTTGCGCACGCGCAGCGTGTAGGTCGCGGTGTTGTTGACAGTGAAGATCGCCGGCGTGGCGGTCTTGCTGACCACCAGGTCGGGGGAGTCGCCGATCTCGCCGAAGTTGTTGTCGATCGACTCGCCACCCGGTGGCAGCACGATGCCGCTGATCGCCGACGGCGTGGTCGTCACCGGCGTCGCGGTGCCGACGGCCGTGCCGTCGATGGTGCCGGCGCGGGTGATGCCGTTGAGCGTTTCCGGCGGCTGCGTCGGTTCGGTCACGGTGTACGTGCCCGGGCGCAGGTCGTCGAAGCGGTAACGGCCATCGGCATCGGTGGTGACGGTGACGTTGACCGCCTGGCCCAGGTCGTCGGTGCCGGTCAGCACCACCTGCACGTTCGTGTAGCCACCCTCGCCCGTGTCGATGGCGCCGTTGTTGTTGCCGTCGTTGTAGACGCGGCCGCTGATCGCGCCGGCCGGCACTTCGCCGAAGTCGTTGCCGGTGACGTCCTCGCCCACGCCCAACGTGATGTCGCTGATGACGGACGGGGTGGAAGTCGGCAGCGTCGCGGTGCCACCACCGGTGCCGGCGTTGGTGATGCCGTTGAGCGTGCCCGCGGGCTGCTCGGGCTCGGTGATGGTGTACGTGCCCGGCGGCAGCTCGGTGAAAGCGTAGGTGCCGTCGGGCTGCGTGGTCACTTCGCGCGTGATGGTGTTGCCGGCCAGATCGGTGCCGGTCAGGCGCACGACGACGTTGCCGATGCCCTCTTCCGACGGATCGACAACGCCATCGTTGTCGGTGTCGCGCCACACGCGGCCGCCGATCGAACTGTTGAGCGGGATCTCGCCGAAGTTGTTGCCGATCGAGCTCGCGCCGGGCGTGTTCAGGTCGATCGCGTTGATCGCGCTGGGCACCGTGGTGATCGGGGTGGCAGTGCCGGACGGCGTGCCGCCGATCGTGCCGGCGACGGTCTGGCCGTTGCTGGTACCGGTCGGCTGCGTCGGTTCGGTCACCGTGTAGGTGCCCGGACGCAGTCCTTCGAACGCATAGTCGCCGTTGGCGTCGGTGGTGATGGTGAGCGAGACGCTCGCGCCGGTGTCGTCGGTGCCGGTCAGCGTGATGGTCACGCCATCGATGCCCGTTTCGGCGGCGCCGGATTGCAGGCCGTCGTTGTTCGCGTCGAAGAACACGCGGCCCGACAGTGCCACGCCGAGCGTTTCGCCGAAGTTGTTGTTGATCGATGCGCCACCTGCGGGCAGCACGATGCCTGTCACCGCGCTGGGCACGGTCGCGACCGGCGTGGCGGTGCCGCTGGCGCTGCCGCCGACGGTACCGGCCACGGTGGTGCCGTTGATCGTGGTCAAGCCGCCGACCACGGGCTGGGCCGCCTGTTCGCTGACGGTGTAGGTGCCCGCCAGCAGGTCATCGAAGCGGTAATTGCCGTTGGCGTCGGTGACGATGGCGGTCACCGCATTGCCCAGCGCATCCACGGTACCGGCCGGCAGCGAGACGCTGACGCCGGCGATACCGTTCTCGCCCGCATCGCGCACGCCGTCGTTGTCGGCATCCAGCCACACGCTGCCCGACAGCGCCGCGGCGCGTTCGCCGAAGTCGTTGCCGCTGGAACCGCTCGCCGGCAGGTTGGTGACGGTGATAGTGTTGGTCGGGTTTTCCTGGCCGTTCGCCAGGCCGGTGGGCTGCGTTTCGACGATGCGGTAGTTCTGCCCGGTGATCGCACCGCCATAGCTGTAGCCGCCGTTCGCATCGGTCGTCAGCGTGACCGGCGGCAGGTCGTCCGGCGTGCCGAACAGCCCGTCGGGACCTGCGCCTTCGATCACCACGGTCACGCCAGGAAGACCCGGTTCACCCGCATCCTGGTTGCCGTCATCGTCGCGGTCCAGGTAGACCGTGCCACTGATGATGGCGTTGGCGAGTTCGCCGAACAGGTAGCCGGTGGCCGCCTGGCCCGCGTTGATCGCGATGCCGTCGATGACGTTCGCGGTGGTCGCCGTGCCCGGCGTGGCCGCATTGCCCGGCGTGTGCCGGCCATCGATGTAGCCGGGGGGTTGCGTTTCCGTGATCGTGTAGGTGGTGCCGGCCTGCGGCGGCAACAGATCGCGGAACACGTAGGCGCCGCTCGCATTCGTCTGCACACTGACGTTGATCGGGTTGCCCAGCAGGTCGGTGCCGGTCAGCGTGAGCGTCGCGTTGTAGATCAGATTCTCGCCACCGTCGAAGCTGCCGTTGTCGTTGTTGGCCGCCGTGGTCGAGAAATCCTCGAACACCGCGCCCGCCAGCGAACCCAATGTTTCGCCGAAATCGCGGCCGGACACGCCCGTCGGCGGCAGTGCGGTGACGTCGATGACGTTGGTCGGGTGCTCGGTGCCGTTGCCGTAGCCGTCCGGCTGCGTCTCGGTGACGCGGTAGTTCTGCCCGACCACCAGGCCGGTGAACTGATAGGCACCGGTGGCATCGGTCTGCAGCACCACCGGTGCCGGATCGTCGCCGTTGCCGAAGATGCCGTCGGCGCCCGCGCCGGTCAGCGTGACGGTCACGCCCTGCAGGCCGCCGTTCGGACGCGAGTTCGTCGTGCCGGCGTCGCCCGCATCGAAGTCGCCGTTGCCGTTGCGATCGACGTAGACGCTGCCGCTGATGCCGGCCACGGCGTCTTCGCCGAAGTTGAACACCGTGCCGTCGGTGCCCGCGCCGAGATCGATGGTGCTGATGCGGTCGGTGGTGGCGGCATCGCCGGCCACGCCCGTACCCGGCGTACAGCCGGTGGCGCACGCGGCGCCGCCGATCAGGCCGGCGTTCACCGCGGTCGGACGGTTCTGGTAGGTCCCCGCCGGCAGGACTTCGCGCAGCGTGTAGACGACCAGCGGATCCAGGTTGGGGAAGCTGTACGCGCCGCTCGCGTTGGTCTGCGTGGTGGTGATGACCACGCCGGTCGCTGCGTTGAGCAGTTCGACCGTGGCGTTGGCGATGGCGCCATCGCCGCCGTCGCGCACGTTGTTGAAGTTGCCATCGACGTAGACGAAGCCGGACAGCGTAGGACGGCGGACTTCCGGGAAGTTGTAGCGCACGCCGGCCTGGTTCGCGCCGACGGCGATCGTGCTGATCGTCGAGTTCGGTGCGCCTGCCGCGTAGGTTCCGCCCAGCGATGGCGCGCTGCCGCCGGCGGCCGGCGGATCGATCGGACCGTTGACGTAGCCCGCAGGCTGCGTCTGCGTCAGCGTGTAGCCGGTCGCGTCGGCCGGCGACAGGTTGGCGAAGCTGTAAGCGCCGTTGGCGTCGGTGGTCGTGGTGCGGTTGACTACGTTGCCGTAGGCGTCGGTACCGGTCAGGGTGATGGTCACGCCGCCGATGCCGGGCTCGGTCGCGGTGCCCTGGTGCGTGCCGCCGTTGGCGCCCGCGCGATTGCGATCCTGGAACACCACGCCCGCCAGCGACGAACGGGTGACGAGGATGTCTTCCGTGCTCGTGTTGTTGCCGGTATTGGGGTCCACCTGTTCGGTAGTGATGCTGGTGGTGTTGATCTGCGCCGTGGCACCCGGATACGTCGTCCAGCGCACGGGAATGATCACGCGCACCTTGCCGGTCACCGTCATGTCGCCGAGGCGGCAGGTCAGTGCCAGGCCTGCGGCCGTGCATTGGCCCGTACCGTTGGGCTGCTCATCGCCGCCCGGCAAGGGTCCCTTCTTCTGCCACGTCGCACTGCCGAGGATTTCCAGGCCCGCAGGCAAGGTATCGGTGATCACGGTACCGGTGCCGTTCAACGGACTGGTGCCGCTGCGGTCGCGGGACAGGCTGGCGCCGGGACCGTTGTTCGCGCCTTCGATCACCCAGTAGAACGGCTGGCGCAACGCGACCGTGGTCGCCGGCGATGCCGGCAACGCGACATCGGGATCACTGTTCGGGAGGTCGGTGAACACATGCTTGGTCACGCCTACGTCGGCGCGCGCACGGATCGAGGTCTGCTCGTCGACGCTGTTGTCGGCCGTGTTGAGATCGAGTTCGGCGCCGGCCACGGTGACGTAGTTGCGCGCGGTATCGCCGCTCGCGCCGGGCGGCGTTTCGTAGCGGTACTGCACATAGATGTAGCTGGTCTCATTCACACCGAGGATGCCGGCGGTGTCGCTGGCACCGAAGCCCGCGCCGGGCACGTCGCATTCGATGCTCAATCCCGTGTCGCCCGGCGTCGTGCCGGTGCCGGTGAAGGGGTTGGCCGAGGTGACCGTACAGCCCGCGGCGCTGAAGCCGGAAGACGGACCGCCGATCGGACCCGGCGCGATGCCCATGAAGCGCACCTGGCGCCCGTTGGGCACGCGGTAGGTGTCCTGGATTCGGACATTTGTCGCGACCGACGGGCCCACGTTCCGCACCGAGATGCGGTACGTGATCAGGTTGTTGGCGGGATTCAGGGCGTCGTAGCCCAGCGGATCGACGCCGCCGGTGAATCCGAGGTCGGTCTTGTTGACGATCAGGTCCGCCACGCCCTGCTGGAAGGTCAGCGACGCGGTCTTCTGGTCGTCCCCCACCGAGGTATCGGTGTTGTAGTTGAAGGCGCCGTTGGCATCGCTACCGGTCGCGCCGCCGGTGATGTTGAAGGCTGCGGTGTTGTCGAACTGGCGACCGGTCGGGTTGTTGCCGCTATTGACGTTCGGGCGGATGGTCACCCGCATGTCTTCGCTCTGCCGGTGCGCCATGTTCAGCGCAGGGCAGTCGATCGCCAGTTGCAGCGGCGCACCGGTCGGGTTGGCATACGACATGCCACCGGCCGTGTTGGTGGCGGTCAGGCCGCCCGCCGCCGTCGCGGTGCACGCCACGGTGCCGGGCGTCCGCGTCGCCGAGACCAGCACGAACCCGGCGTCGTTGGCCGGAATCGTGAAGGTGTCGCGGAAGACCACGCCGGGCACGGCCGCGGTGCCTTCGTTGAGATACGACATCACGTACTGGCTGTTCACGCCGGCGCGGCCGACGTTGCCGGTGGTGATGTTCTTGGCGGTCGTGCGGATGTTCGCTTCGCGCTCGATGCGCACCCAGTCGCTGGCCTGATTGTTGGCGCCATTGACCTCGCCCACCGAATCCGCGACGGCCGGATCCACCGCCACGCCGGCGGTGTTGCAGAACGCGCCCGACGCCGGCGCACCCGCGCCGCAGCTGCCCGGGCTCTGGCCGACGCTGTCGAACAGCGGCCGCGAGACGGTGATGACGATATCGGCGAACGCACCCGGATTCAGTCCGGCAGTGTTCGACCGGCAGACGATCGACGCGCCGTTGATGGGACACGTCCAGCCGGCCGGTGCATTGACGGAGATGCCCGTACTGGGCAGACCGTTCGACGCCGGTACGAAGCCGGGCAGCGTGTCGTTGACCACGATGCCGGTGGCGGGGACCGCGTCGGTGATCGCCAGGTTGGTCACGCGCAGCGTGTAGGTGAAGCTGTCGGTGCCAACGGCGATGGTGTTGTCGCCCGCGCCGGGCGCGTTGGTCCACTTCTCGATCTGCAGGTCGACGCGATCGTTGGTGGTGCGCGTGCCATCGCCCGCGCAGTCGTTGGTGGTGTTGCGGTCTTCGTCGATGCTGCCGGTGAGCGGTTCCAGCGAACCACCGGAACCACCGGTGCAGGCGTTGTTCGTCAGGGCGATGTCGGCGGTGCGCGCACGCGTGATGATGCGCAGGTCGGGCGCATCCTGGTTCCGCGCCAGCGGATAGCGCGAGGCATCCAGATCGCAGGTGACCACCTGGGTCGGGCCGCCCGAATTCCAGACGGGCGGTGCCACCGAGCAGCTCCATTCGCCGGCATTGCCGCCGCTGACGTATTCCTCACCCGCGGCCAGCGTGTCCACGACGCGCACGTTGCCGGTGGCCGCGCGCGGGCCGTAGTTGTGCACGGCGATGGTGGACGTCATCCGGCTGTCGCTGTCGTCGCCGGTGCCCGGCCAGATCGCGACCAGTGCGGGGGCCTTGTTCTTCGCCAGGCCCAGGTCGGCGCCGTCGGGCACCACGCTGAAGGTGGTGCTGCCGGTGTTGTTCGTGGACACGGGGTCCGCCGTGTCAGACGCCACGGTGGCCGTGTTGGTCACGTTGCCGCTGCTGTTGGCGCCGTTGGACGGCACCATCGCCTGGATGGTGAAGTTGACGATCGCGCCGACGGCCAGATCGCCGGCATGCGTGCAGCCGCGCACGGTATCGCCTGCCGACGTCGTGCACGTCCAGCCCGCGGGCTGGTTGCCGCCGGTGATGGTGAAGCCAGCGGGCAGGGAATCGGTCCAGCGCGGATTCGTGGCCGCGCTGGGGCCCAAGTTAGTCACCTGGATGTTGAAGGTGATGGGCTCGCCCGCGATCGCCGGCGCTGGATTGGCGCTCTTGCTGATCATCAGGTCCGCTCCGGGGGTCACCGGCGTGGTCACATCCGCCGTGTTGTTGCCCACGTTCGGATCGGGCATCGCGCCGGCGTTGACCACCGCAGCGTTGGTGATGTTGCCGCTGCCGACGTTGACCTTCGCACGGAAGGTGAAGGAGCTGCTGGTGCCGCTGGCGAGCGAACCGGCGTGCGTCGCCGTCATCGTGCCCGCGTTGAAGGTCCAGCCAGGCCCCGCGAAGCTGCCCGCCACCAGGCTGACGCCGGCCGGCAGCGTATCCACGACATTGAAGCCCGCCGAAGCGTCAGGGCCATCGTTGAAGACCTGCAGCGTATAGGTCACTTCACCACCGCCGATGACGGGCGACGGCGTCGCCGACTTCGTCAGCCGCAGATCACCGGACTGCTGCAGGGTGGTGCCCTGGCTCAGGTGGTTGTTGTCGGTGTCGCTGTCGCTGCCATAGAAGGGATGCGTGGGCGGCAACGTGTTGAGCGATTCACCGGCGCCGGGCAGCGTGCCAGAGAAGCCCACTGCGCCATGGATCTGGACGGTGCCGGCCGCCATCCCGGCGGTGTTCATCTGGATGTCGAAGGCGGCCGACGACGCGGCTTGCGTCAAGGTCGGGATGTCGCACCGGATCCGCACAGGCGAACCGCCGAGGCTTGCACAGAACGCGGGCAGCGTGGCGGGCGTGGCGCCCACCGGCAGGTCGAACAACGCAACGGCATCCGACACCGTATCGATGTCGCCGTTCTCCACCACCACGTGATAGACGACCGGGCCGCCGACCGGGGTCGGGTCGTAGCCGGTATCGGACAGGTTGCTGATCTGCAGGTCCGCGCCCCAGGCAGCAGGCGTCAGGCAGCACAGCGCCAGGAAGGCCAGTCGTCGCCAGGACGAGCGCTTCGGTGCCTGCCATTGCAGAACGTGTCGCAGGGGTAATTCAAATTCCGCACATACGCGCGCGGCGACACCTGCCGCCGGGCCAGACTGCTTCATCACTTTGAATTTCCCCTGGTACCGCACCCATCGCGTTCGCGATGCCAGCTTTTCGACCCGGGCCTACGAGGCGCCTGTAGTCGCGAAAAGCAGTGCGTCGATCAACCTTTATGCGTCCGGCAAAGCACAGTCGCATACCCCGACAACGGGGCGCATTGTGTAATTCGAATCACACATGGTCAAGACATCGGTCACAAATGTGATGTGATTCATGTATATGAATACGCGTGTGAGCGGCTTGCGAGACCGACAAGCGTAGGTAAACCCATGAACTTGTGGGGCGACGCGATAGGGCAGGTGCGACGCCGAACCGTCCTCCGCGCCCCATCCGACCCACGAGTAGGTGCGGTCCATCAACCCCACGTGATGCCTCGTGTAGAGGGCACGCTTCGTATCGCGCCCGCCCGCACTGAGTCGATGCGCCGAGCAATTCCAGATCGGATCAGCCGTCGAACGGCGACGACTCGGTAGAGGTGCCTTGGTGGTAGCGCACCTGCCACCCATCAGATCCTTTGACCCAAAGCGAACTGCGTTTTGACGATGCAGAGCGGCCCTTGTGGATCCGCTGGACTGAGTAGGTAACGAGTACCACCGTGGGGGCGAGCGCGTGGGCTCGCATGGAACCGGCGGTGAAGCTCACTCCACTTTCGTGAGGCAGCCGAGCCAGAATCTCAGCCTTGCCAAAGGACTGGCCAGTGGCCCCCACTTCCAGGAAGTCCTCCGCAACAAGCGCAGCCAGTCGCTCCGCGCTAGCCCGTGTTCCCGGCGCGAGCAGCTCCGCCTCCAAGTCCATCACCACACCTTCCATGCTTCTCATGCAGCCACTCCTGAGTGAACCGAGCCCCGAAGGGCTGAGCGTGCTTCGTCGCGGGCGCGCACATCATGGGAAGACATCGTGCCGACGACACGTTCCGATCATGCAAAGCAGACTAAGGACCAGGAAGCTGAGTCCGACGACCAGTACAGCGGCGTCCATCCCGGCCACCATCGCGCCCGCGGTTGAGGTTCCCGCCATCGATCCCCCGTAGAGGCCTTGGGTCATCCAAGCCAGTAGAAAGCCTCCGTTCACCAGCATCCCGATGACGCAGGCCAGCACGCCCCGGTTGCACCAGACCAGGCCCATCGCAAGCAGCGAGAGGGCGGTATTGGGGCCAACTGCCATGCTTCGTGCAGCCGCGCATGCGGATGCCAGGCTTCATTGAACAGATGCGTGTCGCTGATCTCAAGGAAAGGGACGATCAGACCCACGACGGCCAGGCACAGGGTCGCAAGCAGCTTCCCTCCCATCCCCAAAGGCGGTACGTGCGAAGTACTCATGCATCACGGGCGCTGCGCGCTATCGCATCTGAACACGATCATTTCGGATCGTACGCACTTTCCGTCAAGGGCTGTTTTCACCACCGCGTTGCAGTAGGCAACGTGTCCCGTCGGCTTGGGCGTCTTCCCTGCATTCTCGAACAGTTCGCGTATCTCGGATGGCGTCGTCATCGTCGCGATACTGCCATCGTGCGACATGCCGGCCTGTTCCTGCTTGCTGTATAGGTGCAACTGCTGAGCGTTCGCGGCAGCGCAACCCGGGATTGCGACCACTGCGGCCGCATACTTCAGTCGGGTGATCATCGCTCTTGATGTCCCCTGCCCCTTGGCCACCGTCATATCTCGTCCTTCGGCGGAGTTCCAACATCCACGTGCGACATACGGATACCAGGCAAGCATCAAACATTTCTCAAACGGCCGATCTCCTGACGCCGCCCCTGGAGACAGCATCTCATCGGGTCGGCCACAAACCACGTTGGCGGGGCGGCTGCGATGCGTGTACGAAGAATGGCGCTGGCACGCGGGTCGCCGCCGCGAAAGCGTTCGCCCGCACGAATGCGAGCGGCCAGAGGTCGCGCCGTGCGCTCATCGGGTTGATGAAGGAGCACGCTTGCCCAACTCGATCAGCATCCGTGACGCCAGGTACAGGCGCGGCGGGATGGAATCGATCTCGATGTACTCGTTGCGCGCGTGATAGCCCCAACCGGCCAAGCCAAGACCTTCCAACACCGCGGCCTTGCCGGAGCGTCCGGCGAAACCCGCATCGGTACCGCCGTTGGTGGTCGGATGCATCAGCAGTTGCCGGCCGTCGAGTTCGGCATAGATGTCGCGTGCCAGGTCCGCCAATGCACGACCACGTTCGCCGGCGACATAGATGGGTCGCAAAGGCTCCAGGGTTACCGTCGTGGTCGTATCCGGGACCAGCGGGTTTTCCTTCACCTTTGCCTGCAGCGCGGCCAGCAGGTTGTCGTTGCTGTCGGCCTGCATCACGCGTACGTCGCCGCCGGCTTCGGCGCGCTCGGGGATCTGGTTGCGCGCGGTGCCGGCACTGGCCGTGGTCCAGTTGAGTTGCGCGCCGGGCACGCCGGCCGCCACGTCCTTCGTCTGCACTACCCGGTGCGCGAGTTCGACCAGCGCGTTGCGGCCCTGCTCTGGTGCCGCGCCGGCATGTGCGGACAAGCCCTGCACCGTCATCCGCACTTGCGACGTACCGGCCGCACTCAGAAGCACGCCTTCGTGCTCGATCACCGCCTTGGCCGGCGACGGTTCGAACGACAGCACCACGTCGTGCTCCGCCGCCAGCGTGGCGATGGCCTCGCCGGAGCCCGGCGAGCCGATCTCCTCGTCGGGATTGAACAGCACCGTCACCGTCGCGTAATCGTTCCATCCGCGCGCCCTCAGCAGCGCCATGGCATGAAGGATCACCGCGATACCGCCTTTGTCGTCGGCGATGCCGGGACCGTACAGCAGGTTGCCTTTCTGATGGTAGGGCTCCTTCGCCAGCGTGCCGCGGTCGTACACCGTGTCGGCGTGGGCGATCAACATCACCTTCAGCGCGCCATTGCCGGTGAAGACACCGCGCACCAAGTCAGGACCATCGGTGGCCGACGCCACACGATCGACTTTGGCGTCCAGCGCGCGTAGCCGCTGGTCCAGGTAGGTCATCAGCGTGGCGACGCCTTCGTGGTCGGTGGAGCCGGATTCCGTCGTCACGAGCTCTCGCAGCGTGTCGATCACCGCCGGTTGTTCCTTCGTGGCGGCGCTGCGCAGTGCGGCATCGGCCGGCGCAGCGGTCGCCGGCGCTGCGACGCCGGCGGCGCCCATCAGCCACATGGCGGTGCAAAGCGCGGTACGTGCGATCCCCATGGCGTCACTCCTCTGGCCGCAAGCGCGGCGCGGTGATGGCGGTCAGAAACGGTATTCGACGCCCAGGCCGGGACCCTGCATCGTGGTGTCGAAGCGGAAGCCCCCCGACGTCTCGAAGTCGGTCGACAACCGTCGGTAGCCGGCGATCAGCGCGAGGCGCTCGTTGACGTCGTAGCCGACCAGCAGCATGACGTCGGTGGACAGGTCGGATTCGCCCGCACCGGCCAGCACCCAGCCGCCGACGAACACGCCGTTGCCGAATCCGTGCCGCCCCTTCAGGCCCACCTGCGCGTCCACCCAGCGATGCGACTGCTCACCGGCGTATTGCTGCGGAATCGGCGGCGGTGTGGGCACGGGGACGGCGTACGCCATGCGCACGCGTGCAGACCACACACGCACGCCGGCCACCAGATCGAGATGCGTGGCATTGCGCTCGACCAGGCCATAACGCCATGCCACCAGCCCGCTGGTGGTACGCGTCTTCAACCGTACCGGTAATGCAGTACCGGCGATGGGGGCGTACACCGTGGTGGAGAGCTTGGCGAATTGCCCATCCAGCAGCAGGCCGTGCCGACCCTTGCTCGCCTCGAACGCACCCATGGCGCCGGCGTCGAGTTCCTCCAACGACTCGCTGAAACTCTTGGACGTATGCAACGTCACCGGCAGTCGTTCGTGCGCGAACGTGCCGTCAGTCGACGAGCCCCAGACATAGGGTGCCAGGCGGAAGCTCCAACGATCAGCGTTCTCGTCCGAGGTCGCTCTCGACTGGGCCCAGGCGCAAGAGGTGATGAACAGCCCGAAGAACGCAACAACACGTGGGAACGCTGTCATGCGAGTGCTCCTTCAGCGAGGCCGTATCGAGAGCCGACGCGACAAGGCGGGAAGGCTCCCGGCACATGTGGCCGGCCGATCCTAAGACGGGAGAAGCAGACGTGCAACTCGGACCAGAGACCGTAACCCACGGGCCACAGAGCCCGTTCCAGCAGTTGCGACAGCCGGACCGAGCCGTGTTAGCGCCGACTAACGGCGAGCGCGTACAGCAACGTGGGCATGGCGTGAGGATCTCTGAGAGCGCGCGTACGTCCGGCGTTTCGTTGAATCCGCAAACACCGCCCTTGCGTACCGCACCTGCCTACGGTGCGACCGAAACCGATGTCATCCGGGCCACCATCGAGATTCCCGACGCCGCGATCACGATTCCGAATGCGCCGTTCTGCGAGAAGGACCGGGCGCTGAGCAGCGCGCTAGAGGCCGGTTTGCATATGCCTTTCACCGGGCGCTTCAGCATGAGGTTCACCGCAGGCGTGAACTAAATCGAGGATCTCTCCGACGACGAGTCCGCGATCGCCGGGCCGGACCTGGCGGCGATCAGTACCAGCCGCCGCGTATCCGTGCCGCTGTCCATCACCGGCCGCTGGGACTTCCGAGCAACTATTGCCTTTTTTTCATGGCAAGTTGAAAGAATGTTCCAACGTATGCCGCCGGTAACACCCACCTAAGTGATTGAAGCAATTGGTGGCCCACCATCAACCGAATAACCGCGCTAAGTTATTGATATAGATGCACTACAACGCAAACGCAACCGCAGAACGACTCACAATCTGACTCACTTTTTGATTGACTGAAGCCGGACAACATTGGACGACATAAGCCGCGGATCGAGCGCAAGCGTGATTCCGTCGACCGTCAGCTGCCAATCTGAGAAGCGGACAGAATGCGTCCTGCCGTTGCTGCCCCCTCCCCGCCGCAGCTGTAAGGACGATACGCAACCGCAGGAAGACCTCCCGCGATCGAGACCGATCCCTGCTGCAATTGACCATACTTCGTTTCACGAGTTCGCAAGGCAAAAATTTGATGGTGGACACAAAGAGCAAAGAAGGCATTTCCTTCCAGGACAGCTTGACCAGCGGCGAGCCGCTTACACATTTCTTTTACGAGTGGCAAGGCGAGCGTGCAGTAGAGCCTTTGTTGCTGATTGAAAATGGGGTCACGCTCTGGCACGAGCACATCTATACCGACGAGGCCTACGACAATAGCTATCTTTGGGATCTCGCCAAGGAAATCGTCGAGGATCATGGGGACACTCCGATGTACTCTTGGGCGGAATGGGTGCGGTACCAAATTACGACCGGAGCCTTCATCCCTGCACAGTGGGATAGCCGCAAAGCCTACCCGTACAAAGGACTCTTGATTTCGGCGATCTACTTCCAAGAGGCAAGACGGCTCTGTGCACAAGGAAACCCGGAAAGGGCATGGCACCTCATTGCGCTTGCCTATTACCACTTGGGTCTGAACACTGGCCTGTCGACGCGTCAGAACACGTCGCGAGCAGCAAAAGTAATGCACGCCGCGAGGACAGAAAAAGTGAGAGCTCTGGTTCTCGGCGCGCTGGACAAGGTTAGGAGAGATGGATCAGCGCGCAGCATGGAAAGCGCGAAGGATCAAGTCGTCGAACTGATGCGCGAGAAGCACGACCAGATAAAGCACTGGTTGAACGAGTTCGATACCTTGGTGCCCGAAAAGACCAAAGGCCGGACTGTGGCCAAACAGAAGAATGACGTCTTCGTTCGCATACGGAACATGCTCGACAACTGGTCCCTACCGAGCGGGCCTTATCCCGATATTGCGGAGGCGTTTTCGCACTTCAGCAAGCGAAAGCGCACGCCACCGCATGCGGAAGCCTTCAATCCTAGGGCCACGAGTGAGAACGTACCGATCGACGAGTCAGATTTCTATCTCAGACTCATCAATTTCTGGGACGACGGGACTGTCTTGACCGTGAAGGTTTCGAGGAACGAGGACGCATAGATACCAACACGAGCAAGCGCCCAAAGGGCGGCAGTTGGGCCCATCCACCGATTCCCCCTCTGCATGCAGACCCTCGTGCCCGAATAGCTGGACCAGACAAGACTCCTTCGCACTGCAACGCACTAGGGCGTTGCAGCTGCGAACTAATCAAGGAGTCTGAAATGTTGAGTCGTCATACCAAGCAAGATCCCCGTGACCACGCCCCTCGCGGGAACAAGTCCCCCCGCCGCTCGAGTGTCTGCGTGCCCCTCCCGCCACGCGATAGCAGCCCCTACGAGCTTGGGCCCGCATTTGAGTTCCTCCGCTCGCTGATCGAAGTCCGTGTTCTCGAGCGCCTTGAAGAAATCTTCGAGCACGTTCGCCGGCTGGACAGGCCGCGGATCGAACCTGATGCGAGCCGCCGCGCCATCCGTCTGCCGGAAGTCTTGAGCATCCTGGGCATCTGCAAAAGCACCCTGTACAGCCGGCTGAATCCCGCGTCCCCCTTTTACGACCCGAAGATGCCGAAGCCCTTCAAGCTCGGCAACAGCGAACGCGCGCCTTCGGCGTGGTGGCATGGCGACGTGATTGCTTTCCTCGAATCCTGCGGCCAGACGCGCACGCCCAATTAAGGAAAGAACATGACTCCCGAAAACTTCCACTCGGCGCCCGAAGGGCACCGGGATTCCCAGTCTCGCGCCGACACCAAGGTCCTGCAGGCGCTCCACGAGAAGTTGGATCGCCTGATGGCGAAGGCCAAGCCTACCAAGCGAGAGATGACGCTGCAGCAGTTCCGTGACCTCTACCCGAGGCTCGAGTCCTATCTCGCGAGCGGCAAGCTGCTTAAGGACGTTTTAGTGGCCTTCAACGAGCTGACGCAGGCCAAGGTCTGTGCCCGCAAGTTCAACGACATGCTCGATCACGAACGCGCCCGCCGTGACGCGGCTGGCAATCCCATTTGCTGTACCGCCTGTGGCCAGCCTCTGAAGGCGCCGCAGAAGGTTCAAGCAGCCGTGACCACTCCCGCCGACGCGACCACCCATTCCGAGTAACCGCCATGCACATCTTCAGCCAGAATCCCTATCCCACCCATGCCTTTCCGCCGCGCATCTATCGCGCTGCGAAAGAGCTGGCCGAGCATTCCCAGGTCACGGACATCATCGCCAGCACCTCTTGTTTGACCGTCCTGTCGATAGTGTTGAGCCCGCTGTTCGACTGGCGGCATCCGCTGTCAGGGAAGGTCCGTCCTTGCCTTCTCTACCAAGCCATTGCAGCTAATTCCGGTGACCGTAAGTCCTCGGCCGAGTCGACCCTTTCCGCCCCGCTGGTCGAACACGATATGGAAGCCATCGTTGCGAACGAAGAGCAAAAGAAGGCGCACAAAAGAGCAAGGGCGCGTTGGACCGTCGCCTACAATCGGGCTCTCAAACGATACGGCGACTCGTTGGACGCGGGAGATACCGAAGTGGCCGAGGCACACCTCTCGGCTGTCGAGGCTCAGGAACCGCGCGAGGCCATAGCGCATCGCCTCATTTACTCTGACGTCACCAAGCGTTCCATGTTCGAAGCACTGGAGGGCAATGGAAAGGCCATGGCCCTGCTGACGGATGAGGGCCAAACCTTGCTTTCCAGTACCGTGATACAGCACTACGGCTTTCTCAACAATCTGTGGGATGGCAAGCCGTTGATGCCGTTTGACCGCGCAGAGCGTGAAATCTTCATCGCACGAGATCCACGCCTGACCATCAGTTTCATGGTCCAGCCGGACGTTCTGGCGAATTTCTTCGCCAAGCGCGGCAAGTCCGTGCAGGCCTCGGGCTTCTGCGCCCGCTTCCTGTTCTCAAGATCCCCTTCGATCCAAGGGGGGCGGCAGCCGAGACTGAGTCCGCCTCTTGAGCACATCTTGCCCTTCCATGCGCGCCTTCGCGAATTGCTCGCGGCCTACAAGCAGATGCTGGAGTCGGGGCGGGTACGTCGAGACGTTCTTGAATTCGACGAGCAGGCAAAGACGCTGTGGCTTCAGATCGCGAGCAATGTCGAGGTCGATTTTCGGCCTGGCCAGTTCCTCCACGACATCAGTGACTTTGGCAACAAGTACATGGACATCGTCGGCCGCATCGCATGTCTCCTGCACTGCTTCGACATTGCCTCCTCCAGCCTTCCGGATGATCCGCAAACGCGCATCAAGGCGATCGGCCAGATCTCCGCAGACACGCTCGCTCGCGCGGAGCAGATCGCCGCATGGCACCTGCATGAGTACAAGCAGATCTTCTCCACGCCGATGCAGCGCCCTCCCGAGGAGGTGGATGCGGACAAGGTCTACTCCTATCTGTACAGGAGCGTCTACTTCCTGGGTGAGGGGAAAGTGCCGAAAAACCAGGTGCGCCAGTATTGCGGCGTACGCAACACCAGCCGACTCCATAGCGCCCTCCGTATCTTGGCCGCACGCCAGGCCATCTCGGTCGTGTATGAAGAGGGGGCAAAAAAGCGCACGGAAGTTATTCTCCTCAACCAGCAATACTTCAACTCTTGCCCGATCTGTTGACCCTTCAAGTCGACATCCAGCCCGCCGGCCCGCCAGGACCGGCGGTTTTTTTTGTCCCTCGAGAATTGCCGACTCGGCTTTGAAAATTTTGTACTATTCTCCCACTGGGGCGGAGGGGGCCGATGACACAAACGACATCGACTGGAGAGGCCGAAATCCTGACCATCAAGCAAGTCGCCCTTTACCTGCAGGTCACCGAGCGCACCATTTACCGGCTCGCGGCCTCTGAGGGCATTCCTGCGTTCAAGGTCGGAGGCTCGTGGCGCTTCCGACGCGGCGATCTGGATCACTGGATAGCAGGTCGCATCGGCAAGACGAGCAGCGCTGAGAACGAGGGGGCGGAATGAGCGCCAACGCCACCCTCCTCCCTGCCAAGGCCAAGTCGGAGTCGGCCTCAGCCATTCCCGCCACCGATGGCTTTGCCATGTGGGATGGCTCCAAGTGACGCCGTTCAACGAAGATTCCCGAGTCAAGATCCCGGCGCTTCTGCACCTCACCCGGCTTGGCTACACCTACATCTCGTTGAAGCACTCGCACTGGGACGCACGCAACAACATCTTCCCCGATCTTTTCGAGGAGGCCGTCCTGCGCATCAACCCCGAGCTGCGTCGCGAGGACGTGCCAGCCCTACTTGACGAACTTCACCTGAAGCTCGCGGGCGACGACATTGGTCGCAGCTTCCATCAGCGCCTCACCGCCCGCGCGGGCGTGCGCTTGGTCGACTTCGACAACCTCGACAACAACAGCTGGCATGTTGTTACCGAACTGCCGTTCGAGAACGGCGAGGACAACTTCCGCCCGGATATCACCCTGCTGGTCAACGGCCTGCCGCTCGCGTTTGTCGAGGTAAAAAAGCGCATGAACCCCGGCAGCGTGC
The DNA here is from genome assembly GCF_964252705.1 of Pseudoxanthomonas sp. LjRoot125. Lineage (NCBI taxonomy): Bacteria > Pseudomonadati > Pseudomonadota > Gammaproteobacteria > Lysobacterales > Lysobacteraceae > Pseudoxanthomonas > Pseudoxanthomonas sp. LjRoot125. The sequence continues at coordinate 78,907 of NZ_CAXUOY020000004.1, read as the reverse complement.
TGGAAGAACGCAGCCGGATGGATCGTCGCCATGCCAACCCGAAATTTCGGCACTTCTTCAACCTAGTGCAGCTGATGGCGTTCTCCAACAACATGGAGTACGACGACGGTCAGTTCGAACCGGTCCAGGGCGCGTTCTATGCCGCCTCCACCTATGGCGAGGCGCATTTCAACTACTTCCGCGAAGAGCGCGCCGGCGAACTCGCCGGTGATATCAGTACACCGGATGAGGACGTCGAGAATTTCGTCCTGGCTGACACCAACCTCGTCGCCATCAAGAACACACCGGAGTTCGAGCGCAACAAGTCGGCGGACACTCCGACAAACCGCCTGCTTACCTCGCTGTTCAGCCGGCAGCGTCTTGCTTTCGCTCTGCGCTATGCCTTCGCTTGGCTGACAACCGAGCACGGCGTTGAAAAGCACGTAATGCGCTACCCGCAGCTGTTCGCGACTCGAGCCATCGCGGATCGACTGGACGCGGGCGCGCGCAAGGGCATCGTCTGGCACACCCAGGGCAGCGGCAAGACCGCGCTGGCCTACTACAACGTGCGCTTCCTCACCGACTGGTTCCAGCAGCGCGGCGAAGTCGCGCGCTTCTATTTCATCGTCGACCGCCTCGACCTGCTCAGGCAGGCGCGCGACGAATTCCGCATGCGCGGCCTCAGCGTCAACGTCATCGAAAGCCGGGAAGCCTTCGCCCGCGACATCAAGAAGGCTGTGGCGTTGGACAACGACCGCGGCGAGCCGGAAATCACCGTAGTCAACATCCAGAAGTTCAAGGACGACCCGGAGCTCACTGCCGCTGGGGACTACGCCCTGAACGTCCAGCGCGTGTATTTCCTCGATGAGGTGCATCGCAGCTACAACCCGAAGGGAAGCTTCCTCGCCAACCTCGAACAGTCCGACCGCAACGCCATCAAGATCGGCCTCACCGGCACGCCGCTGATCGGCGAGCAACTGCAGTCCAAGGCCTTGTTCGGCGACTATTTCCACAAGTACTACTACAACGCCTCCATCGCCGACGGCTACACCTTGCGCCTGATCCGCGAGGAAATCGCCACCCGCTACAAGATGCAGTTGCAGCAGGCGCTGGCGGACATCGAAGTGCAGCAGGGCGGCATCGAAAAGAAGACCCTGTACGCGCACCCGCGTTTTGCCGGCGCGATGCTGGACTACATTCTCGACGACTTTACGCAATCGCGCGTCACCTTTGGCGATGCCAGCATCGGCGGCATGGTGATCTGTGATAGCGCCGAGCAGGCGCGTGAGCTATACCGCCAATTCCTACAACGGATCGCGCCACCTGCACCAGAGGCAGTCGCCGAACCGGCCAACGACGACGAATATCGACATCGGCGCGTCGCCGAACCGCGCCTTGGCTACGCCAAACCACTCAGCGCCGCGCTGATCCTGCACGACGAAGGCGACAAGCAATCCCGCGAGGACGAGGTCAAGGCATTCAAGCGGGGCCAGATCGACCTGCTGTTCGTCTACAACATGCTACTCACCGGCTTCGACGCCCCGCGGCTCAAGAAGCTCTACTTCGGCCGCGTCATCAAGGACCACAACCTGCTGCAGGCGCTAACCCGGGTCAACCGCCGCTACCGCAAGTTCCGCTACGGTTACGTGGTCGACTTCGCCGACATCCAGCGCGAGTTCGACCAGGCCAACCGCGACTACTACGATGAACTCACCGCCGAACTCGGCGACGAGATGCAGCACTACAGCAGCCTGTTCAAGACCGAGGCCGAGATCCGCGCCGACATCGAGGCCATCCGCGAAGCGCTGTTCGCCTATTCGCTGGACGATGCCGAACTGTTCTCGCAGCAGGTCGGCGTCATCGAGAATCGCGACACGTTGCTAGGCATCGTCAAAGCGCTTGGACTTGCGCGCGAACTGTACAACCTGATCCGCCTTGGTGGCCACGCGGAACTGGCCGAATTGCTCGATTTCCGCAAACTGCGCGTGCTTCACATCGAAGCGCAGAATGCGCTGGCCGCGCTCAACCTCAAGCAGCAACTGGACGACGCTCACGACACCTCCGCCTTGCTCAACCAGGCCTTGGAGGAAGTGATCTTCCGGTTCGAGAAGATCGGCGAAGCCGAACTGAAGCTGGCCGACGAGCTGAAGGACATCCTGCGCCGTACCCGCGAGGCGCTCGCTTCCACGCAGGACCCGCAGGACCCAGCATGGATCGCGCTCAAGCAAGAGCTGGAGCGCCTGTTCAAGACCAAGAAGCTGAGCGAAGTGGGCCAGCAGGAGATGCAGACCAACATCACCGCGCTGCGCGGCATCGAGCAGCGCACGCGCGACCTGAACAATGCCAACGTCAACCTGGCCGCCCGCTACGGCGGCGACGCCAAGCTGATGCGCGTGCACAAGCGGCTGTTCGAGTCGCGCCGACTTGGCGAAAGCCAGACCCGGTTGCATGCAGCACTGAGCGGCATCAAACACGACGTGGACGACGCCCTGCTCGGAAACCGCGAACTGTTGGGAAATCAGGCCTTCTTCGAGCGCAGCGTCATGCCGCTGGTGATGCGCCACTTCCGCGACAGCCCGCCCGAGCCGGATGCCGACACCCGCCGCCTGATCCAGCAGTTGCTGGTCGGCGAATACCTCAACGAATCCCAGGGCCGTCTGCCCTTCTGAGCGTTATTAGTCCATGAAGCACACCAGTTACCAGCAACAGACCCGCGATCTGATCGACGGCCTCAAGGCCGTGTGCGCCAGCAACGGCCTGGGCAACGACGGCAACGAATACAAGATCATCGTCCAGACCTTCCTGTACAAATTGCTGTGCGACAAGTTCGCGCACGAGATGAAGCAGCTGGACCCGAAGCTGACCGACGCCGCCGACTGGATCACCGCCTGGCAGAAGCTGTCCAAGGGCAAGCAGCAGGATCTGGAAGACGGACTGCCGGCGGAAACGCCGCGCCTGACCGCTGACCAGCTAATCCCCAGCCTGTTCAACCGCCAGGGCGAGCCCGGTTTCGCCAAGCTGTTCGACGACACCCTGATCGCCATCGCCGCCGCCAACAGCGACATCTTTGCCGTGAAGACCGACGACGGCGAGAACGTGCCACTGTTCGACCGCCTCAGCGAGTACGTCACCGGCAGCGCCGACAAGCGCGACCAGTTCTGCCGCGCGATGTTCAACAAGCTGGTCGGGGTCAGCTTCGAGCGCCTGTTCGAGCAGAAGTACGATTTCTACGCCGCCCTGTTCGAATACCTGATCAAGGACTACAACAAGGACAACGGCGGCAAGTACGCCGAGTACTACACCCCGCACGCGGTGGCCACGATCATGGCCGATATCCTGGTGCCGCAGGACCTGCGCGGCAAGGTGAAGAACGTCATCTGCTATGACCCGGCTAGCGGCTCCGGCACGCTGCTGATGGCGTTGGCCCATGCCGTCGGCGAGAGCCGCTGCAGCATCTGGTCGCAGGACATCTCGCAGAAGTCGTCCAGCCTGCTGCGCCTGAACCTGGTACTGAACAAGCTGGTGCACTCCATCCCCAACGTCACTCAGGGCAACACCATCCTGCATCCGGTGCACAAGGACGGGAAGGCGTTGAAGACGTTCGACTACATCGTCTCCAATCCACCGTTCAAGATGGATTTCAGCGATTTCCGCGACGACCTGTACAGCGACGCCAACGCCACTCGCTTCTTCGCCGGCATCCCCAACGTGCCGAAGAAGAAGAAGGACGGCATGGCAATCTACCTGCTGTTCATCCAGCACATCATCGCCAGCCTCAAGCCCGGCGGTAAGGCGGCGATCGTGGTACCCACCGGCTTCATCACCGCCGCCAGCGGCATCGAGTTGCGCATCCGCCAGAAGCTGGTGAACGAGAAGATGATCGCCGGCGTGGTGTCCATGCCCAGCAACATCTTTGCCACCACCGGCACGAGTGTCTCCATCCTATTCCTGGACAAGGGCGCGCACGACAGCGCGGTGCTGATCGACGCTTCCGCGCTAGGCGAGAAGGTGAAGGAGGGCAAGAACCAGAAGACCCTGCTGAGTGGCGCCGAGGAACAGCGCATCGTGGAGACCTTCAACGCGCGCGAGGCGGTGGAGGATTTCTCGGTGGTGGTGGACTACGACGCGATTGCGGCGAAGAACTACTCACTCAGTGCTGGACAGTACTTCGAGGTGAAGATCGAGTACACCGACCTGACGCCAGCGGAGTTTTCGGCGAAGGTAGCGGTTTACCAGTCGAATCTGGCCGGGATGTTCGAGCAGTCACGAGAGTTGGAACTATCCATCCTGGACAAGCTGCGGGGGCTGGTCCATGCCTGAGCTTCGCGAGCACGCATTTTCCGATCTCTACGAGATGAGTTCAGGAATCTCCAGCACCCCGGCACAAGCTGGCCACGGCGCTCCATTCCTATCCTTCTCTACGGTTTTCAACAACTATTTCTTGCCCGATGTGTTGCCGGACCTGATGAATACGTCAGAGTCCGAGCAGGAAGCCTATTCCGTCAGGGAAGGGGACATCTTCCTCACGAGGACAAGCGAAACGGTTGATGAGCTTGGCATGAGCAGCGTTTCGCTCAAGGACTATCCAAGCGCGACATACAGCGGCTTCCTCAAGCGGCTTCGCCCGACGGCGGCTGGGCAGACCGATCCGAGGTTCATGGCGTTCTATCTGCGCAGTCCGTTGTTCCGGAAGACCATGACCAACAATGCCGTGATGGTGTTGCGCGCCAGTTTGAACGAGCAGATCTTTTCTTACCTGAAGTTGCTACTTCCGGATTTCGATACGCAGACATCTATTGGTGAGTTCCTGCATCTGCTGAGCACCAAGATCGATCTCAACAACCGCATCAACACCGAGCTGGATGCACTGGCGAAGACAATCTACGATTACTGGTTCGTGCAGTTCGACTTCCCTGATGCCAAGGGCCGCCCCTACAAGGCCAGCGGCGGCAAGATGGCCTGGAACGAGACGCTGAAGCGGGAAATTCCGACGGGGTGGGAAGTCCGACCGCTGTCATCATGGATTGCGAAGCAAAAAAGCGGTGAATGGGGCACAGACAGAGCTACCGGCGACAGCGATGCACAAGTGACGTGCATCCGCGGCGCAGACATCAGCGCATTGAATGGCCGCGGTGAACTAAACGCTCCTACACGTTACGTACCGCCATCCAAGAAGGAAAAGCATCTCGCACCCTATGACATGGTTGTCGAGATCTCCGGTGGAAGCCCAACACAATCCACGGGCCGCGCCGCACTTGTCGGTCCCGAAGTAATCGAGCGATTCGATGCTCCTTTAGTGTGCTCGAACTTCTGCAAGGCATTGACCTTGAAAGATCCCGTGCAAGCCCATCAATTCTTCCAACAATGGAATGCGCTCTACATCGCAGGTATCTTCTTCGGATGGGAAGGGAAAACTAGCGGCATCAAGAATCTGCAATTCGATTCGTTTGTGAGCAGCCATCACGCACCTGTGCCCCCAGATGCACTAGCGAACCGTTTCCACGAGCTATGCCGTTCTTTGGATCAGCGAAAGCAGAATGGGTTGTGCGAGAACCGCGAACTCACCCAACTCCGTGATTGGCTCCTTCCCCTGCTGATGAACGGCCAAGTCAAACCATCGGACTTGTAGCACCCCTATCCCGCCCTCGCCCATTCTTGGCGGCGGCCAACACCCAACTCGGGGTTGCTTGATTAGGGGTGACTGCTGAGGCAGGAGCTGGATAAGAGCTGCGAGATGGTCACTACCAGCGAGTGGCCTGAAGTTAGTCCTAGTAAAAAAATACTGGTTTAACGGTAGGTTATGGGAAACAGGATTAGTTGAACTGAATGCACGGCAGATGCTTTTTGCCAGTGAAGGCAATAGGGGCAAAGCCGACGTGCACTAACCGTTTCCCATAGACATCGCTAAACCACACAGAGCCAGCGAGGCCAACCTCGCTGGCTTTTTTATTGCCAAGAGAGAATCAACCCATGGAATCCCTGCACTTTGGCATCCGCAGCGGCAAGCGCGGTGCTGCGACTGACCACCTGAACTACATCACCCGCGAAGGCTCCTACGCGGTCCGCAACGATCTGGTGGCAACGGGCCACGGCAACATGCCGCCCTTTGCCCAGGCGCAGCCCATGCTGCTCTGGCAGGCCTCCGACCGAAACGAGCGCAAGAACGGATCAACCTTCCGATCCTTCACGGTGTCCCTGCCAAAAGTCCTGACCACCGAGCAACTGACAGACCTCGCATGGCAGGAAGCACGACGCCTTGCCGGCCCAAAGCCTTTCCAGTTCGCGCTGCACATGCCGCGGTCCTCTCTGCGGGGCGAACTCCACCCACACGTCCATATCGTGATTTGCGATCGTCTGCCGGACGGTATCGAACGTTCTCCGGAGCAGATGTTCAAGCGTTACAACCGGACGCATCCCGAGAAGGGCGGCTGCCGCAAGGACAGTGGTGGAAAGACACGTCAGGCGCTACACAGTCATGTGACTTCGCAACGAAAGGCCGCAGCCGACGAGATCAATGCCGCCCTAGCCAAGCACGGACATGATCTGCGGGTCGACCACCGGACGCTCCGGGAACGCGGCATCAACCGAACACCGGAACGGTACCTGGGGCCGGCGAGGATCCGAAAAATGACGATGGAAGAACGGGCATCCTACGTCGAGAAGCAACGCGCTGAACATTGAACCGAGTGACGGCTCCTAGCGCTAAGAAGGACATACCTGGATCCCCGGCCCCGAAGGGGTCGAGCCTCCCTTCTGACCCGCGTTTGACCTACCGTGCCCGTCTGCATTTGTTGCTATTCGTGCCATTAATGGCACGAATAGCGTGGTCTACATGCATGGGACCAAAAAATACGGACAATCGCCTGTCCGAGTGAGCACCGAAGCGCTCACCCAGACAGGGCCTCTCAATCCCTTCAGTCACACTGTCATCCTGCCATCGTCATTCAACGATAGCCCGGGCATTACGCCAATATTGGCAGGACCATGATCTAGATCCAGCCTCTCGCGGCCATGCTGAGGCTCTGGTGCCCACCCACAATGACATGGTCCAGCAGATGGATATCGACCAGCGCCAAGGCCTGCTTCAGCCGGGCGGTCACTGCCCGGTCCGCCGCGGATGCTTCGATCTCGCCTGAAGGGTGGTTGTGGGCGACGATCACGGACGCCGCGTTCAGACGCAGCGCTTGCTTGACCACTTCCCGCGGATGAACTTCTGCTCCATCCACGGTGCCGAAGAAGAGTTCGACGCACTCGATCAGCCGATGCCGTGTGTCCAGCATGGTCGCGACGAACACCTCGCGTTCCCGACTGCCCAACTTGTCCCGGAAAAAGGCGCAGGCCGTGTTTGGATCGCTGAACGATACGCCGCGTTGCATACGTGCATCCACGATCAGTTGCGCGGCCTCTAGCACCTGCTCTGGCTTGGCCTGTTCATAGCGCCGGGTCCGGCTGCGCACGTACAACGCCGGTGTTGATTGCATGATCATTGCTCCTCTTGCGTGCACACCGGAGAGACGCTTGCGCGTCCCTCCGACACTGTCCCGCGCCGCACGATCACGCGGTAGCGTGTGCGGCATTAGCGTCGCCCACGCATGTCTGCCCGCTGGTATCCGCTGCGCCTGCATCGACGGCACCCGCTTGTCGGGAATCACCCGGCTTGATTGCCGCTTCCCGCTTCGGTCGGCTCAGGTAGGTCACCAACCCGTACAACGCGAAACCGCACACGACGACCCCACCAATCAGCTTGAACATTGTTTGTCTCCTCGTTGTTGATCATCCACTGCCGATTCGGGCCACCTTGTCTTGCAGCCGATCACTGAGCCGGGCTGGTCGCTCCTTCGTTGCCTCCATCTCCAATCCCGTGCCTGCCTCGGGGTAAAACTCCTCGACCACCGCGGGCACGTCTTCTTCCAGTTCCTCGAAAGCGCCGTTGGCGAATCCCTGCCGCGCCGCCACGTCCAGCGCAGCTTGGTCGAAACCGCTCTCTTTCCGTCGCATATCCCTCTCCCGCGCCTCCTCGATCGCCTGCTCCACCGTCAGGCCAGCCCGTACCACCAGATCGACGTAGTAGATTGCGGACCGATGACTCATCGTCGTGGACTTGCCGCGCAGCTTTAGCTCCAGCGGCATGCAGGCCAGTCGCCCGCCAGAGACGGCGCTGAAGTACTGCAACCTCGCCGCCAGAGTGCGGATAGTGTTGAACGAGGTCGTGCGCAGCACGAAGCTGCCCAGTGCGTCGTCCTCGCCATCGCCTATCAATACGTTGAAGCGGGCGTAGGCCTTGCATTCGCCGTCCGCAAATTTGCAGGCGTCCGGACCGGCGCAGGGCAGCGCCTCAATGCCGTCGTTGCCGGATCGCCGGCAGGTGTCACCGTTGCCCACGCACACCGGCCTACCTGTGCTGCGGTCGAACAGCGAGTACTCAGCCCGCAGGTTCAGCGCCGGGTCGTTGAACAAAACATGTACTGGAATCGTTCGCAGCTTCCCACCGGCATCCTTCTTGAGCACATCGTCCAGCGGATGGAGCAGCCAGCCGTCGCGGTTCTGCACCTGGCTGGTCAGCGTGAACTGATCGTCCTTTTCCGGCAGCCGCTTGCCGTTGCGCTCAACCACGCGGCCAATGGAAATCCGCCCAATCACGGGCGGCGTAATCGCTAAGCCTTTCAACATGTCGAACTCCTATTGATGGACTGGATCAATCCACGATCACGAACCGTCGTGTGCCGGGCTTGGGAACGGTGTAGGCCGCGACGAGGTCGGGGTGATTGGCCGCCAGTCGCTGGGTATCTAGGCGGGTGCCATCCTTCGATCGCCGGTAGGTCACCTCCCCACCCGCAAAGACAGCCTGCGATGCATCGCCCATGGCCTGCTGCAGTGCCTGCTTGAGGGCTTCAGCCCGCCTTTCTTTCTCGTCCAACTCATTTCTGAGCGCCACCAGTTCGGCGAAGGTGCCCGAGAGCGATCTGTCCTCGCTGAAATCCAGCATGGCGCTATTGCCCGGATAGAGCTCACGCAAGGCCTTGGCGGCAGATTCGCTGCCATCGGCAGGCGGTGGGATATCGGTTTCGACGTAATCCCAGAACCGGGCTTCCAGCACGATCAGACGCGCGATCACATCCTCGTCCCGATCGATGCGGTGGATCTCCAACTCTTGCCCACATAGCAGCACGGCCACGTCTGCCGCTTGTTTACCCGTCACCGCCAGCTGGTGCTGCACTTGGAGCTGGACGTATTCGGGAACGCCGTCACGCCACAGCCGCGAGCCGAACTCTCCGGCCGTCTTGCACTCCAGGATCTGCACGTCGGGGCTGCCTATCACCTCCCGATCGATGTTGGCTAGCATGAACGGGAAGGTCGGGTGTTGGAGGACGGAATTGACCTTTCGTACCTTGCGATCCGTCTTCTGCATGTAGGCCACTGCGACGTACGGTTCAAGCAACGTCCCCCAGTACATCGGCGAGTCCATGCTGTTCACCGCTTCATGGGCGGATGCACGCCCGGTTTTCTCCATCCACAGCTCCAGCTGGCTCTTGTAGGGGCTCAGTCCCACTGCGGCTGCCGCGTCAGAACTGCCAATGCCGCTCTTTCGCACTTCCAGCCACTGATCGCGATCGAGCTCCCTTGTATCCGCCAAGCGCAACGCCGCACGCCTTCCCATCTTCTTTCTCCAAAATGAAAAGGCCGCCCTGACGGGCGGCCTTTGTGCAAGAGTTGATTCAGTTGTCTCTCAAGTCAGTTGGCCCAGAACGCATGGATGCCTCCATCGTCTGCGGCGATGAACCACACATCGCCCTTGGATGCTGCCGCGTGGCCGTAAGCATCGAAATCGAAATTAGGCCCAGTCGTCTTACCAATCAGGGCCAGGTAATGACGCGCCCAAGCGCCAGCATCGACGTAGCTTCCCTGGCAGGTATCGGCGAACAGGTCTGCAGCCTGGAGCTTGCTGCCGAAACGCTGGCTGGCCCACAATTTTTCGAAAGGCTCGCCGTAGTCATCCGCGGCATCTAAATAAGCCAGCAGTTCGTCCAAGTCCGGGTGGGGCCCGAAATCGGGCAAGCCGTCGTAGGCCAGCACGCCCCATTCTTTGGCGTCGGCTGTTCCAGGCGCCAAGCGACCATTCGAGGATGCCGCTCGCAGCAGCATGGTGATCGTCCGACGGACATCCGCGGCGTCATCGACCTCGATCCATTGGTCTTGCCGACGACCCGGCGCGCCATCCGTGTGGACGGCCACAAGGATTCTGGGCATCGGCGTTCTCCAGACAATAAAAAAGGGCCGCACTGGGCGGCCCTTGATGCGCATTACTTTTTTGCTGTTTGACGGACTACTCGGCCGACGAGGCGCCTGAATCTAGGGCACCACCAGCTTCCTCCTTGGCCCCAGCTTCTTGGCTACCGACCTCACTTTGCACGCCATACTTCGCAATCATCTCTTGCATCTCAGCGATCCGCTCTGGCGTCCAGACACGGCAGCCTTCGATGACATATTCAGAAGGGGTGGCATTCCCCGAGTTGGCTACAGCCTTTGCAAGGCACTCACGGGAACTGCGAACTTCAACGACGACCTGCTCGATATCCGAACCTGGATAGACTCCGGCCGCAACTAGCTCTTTCGCCTCGGACAGATAAGCAGCCTCCAAACGATCACGCTCCTGGACATCAACGCCCGCTTCGTAGATGGTTTTCTTCAGCAGCTTGCCTGACTGGTCATATTCCTCGTACGGACCATTGAGCCTTCCGGCTATGTAGTTGGCTCTCTTGATGACGGTTTTCCCATCGGGGGCATACCTGACCTCCTCGCCGACCATCACGCCATTCTCGGTCGTTCCTTTCAGGATCACATTGCCCGTCTCAGCGTCGTATGCCTCAATCGCACCTGCCGCCTTACCATCCACCCAAGTGGCACGTCCTGCAGGCTTGCCGCTCTGTGGGTAGTAGATCGTGGACTCTCCCGAGAGCTTTCCATTGGAATCGAGTGCAGCCTCAGCGAGTAACTTGCCACCTTGCTTAGGACTGAAAAGCCGGATGTCGCCAGTGGGGACATTGTTAGCGTAATGGAACTCAAAGACCCTTGTGCTGGCGCTTCCGGCCACACTGCAGACTGCCGTACCATCCAGGTAACCATCCTCCACGTCGACATCGCACAACGCCGGAGAGTTTCCGCCCATGATCTGGCCTAATGCAGCTCCCAGCATCAGGCTGGAGTGAGAGCGGTCATGTGTCGCATCTCCGACAAACTTCAATAGCTCACCGATATCCGGCGTCCGGATGCGCGAAATGGGTACGTTAGTCACCGTACCGCTAAACGGCTTATCGGAAGATCCGTCGTAGATTCGGCTGTTTGATATCTCGGCATTCCGAAAGTCAAGCGCTTGGCCGCTGCAGCCAGTGAGAATTATTGCAGTCAACGCCAAAGCGGCGGATCCAACTTTCATGCGAACTCCTTTGTGTGATTGGCTTGTTGCTACATGGCCTAAGCGGCGCTGACCGCGTCTCGCTCTTGTAAGTCAGTTCGATCTCTCCGTCCCTTGACGTTCGGGCCCAGAAATTTCGCGATGCCCCTTGTCGGATACATAACCCCGTTCCGGCTCGTCGATCTGACGGAAGTCCCCGGCTCCTTTTCAGAAGGCCGACTTGACGGAACCGCACCTCTATCTGAAAGATAGAGTCTGCCACGCAGCTAGGGGTTTCGTCATGATTCGGGCCATCCCCACCTCGCCCCTCTTTGGTGCCCGAATCCTCCGCCCGCGCCCTGTTCGCCGCTCGCCTGGTTCAGGCGCGGCAACTCCGTGGCCTCAGTCAGCGAGCGCTGGGGGATCGCATGGGCCTGGGTAAGGACAAGGGGTCTTCACGCATCAACCGCTACGAGCACCAGGTCACGGCCATCGGCTTCGACAACCTGGACAAGCTAGCGGAGGTGCTGGACGTACCAATTGCATACCTGCTGGCAGACAACGCCGCAATGGCCGACGCCATTCTTGAGTTGTCCAAAGCCAGCCAACGCCAGCAGGCGAACTTGGCCTTGGCAGTCAAAGGGCTGACGGTGACACCGGCACTGACCAAAGCCCTGATCAAGGTGCTACAACTTCCGAAGCAAGAGCAGGAACGCGTCACCCAAGCCCTGCTGGGATTGTTGCCAGAGCCCAAGGGCAAAGGCGAAGACGCCTGAAGCATCCGTTGTCCGGATGCTTCAAGGCCGCAACCGCCGTCACCTGCCGACTAGGCCACCAGCTTCATCACCTCATCCCACGCCCGCTGCTTGATCTGGGCGCCCTGCCCGAACCAGGCAGCATCCCGACGATGATCGTCGCTGCGCGCACGGCGGTGGTGGTCGACGTACTCGGTCACGCTGTTGAGCAGGCCCCAAGCCGTGCCACGGCTGGAAGCCATCAGTGCGCCCCGGCCGCCACCCTCGTACAACGAGCGGACATTGGCCAGCGCTTGTTCGTTGACCACCGTGGTCTTGTTGTCCTGCCCTTGGTAGGTCAACACACGGCGAAGCAGCCCTTCCACCGAATCCGGATCGACCGGGCGCTCCACAAGCGCCTTCATGCGCGCCACGAAGCCATCCCACGAGGACACGGTGATGCCCAACTGGCGCTTCACGACATCCGGGTCGAACTGGCTGCGGTGCGGCACCTTGATGGCGCCACTGGCGTTGCCCAGCGCGATCGATAGGGTGTTATTGCAGACCACCCGCACTGAAGTGAACTGCGCCGTGGTTGCCAACGTACCGTCGCAGGCGGTCGCCAGCAGCAGGTAGCCGTCCACCTTGTCCCGCCCCTTCAGCGTCGCGCTCTGGCCGGTACGGGCCAGCGCCCAGAACTTGCGCCCTTCACGCAGCACGCCTGCCGTCTCCAGCTCGAAGCCATTGCAAGCGGTCAGATCGCGGTAGAACTCCAGGATCTCGCCCGGCTGCACCACCTGGAATCGCTTGGACACCACGGACAAGGGCGCCTTGGTATCCGAGCGATACAGCACCTTCTGCTCGGGGAAGGCATTGATCACGCCCACGTTGTTGCTGCCGGTGATGTAACGAACCTCGGACTCCTCGATCGCCCAGTCCATACCGGCCTGCTTCTTCCAGACCTCAATGGGCTGCTGTGAGGCCAGCTTGTTACCCAGGCCGTGCCATGGGCGCTCCCCCGTGTAAGCCATTGTTTCAACCAAGTGCATTTTCGTTACCTCTTTTATGGGCGGCACAAACGCACAAGGCCCGGACGATGCCGGGCCTTGTGCGGGTGCCAGTTGTGGGCTGGATCAGGGAACTCTCGGGCCGCCGCAGGTCGTGCATTTGACAATGCCGACCAATATCGCGGCTGAAACCACCAAGACACAGTAGATCGCGTCGATCTTGCCTCTGCTCACATCAGTACACCTCTGGCAGGCGCTTCAACGCGGAGCGCCTGGACGCGAAGCCAGAATCCACCGGCTTCAAGGAGGTGTTATAGGTTTGAAATTCCTTTCAATCTCGCTCGCGCGTCTGACTGTGGGCAATGAGACGGCAATAAGGCTGTCCACTAGCTAGCGTTAGGCATCCCACCGACCAACTGCCCCGAGGTCAAGTCAAACGGCACAACATCCAGCCGCAGCTGATCATTGAAGAAGAACGGCGACAACGACTCACGGAAAATTGCAGTCTGTGGATAGAGCAGTACAAGCCGCCCGCTGCCGCCGAGGTACTTCTGACCATATGCATAAAGCTGGTAGAAGTCTGCCTGCGACAGCCCGTACTTGTCCTCCGAATTGCCCTTGCTGGCATCAATACGCTTCCACTTGGCATCCAGCACCGTTGTAGTGCTGCCTTCGCGAAACAGAAAGTCCGGTCTAAGCAGGAACCATGGCTGTTCGTCATGGGTCGCCAGATATTCACTGGCTGCCTGCGCCTTAAGCGTTTGCCCAGGACGCAGTTCGCGACGGAGGCAAGCCTCGACATAGGACTCGAATACCCGTTCCATCGGGAACAGCAAGCTATTGCCCGTCCAGTCACCTAGGACGGTCAGCGGGTTCTTCTCATTGAGAATGAGCGAGCACCATGGGCGCACTGGCTGGTAGTGCGCTGTCAAGCGATCGCTTCGCCACTGGGCAAAGTCTTTCGCGAAATCCTGGCTTGGCGGGATCTCATGCAGCTGATGGGCCAGTTCGTAAGCGAGCCGCTTGTTGCCTGCCTCCCTAGCTCGCTTACACACCTTGTCCAGTGCCGAGCGGAGAAGGCGATTCTCCGGACGATCGGCGTCGAAGACTTCATGCTCCACCTGGAAATAGTGAGCACGCCCCGGTGGCTGCCGCAGTTGCCGCCCAACGAGCAAGCGGCCACGAAGAAACCGACGCTCCTCCTCAATGGCGTGATACTCGAAACGCAGGCCACGCTTGATCAGCGTGTCCAAGACAGTCAGGAACTGCTGAATCACCCATTCGGTCAGGGGACCGTCAAAAACCTGCAGGCCCGTCGGCGCGCTGATGCGCGGCTCCAGATGGAGGCAGCGCTGAAGCATCCTTTGCAGCAGGCATCTTGCCTGGGGGGCGTCATCACTTTCGTCAAAGGTCTTGGGCAGTATCTCGATGCGGGTCCCGTCGGGCGCCTCGAGCACGCCAACGTAATTGTCCAAGCGCAACCAGCGTCGCCCCTCCAGCTGGACCAGTCCGGCGCCGGCTTTGCGCAAGCGCTCGCTTTCCTTGCACAGCCAATCGAAAGCTGTTTCGGACACCGTCGCCTGATCCAGCCCATTGGTGCCGGTCATCGGCTCGGTTGTGACCCGGGCGTATTCGCGGACGGTAACAGCCTGCATCCGAATAATCAGCCTGCGTTGAGGATGCCGGCGTAGCTTTCAGGCTTGTCGAAAGCGTTGTCATTGATGCGCCACAAGTCATTACCTTGCGGAAGGTCCACGCCCGGACCAAAGACATGGCCGAGGCTGGCGACTTCCTTGATCAGGAACTTGTGGTCGTCGTCTGGTTTGGCCTGGTCGTTCAATACCCAAGCGATGCGTTGCCAGTCCTCAAAGAAGTACTCCTGCAGAAGAGGCAGCACCTGCCGGCGGAACACGTCAGCCAACCCGGCGAGATCCTGAATCTCCAGGAAGTACGCGTGCCCCAGAAGATAGTCCCGTCCCAGCAGAACCTCGATGCGACGATTCATGGTAGTGAGCAGCACCTGCAGATCGATGCCGTCAATGTTCCTGCTTGCCAATGCCTTCGGCTGTGGCGGCATCTCCTCGAACTTGAAGCGGCGTCTCAGGGCGATATCTAAGCCAGCCAGGGACCGATCGGCGGTATTCATGGTGCCAACCAGATAGACGTTGTTTGGGACGCTAAACTTCTTCTTGGAGTACGGAAGCACGACTTCAAGTGCCTCGCTTGTACCCTTCCGCTTGGAAGGCTCTATCAGTGTGATCAACTCACCGAAGACGCGCGAAATATTGCCGCGGTTGATCTCGTCGATGATGAGCACGTGCGGCAGCCCCTTGGGCTGCTGGACTGGCGCGGCACCGTCCAGCTTGACGGCAGAAGCCTCCAAGTAATCGGCAAGCTCCGGCCAGCCGAAACGCCCAAGCTCATACACGGTCTTCAATGTGAACTTGCGCCCGCCGTTGATCGGGCGAATGTCCAGCGAGAGGTCCTTGGCCAGCCAGTGGACCGGCAATACGTTGACGTAGTCGGGGCGCACGCCAACTGGCGGCGCCGCCTGATATTCATACCCGCCCTGGACGACGCCGACGGCTTGGAACTGGTCCTCCGATCCAATGCACAGCAGGACATCGCCTGGCTCGATCTCCTGCGAGAAATCCCGCAAGGAGCTACGGTCATTGGTACCAAGACTGGCGTATGCAGCTCCCTCGACCAGGTGCTCACTCTTCAGGTCGCCCACCGCGCTCCAACCGATCCGTGCCTCGCCATTGGCGAAACAGTAGTTGCGCGTCTGACTCGGGACTACCGTTCCATCAATGGAAATCTTCCAGATGCGCGCATCCTCTCGAACACCGATGTCGGAGGCGACCTGAGCAGAACCGCGGGCGTCATCGCAAATGCTCCGAAAAACGCCAGGCTCCACTCGGTACTGCAAGGTACCGCCTTCGCTGTCGGCGCGCAGTCCTTCGACGAAATCTTCGTAGCTGAAGCTTTGATGGAAGGTAACGAAGCGGATGCGGTGCTCGGCCACCAGCTCGTCATACCGCGCCTTCAAAGCGGCACGATTGCCCGCATGCTCTCGGGCAAAATCAGGGACAAGTATCGCCAGCGCTTTGTCGATCGTGGCGAAGGTCTTGCCAGTGCCGGGCGGGCCATACAGGATCTGATTGAGCGGCTGATTCGTCATAACAGGCAATGGCTTCAACGAAGGGAGGGACTGCTCCGCAGACTTGGACTCGTACCAGTCGCAGAGCTGGACCAGTTCATCCATCGATGCGAGTTGAACGTAATACGCTTGATGACCGACGCCCAATTTCTGCGCAGCAATGTCAAGATTGCTGTTACGCGATCTTCCTGGCGGATAGTCCTCGACGCGCGCACCCGGAATCTGTGGTGGCCTGGAATCGATAAACAGCTTCACTTCGGTCTTCAAGTTCGCCGATAGCGCAAGTTGACGACCTTCCTGTGTTTGGAATGCAGCGATGTACTTGGTGCTACTGCATACATCCGGATACCGATCTTCGAGGTAGCCTCTGGCCATCTTCGTATCGAACGTCTTCTTTTGATTCTTTGCCCACGCGTCGAGGGACAGCTCTGCGAACGGTTTACTTGAATGTTTGCGCACATCGACCAAAGCACTCTGATACGCAATTAGCGACTTTGTTGGAATGGAAACATCGACCTCCTCAAGCCAGGGCCGGGTCTGGGCATCAATCGGAAAAAAGCGATCAGGATCCACATAGAACAACGCCTCGGTCAACTTCGCGAACCCGGTTCCTGGGACTTGTAGTGCGCGCGAAAACGTATCCGGGTCGAGTTCTCCCTTGCTTTGCTTGAAGAGCTTCCAGAGTGTGGGAATCATCCAGTCCTGGCGACTGGCTTTGAACGGAAACATCCAGACCTTCATGGCATTGGCGCTCGGGACGCCATCAAAGTCGGACGGAGGCGGCACGCTCAGTTCGGCCACTTGAACAAGCTTGGCGAACAGCTGCTTCCGCTTCTCGATCCCGTACTTCGTAAACATGCAGAAGAAGGTGAACGGGTCGATCTCCTGCAACAGGATCGTATTCCCTGTCTCGTCTTTGTCGTCGAGGCCTGCATCAATGCCGACTTCCTTGAGGATTCCGACCAACTCTGGCTGTCGATTCTCGTAGTCGACCAACCAGCTAGCCACTGCCTTGAACACGGGAATCCAGGTGAATTTACTCGCCATCAGGTGACGTTCCTTGCTTGCTTGTGGTACCCATCGCCGGACAGCCCTTCCTCGTCGGGTTGTGATTTACCAGGCAACTTCACTGCGACCCGCTCTTGCTCCAATGTCAATGCGGGCATTTCCAGAAGCATTGACCATCCAGCACGCATTGCGGCTGCTCTCATGGCATCGCGTACCGAATCGGACACCTTTTTCCCACAGCCTTGTGTTGTTGCATTCATGAGCCAAGGCTGCAGCAACACACCCGTCGGCACGGCGACCTCCTGCAATCGAGCCGCAATCCGGAAGCCTCCGACGTCAATATCTCCCCAGTGATAGAACACCGTCGACGGCGGAAGATCTGCAGTCAACTGTCGGAACCCTGCAACCCAAGCCGGCGAGGGCATGCCACCGGTGAACACCACCATTCCATCCGCCCTGCCCGTCATCACTTCAGCAGCCAAGTGGAACGTCGTCAGGTTTTCGATCGTCAGTACCCACGCCGGCGTAGCGGCCAGGCCACGCACGTTCTTTGGTGCCACGCCGACGTAAGGCTGCACGATCGTGCAATCGGGCCCTTCCTGCATCAGGATCGAGCCCGTCCCGGCGACCATTAGCGGCAGCGGCTGCTTGACCAAGCCGAGCGTCCTAAGCACTTCCCACTTGCCACGTGGTCGGCTTGCCAGCCCCTCCCCTGACAGGACGTCGAGCTGCGGCAGTAACCTCTCGATCCGTTTCGTATCCGAGAACAAGTGCCCACTTAGGACACGGATGACCTGATCCTCCCCGGGTTTGGTTGCCAACGCATCGAGCACCCGCAGGGCATCCCGCCACGAATGCCAGGAATCCGGGCCCAAGGCACGCGGACGGCGCAGCGCCGCCCATGCTTGCAGCACCTCCTCCAGCTGTGAGCAGCGCCTCAGCCAAGGAGCCAACCCCTCCATCGCCTCCCCCAGCTGATCCACATTTGTGCTCACGCCGAGCAGACTGGCCAGCGCGTCCACGTCAAGTACCCGCACCCATTCCAGCGGTCGATCCTCTCCGCCCTGGTCGCCCCATCCGGCCACCACCGCGCCGCGCCTGATCGCGTCACCTATCTGCATGTGGCCACGCATGCGTTCGTCGAAGTCCTGCCGCCAGTAGATCGAGCTGGTCGGCTTGAGGTTCGTCTTCTGCACAGCGGCCGTGGATCCGGTCACCCGCTTTCGTTCGCCGCGCTGCAGCTGCTCGCGCAGAACGGTCTCGACCCACGGACACAGTGCCAGATTGCGGCGTTCAGCCACCGGCGCGCTCCGTGACCTCGGCCAAGGCCTCGTCCATCAACTCCGGATGCACGGCGACGATGTCACTGGCCAATAGCTCCCTAGCCGCCGGCTTGACCTCATTACGGAACAACTGGATCCGCTTCGACCCGAACCGCGCCATATCCCAGTACACATCGAGGAACGACGACATCTTGGCCTGATCGGATTCCGGGCCGGCAATGATCATCTGCAGTCCGAGGGCATTGAGGTACTCGGCGGTTGCACGCACGTTCTGCGCATCCATCTTCTCGAACGCCTCATCCAGCATGATCAACCCACCACACCCGGACGTGCCCGCCGGTTTGCCGAACGCTGCGGCCAACGCAGCGCCGAAGATGACGTAGAGCGGCGTGCGGTGTTCGCCACCGGAGCCGGGCCCGAACCGCTTGCTGAGCCTCCCCTTCAGCTCGCCGCCGGCGTAGATGTCGACGTCATAGCTGAAGAACAGACGATGGTCGTTGAGTGGACTGTTCTCCAGCTGCAGCGGCGAGCCCTTGCCGTCACCTTCTACCAGCAGCCGGAACTCCTCCGGGATGGGGCCTGAACCTCCGAACAGCGTGGCCTCGCTCTCGCCCATATCGCGCACGCGCTGCAGGAAATCGTAGAGCTTGCGGTGCTGGTCGACCTTGGTGGCCTTGAACTGGTAGCGCTCGCCATTGGTGAACTCCGGCGCCTTGTCGAGGATTCGGTTCAATCCCTTGATCTGTTCCTCGATCGCATCGAAGCCGTTGAGCAGGGTATGCGCAACGTCCGACCGGAAGACATCGACCGCGGCGGCGTACGCGCGATCGGCCTCGTCCTTCTTCTCGACGAGCTCCAGTTCGGACATCCGCTTGATCTCGCCTTGGATCATGACCTGGGCCTGCCGCCAGTCCTGGTCGCGGATCTCGTGGTTCTCGAGCTGGTAGTTAGCCAAGTACGTGGTCATGAGGCCCCACGCCTTGATGTTGGCGGTGTTGCCGTGTCGGGCGCTGTCCTCGTGCTGTTTGTCGCACTCGGCGATCGCCGCCGCCGCATCTTCCTCGGTCTTAGCGTCCACTGCCTGCCGAAGCTCCTCGGCCGCATTGAGGTCGCACAGTGGGTTCTGGCGTGCGACCGACTCAGCCACCTGGGCATCAATTTGTTCGCGCTCAAGCCGCTCGAGCTGTCCGCGCATGCCACCCAGGGCCGATCCAATCCGCGTCAATTCGTTCGAGGCAGCGATCTTGGCCGTGTCCTTCGCCTCGTGATCCTTCGCTGCGTCCGCTGCCGCAGCCTTAAGCGCAGCGACGCCGCCAGAGGCGCCCGCTTCGATGATTGTTTCCACCTGGGTAATCGCGGCTTGCCGGTTCACGATCTGGCTGACGGTCGCCTGGAGACGCTTCTGGATGGTGTCGCTGTCGCCTGCCGACGCGAGCGCCTGACCGATGTCCGTCACCAACTGCAGCCGATGCTTGACCGCCTCGTAATGCTCATCTGCCTTCCGTAGCGCCTCGCGAGCCGCCCGCAATTGCTCATCATTGCTGATCCCACCGATGCGCAGGCCGACCTTCGTCAACAGGCGCAGGCGATCGATGCCGCCGCCGGAGCTGACCATGCCATCACGCGAGAGCGCCTTATGGCCCACGCGCAGCTGCTCACTGCTGTCCACCAGCGCTACCTTGCCCAGCTCGCCCTGCAGGAAGCGCACGGCGCCCTTGTCGTCGCCGGCGATCAGCTGGGCAGCATATTTGCCCCCACCGGGGGCCTGCCACGGGCGGGTACGCGTGCTCAGAGCGAGTTTCGCGCCGTAGATGTCCCGACGATTGCGCCGGTAGAGGTCGACCGCGGTCGTTTCCTGCGCCGGATCGTGAACCAACAAAGCGTCGACATTCCGCCCAAGGTAGGCCTCGATGGCCGGCTGCCATTCTGGATCCTTGACTTCGACCAGATCGCACACGGGCGTGGTGCGGATGTCGGCCTCCTCAAGCAGGGCCTGCAGACCTGCTACTTCGCGCCTAAGCGGTGCGCGACCGGAGCCAGCCCGAGCGATGTCGCCCTTGGCCAAGGCGATTGCCTGGTTCGCCTCGACCGACTGTTGGGCGAGCTCAATCCGCACATCGTCGACAGCTTTATGCAGTGCATCGATGGCGTTGGCCAACACCAGAGTGTCCTCTGGTTGGATCTCCTCTTCACGCCCGACGTGTTGGGTCAGCGCAGACAGGTACTCAAGCGCCTTCGCACCGTTACCTTGCGTATCGGCTAGGTCCTTGTTGCCCACCAAGCGGCGCACTGTGCCGCCCAGCCGAGCCAGTTCGTCCTTGAACCCGACCCGCAACCCACCCAGATCCTCTCGACTATTGTCCAGTTCCTTCCTGCTGCCCAACTGACTCAGGTACTCCGGATCCTGGTTCAGCGCGACCTCCGCCGTCACCAGTCGCTTGTGTGCCGCCGCGGCATCGGCCTCAGCCTTGCTCAGCGTCGCTTTCGCCGAAGTCTCCTGCTGCGTGAGATGTTCGATCATGTCCCCGGCTTCGCCTACCTGTTCGCCGAGCCGTTCGGACAAGTACACGGCCTTCAGGTAACCGTAGTTGGCCGCCTTGACGAAGTGCTGCCTGACCGTGCGGTATTGCTTCTCGACGGCCTCGGCCTCGGCCAGACGTTCGGCCAACTCCTGAATGGTCCGCTGGATCTCCCTAAACTGATCTAGCCTGGCCCGGAACTGGGTGATGTTGGTCGGTCGCGCCTCGATCAAGTGGCTACGCAGGGTCTCGTTGAGATCGTCGACGTCCCGGTTGAGCTTGAGCGATCGCGCAAATGCGCTGCGGATCGCCCGATGGTTCGGTGACTCGCCACGCTCGGCCAGATGCGCGCCGAACAACTGGCGAGAGAACTCCTCGCCGTTGATGGTGAACACCGCCGTCGTGCCAACCGCCCTGCAGCGATCGGCGAGCTCGTGCTGCATCCGTCGCCATGGCAGCACCATCTCCTGCCCGCCCTGCACCTCGATCATCTGCTCGGTCCGCAGCGCGACCCCGGGGAGGATGTAGAGGCTGTGGAAGACGTGTTCCTGACTGTCCACGGTCGCTGACAGGGCGGCGCCGGCGGTCACCGCCATGCCGGTGTCGGGATCGCGGAACACCAGATTGATGTAAGTGTTCGCCGACTCCCGGCACACGTCGCTTGGCCGCTGTCCGTACACGCCGAGGCAGTAGTCACGCAGGCTGCGGGCCCGGCGCTTGCCTTCACTCGATGCGTTGAAGTGGATCCGGTTCCGATCGGCTCCGAGCAGTACGATCTGCAGCGCATCGAGCAGCGCCGTCTTACCGGTACCGTTTGGCCCTAGGAAGGCCGTGTTCCAACCGACATCAAGATCCTGCCGGGTGTAGAGGAAGTATTGGATCAGGCCGATCGACTCAAGCTGCTTCATCGTCAGCCTCCCCTTCGACGACTTCAAGGTCGACGCCATAGGCCGCCAGCTGCAGCAGCGCAGTCTGACCAAGGATGTCGGTGATCGCTGGGCGGATCGCGATCTGGAACGGCTGGTCGTCTGCCGCCTCGATCTCGCGGGCCATGCCGTTGCGCTTGAGCGAGCGCACCAGTTCGCGCATTTCACCGCGATCAGGTAACTGCCGGCCCAGCAGGTCCTTGTAGAGCTGCTCCAGCTCCTCCAAGGTGACAAAAGCCTCCCCGTCCACGATATCGACCGCGTTGATCCGGTCGTCGTAGACCCGGCGCAGCAGCAACGCCAACCGCGTTTCCTCCAACCGCATGCGGGCACCGAAGGCGTGGCGTGGGATGGCCACGAGGTAGCCATGGTGCGTGTTGTGGGTAATCGTCATCCCGAATTGTTCGAACACGTCCCGGAAAGCTCCCAAGTGACGGGTCACCAACTCGTAGGGCACGCGTCCGCCGCGGTCGCCGGCATAGATCACCTGCTCCATCATCAGGCGATAAGCCGCTTGCTGATAATCCTGCTCCTCGTAGAGCCCGTTGCTCTGTGCCGCCAGACGCTCCCAGTTGATCATCACGCTCCCTCGCGTTCGACGACAAAGCGTCGATGGGTCATGTACTCGTTGTTGGTCGTGCGCTCGTCCTCAAACCGCACCCGGATCCCGCGCAGCATTTGCAGCATGGGATCGTGCCGTCGCAACTGCAGGGGCGAATCATCGCGCGAGGCGATCAGCAGTAGGCGCTGGTAGCAGCACAGGTCGTTGATAGACTCGACCTCGAGCGCGTCCGAGTCGACGTGCAGCTTGCCGTCAAGCATCCGCGCGACGTAGTTGGCGAGTTGCACAGAGGTGACCTTGCGGTTCTCCACCATGCGCCGGCGCAGCCATTCCATCGCCAGTTCCTCATCCGACAGTTCAATCGCCTCGACTGCGGTAGCCACCTGCTCCCTGGACGGCTTGCGGGGCTTGGCCAGCGCGAGCGCCGACCAGTGCACGCCACCGGCGTCGCCAGGCAGCGCGGGGTGATCCTCTTCCATTCCCGCCAACGCGGTGCACGCCCGGCTGATGAGCTTGTCCAAGTGTTTCGGGGCGCGCAGCTTGTATTCGATCAGAGCCAGCGCCCGCTGATTGGCGATGTTGATCTCTTCGTCCAGCCGAGCGAGGTGGTCCTCGATGTTGTTCAGGCGCAGCAACTGATGGGTGTCACGTCGGTAGGCTGCCTCCCCGCGCTCCCGATCGCCCTTGCCGATGTGCTCGACGTACCAGCTGACCAGTCGCTCACGCGAGGCCTCGTCGTCCTGCAGCGCGTAGGTCTTCTCGATGATCTGGCCGCGGTACTGCAGGGGATGGTTACGGGTCCGTAGCTCGCTGTAATCGGCGATGTACACCCGCTCAACGAAGTCGGTGAAGAAGCCATGGACGAAGTCGCGTGCGGACTCCAGTTCCACCAGGCCGTCCATCAGGTCCTGCACCCGGCACCCGGTGTTGACGATGTGCGCCATGCATTGCCGGGCCTGCTTGGCAGCGGTCTGGTAAGCGCTGCAGGCGTTGGGATCAGTGCTGTCTTCGGTGACCGAGCGTAGATTCAGCAGGATCGATCGCACCTGGCCACCGATGTACTCGGGCTCCTGCCGCGCGAACTCGTTGAGCATCGTGAACAGCATGCCGATCCGCGGCTTCACGGTAACCATGTCGACCAGGCCGCGGCGCCGCACTGAGAACCATCCCGCCTCAGAAAGCGTCTTGAAGACCATGTGGCTAAGCACACCCACTGGGGTCTGCAGCTCGCCGTCCCATGGATCGTCGGCCACGATGCACGACTCGATGACGCGGACCACCACAGTCTTAGCCACTTCCTCGCCCGGGGCACGGCCGTCGTCGCCCCAGAGCGTCGACATCACCCGTGACAAGACATCCCAGTAGTGGCGGCTATTGGCAACGGCCAGGGGCCGGAAGATGGCCTCCGGCAGGCGATCAAACAGTGGCGTAACTGCTTCGTGATCCAATTGGAGCCTCGGGCACCCCAGCCATGGCGCTGGTAGCATAAAACGACCGGTACTTTTATGCTACCGATACTCCCGCCCAACCCGGCACCATGGCAAAGACCCCCAGCGGCCACCAAGAACGCCTCAAAGCGGTTGAGATCCTGCTCTTGTGGGAGGGTCGCGTGTCCCGCCCGCGGCTCGGCGAGCTCTTCGACGTGCATGGGTCGGTCCTGAGCCGCGACATGGCCGCCTACGCCGATTTGGCGCCCGACAACTGCCAGTACGACACCGGTGCCCGGGGCTACGTCGTTACGCCGTACGCGCGCGCGCAACTCACCAAGGGTCAATTCAGCGAGTACGAAGCCTTAGTCGGCACACTCGCCCTGCGTGGACTACGCGCGGGCGTCGAGCTCGTCTCGGCCCAACAGCACGCCACGCATATCCAGCACGGGCCGTTCTCTCGAATCCACGCGGCGATTCGCGAGAGCAAGCAGATCCAGATCGAGTATCGATCGCTCAACAATCCAGAAACACACGAGCGTACGATCCGGCCCCACGCTTTCATCCAGGCCGGACCGCGTTGGCACGTGCGCGCGTACTGCGACAGAGCCAAGGGGTTTCGTGACTTCAACCTCGGCCGGATAAGCCGAGTAGACGATCCAGTGCATTCGCTGCTGCCGGCAGCAGAAGAAGACCGGGCGTGGGACACGCTGATAACGCTTCGTTTGGTTCCGCACCCTCACCTGAGTGCTGCCCAAGTCCAACTGGTTCGCGATGAGTACATGGCTGGCACCCTTGCCCGGGCCTTCGAAGTTCGCCTTCCGGTGTCCAAGTACCTTGTTCAAGCGTACAGGGCGGCGATCGATACCAGCAGGCAGCTCCCCCCAGACTTCATTCTGGCGGTGCATAAGCCAAGCGAACTTCCGCCAGGAGCACTGCTATAGGCAGGATCAGCGTCTAGTACTGAGTTGCAAGGCATAAACGTATGCTTCTCCCAGTGAGAGTTAGCAAACCTGAACTATTCGCTACGTCCGAAGGCAGCTGGCATCCAACGAACAGGCCAACGCGATATCACGCTTCAACAATAATCGGCTGAGCGACCGGTATCTTCTGCGCAATTGCGTTGTACAGGTCGACCTCAGTTTCCTGTGTCCGGATCGAGACGATAAGGCTATATCGCGCAGGCAAGTCGTACCTCTCCAGTGCCTGGCGAGTGCGCCACCAACCGGCCGATGGGTAGACGGCGATAAATCCTCTACTGGCCAACTCTGCGGCCGTACCCGTCCACACATCTTGATGCAACGATCCGCGATGCCGCTGCCGTTCCCCCAAGTACCAGTTGGGATCTTTCGGATTGACCGGATCGCCTTCTTCCTCGCGCTGGGCCGCAGCATTGATCCGGGCCACAAAATCGTCGGTAGAACTATCCAGCGGACGCTGAACATCGAACCGCAGACGGTGAGATGGGTAGTAGAACTTCGACGTGGTGCCTCGGGCCGATGGGTTGGGTTCGACGAAATAGGAGAGCGTCACGCGCAACTCGACCTGCGCATTCTGCAGGGCCTCCAGCTCTTCCCTTGGCCACGGCAGCGCATGCAGATTCATGTCGCGGGTGATGACCCCTTTTCCCTTCACCTTCGCGTAGGGATGCACCACGTCTTCCACGACGAGCGTCAGGGAATTCCCTGCACTCCACAGCGCCCGCTCAAGGTCGGGAACCCCCCAGCCGCAATGACGGATTAGATGAACGTAATCGTTCTTGTTGGGCGCCTGCCCGTTCGGCAGGTACATCGCACGCATGGCTTCTGTCCACTCAGCCGAATGAACGATGAGCGCACGGACAGTCTCCGGCCGCAGGCCCGGATATGCCGCCATGATCTGTGCAGCCATGCGTGCGCACAGCGCGGACGCGGCACTAGTTGCGTTCGTGGTCGTGAACAGGCGATCGACGGGCTCGTTGTGAGTGGTCAAAAGGTTCAGACTTGCCATGCCGACGGCACCGAAATCGTCCTTGGCCGCGTTACCCCCGTCGAACATCACCTCGGGTTTCAGCGGCCAAGCCCCATCCCACGTCCTCGATGTCGTGGTGAACGGACTCGGACCGCCCTCGGCCGCGATCGCCTTCAGCGAGGCGTGTCCGTCCGTATCAGTAGTGTGCGCAAACGCGCCGACCGTGATGGCATTCCATGCCTGACCCGGATCATGCACGAGATTGGTGGAAAGGCTGGCGGGGTACGCAGCCCAGGCGTTCGGATCGCGGATATTTCCGGCGGAAAGCACAAATAGCCGCGGGTACTGGCCTGCCCCATCGGTATCGGCCGCCAGCTTGTCCACTGCTGAGGACCAAGACGAGGGGCGCCCGCGATCGCGGTAGTCCGACGCGCTCACCGCCGACGTGAAAACCCGCGCCCTATCCGGAGCGGCCACTTCGGGGCGAGCAACGCCTTCTGTAAAGAGATAGGCGTGATGCCGCGCGTCCCCATTGTTTCCGCCATCCAAGGGCACCAACTTGACGGACTCGAGGCGATGCGCAATCTCAATTAGCCCAGTCGAAGCCAACGCATCCGTCAGGTCGCCATATGCTGCGAGTCCGGCAAGGCCGGTGCCATGATTGACAGTATCGTCGACTCCCCACGTCGGTTCGACCGTGTGCAGATCCGCCGCATCCATCAAAGGCACTAGCAGCGGATGCCCCCGGTTGACGCCGGTGTCCAAGAAACAGATCCGCGGAGCATTACCTTCTGGCAACTGAACGCGCTG
This sequence comes from Pseudoxanthomonas sp. LjRoot125, assembly GCF_964252705.1. NCBI lineage: Bacteria > Pseudomonadati > Pseudomonadota > Gammaproteobacteria > Lysobacterales > Lysobacteraceae > Pseudoxanthomonas > Pseudoxanthomonas sp. LjRoot125. Next base: position 52,150 of record NZ_CAXUOY020000004.1, on the reverse strand, counting down.
CAATAGCTCATCTGCCCACTCCTGCTGTTCGGAAACCGTCATCCCGTCGAAGAACTCGGCGGTTTCCTTCGCACAACGAAGTTCCGCGACGCAGTTTAAAGTCATCACCGAGCGGGAGAACTGCTGCTGCGAGCCGTACATCAGTAGTACGGTTCGCTCCGGGAAGTCGACCTGCTTGTCGCTGACAACGCATTCGGCCAGTTTCGCCAGTGTCTTGAAGTCCTCCACGACGGCCTGACGCTGGCCGCGGACAGGAAGCCACACTTCCCACCAGAATGGAACGGCAACATCGTCTGGCAAAAGGGCCGGATCATCGGTCCACAAGGCCCGCAACTCGGCTGCGCGGATCGAGGCGATCGTATTCAGCAGCGCCCGATGGTCACGAGCATTGCCGTTTTTGTCCTTCTTTTCCTCCAGGTACTCGGTGACGTACTTTTCGAAATGCGCCAGCTTGCCGTCAGGTACGAATACGTTGGCGTACGTGCAATCCCCTTCTCGGCGCACACTAAGCAGTTCGATCTTCTGGGTCTCGTTCGCCAAGCTCTCGAAGGCCAGCTCGACATCCGGTTGGCTGGCAAACTGAATTTGCACACCGAGGCCGCTTTCCAGCCCCTGCTGCGCCTGGGCACGGACTGCTTCGGTGGAGACCGGTTTCAATGCGTCAATCTGTGCACGCAGGACTTGTCCATGCTGCTGCCGAGGCAAATCCGGAACAACGCCGGAACCGCCTCCCCCGGCAGAGTGCGCCGTGAAGCCAACCGCCTTGGAAGTGTCTTGCAGAACTAGGTGCGGCCGCTTATCGGCTGGCTGATCCGGCATGGTTCGAGGCTGCCTTCTTCTTGTCCGTTCTTAAGCTCAGTTTCCGACGATCTTCCAGCGCGCGGTTCAATATCTCTCCGCTCACCCGCGACTCGTCATGCATGACTGCCTCTTTGATGGCCTCGTCGACCGCACGCCGGATCTCCGCATAGCTCAATCCGTCCGCTTTCGACGCGACCCTCTTGAGCGGGAACGGCTTTGGCACGAATTTCCCCAATCGCGATTGGATCAGCTTCGCCGCCTGATCCGCCGTAGGCAAGTGGTACTCGATGACATCGTCGAATCGGCGAAAGAGCGCGTAATCGAGGATCTCTGCATGATTGGTAGCGGCGACGATCAGACTGTTGGACTGGTCGTTCTCGATCATCTGCAAGAAGCTGTTCAGTACGCGCCTGATCTCGCCGACATCGTTAGCAAGCCCCCGCTGAGAACCGATCGCGTCGAACTCGTCGAAGAAGTACACACCACGAACCTCGGTCACTGCATCGAAGATCTGGCGCAACTTGGCCGCGGTTTCACCCATGAACTTGGTGATAAGCGCGTCGAACCTCACCGTGAACAGTGGTATGCCGAGCTCAGCTGCCAGCACCGATGCGGTCATCGTCTTACCCGTCCCGGGCGGGCCAACCAGTAGCAGCTTACGTCGAGGCGACAAGCCGTACTCGCGGATGCGCGAAAGCAGCCGTTGCTCCTTCAGAATGCGCTCGATCTGCGCGGACACATGCGAATCGAGCACCATATCGACCAGCCTGCTCTTCGGATAAGCAACCGTCAGCAGGCTGGCAAGCTCTCCGCGCGGACGAGCGAGGGGAACCAGCTTGCCTGACTGCTCGCCAGCCGCGGTCCGCGACTTTGCGGCGTCGATCATGTCGCGCAGTTCCTCGGCCAGCCTGCCATGGCCGAGTTTGGCCTCATGCGCCGCGACCTGCATGGCAACCGAGTAGAACTGGCGCTCATCCCGGTCGATGTAGGACTTCACCAACGCCTTGAGTTGTTCGGCACTAGCCATGTTGCTCACCCGGTTGCGTGGTTGCATTGGTCGGCTTAGCCAGTGATGCCAGGACGGATTGCATCAGCTTGCCGGCAGTCTTCTCATCTATCGGCCCGAGATCCTCCTGCTCCGATGCTAGGAAGAATAACAAGCCAACTGGAACCTGGAGCGCCTGTGCGACCCTGATAAGCGTAGAAAGTGTCGGGTCGCGCTTGTTGTTCTCGAGCATCGACAAGTACGAGACCGAGCAACTTGCCTGGCGTGCAACAGCGCCTTGCGAGGCTCCCCGCTTGGTACGGCACAACCGGATCGCCCGTCCGACATTCATAACCTTCGCTTTCTCACCGACCGCGACAGGCCAGATCCCGGCCTACTGAAGATTTTACCACCAGTAAAACTCCGGCACACAGAATCCGGCCAGCCAGTGGGTCGATGGCATGCCAGTGTCAAAACCAGTTCCGATGTGCCCGGAAGCTGCCTCTCCGCTAACCAGCCTTTCGCCTAATCGAAACGACCTTCCCTTCGCTTTCTCGAAGCTGGTCGAGATAATCGGCCCAGGCCTGCATCATCTTCCTGCGTTCCGCCAAATGGACCGTTCGGTTGTAGGCCCTGCCTAGGGGATCCCGCACCGCATGTGCCAGTTGGTGCTCAATGTAATCAGGGCGGAAACCCAATACCTCATCGAGGACGGTTCGAGCCATCGCCCTGAACCCATGTCCGGTGATGATGTCACCGCTGTAGCCCAGATAGCGCAGTGCGGCGTTGACCGTATTCTCGCTCATGGGTCGCTTCGCGCTCCTCACCCCTGGAAAGACGAATTCACGCCGACTTGTAAGCGGGCGCAGTTCTTCCAGAATTTCTTTAGCCTGAGATGACAACGGGACGATGTGCGGCGTCCCGGTTTTGCTGGCGGTGAAACGCCACTCCGATGCGCGGAGATCAATGTCTGCCCAACGCGCCTTTCGAAGTTCTCCAGGGCGGACAAAAAGCAACGGGGCCAGCTTCAGCGCCGCCAAAGTCACAGGAGACCCTCGGTAGGAGTACATGGCTCGTAGTAAGTCACCAATCTTCGTGGGATCCGTGATGCTCGCGAAGTGCTTGGTCTGCGGTTGCTCAAGCGCTCCCGCAAGATCATCCGCGGGGTTGCTCTGAGCGCGCCCCGTCGCAATGGCGTATCGGAATACACGGCCAGCTAAAGACCGAGAGCGGTGTGCCGTCTCAACCACGCCTCGCCTCTCCATCTTCCGCAGCGACGCCAGCAAAAGCGGCGCAGTCACATCGGTGATCGGAATGTCACTGATGGCCGCCATGTCCTTCTCGATCAGCCGGCGCTCGCGCTTCACGGACCCGGGGCTCAGACCTTCCTTCGCACGCTTGACTAAGAGCTCTGCAGCGATGGCACCGAACGTTGCCTCGGAACGCTCGAGCTTCGCGGCTCGCTCGATCCTCGCGGCGTGCGCAGGGTTGCCCCCGCCCCTTACCAACGCACGAAGGCGGTCTCGTTCGGCGCGCGCCTCTGACAAGCCCATGACCGGGTACTCAGCCATCGTGATGATGCTCGCCTTGCCGGCATGGCGATATCGATAGCGCCAGACCTTTGCGCCAGTGGGGCGCACCTCTATGCATAGGCCATTGGTGTCTGCGATGCGGTACGCGCTTTCGCGCGACTTAAGCGTGCGCAACTTCGTGTCGGTGAGCATGTGAGTCAACCATTTGTGAGTCAGACGCCCCTGCGGCCGCCCTCTGACTCACAGCCTGACTCACTTTTTTCTCGGATTCAACTGGACACGCTTGGACGGTGACGCACAAAAAACCCCACAATTAGCGGGGTTTTGTGCCGTTCTCTGGATTGTTCCGGACAACCTTGGACGCTTATTTGGTGGGCCCACCAGGACTCGAACCTGGAACCAAAGGATTATGAGTCCTCTGCTCTAACCATTGAGCTATAGGCCCGCTGGGCCGGGATTGTACCGGACGGGGCCTGTTCCGAAGCTGCGGCGCCGGGCGTGCCGCGCAAGTTCAGCGCGCGCGCGAGGACGTCCGGCGGAGCGGACTCCTCTGGGATACGCAGCCACCCACGTTCGCGCAAGTACTGTCCCACGGCCGGAGACGACGTGAGCACGTTGATCGGCACCGACAGCACCATGCCCAGCACCACCGGCGCCATCCATGCGGCGAGCGCGGGCGATACGAGGTAAGCCAGCACGGCGCTCAGCGCACCGAACACGGTGAGTCCCGCGTAACGACGCACCAGGCTGCCAAGCGGGACGCTGCCGTCGTCGCGGCGTTGGGTTTCCCATCCCGAATCGCGGCCGGCCAGCACTTCCGCCACGCCGCGCGATTGCACGTACATGGTGACCGGCGCCATCAACGCCGCCAGCACCGTTTCCAGCACAGCACTGCCGATGATGCGGATCGCACCGCCGCACTGTCGACGCAGCTCCGGTTGCAGCAGCGTTGCCACGCATCCCATCACCTTCGGCGCGAGCAACACGGCCATCGTGAAGTAGAACACCCACAGGAAACGCTCCGGGTCGCCGCCGCGCCAGTACAGGGCGGGCGTGAATCCCTCCAGGTGCGGCTGGTCGAGCGAGAAGCCCGCCTGCTGCAGCGGGATCGCCAAGCCCGCCAGCATCAGCATCGCCCACATCGGCGCGGTGAAGTAGTGGCCGATGCCGACCAGCAGGTGCATGCGACTGAGCCAATGCAGGCCACGTGTGGGCAGCACCGCGCCATGCTGCAGGTTGCCCTGGCACCAGCGGCGGTCACGCACCAGCATGTCGGTCAGCGACGGCGGACCTTCCTCATAGCTGCCCGACAAAGCCGGCGCCATGTGCACCGCCCAGCCGCCACGGCGCAGCAACGCGGCTTCGACGAAGTCATGGCTCAGCACCGCGCCAGCGAACGGCTTGCCGCCGCCCAGGTGCGGCAGCCCGGCATGCGCGGCGAAGGCGGAGGTACGGATCAGCGCGTTGTGGCCCCAGTAGTTGCCCTCCGCGCCGTGCCACCACGCGACGCCCTGCGCGAGAACCGGCCCATAGACGCGCCCGGCGAACTGCTGCATCCGCGCGAAGAAGGTGCGTCCGTTGACGATCATCGGCAACGTCTGCACCAGCGCGAGCCGTGGATTACGTTCCATCGCCGACGACAACCTCACCAGCGTATCGCCGGTCATCAGGCTGTCGGCGTCCAGGATCAGCATGTGCGGGTAAGCCGCGCCGAACGTGCGCACCCACTCGGCGATATTGCCGGCCTTGCGCTCGGTGTTCTTGTCGCGGCGCCGGTAATACACGCGCGCTGCCGGGCCAAGGCGCCGCACCAACTGCGCGAAGGCGCGCACCTCCTCCCGGGCGACCTCGGGTTTGGTGGTGTCGCTGAGCACGAAGAAGTCGAATCGGTCGAGCTGTCCCGTTTCCGCCAGGGATTCATGCATCGCCTGCAGGCCCGCCAGCAGACGGTCGGGCTCTTCGTTGTAGGTCGGCAGCAGCAATGCCGTGCGCGTCGCGAGCTCGGGCAGCGGCGCATCGGGATCGATGCCCAGCGGCATCGACCGATGCGACACCAGTTGGACGAAGCCGGCCAGCGCGCTCGAGAACGCCAGCGCGATCCATGCGAACAGCGCCACGAACAACCCGAGCACCACGCCTTCCAGCATGTCGATGCCGTCGCCACGCAGCACCCACCACACCTGGTAGGTCGCCAGCAAGGTGAGCATCGTTGCCCCGCCCATCACGACCGCACGGCGCCACGGCATGTCGGAGGGCGACGTTGGCAAACGGCGCGACGCAAGCCGCCCCGTCGACAGGTCCTGTACGGGCATGTCGAGCGGTGCTTCCGGCGGCAGCCACGTCTGCGTAGTGGAATCGTGGTCGGGGGTTCTGTTCATGCTCAAGTGCTCCAGCGGTACAGCCAGGTTTCGGACAGCGGCGCGTGCCCCTCCAACACGCGCGCATGCAGTTCGACGTCACGCCCGTCGGCGCTGTCGGTGTTCGGACGGAACTCGAAGCTCAGGCGCCAGCCCTGCGTTTCCGGATTCGGATACACGACCGCACCGCTCACCTCGCCGCGCGCTGCCCAGACATCCGGCGTCAGCTTCGCGTCGCGCGGCATCGAGGCCAGGCGCCCACCCTCCAGGTCGATCACCACCAGCCGACGCGCCGGATCCGGTGCCGCGCCGATGCGCGTGTCGCTGACCACGGCCAGTGCCGACTGCCATGCATGCATGTCGCACCAGTGCATGCGGTAGTCGAAGCGATGCTCGCGACCCGCGCGCAACGGCTTGTCCGGACGCCAGAACGCCACGATGTTGTCGTGGTATTCGTCGCCGGTCGGGATTTCCACCAGCGTCACCGCGCCCTTGCCCCACCGGCTGCGCGGCTCGATCCACAGGCTGGGGCGCTGGTGGTAGCGCGCTTCGATGTCGGCGTAGTCTCCGAAGCCGCGCTTGCGCTGCATCAGGCCGAAGCCTCGCGGATGCGTGTCCATGAAGGCGCTGCTCTGCACGCGCGGCGGATTGCTCAACGGCCGCCAGATCTGGTCGCCATTACCGTTGAAGATCGCCAGTCCATCGGAATCGTGCACCGCGGGCCGGTAGTCGTCGGTGCCCACGCGATCGCCCGCATCGAACTCGAACATGCTGGTCAGCGGCGCGATGCCGGCACGCGCCAGGTCGACGCGCGGATACAGACGCGACTGCACATCGATAACGGTCTCGGCACCAGGCTTCATGTCGAAGCGGAACGCGCCGGCCACGCTCGGGCTGTCGAGCAGCGCATGCACGACCAGATGATCGGCGCCAGGCGCGGGCTGTTCGATCCAGAACGCGCGGAAGACCGGGAACTCCTCCGCTCCCGCATCGCCGCTTCCCAACGCGAGTCCACGCGCAGACAGGCCGTATGCATGCCCCTTGCCCAGCGCACGAAAATAACTCGCACCGAGGAAGGCGATCAGTTCGTCGTAAACGTCCGGCGCATTGAGCGGCGTATGCACGCGGAAGCCGGCGAAGCCGAGATCGCTGCCGAGTTCGGGCTTCGTGCCCGGCGGAAACGAGAACAGCTCGGTCGTGTATGCGATCGGCGTCGCGCTATCGCCTTCCACGCGGTACAGCTCGACACGCTGCTTGAACAGGAAGCCGCGATGGAACATCTGCACCTGGAACGGCAGGCCTTCCTTGCGCCAGATCGCCTGTTGCGGATCGAAGCGCAGGTCGCGGTAGGCGTCGTAGCCGGTATCCAGCGCCGCGGGCAGCGTTTCGTCCGGCGCACGGTACGGCTGCCCGGCCAGCGCGCGGGCCAAGTCTGGAACCGTTTCCATCGTGAAGCGTGTCGAAGGTGCGGCGGCATTCGCCGTTGTCGTTGCCTGCGCCAGCACGCGGGGCACGCCGCCCAGCAGTGCGATGGCGAGCGCGCTCTTGAGTGCGTCTCGTCGTTGCACGCGGTTCTCTGACCGTGGTGATGGCGTCAGTGTAGAGAGCGTGATGTGACGGTCATGGCAAGGCGGCGATGCGCGCGCCGCCGACATTGCACCAAAAAAAAGCGCGACCCCGAAGGGCCGCGCCTGGATGGTGCATCACCGCGCGTTGCGTCAGTCGATATCGAGGAAGCTGCGCAGCTGTTCCGACCGCGACGGGTGACGCAGCTTGCGCAGCGCCTTGGCCTCGATCTGGCGGATGCGCTCGCGGGTGACGTCGAACTGCTTGCCGACCTCTTCCAGCGTGTGGTCGGTATTCATGTCGATGCCGAAGCGCATGCGCAGCACCTTGGCTTCCCGCGGGGTCAGGCCGGCCAGCACGTCGCGGACGGTTTCCTGCAGGTTGATGTTGGTGGTGTTCTCGATCGGGGACTCCACGTTGGTGTCCTCGATGAAATCGCCCAGGTGGGAATCCTCGTCGTCGCCGATCGGGGTCTCCATGGAGATCGGTTCCTTCGCGATCTTCATCACCTTGCGGATCTTGTCTTCCGGCATGTCCATTTCTTTCGCCAGCTCTTCCGGCGTGGCCTCGCGGCCGTACTGCTGGAGCATCTGGCGGGAAATGCGGTTGAGCTTGTTGATCGTCTCGATCATGTGCACCGGGATGCGGATGGTGCGCGCCTGGTCGGCGATCGAGCGGGTGATCGCCTGGCGGATCCACCAGGTGGCGTAGGTCGAGAACTTGTAGCCGCGGCGGTATTCGAACTTGTCGACCGCCTTCATCAGGCCGATGTTGCCTTCCTGGATCAGGTCGAGGAACTGCAGGCCGCGGTTGGTGTACTTCTTGGCGATGGAGATCACCAGGCGCAGGTTGGCCTCGACCATCTCCTTCTTCGCCTTGCGCGCCTTGGCTTCGCCATAGGCCATCGCACGGCTGATTTCCTTGATGTCGGCGAGCGTCAGGTGCATCGCCTGCTCGACCGCGATGGTGGCTTCCTGCTCGGAGACGATCTGGTCCTTGACGTCGCGCAGGCCCGAGGACCACTTCTGCTTGCGCTTCAGGACTTCGTCCACCCAGCCCAGGTTGGTCTGGTTGCCTTCCCAGGCACGCAGGAACTCCTTGCGCGGCATCTTGGCGACGTTCGCGCACAGGTGCAGCACGCGACGCTCGTGGTCCTTGATCTGCGCCATCACTTCGCGCAGCTTGCGGACCAGCGTGTCGGTCAGCGGCAGCGGCAGCTTCAGGGTGACGAAGGTCTCGGCCAGTTCGCTGCGCAGCTTGGCGACAGCCTTGTTCTCCGGGCCGTTCTTGGCGTACGACTTCTTGAACTTGGCGTAGCCGTCGGCCAGCACCTGCATGCGGCGCGCGACCTCTTCCGGATCGGGACCGGTCGGCGCGGCTTCTTCGGCCACGTCGTCGCCGCTGTCCTCGTCTTCGTCCTCGTCCTCGCTCGCGTCGGCGGCCTCTTCGGCCACCGGGGCGCTCTCGACGGGTTCTTCGACGTCGTTGAAACCGACCACGACTTCGGCCAGGCGCTTCTTGCCGGCCTTGTGCAGTTCGTAGTCTTCCAGCAGCAGCTCGATGGACCACGGGAAGTTGCCCAGCGACGCCTGGACCTGGGCCAGGCCTTCCTCGATGCGCTTGGCGATGGCGATTTCGCCCTCGCGGGTCAGCAACTCGACGGTACCCATCTCGCGCATGTACATGCGCACCGGGTCGGTGGTGCGGCCACCTTCGGTATCCAGCGACGTCAGCGCGGCAGCGGCTTCTTCCGCGGCGGTCTCGTCGACTTCGCGGTTGCCGGTGTTGCCGTCGGCGAGCAGCAGGGTTTCGGCATCGGGCGCGACTTCATGGACATCGATGCCCATGCCATTGATCATGCCGATGATGTCTTCGATCTGCTCCGGGTCGACCAGGTCGTCGGGCAGGTGATCGTTGACTTCGGCGTAAGTCAGATAGCCCTGCTCCAGGCCCTTGCTGATCAAGAGCTTGATGTCGGACTGCTGGGCAGGACGTTCGTTGGCCATGGAGGTTGCGCCACCGGGAAGTGAGGAAGGGAGAACCCCGTATTATACCAGCCCGGACCGGGTTGGGCTCCTGAACCCCGGCCACCGACAAGGGGAGAACGTCATGGCCGAAGCAGGAAGGTCACGGGCCCGTCATTGACGAGGCTGACCACCATATGGGCACCGAAACGCCCGGTTTCCACCCTCCCGACATGCTTTTCCCTGCATAACGCGACGAGCCGGTTGAAGCCCTGTTCAGCCTCGGCCGGGGGAGCGGCGGTGGTGAAGCTGGGCCGCATTCCCGAGCGGGTGTCGGCGGCCAGGGTGAACTGGCTCACCAGCAACAGTCCGCCGCCCGTATCGGCCAAGGACCGGTTCATCCGTCCCGCCTCGTCCGCGAACACGCGATAGCCCAACAGTCGCTCCGCCATCCGTGCGATCTGCGATTCGCCATCGCCCGGCTCCACGCCCACCAACGCCAGCAGACCGTCGTCGATGGCGCCGACGACCTCGCCGTCCACCGTGACCGTGGCCGAAGCAACGCGCTGGATTAGGGACAGCATGGGTGGGCTCCTCGAACGGGAGCGACAGGATAGCCGCAGCATCGGACCGCCTTCCTGCCTCGGGTGCGCCGCCCCGGTTGGCTACACTCCCCGGATGAAACCGGCCACGCTCGCCTCGCTCGCTTACCACGCCGCCGCCCTGCTCGGTCGCCTGCCCTGGCCCTGGCTGCGCACCTTGGGCGATGCCATGGCCTGGGCCTGGCGCCGATCCGACGCCCGCGAAAGCCGGGTCGCGCGCCGCAACCTGGAGATCGCCTTCCCGGATCTGTTGCCCGGCCAGCGGGAGGCGCTGCACGAGGCCATCCTGCGCACCACCTCCCGGCAGGCCCTGGAAACGCTCCGCTTCTGGACCCGCCCCCCGGCCGAAAACCTGGCACTGCTGCGCGAGCGCCACGGCGAAGCGCTCTATGACGCGGCGCTGGCCAGTGGCAAGGGCGTGATCGTGGCGGCCCCGCACTTCGGCAACTGGGAGCTGCTCAACCAGTGGCTGGCCTCGCGTGGCCCCATCGCGATCGTCTACCGACCGCCTGAATCGGCCGTCGGCGATGCCTTCCTGCTGCGCGTGCGCGGCGCGGACAACATCCGCCAGGTGCGGGCTGAAGGCCCTGCCGTGCGCCAGCTGTGGAAGGTGCTCAAGGAGGGCGGCGCCGTCGGCATCCTGCCTGACCAGCAACCGAAAGCCGGCGACGGTGAGTTCGCCCCCTTCTTCGGCACGCAGGCGCTGACGATGACGCTGGTCTCGCGCCTGGCCGAACGCACCGGGGCGACCGTCCTGTTCGCCTGGTGCGAGCGGATCGGGCCCGGCCCCGACTTCGCACTGCACGTGGAGCCAGCGCCCACCGGCATCGCGGATGCGGATCCGGTCGCGGCCGTGACGGTGCTCAACCAGGTCGTCGAGCGCATCGCGCGACGCGATCCCGCGCAGTACCAGTGGACGTACAAACGCTATACCCTGCGGCCGGAGGGCAGCGGCGAGGACAATCCCTACCGCTGAAGGGGACAACACACGGGGGATGCGATGCGCACGCGTAGGTGGCTGACAGGATGGTTGGCGGGATGGCTTGTGGTCCCCGCGGTGGCCGCGCAAGACCCGGCCGCGTTGAATCAGGTGTCGCAGGCATGGGACCGCTATGCCGAGTTGAGTAGCCAGAACAAGGCGGAGAGCGTCGACCTGCTGGCCGCCTCCAGCCTGGTCCACTTCGGCTTCCTGCGCGACATGGCGCTCTACGCCTCGCCGGAACAGGTCCGACGGCTACCCAGCGGCGACCGCATCACGGTCTACCTGCTGCGCGCCACCCAACAACCCGACGCGCTCAAGGCGATGGACAACCGTGCCGTGGCCCGCCTGTGCATGACCGAAGGCTGGTCCGGCGTGGAAGAGGGTAACGAAGACCGGCCCATCCTCTCGCTGTCCAACGTCACCGTGGTCGATGACCTGGCCGTGGGTGAGGTCGCACCACCGACGGAGAGCCAGTTCCAGTTCGGCCCCATCCTGGTCCGCGAGGATGGGCAATGGCGCTACCGGTACGAATCGCTGATACCCGACGTATCGGTCTACATGGACCAGGCGTTCAAACAGGCCGGGCTCGGCGAGGTCCGCACCATGGAGCTGGCGCTGGCGGGCCTGCTGGAAGACGAGGCCCCGAGCATGGCCCTGCTGGACCGCACGCCGATGGACGATGCGGCCATGCGCACGCGCCTCAACGAAAGCTGGCCGGACTATGCCGCACCGTTCCGCTCGCGCCTGCGTGCCGTTCGCAGCAAGGCCGAGGCCGGCGACGCCTTCGCCCAGTTCGCCTACGGCGCGCTGCAATACAGCGGGGGCTTGCCGCAGATGGTCCCGAAGAACACGACGGAAGGCCTCGCCTGGCTGGAAAAAGCCAGCGAGGGCGGCCAAGCGAAGGCCGCGTGGCTGGCCTCGATGGCGATCACCGAAGAAGGGAAGTATTCCGACGACGCCATGCAGCGCGCGCTTCCCCACCTCAAGCGTGCCGCCGCACAGGGCGTCGACCCCGAAGCGCTGCTGGCCATGGCCCAGTACCACCATGACGGCCTGGCCGGCATGGCCCGCGATTGCCACCAGGCCGAGGAATGGGCCGCGCGCGCGGAAGAGGCCGGGGCGAAGCAGGCGCGCAACGAGCGCGTGTGGATCCTCGCCACCTGCCCCGTTCCGGGTCAGCGCGAGGCCGCCCGCGCACTGGAACTGGCGCAGTTCATGATCCAGCGCAAGGACGAACTCGGCTGGCACGAACTGGATACGGTGGCCTCTGCGTTGGCGGCGAACGGTGATTTCACCCAGGCCGTGCAGTTCCAGGCGCTCGCGATCGAGAAGATGACCGCAGATGCGGACGTTTCCAAGGAGAGGCGCGGCCCGATCCAGAAGCGCATGAAGGCGCGACTGGGCAAGTACCGCAGCGGGCGCGACTACGTGCTGGACTATCGCGCCATCGACGAAATGAGAGCGAGCAGGCTTTGATGCAGACCGATCACGACACCGCCGCACCGCCGGCTCCGTCTTCCTGGCAGGCGCTGCCGTCGCGCGGCGCTTGGCTGGCCGCGCTGGGCGGCGCTGCGTTGCTGTTCCCGCTGGGGTTCCCCGCCTTCTTCATCTCGCGCACCAGCGACCTGGTCTCGCCTTGGGTGGCGGTGCCGTTGGCTGCTGGCGTGGGCGCCCTGCTGGGCGCCTGGGTCGCGGTGAAGCGCCATCGCCGGACGCGCTGGCGACTGGACGATCAAGGCCTGGCCGTGCGCCGCGGCAACTGGTGGCAGAGCGAAACGCACGTGCCGATCTCGCGCGTGCAGCACCTGGACCTGAAGCGCGGCCCCTTGGAGCGCAGCGCGCGCCTCTCGACGCTGGTGGTGCACACCGCAGGCACCCGCATGGCGGCGGTCTCGATCTCCGGGCTGGATGTCGATGATGCCGAGCGCCTGCGCGAGCGCCTGGCGACCCAGTTGGACCACGACGACGCGCTGTGATGGACGACGTCGCCCTGGACACCACCTCGCCCGAACGCCGCCTGCATCCGTGGTCGTGGCTGTTCGTGCTGTTGCAACAACTCAAGCAGTTCATCTTTCCGCTGGCGGCGCTGCTCGTGTTCGGCGCGCGCAAGGGCGACGACGACCTGTGGATCTCGCTGGCGCCCTTCATCGGCATCGTCGTGCTGGTGACGCTGGCGATCCTGCAGTACTTCACCTACCGCTACGTGATCGGCCGTGACGGCCTGACCGTGCGTGAGGGCCTGTTGCACCGCTCACGGCGCGAGATCCCGTTTTCGCGGATCCACAACGTGGTCGTGCACCAGTCGCTGCTGCACCGGGTGTTCGGCGTCGCGGAAGTGAGGCTGGAATCCGCCGGCGGGCAGAAGCCGGAAGCGCAGATGCGCGTGCTCGGCCTGCGCGACGCACTCGCGCTGGAGGACCTGGTGCGCCATCAGGTCCGCGGTCCCGCACCCGGGCTTGCGGCATCGCCGGACGCCGAAACACGGGAGGCCGATCCGACCCTGCTGTCGTTGTCGACCGCGGAAGTGATCCGGCTGGGCCTGATTTCCAACCGCGGCATGATCGTGGTGGCGGCGGCCTTCGGTGCGGCCTGGCAGATCCTGCCGGAGCGCATGATCGAGCAGTTCTTCCGCCAGGGCGCCAAGCAGGCCTTCGGTTATGCCGAACAACTGCACCTGGGATGGCTGGCCGGCGCAGCCGGCGTCGCGGCGCTCGTGCTGCTCGCCCTTGGCCTGGTCCGCCTGCTCTCGGTAGTGCTGGCGCTGCTGCAGTTCCATGGTTTCCGGCTGACCGAAGATGCGCGCCGCTTGATGGTGGAGCGCGGGCTGCTCGCGCGCCTGCGCACCAGCGTGGCGCGTCGGCGCATCCAGGCATGGACGCTGCAGGAGGGCGTGCTGCACCGATGGTTCGGACGTCGTTCGTTGCGCATCGATACCGCGGTGGCCGAGAAGGCCGGTCAACAGGACCAGCGTGCATTGAAGGACCTCGCGCCGATCGCCACGCCCGAGGCCTGCGATGCCCTGCTGGGTCACCTGCTCGCGCAGGGAGCGTGGCCGCGCGAAGACTGGCAGCCTGTCGCCGCGTCCGCGCGCTGGCGCTTACTGCTGCCGACCGTGGCCTGGCTGCTGCCCGTCACCGCCCTGGCCGCCTGGCACCTGGGGCCGTGGGCCTGGTGCGCGCTCGCATGGCTCCCTGTGGCCGCCTACGCGGCGCACCGGCAGTCGTCCCGGATGGGCTGGTCGCTGGACGAACATCTCGTTGCGGTCCGCGGCGGCTGGTGGTCGCGCTACTGGCGCTTCGCCGAGATCGACAAGCTGCAGGCCCTGCGCCTGTCCCGCTCACCGCTGGACCATGCCTGCGGCACGGCGTCGTTGTGGCTGGACACCGCCGGCGCGAATGGCATCGCCGCACCGTTGGCGCTGAGGTTCGTTCCGGAAGCTGAGGCGCACGCCACCTTCGAGCGCCTTTCCAGCGCATTGTCCCGCCGCCGTCTCCGCTGGTGAGGCTCGCCGCCCTTGGCAGCGCTCAGGCCGGGCCCCAGTACCCGATGCGCTTGCGGATCTTGAGCTTCCGCCAGAAATTCATCGGCTTGGGCTTCGGGTTGCGTGCGCCCGCCGCGATGAAGGCATCGATGGCATCGAGGACGCGCTCGCTGGAACGACCATCGCGGTAGGGATGGATGCTGTCGGCGTAAGCCGCGATCGCTTCCATCAGCTCGGGCGGCCGCGACAGTGCGCGGCGGATCGCCGGCTCGAATTGCGCAGGATCGTCGATATCGATCAGCTGCGGGCCCGGACGGCGGTTCTTGAACGTCACCACCGGCTTGTGGGTCAGCAGGAACTCGTTGAGCGCGGACGAGGTGTCCGAGCACATCATGTCCACCTGTGGGAACAATTCCAGGATGTTGTCGTCGTCCGCGAAGCGCAGGTGTTCGTTCTCCAGCGCGCGGAACTTCGCCACGGTGGACGGATCCATCTTGGGGTGGAAGGTGACGATCCACTTCCATTCGCCGGTGCGCGAAAGCCGCTTCACTTCCTCGTACAGCGTTTCTGCAGCGCTCCACGACGGCGAGAACGTCGAGTGGTAGAGGATGACCGGCGGCTGGCGCACGGGTGGCACGCCACCGGCGATTTCCTGCATGAAGGGGTCGATCTTCGGCCAGCCGGTCTCGACGACGCGGAAATGGCCCACCTTGTCGGCGATTGCCTTGAACTGCGCCGTGTCGCGTGGCCCGGTAGTGCAGTAGAGATCGAAGAACCCACGGATGTAGATGTGGCGCGGCTTGCCCGCGTCGAAGCCGTGGAAGGTTTCCACTTTCACGCCGGGGAAGAAGTGCGGCACCGCATTGCTGCCGGTGATCACGGCGATCGCGTTCCAGCGACGGACCTCCTCGGTCGTCGTCAGTAGCTTCTCGTCGGGATGCAGGTCCTCGGCGCCGGGGCCGTCGAAGAACCAGGCCGCCTCGCCGCCGCGCGCACGGATGGCCTCCTGCACGGGCCGCAGGATCGCCAGCGCATAGCGCTCGGAGCCGTAGAGGAGGTAGTGCTTGGCCATCAGTGTTCCAGTCCGTGTTGGGCGAGCTTGGCGTGCGCGGCGTCGATGGAGGCCGGGTTCCGCTGCATTTCGTAATAGCGCATGCGCTTGTAGACGGCGTAGCTCGCCGCCGTCTGCGCGATGATGAAGCCGCGCCAGCCATCCAGGCAGGCCAGGCGCAGCACGTAGTCCTTGAAGAACGTGGACAGGTAGACCAGCGGCGTGAGCCACATCCGCACCGGGCGCCGCTTGTCGCGCCAGTCGAGCGCCTTGAGTTCGCTGTAGCGCAGGACCTTCAGCTGCTTGTGCGCCAGGCTGGGATTGTCGGCATGGTTGAACGGCGCCTTGAACTCGGCCGCCTCGCCGTCGAAACGCAAGGATTCGTGCACGCGCGCATCGGTCCAGCGCGCGCGTCCGCGATGGTAGAACCGCGCCATCCGCTCGCCGACCATCGGCCGGTACCAGCGCATCGGCGCGCCCATCAGCCAGGTGCTCCGACGCAACCAGGCGCCGGCCTTGTCGGAGGCGATCAGAGCGGGCAGCGCACGCTGCAGGTCGGCGGCCAGCTCGGGCGAAAGGAACTCGTCCGCGTCCAGCACCAGGATCCAATCGTGGGTCGCGTGCGTGCTGGCGACATTCCGCTGCGGGCCGAAGCCGAGCCAATCCTGGTGGACGACGCGCGCGCCATGGGCCTGGGCGATGGCGACAGTGGCGTCGGTGCTGCCGCTGTCCACGATCAGCTTGTCCGCGGCGAACGGCACGCTATCCAGGCAACGCGCGATGTTGGACGCCTCGTTGTGGGTGATGACGACGAGGGAGACGGGCAGGAGAGACATGCCACGATTCTACCCGCAGCGACGGCTACGCCCGCGCGCTACAGGGTCGGCAAGGCGCGCTGGGCGCTACGCCTGCGCTGCAGGCAGCGGGACGTACGCCTCACCCGGGGCCGCGGGCAGCCGTCGTGTCGCGTTGACCGTGCCGGCACCATCGATCATCGCCGCCACGGCCGCGGCCAAGCGCTCGCGGAAGGCCCGATCGTTCTGCAGATAGAAGTCGCGGGCCGCGGCCTGCTTGGCCTTGATCTGCGCCTCATCCAGCGTCAGCGCCGCCGTCACCGCGCACTCCAGCGCCTCCGCTTCGACCAGGTAGCGCGTAGCCAGTTGCTGTTGGCCGGTCTGCGAGAACGGGATCAGCACGCCGCGCTCGGCGGTCACCAGTTCGTTCATCGGTTCGGCATCGGTCGTAAGCACGATCGCCCCGGCACTCAATGCCTCGACGATGTAGTGGCCGAAGCCTTCGGTCTCGGAAGGACACAGGTGGAACAGGTTGGCGTTCTGGATTTCGCGCAGTTCGGCGTCATCCAGGTAGTCCACCCGGTGGACGATATTGGCCGCCTGCGGGCGGAAGTCCGCCATGCGCGGATGTTGCACCACGGTCAGCACCGGCCACTCGGGGTGACGTGCCCAGGTCTCCAGCACCAACCGCGTGCGCTTGGCGCTGCTGCGCCCAGCCAGGTGCAGGAAGCTTCGCTGACGCGGCACGCTGTCCAGGTGGCGGTCCGTGCTGGTGAACCCGACGGGCGCGACCTCACAGCCGTGGCGGTGGAAGATGCCCGTGGCGTGCGAGGTCTTGGTGAGCACGCGGTCGACCCGCGGCAGGCGGCGCACGTCGCGCGGCAGGCACCATTCGGGGTTCGGAATGAAGGCATTTCGCTCGGCCGCCCCAAAGAACTCCGGGGTGATGTGTTCGAGCATCAGATTCAGGTCGAAGCGCTTGCGCCGGGCCAAGCGCCGGCCCGCGATCGCCGCGCGCTGGAACCAGGGACCCAACCATTTGCGCAGCTTGCCGCGCCCGCGGGCCGGCTGGATGGCGACCTGGAATCCTGCATCGCGCAACGCCTGCTCGATCAGGCGCAAGTCACGGCTCAAGCCGACACCGTTGTCCCAACCGATCAGGTTGACGTGGCGCATAGGGGGGCACTGCAGGGGGGAGCGCAGAGTGTAGGAATCGCTTGATGACTCAAATGTGAGAGAACGCGCGGTCTACAAAGGCGTTCCACCGACATTTAGAAATGTGAAACGAAACTTCAGCTACGCCCGTCTGGCCTGTCCGGCGCTGGCAACGGCGATAACGCGCAGCCCAGCAGCAGGCCGACGATGACAACGTAGGCACTGGTGCTCAGCGCATGCGAGAACATCGACTGCGTCAACCCTGATACCAGATAAACCGCGACCAGCATGCCCGCGGTCCAGGCAGCACCGACGGGCACGTCCGGCTTGAGCCGGCGGACCTGGCCCGCCGCGATCATCAGGGGCGCGCCATAGAGCAGCAGCAGGGCGGCGATGCCGCCGATCCCCATCGTCGCACCCCACTGTGCGAGATCGTTGTGCGCATGTTCGAGGCCGCAGAAGTGTCGCGGCGCCTGCTGGCAGTAGCGGCTGTCGTCCACGCGCTGGGCGAAGCTCCCCACGCCCACGCCCGTCAGCGGCGCCGATCTGAAGGCGCCCCAGGCGACCGTCAGCAGCCCCATGCGCGCACTGATGGGCTGGTCGACCTGGTCGTTCGAGTAGCCGGAGACGTCCGCGTGCACTTGATCCAGCCGGAACTGCGTGGACAGCCAGGGCACCGTCCACAGCGCAACGAACAGCGCCGCGAAGAGGCCCGACACCATCGCCAGCCGTCGCCACCGATGCTGGGGAGCGCCGCCGACGAAGAGCATCAGCAGGACCAGGACCAGCCCCGGCAACGCGCCCCGGCTACCGCTCAGGGTGATCGCCACCACGGCCAGCGCCACGATGAGGGCCAGCAGCAGTTGCATCGAAAAGCCGGTCCGAGCGGGTCGGGCGAATACGGCGACCACCAGCAGGACCAGTACCGCGTTGGCGAACACGATGGGGTTGGCTTCGCCGCCGGCCCGCGGCGCACCCGACCACGTTTCCATGATCGACAGGACGAAGGCGACCAGCAGGCCGGCCAGCGCACCGTACCAAAGGCATGAGGTGCGGATGCGGGTCACCCAGGCCAGCCATGCGCACCATGGCAGCAACAGGCATCGCGAGACGTTGTCGAGAGCGGAGAGATTCGCGCCACTGGCCCACGCCGAGAATGCCGACATCGCCAGCACGGCGAGCACGGCGAGCATCAGGCCCAACACGGCGCGCGGAAGCCGCTCGCGCGCAGACCGCCAGGCCTCGGGCAACGCAACGCACGTCGCGACCAGCATCAGGGCGGCGAAGATCGAAAGTCCCTTGGGCACGACCAGCAGGGCGACGGCGCTGAAGCCCGCCAGCCACGCGAGTGCGCGTGCGACATCCTGTCGACGATGGCTCCTGACCTGCATGACCTCGGGTTCTGCGTAGTGCGACGGCACGTTCAAAGGTGCAGCGACCGGACGGGATGGGAACCTGAGTCTGCTCCTTCCATCCCGCTCAGGCGTCAAGCCTGGGTGACGTCATGGTGACACTGCATCAGCTCGCAGTATCGCCGAAATAGCCCGCTGGCATGCCGCGCGTGGTCACAACCGCGCGACCGCGGCTGCATCCTGCAATCGCGTTCACGCTTTTCGGAGGGTGGCGTAGAAGAAGCCGTCCATATCGCGCTCACCGGGCAGGCACTGGCGACCGCCGGCATCCTCGCGCCCCCAAATAGCACCGAGCGGCTCGATCACGGCCTCGGGATGGCGTCCGCGGAAAGCATCCACCTGTTGCGCATTCTCGGCACGCAGGACCGAACAGGTGGTGTACACCAAGCGGCCGCCCGGCCGCAGTACGTGCCAGGCGGCGTCCAGCAAACGCGCTTGCAGGCGCGTCAGCGCGTCGAGATCCTCCGCGCGCCGGTGCAGCAGGACATCCGGCTGGCGGCGCACGATGCCGGTAGCCGAGCAGGGAGCATCGAGCAAAACGGCATCGAAGGGCTCGCCGTCCCACCATGCGGCCGGATCGGTCGCGTCGGCGGCCTTCATCTCGGCGCGCAGGCCTACCCGCTGCAGCGTCTCCTGGACGCGCTGCAGCCGACGCGCATCCACGTCCATCGCGAGCAAGCGACGGGTCGGGTCACGCTCCAGCAGGTGCGCCGACTTGCCGCCCGGCGCTGCGCACATATCGAGCACGCGTGCCCCCGACGGAAGTCCTTCCACGAGATCGGCAACGCGTTGCGCTGCACCGTCCTGCACGGACACATCCCCCTGCGCGAAGCCGGGCAACGTCGTGGGCGCCACCGGCTCTCGCAACAGCAACGCATCCGGCATGTCGTCCGGCGCTTCGGTCGACAGCCCGGCCTCAACAAGCCGCTGACGGTATGCGTCGCGACTGCCATGCTGCCGGTTGACCCGCAGCCACAACGGCGCTTCGCGCATGCTCTCGGCGAACAGCGTGTCAGCCTCGGCCGGCCAATCCTTCCGCACCTGAGCGCGCAGCCAGGTCGGCCACGCCGACTCGGGCGTCGACGCGGGCAGGCCGTCGCGCTGGGCACGCCGCAGCAGCGCATTCACCAGCTTGTCCTGATGGGGGCGTCCAAGCACGCGTACCGCTTCCACGGTCGCCGAGACCGCGGCATGCGCCGGCAGTCCCAGCACGACCAGTTGCGCGAAGCCTACGTGCAGCAGGGCCTTGAGTTCGTTGTCACGAGGACCGAGGGGCCGGGGCATCCATTGCGCCAGTGCGGCATCGCTCCGCGTCCGCGCGCGCAGCACGGCGAAACAGATGGCTTCCAGCAGCGCGCGGTCGCGCACGTCTTCGATACCGGGCAGGGTGTTGGCCAACTCGGCCTTGAGCGATCGGCCGCGATGCATCACGGCATCGACCACGCGTGTCGCCAGCACCCGCACCGCCACGCCGGCTTGCCCAGTCACGACGTCACCAGGTCGCGCCGCGCGTTGAGGTAGTCGGCCGCGGTGATCGCTTTCCCACCTTCGCGCTGGACGACGCGCAGACGTAGCACGCCATGGCCGCATGCGACGTCCAGCCCCTGGCGACTCGCGCCCAGCAGGGTGCCCGGCGCCGCCTCGTGCGCTTCGTCCACGGCCACGGCACCGTGAATGCGCAACCGTTCACCTGCCAGATGCGCCTCGGCCACCGGCCATGGATTGAAGGCGCGCACCTTGCGCGCCAGCGCCTCCGCCGGCTGCGCCCAGTCGAGTTTCGCTTCGGCCTTGTCCAGCTTGTGCGCGTAGGTCACACCCTCCTCCGGCTGGGGATGCGGCGGCAGGCGGACGCCAGCACGCAGCAGGCCCAACGCATCCCGCAGTACCTGGGCGCCCAGGTCGGACAGCCGATCGTGCAGCTGCCCACCGGTCTCTTCCGCGCCGATCTCGAGGCTTTGCGCCAGCAACACCGGGCCGGTATCCAGCCCGGCCTCCATCTGCATCAGGCAGACGCCGGTCTCGTCATCGCCGGCTTCGATCGCGCGCTGGATCGGCGCGGCACCGCGCCAGCGGGGCAGCAGCGAGGCGTGTACGTTCCAACAACCGTACTGCGGGATGTCGAGCACTGCCTGCGGCAGGATCAGACCGTAGGCCACGACGATCATCACGTCGGGCTGCAACTCGCGCAGCGCGTCCTGGGTAGACTTTTTCTTCAGCGACAGCGGCTGCAGCACGGGGATGCCACGCTGGATCGCCTCCAGCTTCACCGGCGACGGCGTGAGGCCGCGTCCGCGGCCTGCGGGACGATCGGGCTGGGTGTAGACGGCCACCACTTCATGGTGGGCATGCGCGGCGCGAAGGCTGGGCACGGCGAACGCCGGCGTGCCGGCGAAGACGATTCTCATGGGGCGGGTTCCGGTAAAGGGCTGGCGGGACGGGTGGGGTCGGACCCGCGCATCCCGTCCCCGCGGTCGCCTCAGGCGACGTGCTTGCGCTGTTTGGCGAGCTTCTTGCGCACCATCTCGCGCTTCAGCGGCGAGAGGTAGTCCACGAACAGCTTGCCGTCGAGGTGGTCCATTTCGTGCTGGATGCAGACCGCGAGCAGACCATCGGCACGCAGTTCCTGCGGTTGGCCCTGGCGATCGAGGAAGCGCACCGTGATCTCATCGGCCCGGGTGACATCGGCGAAGATGCCGGGCACGGACAAGCACCCTTCCTGGTAGACCTGTTCGCCGGCCTGCTCGCTCAGCTCGGGATTGATGAAGACCTGCGGCTGGTTCTTCTCCTCGCTGACGTCGATGACCATGAAGCGCTGGTGCACGTCCACCTGGCTGGCCGCCAGGCCGATGCCCGGTGCGTCGTACATGGTCTCGAACATGTCGTCGAGCAGGCGCTGGAATTCGGGCGTCGTCACGTTTCCGGCGTCGACCGGTACCGCCTTCGTACGCAAGCGGGGGTCGGGGAATTCGAGGATGGAGAGCAGTGCCATGGTACGTCTCGAGATGGGGGTGCCTGCGGAATCCGGCAAGGCCTCACGAATTCTAACAAGGGCGCTTGCGTTGCGCCGGGTTTTCTGGACTATAGTGCTGACCACCTGTCGGGGAATCAGGTAGATACCGCCATGTTTAAATATTTTCGTACGGTTCTCGCCGTTGCGGTGCTGACCGTCGGCACCTACGCGACCGCGGCCGAGATGGCGGGGAGCCATCCCGACACTTACGTGGTCAAGCGGGGTGACACCCTGTGGGACATCTCGGCCCGCTTCCTCAAGAAGCCGTGGCTGTGGCCGGAGATCTGGCAGGCCAACCCGCAGATCCAGAACCCGCACCTGATCTATCCCGGTGACGTCATCAGCCTGGCGTACCTGGATCGCGTGGCCGTGCAGCCGGGTCCGCGCCAGGACGCACCACTGAATGCCATTCCCCTGTCCGACATCGAGCCGTTCCTGAAGGATCGCCGCGTGGTGGACAGCTTCGAGGGCCTGCCGCACGTGGCCGGCCTGGACGAAGATCGCCTGCGCAGCTCCGGTGGCCACAACATCTATGTGCGCGGCCTGGACGGCGCCCAGCCCGGCCAGCGCTTCGCCATCGTCCGCCCGACCGCCCGCTTCACCGACAATCCGCGCTCGCAGGACCTCGATTTCCGCGGCAAGACGATTCGCGGCGAAGTCGACATGTGGAAGGAAGTCACCGAGCAGACCGGCAAGGGCGAGTTGCTGGGTTACGAACTGGCCAAGGTCAACCTGGCCACCTTCACCCGCGGCGTAGTGCCCGGTACCGAAGTCAGCACGCTGCTGGTCGACATCGGCGGCATGGAAGTCCGTGTCGGCGATCGTCTGATCCCGGTGGACGCCCAGCCGTACGACCTGCACTTCTTCCCGCACCCGCCGGCGGCCGATCCGGCTGGCAAGCTGCGCGTGCTTGCCGTGGCCGACGCACTGACCTCTGGTGGCCCGCGCGACGTCATCGCCATTTCCGGCGGCCGCCTGGACGGCGTGGACAATGGCACCGTGTTCTCGATCTGGCGCAACGGCAGCCACGCGGCCAACCGCATGGCGCATCCGGAATCCTCGCGCGTCAGCGAATCGCCGAAGTCGGGCGCAGGCCGCGTCACCTTGCCCGACGAGTACGCCAGCCACGCGATGGTGTTCCGCACCTTCGACAAGGTCAGCTACGCGCTGGTCATGGAAGGCGTGGAAGCGACCCGCGTGGGTTACGAGCTGAAGCACCCTGACGCGACCTACTGATCCGCTTCAGGCAACTCCTACGCACCACTGCGACGGCGCCCGAGGGCGCCGTCGTCGTTTCCTGCCTACGCTCGCGGGATGCCCAACGAAGACGTGAACGCGCTGGCTCGGCTCGTCCTGGCCGGCGGCCCCGTATTACCCCGTCGCCGGCTACTGGAGGCACATGGCACGCCCTCCGCGGCGCTCGGCGCCGGCCATGCCGCATGGCGTGACGCCGGCTTGGCTTCGACGCAGGCCGACGCCCTCCGCAACCCGGACGACGAGGTGCTGACGGGCACCCTCGCATGGCTCCAGCGCCCGGGGCATCACCTGATCGGTTGGCACGACGCCGACTACCCCGCGCCCCTCCGTCGCGGCCCCAGCCCGCCGCTCGCGCTTTTCATCGAAGGCGATCCTGGCCTGCTTTGGCGACCCTCCGTGGCCGTCGTCGGCAGCCGCTCGCCGACCGCAGGCGGGCGCGAGAACGCACAGCGTTTCGCCCGCGCCCTCGCCTCGACCGGCATCGTTGTCGCCAGCGGCTTGGCGCGGGGAATCGACGCTGCCGCCCATGAAGCCACGCTCGCCACCACCGACGGCGCCACCATCGCGGTGGTGGGCACCGGCACGGACCTGGCCTATCCGCCGCACCACGCCGGCCTGCGCGACCGCATCGCCGCCCACGGCGCGGTCGTCAGCGAACATCCGCCGGGCACCCCGGCGCTGCGCAGCCACTTCCCGGCCCGCAACCGGATCCTCGCGGGCCTGGCGCTGGGCACGCTGGTGGTGGAGGCCGCGGAGCGCTCGGGCGCCTTGATCACGGCTCGCCTGGCAGTCGAGGCGGGCCGGGAGGTCTTCGCCGTCCCCGGCTCCATCCACAACCCGATGGCGCGCGGCTGCCACCGCCTGATCCGCGAGGGCGCGGCCTTGGTCGAAGGCGCGGATGACATCCTCAGTGCGCTGGCACCGCTGGCCGCTGATCTCGCCAATGCACTGCGTGAACGCCTTGGCGAAACTGAATGGGGACCCCCGCCCAGCGCGGGGAACGCACCTCGTGCGTTGGCACCGGACTACCAGACCTTGTGGGAAGCGCTTGGTCATGACCCAACAGGTATGGATCAGCTCGTCTCACGTACCCGATTGACGGCCGCGGAACTGTCCTCCATGCTGCTGGTCATGGAACTGGATGGCTTAGTAACGGCGGAACACGGCCGATACCAGAGAAAGACCGGTTTCTTCACCTCCACAGCGTCGTCGACGCAGGCCGAGGGGCAATGAAAGAGAGCATCCTGGACGTACTGCTTTACCTGTTCGAACACTACTTCACCGAAGACGCGGACCCGGTCCGCGACCGCGACTCTCTCCAGAACGGCCTGATCCAGGCCGGCTTCAGCCCCACCGAGATCAGCAAGGCCTTCGACTGGCTCGATGCACTCGCCGACCAACGGCCCAGTGCAGCGAACCCGCGCGTGGGCGGCCCGACCCGTGTGTTCCATGGTCCTGAGTTGGAAAAGCTGGACGTGGAATGCCGCGGCTTCCTGCTTTTCCTGGAGCAGCACGGTGTGCTCGACGCAGACCAGCGTGAACTGGTCCTCGACCGTGCGATGGCCCTCGACCAGGACGAACTGGACCTGGACGACCTGAAGTGGGTCGTGCTCATGGTGCTGTTCAACCAGCCCGGCTCGGAAGCCGCCTACGCCTGGATGGAAACCCAGATGTTTGCCGACGAGCCCGAACCGGTACACTGAGACGTCGGTACCGCTTCTGGGGGAAGCATGTCGGGTTGGTATTACGCCGACCGGAGCCGTGAACAGCACGGCCCGGTGACGGCGGAAGAATTGGGGACGCACTACCGCTACGGTCGCATCACGCTGGACAGCCTCGTCTGGCGCGAAGGCTTGCCACAATGGCTGCCATTGCGCGATGTCGCCGACGAACTCGGCCTGCATGCGGCCATCGACGAAACGACGTCTACGGCGCCTCCACCGGTGCCGCCAGCCATCGCGCCAGCACGGGCCGCCCCGCCTCGATCCATACCGGCACCGCCTCAGAAACAAGGCATGTCCGGCGGCAAGGTCGCCTTGATCGTCGCCGCCGTCATGGTGGTGCCGTGCATCGGCATTGCCGGCATCCTCGCCGCGATCGCGCTTCCGGCCTACCAGGACTACACGCTGCGCGCCAAGGTCGTGCAGGCGGTCAGCGCGAGTCAATCGCTGAAGGTCGACGTGCAGGAGTTCCACATCAACCAGGGTCGGTGCCCCCGCAACGGGGAAGCCACGTTCGGTACACCCGATAGCTATGCCAGTACGTACGTCACCCGCGCCACCATCGGTGAGTTCGAAGACGGCACCTGCGGGTTCGAACTGGAGCTCGGCAATTTCGGCAACACCAACATCGACGGCCGCAAACTGTGGTGGGACCTGGGTAGCGACCACGCAGAGTGGCACTGCTCGTCTGAAGTCGAAGACAAGTGGTTGCCGATGGATTGCCGCGGCTGACAACGTCAGCGCGGCGACGCGGGCCGCGCACATGACAGGGGAACACGGGAATGACGCACTGGTACTACGCCGACGCCGGGGGGCAGCGGCAGGGGCCTTTCACGGCCGATGAGCTCGCTGCGCACGCGCGCAACGGCCGCCTCACCGCGGAGTCGCTGGTTTGGCGCGATGGCCTGGACGATTGGCAGCCCTTCGGGAATTTCGCCTCCGAGCTGGACGTCCCCGTTACCGCGCTGCCACCGATGGAACCCGTCGCCGAGGAGGCACCCGATCCGGCGCACGTGCCGTATGCGCCGCCCAGCGCCCAGCTCACCTCGACGCACAGCTTCGTCGCTGGCGGTCGTGTCGTGCAGGCGGGCTTGTGGAAGCGCTTTGCCGCGTCGTTCATCGACAACATCGTCACCACCGTCATGAGCTACGCGTTGATCGTCCCGCTGATGCTGCTCGGTGTGAGCGTCATGGGCGCCGGCGGCGGCGACAACGCGATGGCGACCGGTGCCGGCGTGGCGGCCATCCTGGCGATGTACCCGATCCTGATCCTGGCACCCTGCGTGTACTTCGGCTGGATGCAGTCTTCGTCGATGCAGGCAAGCCTGGGCAAGCTCGCCGTGGGGATCAAAGTGGTGCGGACCAGCGGCGAACGCGCCGGATTCTGGCGCAACTTCCTGCGTGCGCTGGCCTATGTGATGTTCAGCGCCGTCACCTGCGGCCTGGGCGTGTTGATTTCGGCGCTGATGGTCGCGTTCACCGAGCGCAAGCAGGCGCTGCACGACATGATGTGCGACACGCTGGTGGTCGACAAATGGGCGTTTACCGCCCATCCGGAGCGCCAGCGCGAAGACCTGGGCACGGTAACCATCGTGATCCTGGTCCTCGCGGCTGTCGTGATCGTTGGCGCGATCGCCATGTATGCCGTGATGGGCGCCATGATGCTGGGCAACCTGCCTTCGTGAACACCCGCCGCCCGCTTCCTTCTCTCTCCCCTTGATCGCGGGATCCTCCCCGCAGGCACCTCACATGACCCAGTGGTATTACGTCGATCCGCAACACCAGCGACAAGGGCCCGTCGCTGCGGAGTCCATCGCCCAGCTCTATCGCTCCGGTGCACTGACACGCGCGTCGCTCGCATGGCGCGAGGGCATGTCGCAGTGGACGCCGCTGGGCGACATCGCAGCGGAACTGGGAATCGGTGATCCGGCGCCCGCCAGCGCACCCGTCGCGTCGGCGATCCCGCCAGCACCCATGGCCGTCGAAACCGAAGCACCCGTTGAGCGCCCCCTCACCGGACGCGCGGTGTTCACCGCTAGCGAACCCACCTACACCCAATACACGCCCCCGCACGCCAGCCCGTCCGAGCCCGTTGTCGCGCGCACCGCGGCGACGGCGGATAGCGGCGCGCCCACCGCTTCGCCGTATGCGGCGCCGCGCGCCGACATCGGCGGATACGCCGGCAGGCCGGTGTACGAAGGCCACGTGGTCTATGCAGGATTCTGGAAGCGGGTGGCGGCCAGCGTCATCGATGCCTTCGCCATCGGTATTCCGGTGGGCATCGTGGCAGCCATCGTTGGCGGTCTGCTGGGCTTCGGCAGCTCGTTCGCCGGCGGCCTTTCCGGAGCCGCCGACGTGCTCAACCCCGGCGAGACGATCACGTCCTATCTGCTCACCGCCATCGCGTACGCCTGGTTCCATTCCACGGCAGGCCTGACGGCCACGCCTGGCAAATTGGCGATCGGGATCAAGGTGGTCCGGACGGACGGCGAACGGATCAGCTTCCTGCGCGGCTTCGGCCGCTACTGGGCCTACCTGCTCAGCGGCCTGCTCCTGGCCATCGGCCTGATCATGGCCGCCTTCACCTCCCGCAAGCAGGGCCTGCACGACCTGATCTGCGACACCCTGGTCGTCGACAAGTGGGCCTTCACCTCGCAGCCGGAGCGCCAGCGCGACGAACTGGGCACGGTCGCCCTGGTCGTGTTGATCATCTTCGGCGTGCTGCTGGTGGGCGCCTTCATCCTGATGGCGGTGGGCTTCGCGGCACTGGCGTCGATGGGCCGCTGAGCCCGCTCCGGGGCGCGACCCGGTTCACGGAACCCGCCCTCCGTCCGACGGCACGGCTTGACACGCCCGGCCCGGGCGTGATTCCACTATAAATAGGAAATCTGAACGCCCGGGGCCCCCGCCCCGGGCGTCCGCTTCTCTGGCGCCCGCATTTGGGCCACCCTAGCCGGCCCCGGACGGCCCCTCGAATCCCCCTGAATCCCTGACATGCCCAAGCACCTGCTCATCGTCGAGTCGCCCGCCAAGGCCAAGACGATCAACAAATACCTCGGCAAGGACTTCACTGTCCTGGCGTCCTATGGCCATGTCCGGGACCTGGTGCCGAAGGAAGGTGCGGTGGACCCGGACAACGGGTTCGCGATGCGGTACGACCTGATCGACAAGAACGAAAAGCATGTCGAGGCCATTGCCAAGGCGGCCAAGGGCGCCGACGACATCTTCCTGGCGACCGACCCGGACCGCGAAGGCGAGGCGATCAGCTGGCACATCGCGGAGATCCTGAAGGAGCGCGGCCTGTTGAAAGACAAGCCGCTGCACCGCGTGGTGTTCACCGAGATCACGCCGCGCGCGATCAAGGAAGCCATGAACCAGCCGCGCCAGATCGCCGGCGACCTGGTCGACGCCCAGCAGGCGCGCCGCGCGCTGGACTACCTGGTGGGCTTCAACCTGTCCCCGGTGCTGTGGCGCAAGGTGCAGCGCGGCCTGTCCGCCGGCCGCGTGCAGTCGCCGGCGCTGCGCATGATCGTCGAGCGCGAGGAAGAGATCGAAGCTTTCATCGCGCGCGAGTACTGGAGCATCGAGGCCGAGTGCATGCACCCGCGCCAGGCCTTCACCGCCAAGCTGACGAAACTCGACGGCCAGAAGTTCGAACAGTTCACCGTCACCGACGGCGACACTGCCGAAGCCGCGCGCCTGCGCATCCAGCAGGCCGCACAGGGTTCGCTGCACGTCACCGACGTGGCCAGCAAGGAGCGCAAGCGCCGGCCCGCCCCCCCGTTCACCACCTCCACGCTGCAGCAGGAAGCCTCGCGCAAGCTCGGCTTCACCACCCGCAAGACCATGCAGGTCGCGCAGAAGCTGTACGAAGGCGTGAACATCGGCGACGAGGAAGGCACCGTCGGCCTGATCAGCTACATGCGTACCGACTCGGTGAACCTGTCGGCCGAGGCGCTGACCGAGATCCGTGACGTCATCGCACGCGACTTCGGCACCCAGGCGTTGCCCGACAAGCCGAACGTCTACCAGACGAAAGCCAAGAACGCCCAGGAAGCGCACGAGGCCGTGCGCCCGACCAGCGCGCTTCGCACACCGGCGCAGATGGCGCGCTACCTGAGCGACGACGAGCGCAAGCTGTACGACCTGATCTGGAAGCGCGCCGTCGCCTGCCAGATGGTGCCCGCCACGTTGAACACCGTCAGCGTCGACTTGGCCGCCGGCAGCCAGCACAGCTTTCGCGCCAGCGGCACCACCGTGATCGATCCGGGCTTCCTGGCCGTGTACGAGGAAGGCAAGGACCAGAAGAACGCCGAGGACGAAGACGAAGGCCGCAAGCTGCCGGCGATGAAGCCGGGCGACACGGTCCCGCTGGACCGCATCCATGCCGACCAGCACTTCACCCAGCCGCCGCCGCGCTTTACCGAAGCCGCGCTGGTCAAGGCGCTCGAGGAATACGGCATCGGCCGTCCGTCGACCTACGCCTCGATCATCCAGACGCTGATCTTCCGCAAATACGTGGAAATGGAAGGCCGCGCCTTCAAGCCCAGCGACGTGGGCCGCGCGGTCAGCAAGTTCCTGTCCGGGCACTTCACCCAGTACGTGGACTACGACTTCACCGCCAAGCTGGAGGACGAGCTCGATGCCGTCTCCCGCGGCGAGGAAGAGTGGGTGCCGCTGATGGAAAAGTTCTGGGGCCCGTTCAAGGAACTGGTCGACGAGAAGGCCGAGACTGTTGATCGCAGCGAAGCCACCGGCGCGCGCGAGCTGGGTACCGATCCCAAGTCCGGCAAGCCGGTCAGCGTCCGCCTCGGCCGCTACGGACCGTACGCGCAGATCGGCGACAAGGACACCGACGAAAAGCTGGAGTTCGCCTCGCTGCGCCCCGGCCAGTCGATGCACACCATCACCCTGGAAGACGCGCTGGAGCTGTTCAAGCTGCCGCGCAAACTGGGCCAGGACAAGGACGAGGAAGTGAGCGTCGGCATCGGCCGCTTCGGTCCGTTCGCCAAGCGCGGCAGCACCTACGCCTCGCTGAAGAAGGAAGACGATCCGTACACGATCGACCTGGCTCGCGCGGTGTTCCTGATCGAAGAGAAGGAAGAGATCGCGCGCAACCGCATCATCAAGGAATTCGACGGCAGCGACATCCAGGTGCTGAACGGCCGTTTCGGCCCCTACATCAGCGACGGAAAGCTCAATGGCAAGATCCCGAAGGATCGCGAGCCCGCCTCGCTGACGCTGGAGGAAGTGCAGAAGTTGCTGGAGGAAACCGGCAAGCCTGCGCGCCGCGGCTTCGGCGCCAAGAAGGCCGCCGCCAAGAAAGTGGCGGTGAAGAAAGAAGCGACCAAGAAGGAAGCGGCACCGAAGAAGACGGCGGCCAAGAAGGCGCCCGCCAAGAAGGCGGCGAAGAAGGCCACCAAGAAGACCGCGACGAAGAAGGCAGCGACCAAGAAAGTGGCGAAGAAGTCCGTCGCCAAGGCCGCCGCCGGGGACGACGCACCGTTCTGATCCCCTGCCAGCCCGCACGCCATGCCCATCGAAAGGACCATCGAGGAAGCCGCGGAAGTGATCCGCAGTGGCGGGATCGTCGCCTATCCCACCGAAGCCGTGTGGGGCCTCGGCTGCGATCCGTTCGATGAGGGCGCCGTGCACCGGCTGCTGGCAATCAAGCAGCGGCCGGTGGAAAAGGGCCTGATCCTGATCGCCGCCACGCTGGAACAGCTCAAACCGCTGATCGATGTGGCCGCGGTGCCGACCGACCGCCTCACCGAGGTGCTGTCGAGCTGGCCCGGCCCGCACACCTGGGTGATGCCTGCTACCGCGCAGGCGCCGCGCTGGATCACCGGCCAGCACCGCGGCATCGCCGTGCGCGTCAGCGACCATCCCACCGTGGTGGGCCTGTGCCAGGCCTATGGCGGCGCGCTGGTGTCCACCAGCGCCAACCTGAGCGGCAAGCCGGCCGTCAGCGATTACGAAGCACTCGATCCGGCCCTGCTCGCCCGCGTGGACGCCGCCGTGCCCGGACAGACGGGCGGCCTGGCCCGCCCCACCGCGATCCGCGACGCACTGAGCGGCCAAGCGCTGCGTGAATGACGGGGCGCCCTCGACGGCGCCCGGCTTTCCATCTGATTCCCACGCGCGCACGATGGTGGCATGCCGCGCCTCGCCCTGCTCCTGCTGCCGGTTTTCCTGATACCGACGCCATCCTTTGCGCAGGCGACGAAGTCGGCCGCCCCTGCGGACGTCACGATCTACCGCTGCACCAACGCCAGTGGGGCCCTGACACTGCGGGATTCGCCGTGCCTGAAGGGCGAGAAGCAGGACGTCCGCACCCTGCAGCGTCCGCGCGATCCTGCGCCTGTCGCGCGCCCGGCCTCCACGCCTGCCGTATCCGCCGCGCCGGCATCCAACACCATCGTGCAGGTGGTGTATCTGTCTCCGCCGCGCCCGATGTACGAATGCGTGACGCCCGACGGCGAGACCTACACCAGCGACAACGGCGAAGGGAACCTGCGCTGGGTGCCGTACTGGTCGACCGGCAATCCGGTGCTGCCGCGCAACGACTACACGAGTTCGGCCAGCGTCTCGGGCAACGTATCGATCGGCAATGGCACGCTTTCGTTCCAGAGCGGCGATCCAAGGCCGCCTCGTCCTCCGCGGCCGGGCCACGGTGGCGCGGGATACGCGCCGGGCGGCGTCTGGATCCGCGACACCTGCCACGCATTGCCGCAGGCCGAGGTCTGCGCGCGCCTGTCGGACCGGCGCTACGAGATCCTGCGTCGTTACGGCAGCGCGATGGCGAGCGAACGCCGCACGCTAGACTTGGAACAGCGCGACATCGACGCGCGCATCGCCAACGATTGCAGGAATCCATGAGCCTTACCGCACGTTCCGTCGCCTACCGCCTGCTGCTCGCGGCCTGTTGCGCCCTCGCACTGCCGGCCACGCAGGCCGCCGAGGTCGTCATCTACCGCTGCACCGACGCCAGCGGCGCGCTGACGCTGCAGAACGCACCCTGCCCGAAGGGCACGAAGCAGGAGCAGCGCACGATGCAGGGCGTCAACACGGTGCCGATGGCGCCGGGGGGCGCGGCGTCGCAGGCGCCTGCCGCATCCTCGCCCGGGAAGAAGCCGGAGGCTGCGCCCGCTGCCTCTGCGTTGCCGGCGCGCGCGGCGGATGCGCCGCGCCTGCCGCCGCCGGTGCTGTTCCAGTGCACCACCTACGACAAGGACACGTACGTCACCGAGGAGAGCGAACCGGCCTCGCGGTGCGTTTCGCTACGTACCACCGGCCTCGACGGCAACCCGCGGTCCGGTGCGGGGCAGGCCTGCGAGGTGGTGCGCGATACCTGCGCACGCGTGCCCGATGGCGGCCTGTGCGATGCGTGGAAGAAACGCCGCGACGAGACCGAAGTCGCCTACCGCTTCGCACGGCGCGAGAACGCCGAGAAGAATCGCGCGGAGTACGAGCGCGTCGCGCGCATCCTGTCGGAAAGCGACTGCGGGAAATAGCGCCCGCCGTCAGCCCAGCGCCAACGCCAGCAGGTGCCCGGCTTCATCCAGGCGTCCCCCCATGCCTGCGACCAGCGCGTGCATCAACAGCAGATGCTTGTCCGCATCCGGGTGGGCATGGCGCACCCGGCGTGCGGCATCGATGCCGTCCCGGCGGTAGGCCGCCAGCACCTTCACCGCTTGCTCATCGCGGCCCGGCGTTCGCATCGCAGGCTCGTGACCCAGCGCACGTACCATCGCCTCCGCAGTCGACCAGGTCGACCATGGGTTCTGCCCGGTGATGATGCGACCATCGATCACCGTGTTGTCCAGGTACATCGGACCTTCCACATAACGCGCGCCCCTCTGCACCAGCCGGTCCTGCAGCAGGTAGGGAAATCGCACGCGGGCGTCCTTCATCAGGAACAGCTCCTCGTCGTTGCTGAAGCCCGCCACGCGGCGCCCGCGCAGCAGCGGGCTGCCGTCCTCCAGTGTCACGTCCAGCAGGGCGGCCGGCCCGTGGCAGACGGCACCGATCACGCCACCGGTCCGGTACACCTCGCGCACCAATCGCTGGATGTCGGTGTTGCCCGGGAAATCGAACATCGTGCCCTTGCCGCCGACGAAATACACCGCCACGTACCGCGCAGGGTCCACTTCGCGCAGTGGCAAGCTGCGCTCCAGTCGCTTCTGTGCGTCGGCATCGTTGAGGAAGGCGAAGTCGGTGGCCACCATGTCCTCGTCATCGCGTCGCATCGGCGGCGAGCCACCCTGCGGACTGGCGATGTCCACGTCGTAGCCACTGGCCCGGAACACGTAATACGCGCGCGCCAGTTCGGTGAGTTCGAAACCGGCCTTCTTTTCGCCACCGGGAAAGTGGGAGGTGCTGGTGACCACGGCCAGGATCCGCCCTCGCGGGGGAGATGTCGCGCCACGCATGAAATCCAGGTCGGCCACCGTGCTGCGCGCATCCGCGCGCGGCTGGCTGCCCAGGTCCAGCGCATGCACGTAGGCGAAAGCGCCGATACCCGCCACCAAGGCCAACAAGCCGCCCAACTTCGCGATCCGCCATAGCCATCGCCGCATGTCCGCACCTTCTTCTCCACGAGAAGCGGACGATGACGGAACGGGATCAAACGAACGTCAATTCAGAACCCGTAGCGCAGGAAACCGCCATCCACCGCGATGCATTCGCCGGTGATGTAGCTGGAGGCGGGCAGGCACAGGAAGCCGACGGCGGCCGCGACTTCCTCCGGCTCGCCGATGCGGCGCATCGGCGTGCGTGCGATCACTTCGTCGTAGTAGTCCGGGTCCGAGAGCGGACCGGAGGTGCGGCGCGTGCGGATGTACCAGGGCGCCACCGCGTTCACGCGCACGCCATCCTCGGCCCATTCGGCGGCCAGGCTGCGGGTCAGCTGGTGCAGCGCGGCCTTGGTCATGCCGTAGGGTGCGCCACTGCGCACGGCGGTGATGCCCGACACGCTGCCCACGTTGACGATGCTGGATGCCGCGTGCCGCGTCAGCAGCGGATGCGCGTAACGCGACAGCTCGAAGGCGGAGAAGAGGTTGGTCTCGAAGATGCCGCGCCACTCGTCTTCGGTGTAGTCCACCGCGGCGCGCGTGACGTTGCCGCCGGCGTTGTTGACCAGGATGTTCAGGCCATCGGCATGGTCTTCAGCCCAGTCGAGGATGGCGCGGCGATCCTCGTCATCGGCGACGTCGGCGGCCAGCACGCTGATCTCACGCTCGGGGAATTCTTCGGCAAGATCCTGGCGCGCATCCTGCAGCGCATCCGCATCCCGCGCGACCATCAGCACGTCGGCGCCGAATCCCAGCAGCTCGCGCGTGATCGCCAGCCCGATACCTGCACTGGCTCCGGTCACGAGCGCCAGTTGTCCTTCCAGTCGCCACCGGTTCGCCGCCACGTGCGCCTCCTCCTTCGTTGGGCGTAGCATAGCGCCACGTCACACGAGGATCGTCGTCATGCCCGGGATCCGCTTCGCCCTGCTCGCCTCGCTTGTCCTGCTGGCCGCGGCATGCCGCGCACCCGAGCCGCCGCCCACCGACGAGCCGCCGGAACCGCAGGCCACCGCATCGACGACGCCCAGCGGAACCGAACTGCGCGATGCGGTGCAGGCGCCGATCCAGAAGGCCGAGGCGGTGGAAGCCCAGGTGCAGGCCGCGGCCGATCGCACGAACGCCGCTGAAGCCGACGCGACCGGCGACGCCAGCGCACCCTGAGGGTCAGCCCTCGCCGTCGGCGGCGAACTCCATCCAGCGCCACTGCCCGTCGACGCGACCGAAGTAGAACAGGTAGGGCGCGCACGACAGCACGTAGCGGTCGTCTTCTCGCAACGGCGGCGCCGTGCGCAGGCAACGACGGACGTCGGCCGTCAACAAGGCCGGCACCACCATGCGCGCGACGTCGGCGCGGTCATGAGGTTCGCTTTCGAACAGGAACGGCACCTGCGTCATTCCCGCGATGGCCTCGGCGTCATTCGCGACGATGGCTGCTCGCCAGCGCGCCAGGAAAGCGCCGAAATCCGCCTCGGCATCCATGGGCTGCGCGGCAGCGATGCCGCACGCGAACACCAGCAACAACACGATGCAGGCCTGCATCGTTCGTTTCATTCCGGCTCCTTCTCGCACACCGCAGGCGGCGCATCGCCGGCGCACGCGCGCGGCCAGCTCGGCAGGCGGAGCGACACCCAGGGATGGTCGTCCAGGCCTTCGCACGCAGGGGCTGGCGCATAACCGGCCGGCAGCGCAACGCCGGGCATGTCGCAAATGCGCGGTGCAGGGGCGTCCTTCATGGTGCTCACCACGCGCTGGAGGCGCCCGTCCCGAAACCACAGCGTCGCCCAGCGCCACGGCGCAGGATCGACATCCATCACCCACAACGTCTTGCAGCCGGTGTAGTCGTCCGGCAGGTCCGCATTGCGGGGATGCACCAGCATGAAGCCACCTGGTGTCGCCACCACGCCGGCGTCATCCGGCGCCGCCCCACGCACGCAGGACGGCAGGTCAGGCAGCAACGGCTCCACCGCCCAGGCATCACCCGCGCATGCCAGCGCGCTCATGGCCATGGCAGCGCTCATCCAACGGTTCATCTGCATCCCACGCGTGCATCGATGCCGCATACAACGGGGATTGCGCGCGTGCCGGCCATCGCACGGCACACACGAAACGGGCCGCCCGGTTGCCCGGGCGGCCCGTGGGATCAGGCGATGTCGCGGGAGATCAGAACCCGCAGAAGCAGTACGCCAGCGTCTTCACCGGCGCGCCATTGCGGTCGTTCACGGCCTCGTCGACGAAGCGCAGCTGCGCTTCTATCTCCGGCAGGCTGCGGGCCAGCAGCGCACGGGCGAAGTCGGAATCCTTCAGCCATGCCGCCCCCAGGCGCGTGCCGGCCAGGCCGGACATGAACTGCGAGAACGGCGAGGCGGCCTTCTCGATGTAGCGCACGCGGTAGGCATCGGCATCGCCGAGCTTGGCGCGCTTGGCCGCATCGGCCAGCGCCGCGTCCATGCCGCCCAGTTCGTCGACCAGCGCGCGTTCCTTCGCCTGCGCACCGCTCCACACGCGGCCGCGCGCGACGGCGTCGATGTCCTCGACGGATTTCTTGCGCGCATCGGCGACCTTGCCGGTGAAGTCCGCATAACCCTTGTCGATCACGGACTGGATCACCTGGCCGACGGCCGGGTCCAGCGTACGGGTGATGTCGAACGCGCCGGCGAAGCGCGTGGTGCCCACGCCATCGGTATGCACGCCGATCTTCTCCAGCGCGCGCGGCACGGTGGGGATCATGCCGAAGATGCCGATCGAACCGGTGATCGTGGACGGATCGGCGTAGATGCGGTCGGCATTCATGCTGATCCAGTAACCGCCCGACGCGGCCAGGTCGCCCATCGAGACGACCACCGGCTTGCCAGCCTTCTTCAGCTCGGCCACTTCGCGGCGGATCTGTTCGGACGCGAACACGCCGCCACCGGGCGAATCCACGCGCAGCACCACGGCCTTCACGTCTTCATCGTCGCGCGCCTCGCGCAGCAACGCCGAGGTGGACAGGCCACCGACGCGGCCGGCCGGCTGGTCGCCGTCGGTGATTTCGCCTTCGGCCACGACCACGGCGATCTGCGGGCGGCTGTCGAGCGGGTTCTTCTTCGCGTCGATCTGGGTCAGGTAACCGGCCAGGCCCACGGCGCGGAAACCGGTCTCCGAATCCTCGTCGGCCACGCCGCGTTCGATCAGCAGGTTCTCGACTTCTTCCTGCGTCTTCAGGCCATCGACGAGCTTCTGCTGCAGCGCGTACTTGGCCAGGTCGCCACCGGCGGCGGCGACGCCTTCCGGCAGGGTGTCGATGCCCGCGGCCAGCGCTTCGGGCGTGGTCTTGCGCACCTTGGCGATGTCGGCGAGCAGGCGCTGCCACACGTCGTTCATCCAGTACAGGTCGGCTTCCTTGGCTTCCTTCGACGCGGCGTCGAGCACGTAGGGTTCGGCAGCCGACTTGTATTCGCCCACCTTGAACAGGTGCACGTCCACGCCGAGCTTCTCCTGCAGGCCCTGGCGGTAGTACTGGCGATAGCGGCCCAGGCCCTCGAGCACCAGGCTGCCCATCGGATCGATGTAGACCTCGTTGGCCTGCGCGGCCAGCAGGTACTGGGTCTGGCTGAGGTTCTCGCCGAAGGCGACGATCTGCTTGCCCGAGGCGCGGAACTTGGCCAGCGCCGCGGCGACTTCACGCAGCGAGGCGTAGCCGGTCGGCTGCAGCTGGTCCACGCGCAGCAGCATGCGCTCGATCTTCTCGTCCTTCTGCGCGGCCTCGATGGCGCGCACCAGGTCGCGCAGCTGCACTTCCTCGCCG
Source organism: Pseudoxanthomonas sp. LjRoot125 (assembly GCF_964252705.1). Taxonomy (NCBI): domain Bacteria; kingdom Pseudomonadati; phylum Pseudomonadota; class Gammaproteobacteria; order Lysobacterales; family Lysobacteraceae; genus Pseudoxanthomonas; species Pseudoxanthomonas sp. LjRoot125. The sequence goes on along the minus strand of NZ_CAXUOY020000004.1, from coordinate 15,123 downwards.
CTCTTGTCGCCCAGCGCCTTGGCCAGCGCGCGCGTGGCGGGGTCGGCGGTGAACTGCTCCACCAGGCGGCCTTCCGGCGCCAGCACGAAGGTCGTGCGTTCCATCAGCGGCTTCACCCCGCCACTGCCGGCGGCAATGATGAAGAAGATGAAGATCAGGAACAGCAACCCGAAGAAGATCAGGTTGAGGACCAGCTTGCGGGTGAAGTTCATCACGTCCCACAGCCCCACGAAGAACGTGGCGACCGGGCTGCGGCGAGGTGCAGGTGCGACTTGGTTCATGGAAGACTCCGGGAAACTGGGGCCACTGTAGCGTGTGGCCGGGGGGCTTTCATGCCCCGTTGGTCACCGTGACGCTGGCAAGGGGGCCTGCGCGGCGGCCTCATGGCGCCGGCTGCTGCGCTCGAAACGCCAGCCCAGCAGCACCGCGGCAGCGGTCAGGCCCACGATCAGGCCCGCCCACATGCCCTGCGGGCCCCAGCCGAGGCCCAGCCCCAACCCGGCGCCCAGCGGCATGCCCAGGCCCCAGTACGAGACGACGGCCAGCCACATGGGCACGCGGGTGTCCTTCAGCCCGCGCAGTGCGCCGGCCGACAGCACCTGGATGCCATCCGGGAACTGGAACGCCGCCGCGAACAGCAGCAGCGTGCCCGCCAGCGCGGCCACGGCCAGGTCGTCGGTATACAGCGCCACCACGAGGTCGTGGCCCAGCAGCAGGAACAGCGCCGACATCGCCTGCGTGGCCAGCACGATGACGTAACCCGCATGCGCGGCGCGGCGGATGCCCAGCGCATCGCCCGAGCCCACCGCATGGCCCACGCGCACCGTGGTGGCCTCGGCCACGCCCATCGGCACCATGAAACACAATGCCGAGACGTTGATGGCGATCTGGTGCGCCGCGGCCGGCGTCGCGCCGAGCCGCGCGATCAGCAGCGCGGTGACGATGAAGAGGCTGCCTTCCATCAGCACGGTGATGCCGATCGGCAGGCCGGTGCGCAGCAGCTGCAGGATCGGTTCGCGACGCGGCGGATCGAAGTGCGCGAACAGGTGCAGGTCGGCGAAGCGCTGCGCGCGCGACAGGTACACCGCGAACGCGATCGCCTGCAGCCACATCGTCAGCGCCGAGGCGATGCCCAGCCCGCCAGCGCCCATCTCGGGGAAACCCAGTTTGCCGAAGGTCAGTACGTAGCCTACCGGCGCCAGCACGAGCAGGCCGCCGAAGCCGAGGATCATCGTCGGCAGCGTCCAGTGCGTGCCCTCGCTGAGGTAGCGCATGCAGAAATAGAACGTCAGCGCCGGCACGCCCCAGCGGATCCCGTGCAGGAAGGCGGTCGCGCCGGGAATGATGTCGGGCGCGATGCCGAACGCCGCCAGCGCGTACGGCGCCACGCTGAGGAAGGCGAACATCAGCAGGCCCAGGCCCAGCGAGAGCCACAGCGCCTGGCGGAACAGCGGGGCGATCTCGCTGCGCCGGTTCGCGCCGTCCAGCTGCGAGACCGACGCCGTCAGCGAGATCAGCGTGCCGATCGGCACCATCATCGGCAGCCACAGCAGGGCCGTGCCGACGGTGACCGCCGCCAGCGTCTGGGTGGCGTGGTGGCCGGCGATGACGTTGTCGACGAAGCCGATCAGGCCGGTGGAGACATGGCCTAGCACCAGCGGCAGGGCGAGGGAGGCCGTCGCACGCACTTCCTGGCCGAAGCGCGGGGTCGGGGAGAGAGGCAGGGACATGAGGGGCAACCGCCGGACTACGGTCGCGCGGTCGCGCGCTGGCACCGGGTCACGGGAGGCCGGTATCTTACCCGCTCGCCACCCGCACCGTCCGAACGCCCCATGACTTCATCGCACGAAGCCGACGCCGTGCACGCCAACGCGTGCGACAACTGCAAGACGCCGCTGCAGGGCGGGTTCTGCCACCAGTGCGGGCAGAACGCGCACAACCCGCTGCGCAGCTTCGGGCATGCGGTGGAAGAGGTGTTCGAATCGTTCTGGCACCTGGACGGCCGCATCTTCCGCACGCTGCGTACGCTGCTCTCGCCGGGCAAGCTGGCCAACGCCTACCTGGCCGGCCATCGCGCGCCGTTCGTGGCGCCGTTGCGGTTGTTCGTCATCGTCAGCGTGCTGACGTTCTTCGTGGCGAAGCTGACCCTGCATATCGGCGAGGTGACGCTTCCGGAACCGCCGCCGACGGCCGACGGCACCACCAACCTGGTCGCCAAGCCGAATGAGTCCGGCATCGACTTCTCCAAGCAGACGACGGTCGAGGGCGTCATCAAACAGCGTGACCAGACGCTGGAAGGCCTGATTTCGGCGCGCGCGGGCGTCCCTCGCGGACTGGGCTTCGTACGCGAGCGCATCGAAGAGAACATCTATGCCACCCAGCGACTGGCGCGCGAGCGGATCGTCCAGCTCCAGCCGGATCATCCATTGCTTGCACAGCCCGACCGCTATCCGGCGGGTGCACCGTTGCCCGAGATCCCCATGCGCGCCCTGATCAGCATCGACGGCAAGCCGTTCGATGCCGAGACCAATCCCGTGCGCGTGGGCTGGCTGCCCGACTTCGCCAATCGCTGGTTCAACAAGAAACTGGCGCGTGCGGAAGAGAATGTCCCGCGCGTGGCGCAGGATCCGGAGTACTTCGTCACCCGGCTGATCGGCTCGGTGCCGTCGGCCCTGTTCGTGCTGGTGCCGGTATTCGCCTTGTTGCTGAAACTGGCCTACATCGAGACGCGGCGCGTGTATCTGGAGCACCTGGTGGTGGCGTTGTACAGCCACGCCTACCTGTGCCTGTGCGTCCTGGCGCTCTGCCTGACCCAGGCGTTCGGCAGCCTGGTCACGGCCGACAGTTACTGGTGGAAGATCCCCTACTGGACGGTGCTGACCGCGATCCTGGTGTGGATGCCGATCTACCTGCTGAAAATGCAGCAGCGCGTGTACCGACAGCACCGGATCGTCACGCTGCTCAAGTTCTCGGTGCTCGGCGCGCTGTATTTCATGATGCTGGTGACGGCGCTCATCTTCCTGACGCTGACCACCTGGGTCAACGCCTGAGACCTCAGCGCTCGCGGCGCGCGTGCAGCCATGCTGCGCGTTCGCCCGCGGGTACCCGGACCAACTCGTGGCGGAAGCGGTCGCGCTCCGGTGGCGGAATGCGTTGCGACAACGCAGCCAGGTCGTCCAATGCGGTGGCATCCAACTGGCGCAGCAACGCCAACAGCGGTTCGCGCTCGGCGGCCGGCACGTAGGCGAACATTGGTTGCAGGCGCGGCCACACCGCGCCCAGCGTGGGGCCCAGCTGCCAACCGCGATGCTCCATCGCGTCGAGCGCGGCGAAGCGCATGCGCAATGCCTGCTGCGCTTCGAGTGGCTGCGCCGCGAAATCCCCCGCCGCCACGCGCAGGCGCGCGCGATCCACGTCGCCCAACGCCTGCCACGCCGCATAGTCGGCGCGCTGTCGGGTAAGCGCTTCCCAGGGATGCAACGCTTCTGGCGCCACGGCCGCAGGCGCAGGCGGCGCTTCTGCGATTTGTTCGGCCGGCGCGGGTGTCGACGCGGATTCCGGCGCGACATCCGCCACCGCCGTGGCCGCGCGCTGGACGATGTACCACGCGAGGAAATCGGCCTCTGGTACCAGCGTGGCCGCTTCGGGATCCGCGCGCATCGGTGCGTCACGATCGGTGCGCGCGGCTTCCTCGGCATCGAAGCGCGCAGCGGGCGGTTCGGCCGGCGGCAACGCTTCCTGCCGGATGTCCGGATCGGTGAGGGTGACCGCATCGGATGCGGGCACCGGCGCCGGCTGCAGCAGCGTCGCCCACGGCGCACCGGGCCACCAAGTAGCGGCCAAGGCGGCGACCATCAGCACGAGGACCAGCACGACCCAGGGCCAGCGGCGCGGCGTCCTGAGGGGCGCTGCCGGACGGGTCGGTGCAGCGGCGGCGGCAGGCGGCATCCGCGTGCCCGCCAGCGCCTCCTCGCGCAAGCGGGCCAGGCGCGCCAGGCGTTCGGGGGGCAGATCACGCAGGTGCGTCTGGACCGCCTCGGCCAAGCGACGCCAGGCGTCGGCGTCAGGGCGCCCTGCGGCATCGCGCGGGCAAGCCCGTGCCAACGCGGCCCGGTAGTCGTCGGGGGAGAGGCCCAGCACGCCGGCCGCCTCTTCTTCCTGCAGCCCGCCCGCCAGCCGCAACAGCAGGGCGGCGCGATCGGGCGCAGCGATATCGGCGAGCGCCTGCATCGCCGGCGCACGCACAGCCGCGGGCGACTCGGCGCGCAACGGCGGGGCCGCGACCAGCAGGCTCCAGAATCGCGCCGGCCACGCGGCCATCGGCAACTCCGCCGCGTGGGCCCGGAACGCCCGGAGCGCCGCGGCCAGCGCCACGTCGCCGCGCTCGGCGTCGCCACACTGGAGTGCAGCGAAGACCGCACCCCGGCGTTCACAGCCACGGAGGAAGGCGGCCAGGGCGGCGGGAGGGGGTTCTGGCGGGTGGTTCGGGATCATGCGAAAACCGGGGTTCGACGGTCTGATCATAGACAGCCTGCGGGGCCGTATGGACGCTTGACAGCGCGTCGGAACCTGCTCTCCAAGGCGGCACAAGGGTTTCCACGAAAATGCGTTGTGCACAGCGGTCACCAAACCGTCACGAGTGCTTGCGGGCCCCTTGCAGGGCGCCATGTTTCAGCTGGGTTTCACGCACAAATCATTGATATTGAAAGGAATAATGTGGGTGGCGCTTTTTTCGCCAACCTGACTGGAATGCTTGCAGGAACGTCATCGCGCCGTGAAGCATCAGCGCCATGCACAGATTTATCCACAGCAGATGTGGATAAACCCATTTCCCTTTACGGGATGGGCACTTGCGTGAATTTCGTCAAGAAATTGGCAGGAGAACAGTGCAACTGCACAAGACCTGACCTCGTCCGGGCGGACCGATAAACTGCAGCCGATGCCACCCTCCCCTGTCCTGCGGATCGCCCTGCCCGTGCCCCTGCCGCAGGCGTTCGACTACCTGCCGCCCCCCGGCCATGCGCCGACCCCCGCCGACGTCGGCAAGCGGGTCCGCGTGCCGTTTGGAAGCCGCGAGCTGGTGGGCCTCGTGGCGTCGGTCGAGCCCCGTGCCGAGGACGTGCCCGAGTTGCGCGAGGCCTTGGCGGTGCTGGACGACGCGCCGCTCGTGCACGGAGAACTGCTGGACTCCCTGCACTGGCTGGCCCGCTACACCCACGCCCCGCTGGGCGAGGTCTTCGCCACGGCGCTGCCGACCGCCCTCCGCCAGGGCGAACCCCTTCCCGACACCCACGCCTGGCACTGGCGACTGACCGAGGCCGGGCGAACCCAGTTCGACCGCCTGCGCGCCGGCAGCCGTCCGCGCCGGCTGGCGGACCTGTTGGCAATGTCCCCGCTGGACGAGGACGTACTGGACCTGCACCTGGACGAGGGCCGCGCGACCGCGCGCACCCTGGCCAAGCGGGGACTGGCCGAACGCGTGGCCGTACCGGTGTCCGCACCCACGCCCGTGCCCCGCGCAGGTCCACCGCTCAACGAACAGCAACGCACCGCCGTCGATGCCATCGTCGCCACCCGCGGCTTCGGCGCACTGTTGCTGGACGGCGTGACCGGCAGCGGCAAGACCGAGGTTTACCTGCAGGCCATCGCCGACTGCCTGGCACGCGGGCGCCAGGCGCTGGTCCTGGTGCCCGAGATCGGCCTGACGCCGCAGACACTGTCGCGCTTCCGCGACCGCCTGGGCGTGCCGGTGCATGCGCTGCATTCGGGTCTCAACGATGGCGAGCGCGCCCGCACCTGGGCCGCGTGCCTGCGCGGCGAGGCACGGGTGGTGGTCGGCACGCGCTCGGCGGTGTTCACGCCGCTGCCCGACGCCGGTGTGATCGTCGTCGATGAGGAACACGACGGCAGCTACAAGCAGCAGGACGGCATCCGCTATCACGCCCGCGATTTCGCCCTCGTGCGCGGCAAGGCGCTGGATGTGCCGGTGGTGCTGGGCAGTGCGACGCCCTCGCTGGAGACGCTGCACAACGCGCGCAGCGGCCGCTATATCCATCTGCGTCTGTCGCGGCGCGCGGGCGAAGCCCAGCCCCCCAGCGTGCGCGTGCTGGACATGCGCAAGCGACCGCAGCAGGCAGGGTTGCTGACGGAGACGCTGCAGGCGCTGCGCCAGGCCGTCGATGCCGGCGGCCAGGCATTGGTGTTCAAGAACCGGCGCGGCTACGCGCCCGTGCTGCTCTGCCACGACTGCGGCTGGAGCGCGCACTGCAAGCGCTGCGATGCGTCCATGACCGTGCATGGCGCCGGCAAGCGGCTGCAGTGCCATCACTGCGGCGCGCGCCAGCCTGCGCCGCTGGCCTGCCCGGATTGCGGTGGCCTTGCATTGCAGCCGCAGGGCATTGGCACCGAGCGGCTCGAGGAACTGCTCACCGAGACCTTCCAGGACGTGCCGGTGCTGCGGGTGGACCGCAGCACCACGCAGAAACGCGACGGCCTGGCGCAACAGTTGGCGAAGCTGGGCGAGGCCCCGGGCATCCTGGTCGGCACGCAGATCCTCGCCAAGGGCCACGATCTTCCGCACCTCACCCGCGTGGCCGTGGTGGGCGTGGACGAAGGGCTGTTCTCCACCGATTTCCGCGCGACCGAAAAACTCGCGCAACAGCTCATCCAGGTCGCCGGTCGCGCGGGACGCGCCGGCAAGCGCGGCGATGTCTGGCTGCAGACACACCATCCGGACCATCCGTTGCTGGATACGCTCATCAACGGTGGTTACCACGCCTTCGCCGATGCCGAACTGGAGCAACGCCGCATGGCGGGCTTCCCGCCGTTCGCACACCTCGCGCTGCTGCGCGCCGAAGCCCAGCATGTGGATGCGGCCCAGCAGTTCCTGCAGGCGGCCAAGCAGGCACTGCGCGCGCAGGACGCCACGCTTGAACTGCACGGCCCGCTGCCTGCGCCGATGCCGCGGCGCGCGGGCCTGCATCGCGTGCAGTTGCTGCTCTCCTCGCCCGAACGCCGCACACTGCATCGCACGCTCGACCTCGCCCTTCCGCAGATCCACGCGCTGCCCGAAGCGCGCCGCACGCGTTGGTCGCTCGACGTGGACCCCATGGACCTCTACTGATGACGCCCACGCCGCCCGACACGATGACGCCCGCCCGCCGCCTGCGCAGCATCTTCAGCGGCTCTGTCGGCAATCTGGTGGAGTGGTACGACTGGTATGTCTACGCCGCGTTCTCGCTGTACTTCGCCGACGTGTTCTTTCCGGGCGGCGACCGCACCAGCCAGTTACTGAAGACCGCCGTGATCTTCGCGGTCGGTTTCCTGATGCGGCCACTGGGTGGTTGGCTGCTTGGCCGCTACGCCGACCGCCATGGCCGCAAGCGCGCGTTGATGCTGTCGGTGGTGATGATGTGCGCGGGCTCGCTCATCATCGCCTGCACGCCGGGCTATGCGAGCATCGGCGTCGCTGCGCCGGTGCTGCTGGTACTGGCGCGCCTGCTGCAAGGGCTCAGTGTCGGCGGCGAATACGGCGCGTCGGCCACCTACCTGAGCGAAATGGCCACCCGCGAGCACCGCGGCTTCTGGTCGAGCTTCCAGTACGTCACCCTGGTGATGGGCCACCTGGTCGCACTCGGCGTGCTGATCGCGCTGCAGCGCGTCTTCCTCACCGACGAGCAACTACGCGACTGGGGCTGGCGCATTCCGTTCGCGATCGGCGCGGTGGCGGCGCTGGTCGCGTTGTGGTTGCGCCGGAACATGGTGGAAACCGAATCGTTCGCCCGCAGCGAATCCGACGCGAGCGCCACGCACCAGCAGTCACAGGGCACGCTGCGCGCGTTGATGCAGCATCCGCGCGCGGTGCTGGCCGTGGTCGGCCTGACGATGGGCGGCACGCTGGCGTTCTATACGTACACGACCTACGTGCACAAATTCCTCGTCAACAGCGCCGGCATGGCGGCGGAGACGGCCAGCCTGATCAACGCGTCCACGCTGTTCTTCTACATGCTGCTGCAACCGGTCGTCGGCGCGCTGTCGGACCGCATCGGCCGGCGCCGCATCCTGATCGCCTTTGGCGTGCTCGGCACGCTGTTCACCGTGCCGATCCTCAGCCAGTTGCAGAACGTGCAGAGCGCGAACCACGCGTTCTGGCTGGTGATGGCGGCGCTGGTGATCCTGAGCGGCTACACCGCGATCAACGCGGTGGTGAAGGCGGAAATGTTCCCGGTCGAGATCCGCGCACTGGGCGTGGGCCTGCCGTATGCGCTCGCCGTGGCGGTCTTCGGTGGCACCGCCGACATGGTCGCGCTGTGGTTCAAGAAGGCCGGCATGGAAACCGGCTTCTACTGGTACGTCACTGCCTGCATCGCCTGTTCGCTGCTGGTGTACCTGTGGATGCCCGACACCCGGCGCACCTCGCTGATCGACCGCGACGCGCACTGACGGCATGCGACAATCGCCTGCGGTGACAGGAGCACAGCGCATGCAGGCAGCACTTCCCCACGTCGTCATCGTCGGCGGCGGCTTTGGTGGCCTCTGGGCCACCCGCGCGCTGGCCGGGGCGCCCGTCCGCATCACCCTGATCGATCGGCACAACCACCATCTTTTCCAGCCGCTGCTGTACCAGGTGGCGACTGCGGGCCTGTCCGCACCCGACATCGCCGCGCCGCTGCGGCACATCCTGCGCAAGCAGCAGAACGTCGAAGTGCGGTTGGCCGATGTCGCGTCGATCGCGCCGCAGGACAAGCAGGTGGTGTTCGCCGATGGCAGCGCCCTCGCCTTCGATTACCTGCTCGTGGCCACCGGCGCCACGCATGCCTACTTCGGCCACGACGAATGGGCCGCGCACGCACCCGGCTTGAAGACGCTCGACGACGCGCTCCAACTGCGCCGCCACCTGCTGCTCGCCTTCGAGCGCGCGGAAGCGGAAAGCGACCCGGAGAAGCGCGCGGCCTGGCTCAGCTTCGCCATCGTCGGCGGTGGCCCGACCGGCGTCGAGCTGGCGGGCACGCTGGCCGAGATCGCGCGGCACACGCTGAAGAACGAGTTCCGCCACATCGACCCCTCGCAGGCACGCGTGCGCCTGGTGGAAGCCGGGCCGCGCGTGTTGGCATCGTTTCCCGAGGCCTTGTCGGAGCAGGCACGCCGGCAACTCGTGAAGCTGGGCGTTGAAGTGGCGACCGGAACGCCGGTCAGCCATATCGACGACAACGGCTACCGGCTCGGCGACACCTTCGTGCCGGCAAAGACGGTCGTATGGGCCGCCGGTGTCGCTGCTTCGCCGTTGGCGCGCTCGCTCGGCGTGCCGCTGGACCGTGCCGGACGCGTGGCGGTGCAGCCCGACCTGAGCGTACCCGGCCACCCGGACATCTTCGTCGCCGGCGACCTGGCCTCCCTCAGCACTGACGGTCGTCCGGTGCCGGGGGTCGCGCCCGCCGCGAAACAGATGGGCGGGCACGTGGCGAAGGTGCTGCGCGCACGACTGGCGGGACGCCCGTCACCGGGCGCCTTCCGCTACCGCGACTTCGGCAACCTCGCCACCATCGGGCGCATGGCCGCGGTCGTCGACTTCGGGCGGCTGAAGTTCTCCGGCTTGCTTGCCTGGTGGTTCTGGCTTACCGCGCACGTGTTCTTCCTGATCGGCTTCCGCAACCGGCTCGTCGTGCTGCTGAACTGGTTCTGGGCGTACTGGAGCTACCAGCGCGGCGCGCGGATCATCCTCGGCAAGGACGAAGATCAGACCGGATCGACGCGGCAGGCATAGCAGCCGCGACGCGCGTTGTGGACGTGCAGGTAGGCGACGCCCGGCAGATCGAGCAGCCGTTGAAGGTGGCGAAGTGCATCGATGCCTTCGACCACCTCGGCATCGCGCATCACGCCCTCTTCGTCGTAAGCACGCAGCGATAGCAGGCGCCGCGGAAACGTGGGCGGCAACGCGTCGCGGAACTCCACCGGTGACGCCTCCAGGGCCGCTTCGCTGACGAAGATCGGACCGCTGGCGCGATACGGCCCGGCGACGTCATGGTGGAGATAGGGAAGCAACAACAGGGCATCTCCCCGACGCGCGTCCTGCAGCGTGACGCGGCACGGGAACCCATGGTCGGCATCCGCGACGACGCGACGGATGTTGCGCGCCGCCAGCGCGGCATCGTCGAGCGCGAACAGCGGCAGGAAAGGGGCGGGGGACAAGCCCCGGATCACGAACGACATGGCGTCACTCCTGTGGAAGTGACGCCATGTTCGTGTCGCACCGGCGATCCGGCTATCCGGATCTTGCGCGAATTACTCGCCGCCCAGGGGGTAGCGCTTGCCGTTCGCCATCACCAGTTCGCCCTCACCGATCCGCTCGCTGTCCGCGTCCACGGTGATGAATTCGGCTTCCAGGCGGCCGGCACCCTTGCTGCCTGTCAGATCGAAGATGTAGCGCTCGCCTTCCGCCGCCCACGACGCTTCACGGTCGAAGGCCGCTTCACGGATGTCGCCGATGTGGCGCTTCACCACGGGATGCGCCTGCATGGCGGCGTTGGCCTGCAGGACGAAGATGCCGTCCTGTTGCGCGAAGGTGTCGGGAATGTCGCCACGCCCCGTGTCCGCGCGGGACGACGCCTGCTCGCCCGCTGTCGGCGGCTCGCCTTCGAACGCGAATTCGCGCCCGTCCGCCAAGGTCAGCACGCCCTTGCCGAGACGTTCGGTGTCCGCATCCACGGTAATGAACTCGGCCAGCAAGCGGCCGCGTCCCTTGTCGCCGGCGAGCGCGAACACGAACTCATCCGCGCCTTCCGCTTCGCTGCTGGCCGTCAGGTCCAGTTCGAACGACGACAGCGTGCCGATGTGCTGTTGCACCAGCGGATAGCGCTGCGCCGCGGCGCGCGCCTGGCGGGTGAAGATGTTGTCCTGCATGTCGCCGAACAGCGACGTGTCCGCCTCATCGTCCTCGGGCTCATCCGCGCCACGCGGCTCGCCTTCGAACGCCAGGCGGCGACCGTCTTGCAAGGTCAGGACGCCTTTGCCCAGGCGCTCGGTGTCGGCGCTGACGGTGATGAAATCGGCCTCCAGCGTGCCGCGCCCCTTGCTGCCGACGAGGTCGAACACGAACGTGTTCATGCCGGCCGCCGCGCCCGTACCCACTTCATTCATCGTGAACGTGTCGATGCGGCCGATGTGTTCCTGCACGAGCGGATACCGCTGCGCGGCCTCGCGCGCCTGCCGGGTGAAGATGTCCTTGCCCTCCGCGAGCGCCGCTTCATCGTCGTGCGCGTGGTCGTGTTCGGCCTCTGCGGCGAGCGCATCAGCGTTTCCGTCGATGGCGTGCGTGGTGCCATCCGCCATCACCAGCGTGCCGGGGCCCAGGACTTCCTCGGTCGGGCTGACGGTGATGAAGCGTGCAGTGACGCGCCCTTTTCCTCGGCTGCCCACCACGTCGAACACCAGGACGTCGGGGCCGGGTTCGTCCATGCTCGCAGGTTCGTCCAGCGACACCGTGCGGATCGCACCCAGGTGCTTGGCCACGACCGGGTCCACCTGCATCGCGGCGCGGGCCTGCGCGTCGTATTCCTCGCGATCGATCCCGAAGGTGATGCGGCCTTGCGCATCCGCCGCCTTCGCTCCATCAGCGCCTCGCGCCCACACATCGTTCGTCGCCATGGCGCAGGTGCCCACGACGAGCCAAGCCAGCCCCACGATCCAACGCCCCTGTTTCCCCCACCGCATGCCCTGCTCCTGTGATGTCGTCGTCCGGTACGGACTGCGGCGTAGTGGATCACACTTTCGGCAGCGGATGAATCCGCCAAAACGCAAAGAGGCTCCTTGCGGAGCCTCTCATCTTTGCACTGCGGTGGTTGTGTCAGGCGGCGAACAAGGCCTTCATCTTCTTCAGCGCATTGGCTTCGACCTGGCGCACGCGCTCGGCGGAAATGCCGTACTCGTCGGCAAGTTCCTGCAGCGTCACCTTGCTTTCGCCATCCAGCCAGCGGCGCTTGATGATGTCGCGCGAACGGTCGTCGAGATTCGCCAGACCCTCGCGCAGCAGCTCGAGCTGGTTGTCTTCGCTGTCGGCGCGCTCGTAGGCCTGCGACGGATCCTCATCGCGCGCGACCAGGTAGCTGGCCGGCGACGGCGGCGCATGATCGTCGTCTTCGTCGGACGGCGCATCGAAGCCGATGTCGCGGCCCGACAAACGCGCCTCCATCTCAAGCACTTCGCGCTCGGACACATTGAGGTCCTTGGCGATCGCGCTGACCTCTTCCGCATTCATCCAGCCCAGGCGGGTCTTGGACTTGCGCAGGTTGAAGAACAGCTTGCGCTGCGCCTTGGTCGTGGCGACCTTCACGATGCGCCAGTTCTTCAGGATGAACTCGTGCATCTCGGCACGGATCCAGTGCACGGCGAAGCTCACCAGGCGGACGCCCATATCGGGGTCGAAGCGCTTCACGGCCTTCATCAGGCCGATGTTGCCTTCCTGGATCAGGTCGCCGAGCGGCAGGCCGTAGCCGTTGTAGCCACGGGCCACATGCACGACAAAGCGCAGGTGCGAGTGCACCAGTTCGCGCGCGGCGTCGAGGTCTTCGTCCTCGCGGTAGCGGTTGGCGAGCTCACGCTCGTTTTCCACCGACAGCACCGGGATCTGGTGCACGGCGCTGATGTAGGCGTCGAGCGAACCCAGGGCGCTGGGGATCGGCAGATTGTTGGGGACCAGGGCGGTGGTGGAGGTGATCTGGTTCATGGGCAAGGATGTTAGCAGTCGGGGGGTTCGACTGCTAACCACATGGGAAGTTCCCTTTGTCCCACCGGTGCAACAATCTCTGGGGCCGCGGGGCGCAAAAATTCCCATTGCCTTTCAATGGGTTGCAGATCGGATTCTTGATGCCCTGGAAGTAGCCTGAAGACGGAAGGCGTTCATTCAGCTTTTGCCGCCATCGCGACAACAACAGGGGGGCGCGCGGCCACCTGCCTCGCGAGGACGGCAGCGGCGAGGTCGTCGCCGCCCAACTGCGATGGATGGAACCCGGGGCGGAGGTAGTTCCACAAGTGCCTGATCGTGCGACGGCCCATGTGGTGGTTCGATCCGAGATGGGCGGCAGCCTGGCGGAGCGTGGCCCTGCGCCAGAACGCGCCATCCTGGACCAGCAACGCCACCGCCAGGCCCGTCATCAGTAGGTAGAACAACGCGGCCGTCGTCGCCGCACCCGCGAGCCGTACCGGATAGCTCGGGGAAATCGCCTGCAGCAGGTCGAAGGCGACCGCGCGATGCTCGATCTCTTCCGCGAAATGCCACTCCATCAGGTCCTTCACTCGCGGATCTGCTCCTTCGAGCATGGCCTGCGACAGGAACTCGTAACCCAGGTACGCATTGATGTGTTCGACACAGCTGACCAGCGACGCGCGTAGCCACAAGGGCGCCCAGCGATCCATCGTCTTGAAGATGGCGCGGTCCACGATCCGCTCGAAGCCTCTGTAGGCATAGCCTTGTGCATCCAGATTCTCCCAGTAGCGCTTGTGCGCGACGCCATGCTGGGCCTCCTGGCGGATGAAGGCTTGGCACCGCTTGCGCAGCGATGCATCCGTGATGCGCGGCAGGCACGCATTCAACGTGCGGATGTAGAACGCCTCATTGGCAGGCACCAGCACGGTGTAGGCATTCAGCAGCGAGGACACCACTTCGTTTCCCGGCAACCAGTGCTTAGGGATGTCGTACGTAAACGCCTCAACGAAACGGCGCGGCGTGATCGATTCGTCCATGGGAAAACCTCCTGTTCCAGCGACAGGCGCGCCACCTCTACGCGAGTGAACGCACGCGCGTCCTGCTGGATATCGGCGGGCGTTCAGGGCGCCAACAGCGGTCAGGGCGTCGCGCTGGGCTCCGCCACCGACTGCGTTTCGCGAAGCACCCTGAGCAGGTTACCGCCCCATATCTTCCGGACGTCATCTTCACCGTAGCCCGCGGCAAGCAAACGCGCCGTGACGAGCGGCAGCGCGCTGACATCCTCCATTCCCTCCACGCCACCGCCACCATCCCAGTCAGCCCCAACGCCGACGTGATCCACGCCCGCCACCTTGATGATGTGCAGCAAGTGCGCCATGTAGTCGTCCAGCGTCGCGCGCTTCACCGGATAGCGTGCTTCGATCTTCCGGCGCTCGGCCAGATACGCAGGCGCGGCTTCGACGGACAGCCTGCTCTCCGGTCCATATTTGTCCGACAGCGCATCGAGCGCAGCCTCGCGCTCGGGTACCTTGGGAATGCTGACCAGATAGCCACCGAAGGCGTTCACGTGGATGACACCGCCCTTTTTGGCGAGGCGTCGGATCCGGTCGTCGTCGATGTTGCGAGGATGATCGAATACCGCGTCCGCGCTGGTATGCGACAACACGATCGGTGCACGGGACACCTCGAGCAGCTGGTCGAACACCGCGTCGCTGGCGTGGGATGCGTCCAGGACGATACCCAGGCGATTGGCCTCGGCCACCAGCGCTCTGCCGGCAGGACTCAAACCACCCCACTCAGGCCCCTTCGCATCCGTGGACGAGTCGCCGAAATCGTTGTTCAACACATGCGTGATGCCCAGCATGCGCAAGCCAAGGCGGTGATAGACCTCCAACAAACTCGGGTCAGCGGCAAGCGGTGCGGCATTCTCCATGCTGATGAATGACACGCGCTTGCCGGCCTTCGCGATGCGCAACGCATCGTCCGACGTCAATGCGAGCTCCATGGCATCAGGGTGGGACGCGAGCATCTCGCGAATGGCCACCAGCCGCGCAAGACCGTGGTTACGCGCGGTGCGCTTGCCGGCTTCGTCTCTCGCACCCTGCGCGGTGTAGATCACCCAGAAGCCGCCATCCAGCCCGCCTGACTTCATGCGCGGCAAGTCGACTTGCGACATATCGCCTTCATGCGCATGGTCGTCAGCGATGTTCCAGCCGGGCCGCACGAGGTTGGCGGGCGTATCCAGGTGCGTGTCCAGGACGAGGGCATCCTCGTGCACCTTGCGAGCGTGGGCCGACACCTGCTCCGCTGCGAAGGCATTGGGCCCCAGGGCGAAAAGAAATGCGCCGACAACCCAAGAGTGCTTCATGCACCGCCCCCTGACGTGAGATGAAGGTCGATTGTTGGCGAAAGCCGCGCAAGAA
>NZ_CAXUOY020000003.1:0-260305 GCF_964252705.1 Pseudoxanthomonas sp. LjRoot125 | reverse complement strand
TGGCCTGGAGGATTTCCGGCAAGCCCTTGTGCGGCAACATGAACCCATATGTGGCAACGATCTTCACTTCACTGGAAATTTGAAGACGTTCGCGCGCCCGCGCCATTCCCTTGGTCTCCAGGTCCATAGCGCCGTGCGGGAAGAAAGCGGCGTTCGCGCCAAGGCCGAAGTCGATCAAGCGATTCAAGTCGTCGACCGAGTGGACGAGTAGCCGGGAGGCGGTAGCCAGCCCTTCGACGCCATTCCGAAGCGATGCCCTGAAGTCCCCGCGATCCACATCTTGGGTCGAATGCATCACCACGATAACGCGCACATCCGCTCGTTCCAGGTCGGCCACGGCTTTGGCCAAAGCAGGCACAGAGAAGAACCCAAAGTTGAACTGGAACACAGCCACTTCGGACCGATCGTCAAGGATTCGGGCGACCAGGCCATCCAGCGACTCCTGATTCGCGTCGCGCCACAGCGCCGAGGGTTGGATGCCGGCAGAGGGCTGCGACGTGCCCATGCGACCATGAACGCAAACCTGGACTTCTGCGTCATCGAGATGTTCGAGCAGGTAGTTGGAATACGTAGCGATTCCGCACGGTTCGTTCCAGGTCGACACCCAAGCCAAACGGATCGGATCCGCATGCGTGTCGCGAGTCGGCAAGTCGGCTTCGAAGGCGTCTACGAATCGAGCCGCTACCTTGTCCCAACTGAAATCTGACTCGATCAGAGCTTTTGCCCGCGCGCGGCGCCCTTCGAGATCCCCCTCACCCCGTTCGACCTGGCGCATCTGCTCGACCAAGCTGTCCACATCCGGTTCCGCCCATAGGGAACCGTCCGAGCCCGCAACGTGGCTCGCAGAAGGCGCCATTCGGTAGTCGATCAGCCACGCCGTATCGGGACGACAGAAATCGGTATGGCCTCCCCAGCCTGTCGCGATCACGGGCAACCCATGCAGCATCGCCTCCGCCATTGGCAGGCCGAACCCTTCCCCGCGCGAAGGAGCGACGTATGCGTCGCATTGTTCGTACAGCATCCGTATCTGCCCGGGCGTGAATTCCTTACTGATCAGCACGACCCTTGGGAAGCGGGGGTTGGCGGCCTTCAGGGATGCCAGCAATTGTGGTACTTCGTTGTGGGGATTATCGAAGGTTTTGATTACCAGGCTGACGTCGGTTCGCCCACTGAAGGCTTCGCCGAAGGCGCGAAGCAGTACGTCGGGCCCTTTTCTAGGGAAGCAGGACGACACGTGCAGGAACTTGAATCCTTCGGGCAGCGGCTCGTCGTGCGGCTCGGACGGCACGTTCAACACATGGTCGGCGCCGCTTCCGACATAGCGAATGGGCACGTTGACGCCAGACGAGCGCCACGCATCCGCGACAGTAGCGGAAGGAGCGAGAAGCAGATCGAGCGATAGGTTGAAGTCGCGGACGTAGGCTGCCGGAAAGCTGGTCTCTTCCCAGAAGAAGTACCCGCCCGCGATCTCCGCACGGGCATCACGTACTCGCGGCGGATACAGATTCCGCACGACGACGCGTGGCAATCCGGTCCCGCGACCCGCCCGAATCAACGCCTGCACCGACGGAGCGAGAGCGGCCACTGCAGTGGGATCGGGCGTGTAGTCACCCGGACCCTCGGTGCAGAACATCGCAACGTCCGCTCCCTTCCGGGAGACGGCCGCCGCCAGTTCACGATTGACCAGTGCCAGGCTGTAACTCGACTCGCACGGGCCTTCAACACGATAGGTAGTGGAGCCTGCGTGATAGTTGGCCACCTCTTCCACCCCGGGCGTCTCCAGCCCAAGATGGCCCAGCAGCTCCGCCAGCTTCCCACGAATTTTCTGTGCGGAGAAATCCGCCGCACGCCGGTCCTGGCCGACCAGCAGCGCGCGCGCGCGCTTGCGGTTCCGCATCAAGCCGAACAGCTCTCGGCAAACAACATCGGGGTCGGCGCTCTCGAGCAGCACGCCTGCGCCAGCCAAGGTCTCCGGCACTGCGGCCTCTGCCAGCGCGACAACGGGCAATCTGCAGAACATCGCCTCTATCAGCGGAACGCCGAAGCCTTCGTGTCTACTCAGGCTTAGGTAACAGTCGGCGCGCGCGTACCAGTCCAGCAATTCTTCGTCCGAGAGCTTGCCGGTGAACTGGAACTTGTCGTTCAACCCCAGCGATTCGACCGAAGCAACCAGTTCACGACAAAACGAATCGTTTAGATCCAGCGCGCCAACGCATACGAATCGAATAGGATAGGCTGGATGCAGCGCACGCCAGCGAAGGGCGGCTTCGATCAGATCACCATGCCCCTTGTTCTGGCAGACACGCCCCACAAAGAGGACGGTCCAGGGACGACCAGTGCCGGTCTCGCGGCACTTCGGCGCGAATACGGCCGAGAACTTCCGGTCATCCACCAGCGCAGGTATCACATCGACCTGGGCAAAACCCGCTGCGCTCAGTTCGGTCGCGTTGTAGAACGAGACAGCGACAGTGCGCTCCACGGCGCCCTTAAGTTCGATCAACTGCTCACGACCGAGCGTTGCGTACTCTCGGAACGCGGATCCTTCAGGAAAGAACTCGGCTGGCGTGATGTTGTGGTAGACGAGAACCTTTCGGCATTTAAGAGAAAGCAGCCAAGCGAGACGGTCGTGACCCATCGAGTGATGGATCAGGAGCAGATCATTCTCCCGCAGTACCGTTTCAACCGAGGTCCACGGCGACAGCGAATGGATCAGCTGGGGATCGAGATGTTCCACGAACACCTCACCCTCGTAGCCGAGCCCCCGCAGGTGCCGATTGATCAGGAACATGGAGTTGGTCACGGCGTCGCCATACGCCGAGCCGGAATGGAACTGATGTACCCGAACCGGTCCGACATCCGATCGACGGGCAGCATCTGGAACGCTAATGGTCACGACTTGAATCCTTCAGCAGGCGCAGCGCCTCCAGCACTTTCCCGTTGATGAGCGCCTGTTTGCGGAACAGGCGCTCATACACACGGAGGATGGGACCCTTAAGCAACGAGGAACCCGGTATTGAATCGAGCCTTGGGGGTAGCCCGGTCGGAGTCGCGGAGAAGGCTTCTAGCTGGCTAAGTATTTCCTGTAGGTCGGACTGCACCATCGCAGTGACGTGCGCTGGAGCGGAAACAATGCTGGGCGTCTGTCGGGGCGTGGCTTCGGCCCGCAAAGCTAGCCGGAGAAGCGTTTCAGTATCCGGAACCGCAGGACCGGTGGGGGACTCCAGCTCACCGATCAACGGTGACTCGACAACGTCGGGAACCTCATCGGCCACGGGGAAGGGCTTAGAGGCGCCCATCTTCTCCGACATCCAGCGTAGCGGTCGCGTCAGGCGCCAGCTCCGGGATTCGGTGAGAAGCCTCAACTGGTGACGATGCAGGTGCCTAAGTCGCTCGCTTTCCTCTATCCGCCGTGCGAGCCGCCGCAGTTGAGCCTCGTACTCCGCACCCAGGCGTTCCAGCGCTAGCGTCTCCCTGGCATCAAAGCGGGCGGCCTCCTCCGCCAGGCGCGCGTCGTGCGCGAACTGGATCTTAGCTGTCTCTTCACGGTGTTCGCGCTTGGCCTGCTCGAGCGCGGCCTCCAGTTCCAGCACATGCTGGACTTGGGCATCAATGCGCTCCTCTTGAACACCAATGCGCTCCCTTTGGGTCTCGATGCGATCGCTTTGAGCGTTGACCTGCGCCTCCAACTGCCCGATCGCCTCATCAGTTCCGCGTTGAAGCGCTTCCAGCTCCTCGCGAAGGCGCCTTGCTTCTTCCCCCCTCTCCCAATCACTGTGCCGAACGAAATCGTCGAAGAAGTTCGGCGGGCAGGAAAAATGGCGCGCCAGCTCCGAATGTTCCTTGGCCAGATAGAATCTGTTGAGGCCGTCGTAGTAGGCCATCGTATAGCCCGCTTCAATGAGCGTGCTCTCCCAGGCACCGCGGATATCGTCCTGCGTGTTCGGCCGCGTCGATTCGACCACTACGATCCAGGGTCGCCAACGATCCAGCGACAAACCGCCCAGCACGTCGCCTTCGGCACCTTCGACGTCGATCTTGAGGAAATGGATGTCGGCGCGGGCATGCTGCTCTAGCACGTCGTCCAGCGTCGTGGCCTCAACTCGGATCATCCTCACCAGGAAACCATCGCCCGCATGTTGGGAGGCGATCTCGGGGTTCGTCGTGGAAAGGCCCGTGTCGTCCACGTCATAGAAGTCAACATGGCCCCTGGTAAGGCCTATGGCGATCCCCAGATTGATGTCCTCCGGACGGTCAATCTCCAGCAAATCCAGCCAAGCGCGCACCGGCTCGATATTGATTCCGCGCCAGCCCCGTTCGTAGAACGCGCGCGTGACCGAATCCTTGAGCGGATGATGGGCGCCAACGTCGACGTAGAAACCCTGCTCTACATCTTGCAGCGCGCGCCGCAGCATGACGTCTTCGAAATTCTGGGAATAAGAGATGTAGGTCGACATCAGCGTTCGACCTCGATTCTTGGCGGCACCCACGCGCTACCGATGAAAATCGGGTGACTGAGATTGGCGACGGTGAACGTCAGAGCCAATTCCCTCCATTCAAAATTATCGACCAAATGGGTTTCGGTGCTGACCAGTGCGGTGGAGACAGCGTAGCTCCCCGGCCCCAGATTGGCTTCGAATCGTATGTCGTACCGCAACAGGTCCCCCTCCCTGACGCCCAGCACTGGCTGCTCCGTGTAGTGGGTGTTCGTCCCGAACACCACCTGCCCCAAACGGTCTTTGATCATGTACCCCAACACCAGGCGCTCGATCTCTGCGCGACTTCTCACCATGACCGACAGGCAAACCTCTTCGCCGACATCGATTGTCTCAACCGGATTGCCACGAAGATTGTACAGCCCAATCGATTCGACTACTGCCTCCAACGTCCCGGAAATAACTTGCTCGCGGCCAGACTCGTGTTTGCGCACGAGAAGCGAGGCGTTCTCTTTCTCGGCTATCAACGCGTTGTAGTAGTCCATCACGTCCTTGGGTGAACCATCGCGGAGAATCCTGCCGGAATCCAGGAGGATTGCTCGATCACAGATGGCCTGTACCGAAGAGCTGTCATGCGAAACGAGCAGCAGCGCTGTTCCCTGCTCCTTGAACTCGCGGATCCTCTGGAAGGATTTGTGCTGGAAGTACGCATCGCCGACCGAGAGCGCCTCGTCGACAATCAGCAGATCGGGGCGAAAGGCGGTAGCGACGCTGAAGGACACGCGCATCTGCATGCCACTGGAATATGTACGCATGGGCTCGTCGAAATACTCACCCACCTCTGCGAACGCCTCGATCTGGGGCATAGCCTG
The DNA here is from genome assembly GCF_964252705.1 of Pseudoxanthomonas sp. LjRoot125. Classification (NCBI taxonomy): domain Bacteria; kingdom Pseudomonadati; phylum Pseudomonadota; class Gammaproteobacteria; order Lysobacterales; family Lysobacteraceae; genus Pseudoxanthomonas; species Pseudoxanthomonas sp. LjRoot125. Next base: position 255,000 of record NZ_CAXUOY020000003.1, on the reverse strand, counting down.
CTCGATCTGCGCCTGGCTGTAGCCCATCAATCCGGCGGAGTGGAAGGCGTTCTGTCGACCAGTCAAATCGCTGTTGAAACCCATGCCTAGTTCGAGGATGGCGGCAACGCGCCCGCTCATGCTCACCGAACCCTCAGTGGCGCGCGTGGTCCCAGTGATGATCTTCAGCAGCGTGCTCTTGCCGGCACCGTTCTGGCCAACAATACCGACCGTCTCACCGGGACCGACTTCGAACGCAACATCGCGCAACACCCAGTGCTCCTCCAGAGCCTGCACGGGCAGCCCGAACCAGGAAGCGGCACGCATCCATTCGCTGCGCCAATGACGGTAGGCTTTGCCTACGTTGCGTACCACTAGCTTGGCGCTCACAGTGCATCCACCATTTCAGGGCTCGCGCGGCGGAAGACGACAAGTGCGACCAACATTAGTACTGCGGTCGCCGCCGCCAGTGTGCCCAGTTCAGTCCATAGCGGCGGCTTCCCGTAGAGCAGAACGTTCTGGTAGCTAGCGACGATGGGATACATGGGGTTGTACTTGAACCAATGCTGCAGGTGGGCCGGAAGAATGCTGAGGTTGTAAACGACGGGAGTCAGCCAGAACATGGCCTGTAGCACCACTGGCACGACTTGGCCCACATCCCGCATGAACACATTGAGCACACCGAGAATCAGGCCGAGCCCCATGGCGAAGCACAACGTCAACAGCATCAAGATCGGCAGCCAGACCACCTGCAGATCTGGGTAGTGTCCGAGGGCGGCGAACACGCCAAAAATGGCCAGCAGAAGCAGGACATTGTTGACCAGAACGACTCCGGCCGCGATGACCGGCAGACAGATTCGCGGAAAGGCCATCTTCTTCATCAGATTGCCGCTATCGATGAACAACATCAGCGACTTTGACACCCCTTCCGCAAATAGGGTCCACCCCAGGGTGCCGGCCATCAGGTAAAGCGCGTAAGCGTACTTGTTATCGATGCCGGGCAGCTTGGCTGAAAGGACCTCGGACAAGATGGTCGCGAATATCAGCACCTGCGCCAAAGGATGGATAATCATCCACAGCGCGCCAAGCTTGCTCCTGACGAAGCGCAGCTTCAGCTCATTTCGGATTGATGAGGCGATGAAGTACCTGTAGATCCAGAGCGCGTGGAACATATTCCTCATTGCCTAGCCTCTGCAGTCGCCGGCACAAATTTGTCCTGTGCCGACATGGATGTCGCGCGCAACAGCGCGATGGCTTCGAGCCTCTCCGTGAGCATCTTTCCGACTTCTTTGGGCGACAGCTGCCTCGTTATCGACGCCCTGCCGCGCCCCCCCAGCCCTTGCGCAAAGCCCTTCTCGAAGACCAGCCTGCGCATGAAACTCGCTGCCGTCTCAACATCGGGAGCAGCCCAGCGCTGGCCGTCCGCATGCAAGTACTGCCCGCGGGGAATCGCGGTCAGCTCTGCCGGCACCAGGCAGCTATTGTCTTCTGTCATGAACTCAAGGTTGCCCGACCACGCAGTAGCGATCACAGGCTTCCCCATCGACATGCACTCCGCCAAGCCAAGACCAAACCCTTCGGCACGATGCAGGGACACGTAAGCATCACAGCAACGCTGCATAGCGCGAAGATGCGCATGCTCAATGATTCCGTCCATGATCACAATGCGCGGCTCATGATGCGTCGTCGCTAGCAGTTGGGTCAGCGCCTGAGGGTGCAGGTGCCCATTGCTCGTCTTGACCACGAGCTTGACCTTCGCGTCGGTTCCACCGAACGCGCGACGGAAAGCCTCCATAGTCGCCAACGGATTCTTACGTTCGACCCAGGAATGGAAATCGAAACTGGTCATGAATACAAACTGGTCGTCTGCAAGCCCTATGTCTGATCGCTGCAGGCCGCTGTCGCACCTCTCAAAGAGAGGCAATGGAATGCGCGTGACCGGCTTGGTGGTTGCTGCGCGGACAGCTTCTTCGATAAACCCGGACGCCACTAGCACTTCATCGACAAGCTCAAACGCCGCCAGCCACTGCTCGGGTATGCGCTCAAGCTCCCAGAACCAGCACGCGATGATGTAGCGACCCTGCATCCTCGCTCGCCCGATCCGTTCTATCGCCTGTTCGAAGTAGTCGGGGTTGACGAAGACAATGCTCGTGGCATGGGGCGCTTGATCTTGCAGCAAGGATGCGAGGCTTTCGTCGCCGAATCCGTGGGGCAAGTCCAAATCGATGTCCACGAGCGCCACCGGGTTGCCCGAAACCAGCAGTGCCGACGCGTACAGGCGTGCCGCTTCTGCCAAGCCGAACTGGCCACGAAAATATCCGAACAGATTGGCGCCACTCGCGGATGACTGGCTTCCGGAATTTGATCTATCCGGAAACTCCTGCCGTGCCGGTTGCACGCCAGCGTCAACTCGAAGGGGCGGCAAATCGGGCATGCGCGCCGCCAGCGCAGCACGTTCCGCCAGTCGACGCGCGACCTTCTCCCGAATGGATTCGGGAAGCCATCGGTATGCGTGGCGCAACCAGGCGGAGGAAGCGCGTATCGCCTGTACGTAAGCCAGCAGACGCAAGCCGGAACGCTCAGCGGTCACGCGCACCGCCCTGCCTAAGTAGCGCGGTGCCAAGCGCTCGCTCCAAGTCGACCTGCAGGTCTTCCAAAGCCTCCACCCCCACACTCAACCGCACCAGCCCATCGGTGATTCCCAGCTTCTCCCGCCGCTCTACCGGCACCGACGCATGCGTCATGACGGCCGGGTGATTGACCAGACTTTCCACGCCACCGAGCGATTCGGCCAGGGTGAAGAGCGTTGTGTTTTCGCAGAACCGGCGAGCGGCATCGAAGCCGCCCTTGATCACGATGGAAATGATGCCGCCGAAGCCCTGCATCTGCCGGGCGGCAAGCGCATGCTGGGGGTGGGATGCCAGGCCGGGGTAGATGACTTTCTCGATTGCGGGATGCGTCTCGAGCCACTGCGCCAATGCCAGGGCGTTCTCGCAGTGCGCCTTCATCCGGAGGTGTAGGGTCTTCAGGCCGCGCAGAGCGAGGAAGCTGTCGAAAGGTCCTTGCACCGCGCCGATGGAGTTCTGCAGGAAGGCCATCTGTTCGGCCAGTTCCGCATCATCCCCGACCACCACCATGCCGCCGACCATATCGGAGTGGCCATTGAGGTACTTGGTGGCCGAATGCATGACGATGTCGGCGCCGAGCGCGAGCGGACGCTGCAGGATCGGCGAGGCGAAGGTGTTGTCGACGACCACACGCAGGCCGCGCTTGCGCGCGATCTCGCAGATGGCAGCGATGTCGACGATCTTGAGCATGGGGTTCGTGGGGGTTTCCACCCACACCAGTCGCGTTTCCGGCCGTATCGAGGACTCGAACGCCGTCAGGTCGGTCATGTCGACGAAGCTGAAATCCAGCGCCGCCGTGCGTCTGCGCACCCGCTCGAACAGGCGGAAGCTGCCGCCGTAGAGGTCGTCCATCGCGACGACGTGGCTGCCACTGTCGAGCAGTTCCAGGATCGTCGAGGTCGCGGCCATGCCCGATGCGAAGGCGAACCCGCGGCTTCCGCCCTCGAGGGTGGCCACGCAGCGCTCGTAGGCGAAGCGCGTCGGGTTGTGCGTGCGGGAATACTCGAAACCCTGATGGACGCCCGGGCTGCTCTGCGCGTACGTCGAGGTCGCGTAGATAGGCGGCATGACCGCGCCCGTGGTGGGGTCCGGGGATTGCCCGCCATGGATGGCCAGGGTGCCCAGGGCGAGATCGCCGACGTTCCCGCCGGAGGGGGATGAATGGTGCGCCATATTCGGGTTCCTTGAGTCAGCCCGCCATTTTAACAGCGGGTCCTTAACGTATCGTCCGTGTCCGGCCGCCCTCCCCTGTGGGCGGCCATGCATCGCCGCCTACTGTGCGCGGCGTCGCAGATAGTTCAGCAAATCGATGCGGGTGATCAGCCCCAGGAAGGCGTCACCGTCGGTGATGATGGCCACCTGCCCCCGGTCGAACACGGGCAGCAGCGCCTCGATGGGCGAGCGCACATCCAGGCGGTCCAGCTTGCTGACCATGGCCGTAGAGACCGGATCGCGGAAGCGGGCCTCATCGCCGTACACGTGAAGCAGCACGTCGCTTTCATCCACGATGCCGACCAGCCTGTCGCCTTCCATCACCGGCAGCTGAGACACGTCGTACAGCTTCATGCGCTGGTAGGCGGTCGTCAGCAGGTCCGTAGGGCTGACCACGACGGTGTCGCGCTGACTGTAGGGACGCAGGATCAGGTCTCGCAGATCGCCGTACTGGGGCCTATCAATGAAGCCGTTGTCCAGCATCCAGTAGTCGTTGTACATCTTGGACAGGTACTTGTTGCCGGTGTCGCAGACGAAGACGAGCACCTTCTTCGGTTCGGTCTGCTCGCGGCAGTACTTCAACGCCGCGGCGAGCAGCGTGCCCGTCGAGGAGCCGCCCAGAATGCCCTCTTTCGCCAGCAGCTCGCGCGCGGTCAGGAAACTCTCGCGGTCGCTGATCCCGTAGGCCTTCTTGACCCGGGTGAAGTCCGAGATCTGCGGCAGGAAATCCTCGCCGATGCCCTCCACCAACCAGCTGCCTGACTTCGTGCTGAGGGTCCCCTCGTTGATGTACTGGGTCAGGATGGAGCCGACCGGATCGGCAAGCACCATCTCGGTCTGGGGCGAATGCGCCGCGAAGCACCGCGACAGGCCAGTCATGGTCCCGGAGCTACCGCAGCCGAAGACGATGGCATCCAACTGGCCGTCCATCTGGCGCAGGATCTCCGGACCAGTGCCGAATTCGTGCGCGGCCGGGTTATCCGGATTGCCGAACTGGTTGATGAAGTAGGCGCCCGGCGTCTCGCGCGCGATGCGCTCGGCCAGGTCCTGGTAGTACTCCGGGTGCCCCTTCGCGACGTCGGAGCGGGTGAGGATGACCTCGGCGCCCATGGCCTTCAGATTGAAGATCTTCTCCCGGCTCATCTTGTCCGGGACCACCAGCATCAGCTTGTAGCCCTTCTGCTGGGCGACGAGGGCCAGGCCTATACCGGTGTTGCCCGCCGTACCCTCCACCAGCGTGGCGCCGGGCTTCAAGTCGCCGCGCTTTTCGGCGGCCTCGATCATCGACATGCCGATGCGGTCCTTGATGGACCCGCCAGGGTTGGCGCTCTCGAGCTTGAGATAAAGGGTGCAGAGCCCGGTGTCGAGGCGCTTGGCCTGGACGATCGGCGTGTCGCCGATCAGCTCGAGTACGGAGGAGTGGATCGCCATGCGGCCGTGCATCCGGTGCGGAACGTGACCCGGATTATCGCATTAGGGTGACGCGGACGGCGACGGCCGACGAGGAGGCCGTCGCCGCCCGCGACGAGAAAGGATCAGGAAAGCGTCAGTGGGGCTTGGTGTCGTAGATCCGGAGCAATCGCTCCTTGGCGTGCAGCTTTTCGCGCTTCATCTGCCCGAGCAGGTTGTCGTCGATGGGCAGGACGCCGAGTTCGGCATCCGTGACCTTCTTGTCCAGCTCACGATGGCGCTGGTAAAGCTGCTTGAACTCCGGATCGGCCTTGATGAGTGCATCGATTTCGGCCTGCGGTTGACCTTCGAACATGGTGTTACCTCCTTCAGCAGAAATACGAACGCCCCGGCCTTCACAGGCACGGGGCGTTGGCTTGGGAGCGGAGTTGCCGATCGTTGACGCGGGTACCCCCCACCGGAAGGCCCGCGACAGCCTGGCTGCCGGCGGCGGTTTCCTGTGGGACTGGAACGGGCGTCATCGGGGCGATTCTCCGGTGAGCCAAGCGACAGGGGTCGCTTGGGTATACGACCCTACTCCTCGCCCGAAGCCCCGGCAACCCCATTCGTAAGTACTTGATTCGGGGTGTATTGCAGGGCTCGCGACTCTTCACATAGGTCGCCCTGCACACCTCGGAACGCCGTATAACACACTGATTCCTAAAGAAAAATCAGTGCGTGATGACGACTTCGATGGCGCGCGCCTTCGTGCCGGCCCCCTTCGCGGTGCTCTGCAGTCGGTTTCGCTGCACGCCACCGGCCGTCAGGGCGTCTCGCACGGCGTCCGCGCGGCGCTGTCCCGGCGTCTGCTTGTCGCCGTAGCCCTCGATGCGCGCGCGCGCCTTGGGGTTTGCCTGCAGGTATGCGGCCAACGCGCTTGCCGTCGAACTGCCGCCCCCGGAGAGCTTCGCCGATCCGCTCGCGAAAGCGTCGGCGCCCAGGGTGAAGACTTCACCCCTGCTTTCAAACTTGGACGCCGGCAGCTTCGCCCCCGAGACGAGTTCGGCCTCCTCCCGTGCCAGCTTCAACTCACGTTGACGCGCGGTGCTGAGTCGACTGGCCTGCTGGCCCGCCACGGTGTCCAGTGTGGTCTCCGCTTCCTGCCGGGCCAGTGCTTCGGCTTCCGCCGCCAACCGCAGGCGATCCGCCTCTTCGGCCTGGATCTGGGCCTGCACGCGCAAGCGCTCGGCTTCGCGACGGGCCCGTTCAGCCTCGCGGCGACTGGCTTCCACGAGGAGCTCGCTGCGTGTGCGATCCAGTCGATCGGCCTCACGTCGTGCGGACTGGGTGCGGGCAGCGATTTCGGCAATCTCGACTCGGCGCTCAGCCACGTATTGCAGGGTCTCGCGCTGGCTGCGGCGCGCCTTGTCGAACGCGGCCACGGCATGCTGCGCCTGCAGCTTCTCGTAGGCCGCGAATTCCGCCAGGGCGGGATCGGACTGCAGCCGGACCAGGCGCTGGTTGAGCTGCACCACCACCGGGTTGTCTGCAGCGAACGCACTCATCGCCGTCGCGACGGCAAGTATCAGACCCAGGACGAACGGGACGAACCGGCGCGCGCTCATCGGCCACCCTCCCCGAGTTGGCGCTGCAGGTCGGCGATTTCCGCGCGACGCTGGCCGACTTCGGCCGTCGCTACGGCTTCTTCGCTGCGCGCGCGCGCCAGGTCGCCGTCCGCCGCGGCGCGCAAGGCGAAATCGAGCGCTTCTTTCTTGTTCCGGGTGGACTGCGCCTGGGCCAGCGCCTGGCGGGCGGCAGCCAACGGCTCCGGGGCGTACTGGTCGGCATCGGCCTGGTCGGCGCGCTGCACGGCTTTCACCGCGGCCTCCAGCTCCGGCGTGGGGACGCTCTGGGCGAACGCGGGCACCAGGGCCAGTGCCGCTACTGCGGCGGCCATCACATGCAGGGGCCTGCGGAAGTGTGCGAAGCTAACAGTCATTGGGGTGCCGTGACGTTGAGGGGTACGCGCGGCCATTGTCTGTAGCCTTCGGCACCGTTGCAACGTGGTGCCGCGCATCGTGGGGAGCTTTGCATATGGACATCGGCTATTTCCTGAAGCTGATGACCGAGAAGAACGCCTCGGACATGTTCCTCACGACCGGGGCGCCGGTCTACATCAAGATCGAGGGCAAGCTGTACCCCTTGGGCAACACCGGCCTGCCGCCCGGCATGGTCAAGAAGATCGCGTACTCGCTGATGGACGAGGGCCAGGTGCCCGTGTTCGAGCGCGAGCTCGAGCTCAACATGGCGATCGCCCTGCAGGACGCCGGCCGCTTCCGCGTCAACGTGTTCAAGCAGCGCGGCGAAGTGGGCATGGTCATCCGTGCGATCCGCAGCGTGATCCCGAGCATCGAGGAGCTGAACCTCCCGCCGGTGTTGAAGGACATCATCATGACCCCGCGCGGGCTGGTGCTGATCGTCGGCTCCACCGGCTCGGGCAAGTCGACCTCGCTCGCCTCGATGATCGACTACCGCAACACGACGAGTACCGGCCACATCCTCACCATCGAGGATCCGATCGAGTACCTGCACCGGCACAAGCAGTCCATCGTTAACCAGCGCGAAGTCGGCCTGGATACCCACGCCTTCCACAACGCCCTCAAGAACGCGATGCGCGAGGCGCCGGATGTCATCCTGATCGGCGAAATCCTGGACGCCACCACGATGGAAGCGGCGATCGCGTTCGCCGAGACGGGCCACCTCTGCCTGGCCACGCTGCACTCGAACAATGCCGACCAGACCATCGAGCGCATCCTCAACTTCTTCCCGGAGAGCGCGCACAAGAACGTGCTGATGAACCTGGCGCTGAACCTGCGCGCGGTGGTTTCCCAGCGCCTGGTCAAGGGCACCGATGGCCGCCGCCTGCCGGCCGCCGAGGTGCTGATTAACACGCCGATGATCCGCGACCTGCTGCGCCGCGGGCAGGTCCACGAGATCAAGGCCGCCATGGAAGAGTCGTTGGAGGAAGGCATGGAGACCTTCGACCAATGCCTGTTCCGCATGGTCAAGGAAGGTCAGATCGAGCAGGAAGAAGCGCTGCGCGCCGCCGACTCGCGCGATGGCCTGGCACTGAAGTTCCGCCTGTCCGAAGGCAGCAAGGGTGAGCACGATCCTTACGCCGACTACGACAACGGCAGCAGTTCGCCACGCATCACCCACGGCTTCGGCTGACCGCCACAAGGCATCGCGACACGCACGGCAAGGGCAGCGCAAGCTGCCCTTCTCGTTTCAGGCGGTGGCGTCGGGTTGGTTCTCGGGACGCGCCCGATCGAACGCCGGCAAGGCCAGGCACGCTTCCTCGATGCGCAGGATCGTCGGGAATGCCGTGATGTCCACGCCGAAGCGACGCGCATTGAAGACCTGCGGCACCAGGCAACAGTCCGCGAGTCCGGGCGTCTGCCCATGGCAGTAAGGACCGGTAGCGGCATCCTCGACGAGCAAGGCCTCCATCGCCGTGAAGCCTTCGACGATCCAGTGCTTGATCCAATCGTCGCGCTCGGCCTGCGGGACATTCCAGGTGTGCTCGAAATACTGCAGCACGCGCAGGTTGTTCAATGGGTGGATGTCGCACGCGACCATCTGCGCCAGCGCGCGCACGCGGGCGCGATCGCGCGCCGTCATCGGCAACAGACGCGGCGAAGGCCAGGCTTCGTCGAGGTACTCAAGGATCGCCAGCGATTGCCGGATCACCCGTTCACCGTGCTGCAGCGTCGGCACCAGCTGCTGGGGATTCTTGGCGATGTATTCCGCGGAGTGCTGCTGCCCACCATCGCGCACCAGGTGCACAGGCACGGTCTCGTACACCAGGCCCTTCAGGTTCAGGCCGATGCGGACACGGTAAGCGGCGCTGGAGCGCCAGTAGGAATACAGCTTCAGTTGCTCAGCCATGCAAGCCGCTCCCCGCGGTTTGCGCCATCAAATTCCCGGAATCCACGTCCCTGCCCGCTTCGGTCCTTCAAGTAACCACACTGGGCCCGGGCCCAGCCTCAAGGCAAGGGCTGGACCTCTATCCGCTGCTCGATCGCGCCAAAAATGGAACGGCCGTCACGATCCTTCATTTCGATGTGGACCACATCGCCGAAGCTCATGAAGGGGGTGCTGGGCTTGCCATCGCGGAGGGTCTCGACGGTGCGCTTCTCGGCGAAGCACGAGGCGCCCTTCGAGGTGTCCTCGTTGGCGATGGTGCCCGAGCCGACGATGGTGCCTGCGGACAGCGGGCGCGTCTTGGCGGCGTGGGCAACGAGCTGCGAGAAGTCGAACTGCATGTCGACACCGGCTTCCGGCGCACCGAACCACGCGCCGTTGATGTGGGTCACCAGCGGCAGGTGCACCTTGTTGGCATCCCACGCGGCTTCCAGTTCGTCCGGCGTGACGAAGACCGGCGACAACGCCGACCGCGGCTTAGACTGGAGGAACCCGAAGCCCTTGGCGAGCTCACCCGGGATCAGGTTGCGCAGCGACACGTCGTTGACCAGGCCGATCAGCTGGATGTGTCCGGCGGCCTGCGCGGGCGTGACCGCCATCGGCACGTCGTCGGTGATCACGACGATCTCGGCCTCCAGATCGATGCCATGGTCTTCGCTGACCACCTTCACCGGATCGCGCGGGCCAAGGAAGCCCGCGCTGGTCGCCTGGTACATCAGGGGGTCGGTGTAGAAGCTCGCCGGCACCTCCGCATTGCGCGCGCGGCGCACGCGCTCGACGTGAGGCAGGTAGGCGCTGCCGTCGACAAATTCATAGGCGCGCGGCAGCGGCGCAGCGAGCGCGTGCAAGTCGATATCAAAGGCACCCTCGACATCGCCGGCATTCAACGATTCGTACAGTGCGTTGAGGCGCGGCGCAGTGTTGCTCCAGTCCTCCAGCGCGCGCTGCAGCGTCGGCGCGATGCCGGTGGCGCGCACGCCGCGGGCCAGATCACGCGACACGACGATCAACGTACCGTCGCGACCACCTTCCTTCAGGGAACCCAGCTTCATCGGAACTCCAGGATGCCGGCGCGCATGCGCCATGGTTTCAATTGTAACGAAATACGCGCGACGGTCAGCCTTCGCTGGGGTCGCCCTGGAAGCCGTCCTTGCGGAAGGTCAGCACCAGCGTATCGCGATGGCCCTGCCCGTCCAGGGGCTGGATCGGGGTGGATTCGTGGATGACGCGCTCGTCGTCGAGGAACAGCAGCGACCACGGCGCTTCCAGCGTAAAGCGCTGCCCGTCCGGCCCTGCGGCGGCGAAGACGCGGGTTTCGCCCCCTTTGATGCCCTGACGGCCCAGCAGCAGCACCGCAACGAAATCCACACCGTCGCGATGCGCGCCTTCCGGCGTCGGTCGGCCGATGCCGTCGGTGGTGTCGATGCGGAATTGATGCGCCTCGACATACCAGCGGCGCTGGCCCCTGAGTGCGGAACACCAGCGGCCCAGCCCCAACAGGAGTTGTCGCCATGCCTGGGCTTCCGCGACGGCCGGCTCGATCGGCTCGAACCAGCGCTGCATGCCGCCATGCAAGGCGTTGTAATCCAGCGACTGCCAGTGCGCGCGGTGCGCCGCTTGCGCGATGCCTTCCGCATCCAGGACGAAGCACGAATGCCGCCGCCGCCGATAGCGGCCGCCGTCCTTGAGGTATCCGTCCACTTCCAGCCGATCCCAACTCGGCAGCAACGCGTCGAGCGCGTCGAGATCGACGCCCACGGCGTCGGCCATGGCCCGCGGCTCGAGTACCGCGTAGCCACGCTCCTGCACGCGGCGCACGGCCTCGTCGGCGGGGCAAAACGGAGGTTGGAACATCGCGACCATGGCAAGACCCCTCAACGCAAAAACCCGCCAGAGGCGGGCTTTTGCGGATGTCCAGTGGACTTCAAGTTGGCAGCCCCGGATGGATTCGAACCACCGAATGCCTGAGTCAGAGTCAGGTGCCTTACCGCTTGGCGACGGGGCTGTGTAACCAGTGACGCGTAGTGTAGCGCGTCTGTTAGCGCTTGGAGAACTGCGTGGCGCGACGCGCCTTGTGCAAGCCGACCTTCTTACGCTCGACTTCACGAGCGTCGCGGGTCACGAAGCCTGCCTTGCGCAGTTCCGACTTCAGCGTTTCATCGTATTCCACCAGCGCGCGGGCGATGCCCAGGCGGATGGCGCCGGCCTGGCCGGTGATGCCGCCACCGGTGGTGGTCACGGTGATGTCGAAGGTTTCGGTGTTCTTGGTCAGCTCCAGCGGCTGGCGCACGATCATGCGGCCGGTTTCGCGGCCGAAGAACTCGTCCAGCGGACGACCGTTGACCGTGATGTTGCCGGAACCCTTGCGCAGGAACACGCGGGCGGTGGAGGACTTGCGACGGCCGGTGCCGTAGTTCTGAGTGATAGCCATGATTAGATGTCCAGGACCTGCGGCTGCTGAGCGGCGTGCGGATGATTCGGGCCGGCGTAAACCTTGAGCTTGCGATACATGTCGCGGCCCAGCGGGCCCTTCGGCAGCATGCCCTTCACGGCGGTCTCGATGACGCGTTCCGGATGGCGCTCCAGCGCCTGCGCCAGCGTCTCGGTCTTCAGGTTGCCGATGTAGCCGGTGAAGCGGTGGTACTTCTTGTCAGCCAGCTTGTTGCCGGTGACGTGGATCTTCTCGGCATTGATCACGACGAGGTAGTCGCCGGTGTCAACGTGAGGGGTATAGACGGGCTTGTGCTTGCCGCGGAGACGGCGGGCCAGCTCGGTGGACAGGCGACCCAGGGTCTTGCCTGCTGCGTCGACGACGTACCAGTCACGCTGGACGGTCTCGGACTTGGCGGTAAAGGTGCTCATGTAACTCTCGTGTGTCTGGTCGGGCGGATTCCGCGGTTTCCCGGGCGGAACTTTGCCACGCGTTGTGAAGGGTGGAGCGCGAGGGGCGGTATTGTACGGATCGACCCTCCCCCATGCAAGCCGCCCAACCTGCGGCGGACGGGCGAGGCCGGTACAGGCACAATAGCGCCATGAACACGCGGACCTTTTCCCCCCTGGACCGCTGGCTGGTGGAAGCCCAGCGCGGCCTGGACACCGTCTTCGGCAACCCGCCGGCCCAGAGGGCCAATCCCGCCGGCGATACGCCGGACGTCGCCCTGGACGAGGCCGAACAGCGCCATGCCGCCGGGCTGATGCGGATCAACCATGTGGGCGAGGTCTGCGCCCAAGGGCTCTATTTCGGCCAGGCCGCGGTCGCCCGCGATCCTGAGACCCGGGCCCATCTGCTCGATGCCGCCCAGGAAGAGACCGATCACCTGGCCTGGTGCGCGGACCGCCTGCGGGAGCTGGACAGCCGCCCCAGCCTGTTCAACCCCCTTTGGTACGCCGGCAGCTACGCCCTGGGCGCGCTGGCCGGTTTGCGGGGCGACGGCTGGAGCCTGGGCTTCGTGGTCGAGACCGAGCATCAGGTGGAGGCCCACCTGGACGAACACCTGGAAACCCTGCCGCCCGCCGACCTGCGCAGCCGCGAGATCCTGACGGTGATGAAAGCCGACGAAGCCCGCCATGCCGAGCATGCCCAGCATGCCGGTGCTCGGGTGCTCCCGGCCCCGATCCCGACCCTGATGGCCGGCGCCTCGAAGCTGATGAAGGCCGTGGCCTATCGCCTCTGAGGCGCCGCCCAGGCTTACGAAGCCAGCTTCAGGCCGATGATGCCGGCCACGATCAGGCCGATGCAGACCAGCCGCGCCGCCGTGGCAGGCTCCTGGAACAGCCACATGCCCACACAGGCAGTCCCGACGGCACCGATGCCGACCCAGATCGCATAGCCCGTTCCCAGCGGAATGTGCTTCAGGGCTGCCGCCAGCAGCCAAAAGCTGGCCGCCGCGGCCACAGCCGTGACCACGCTGGGTACGAGGCGGGTGAAACCCTCGGAATACTTCAGGCCGACCGCCCACACGATTTCCAGCACGCCCGCCAACACCAGATATACCCACGCCATACGCCTTCTCCTCAGGTTTATGCCCGGGCCACAACGCAAAAGCGGCCCGGAACTCACGTTCCGGACCGCCGTCGGTCCTGGTGCGCGGCCTGCGCCGCGGGCGGTTCGTCCCGCCTGTTTGAACCCACCTTACCCCGGGTCACCCCAACGGGGTGTAACCCGCGGCCCTGTCACTCGGACAGGTTGCGCCCGTGGTACAGCTCTTCGATCTCCCGCTTCAGGCGCGCCTCGATCTTCATGCGCTCCTTGAACGACAGGTTCTTGGCCTTCTCCTCGAACAGGTAGTTGTCGAGGTCGAACTCCTTCAGGTGCATCTTCGTGTGGAAGATGTTTTCCTGATAGACGTTCACGTCGAGCATCTCGTAGCGCGACTTGATGTTCTTGGCCAGGAAGTCCTGGATCGAATTGATCTTGTGGTCGATGTAGTGCTTCTTGCCCTTCACGTCGCGGGTGAAGCCACGGACCCGGTAATCCATGATGACGATGTCGGATTCCAGGCTTTCGATCAGGTAATTCAGGGCTTTCAGCGGCGAGATGACGCCGCAGGTCGCCACGTCGATATCCGCGCGGAACGTCGCGATGCCGTTGTCCGGATGGGTTTCCGGATACGTGTGCACCGTGATGTGCGACTTGTCCATGTGCGCCACCACCGCGTCGGAGATGATCTCCTTGCCCGCATCCTTCTTGTCGATCACCGGCTCCTCGGAGATGAGGATGGTCACCGAGGCGCCCTGGGGATCGTAGTCCTGGCGGGCCACGTTCAGGATGTTGGCGCCGATGATCTCCGCCACGTCCGTCAGGATCTGGGTCAGGCGGTCGGCGTTGTATTCCTCGTCGATGTACTCGATGTACCGGCGGCGCTCATCCTCGGACGAGGCGTAGCACACGTCGTAGATGTTGAAGCTCAGCGCCTTGGTCAGGTTGTTGAAGCCTTGCAGCCGCAGGCGAGGCAGGGGTTTTACCACGGCGGTGGTCCCTCTTGGGGGGTATCGGATGGGGCGCAAATTATGCGCCATAAGGGGTGACAGCGAAATGTCCGTCGCCACCCGTCGGCCGGCCGCCGCGGGACTGGCCCAGCCCTTGCATGGCCTGCGTTTGCCGTCGGCTACGTATTCGGACTAAGCTTCCGGAATTACAAGCCGCGACCACCATGAGCCCAGGCATCCCCCTTTCAGCCCCCGCTCGCCCCGCCGCCAGCCCCCTGACGCCGGACAACGCCACGCTTGAGCGTTTCCTCGCCCATAGCCATCGGCGACGCTACCCGGCCCGCGCCGACGTGTTCCGCCCGGGAGACCCGGCCGGCACCTTGTATTACGTGGTCAGCGGCTCGGTCAGCATCATTACCGAGGAAGACGACGACCGCGAACTGGTCCTCGGCTACTTCGGCAGCGGTGAATTCGTCGGCGAGATGGGCCTGTTCATCGAGTCCGACCGCCGGGAAGTGATCCTGCGGACCCGGACCCAGTGCGAACTGGCGGAGATCAGCTACGAGCGCCTGCATCAGCTGTTCCTGGGCACGCTCTCGGCCGATGCCCCCAAGCTGCTGTACGCCATCGGCGCCCAGTTGTCCCGGCGCCTGCTGGACACCAGTCGCAAGGCCAGCCGTCTGGCGTTCCTTGACGTGACCGACCGCATCGTCCGCACCCTGCACGACCTCGCCCGCGAACCGGAGGCCATGAGCCATCCGCAAGGCACCCAGCTGCGCGTCTCCCGCCAGGAGCTCGCGCGCCTGGTCGGCTGCTCGCGCGAGATGGCCGGTCGCGTGCTGAAGAAGCTGCAGGCTGACGGCTCGCTGCATGCCAGGGGCAAGACCGTCGTCCTGTACGGCACCCGCTGATCTTCATGGGCCGGGCCGGTCCTCCTCTGCGACCGGCCGCGCCTCCCAACGCGCTTCCACCTCTCGACATCCGTCCCGCCATGCCAGGGGACGCAGATGATGTCGCCCACCTGCTCGCAGAGCTCGGTTATCCCTGTTCCACGCGAGAAGCGGCTGAGCGCATCCATGCTGTGGATGCCGATCGCCAGCAGGTGCTGCTGCTCGCCCGGCGTGACGGCGCGCGATGCGGCCTCGTCGGCCTGCACTTCCTCTATTACGTTCCGTTGGGCGCGCTCATCTGCCGGATCACCGCGCTGGTCGTCGCCACCGAAGCGCGAGGCAGCGGGCTCGGCCGCCAGTTGCTGGAGGAAGCCTACCGCCGTGCACGCAGCGCGGACTGCGTGCGACTCGAACTGACCACCGCCCTGCATCGCACCGAGGCTCACGCGTTCTACCGCGCCTGCGGTTTTGCCGAAAGCTCGCTTCGCTTCACCCGCGCACTCGGCGGAGCCTGATCGACAACGCAGGGTATCCTTCGGGGATGCGATGCCGGATCCCCCACCGGCAGGAATCCGTGGATGGAGTTTGGCAGCGAGTTCTTCTGGTTCATCCTCATCGGCCTCGGCGCGCAGTTGGTCGATGGCGCGCTGGGTATGGCCTTCGGCCTGATCTGCTCGTCGATCCTGCTCAGCATGGGGCTTCCCCCGGCGGCCGTCAGCGCCAGCGTGCATGCGGCGGAAGTCGTCACCACCGGCGTGTCCGGCGCATCGCACGCCTACTTCCGCAACATCGACAAACGCCTGTTCTGGCGCCTGACGATCTCGGGGTCCATCGGCGGAGCACTCGGTGCCTACGTACTCACCCGCCTGCCGGGCGATGCCATCCGGCCCTTCGTCTACCTGTATCTGCTGGCGCTGGCGATCCTGATCCTCGTCCGTTCGTTCGGCCGTTGGATGCCACGCGAGGAGGTCAAGCGCGTACCGGTGCTGGGATTCTTCGCCGGCCTGCTGGACGCCACGGGTGGCGGCGGATGGGGCCCGCTCGCCACGTCCACCCTGCTCGCCCGTGGCGGACAGGCACGCACTACGATAGGTACGGTCAGTGCGTCGGAATTCGTCATCACGCTGGTGGTATCGCTGACATTCCTTTTGACGATCGGCTTGGACCACCTTGAGATCGTGCTCGGCCTGCTAGTCGGCGGCGCCATCGCCGCACCGTTCGCCGCCTGGTTCGTACGCCACGTGTCCGAGCGAATCGTCTTGAAGGTCGTGGGCGTGCTGGTTCTGTCGATCAGCCTGTATCAGATCGGTCGCGCGTGGTTCTTCTAGGCATTCGCGACTGGCATCCCTAGCGGACATGCGGGTCGGCCCTTGAACCGACCCGCACCCATCGCAACTGCTCAGCGGGAAGGAGCCGCCTGATCGCGTTGCGGCGCAGCCTGCTGGTCCACCACGGACTGTTCCTTCTGCCAGCTCTGACCGGCCGGTGTCTTGACGTAATCGTCCAGCACCTGACGCATGGCGCGGTCATCGCCACTTTGCAATGCAGAGAACATGCGGTCCGCGAACGAACGCTGCGATGCTGCTTCCACAGGAGCGACATCGCGCGTGTCACGCACGGAGATCGCCATCGCCTCACGCGACCGCTCGCCATACACGCCATCAACCTTGAGCCCGCGATCCGCTTGGAACGCCCGCAGCGCATGCTCCGTCTGGGGACCGAATCTGCCGCTCGATGTCTCCAGAGACTGACCGTCGGCGCCGCGGTAGCCCAGTTGGTTGAGCTGCTGCTGCAGCTCCCGCACCGACGCCCCGGAGCCTCCGTCACGCAGCACCTCGGGCGATGCGGATCGTGCGGGCACGGCGGCATCCCGGTTTGCACCGCGCAAATATGGCAACGGGTCGACCTGGCGACCGTCCCGCCACAGCTCGAAATGCAGATGCGTGTCGCCTTGCGCTGGCGTATTGCCTGAGCGCCCCATGGTGCCGACCTGCTGCCCGGCTTCCACGCGCTGGCCGTTTCGGACGCTGAACTCGCCCAGATGGAAGTACTTGCTAAGAGAGCCGTCATCATGCCGGATATGAACTGTGTTGCCCGCCGCACCATTGTTCGGGCGCACCACGACTGTGCCGCCTGCAACTGCGACAATGGGATCGCCGGTATCGCCTTGGATGTCGATACCGCCATGACGCCGGCCACCGCTACGCGGCGTACCGAACTCGCCCCGACCCTCGCGCGGCTTGTCGGCCTCATTGATGTCGCGATTACCCGGCGTCGGCCAGGTCAGTCCGCCTTCGCGCCGCTGCGCTTCCGTGGGCTGGGCACGGCGCTCCTGCTCAGGCAACGCCAGTTGCTGCGCGATGGTCGCGCGCGTGCGCGCATCGGCATTGCCCGTGGCTTCCAGTTGGTTCGCCACCTGGAAGGCACGCACCGCTTCCTGCGTCTTGCCGCCATAGATGCCAGAACGCGTTTCCAGTTCCGCACCCTGGCCATCGCGGAAACCGAGCTGGTTCAACGAGGTCTGCAGCCCGCGCACTTCCTCGCCTCGTTCGCCATTAAGCAGCACTCCATCGGCCAGCGGCGACGTGCGCTCACGGGCTGCCGCATCGGGCTGGCCCGCCTGTATGCCGCGATCGGGAATGCTGATGGCGGCATACTTGGTATTCCAGTACTCGCTCCGGAAAGGGCGTGGGAATAGTGATTCCTAATCTGCTCGATTATCGCGAGTCCGCCGTGGTGCTGGATATCAAGCAGGAAAACTTCGACCTTACGTCGGGCTGGAGGCAGTCGATCGGGCACGAGGTCTACCTGTTCAATCCTTTCGCGGAAGATCGCAGGACGCACCGCTGGAATCCGATGACGTATGTTTCGAGCGATCCCGCGTTCCGCGTATCCGACCTGCAAAGCATCGCAGCAATGCTTTATCCCGATGGCGATGACAAGGACAAATTCTGGGTCAGTCAGGCGCGCAATGCCTTCCTTGCGTTTTCGCTTTACGTCTTCGAGCGGCATGGGCACGATCATGCGGTGGAGAGACCAACACTGGGCGCTATTCTGCGCGTCGCATCGGGCGACGGGGGCGAGTTGAAGCCCTACCTCCAGAAGCTCATTGAAGCGCCGTTCCTCAGCGCGCAGACACGCACGGCGTTCGCGGGACTTCTGTCCCAGGCCGACGTGACGTTCGCTTCGATCATCGGTTCCTTCCGCGAGCCACTGAATCCATGGCTCAATCCGGTCCTGGACGCCGCCACCAGTGCGGACGACTTCCGTCTTGACGACGTACGTCGACGTCGCATGACGATCTATGTCGGCATCCAGCCGAACAAGCTCGCCGAAAGCCGGTTGATCGTGAACCTGTTCTTCAGCCAGCTCATCAACGTCAACACCAAGACGCTGCCGCAGAACGACGCGTCGCTGAAGCATCAGTGCCTGCTGCTGATGGATGAGTTCACCGCGATCGGTCGCGTGGACATCATCTCGAAGTCCGTTGCGTACATGGCGGGATATAACCTGAGGCTGCTGCCGATCATCCAGTCGATGGCGCAGCTGGACGCGGTGTACGGAAAGGAGCTGTCGCGCACCATCATTACCAACCATGCGTTGCAGATCATCTACGCACCCCGCGAGCAGCAGGATGCCAATGATTACTCCGAAATGCTGGGCTACACCACCATCCGGCGGCGCTCCCGGACGCGGTCGCATGGCCAGGGGAAGAATGTCTCCGACAACGAGGTGCTGGAGAAGCGGGCGCTGATGCTTCCCCAGGAGCTCAAGGCCATGGGACCCAAGAAAGAGATCGTCCTGTACGAGGGCCTGGCGCATCCCATCTTGTGTAGCAAGATCCGGTATTTCGAGGACGCGTACTTCACCCGCCGCTTGCTGCCCAAGGCACACGTCGAGCCGCTGCGGATATAGCGCACGCGGCGCCTGCCGGACGTCGGGGCATCCGGGTTAGAATCCGCCGGAATCGACCCACCATGCCCGGGAGTTCCTTCCATGCAGTGCCCCAAGTGCCATAGCCTGATGGAACTGATCGTGGAGCCGGAGGCCACCGCGCATCGGTGCACGCAATGCAAGGGATTGTGGTTCGAGATGATGGCGCACGAGACGCTCAAGCATCGTGCCGAAGAGATCGATACCGGCGACCCGGCACAGGGCGAGGAATGCAACAAGGTCGACCGGATCAAGTGCCCGGTCTGCATCGGCAATCGGGACCTGATCCGCATGGTCGATCCGCAGCAGCCGCATATCTGGTTCGAGAGCTGCAAGAACTGCTACGGGCGCTTCTACGATGCGGGCGAATACCAGGATTTCGCGGAAATCGAGTTCGCCGACCTGATCCGGGACTGGAACGCGCCCGAACGCACCTGAGATCAGGGAGCTCCCGCGCCGCCCCGCTCCTTGCATCCCCAGTTGAGGATCGGCGTGCCAGGTGGTAGCACGCGCTTGAACATGTCCACGCGTGCCGGCTTCGGGTTGACGACGACGGGGGCACGTGCCGCCTTGAGCAGCGGCAGGTCGGCGCTGCTGTCCGAGTAGGCCACGGCGATCTCGCCGTAGCCGCGCTCGCGCAGCATCCGCATCTTTTCTTCGTTGTGGCAGTGGCGCGTGGCCACCACCGCGCCAAGGCGTGGCCCCACTGCCGTACCGATCACGGGTACGTCTTCGTGGGCGACGAAGCTGAGGATGGCGCGCGCCAGTTCAGGCGGCGCGCCGGTGGCCACGACCACGCGATCACCGGCGGCACGATGCTCGCGGAAAACCTCGAGCGCGTGCGGCAGCAGGCGCTGTTGCACTTCCTGGCGGTGCGTATCCACGTACTGGTCGATCAGGGCATCGAAGCTGCGACGTCCGTGCAGGCCGAACGTACCGATCCAGATATAGCCGGAAATGCCGCGTCGCCGCGTGGGCAGGAACGCCACCATCGGCCCCAGCACGATCGATGCGGCGATGGCCACCACCGCGCGCAGCGGATTGCGCCTAATCAGCCAGGCCACCAGGTGGCCGCCGGAATCACCGTCGTACAACGTGTGGTCGAAATCGAAGACCACGACCGGGGCGTCTGGGCGAGGCGTGGGATAAGGCGTGTCCGTCATGCTGCGAAGAATAGCTGACGCAGCGCCTCGCCGGGTTCTTCCGCCCGCATGAAGGTTTCGCCGACCAGGAATGCGTTGACGCCCGCGGCGCGCATCTTCGCCACGTCATCCGGCACCACGATGCCGCTTTCGGTGACCAGCAGGCGGTCTTTCGGCACGGCGTCCTTCATCGCCAGCGTCGTGTCCAGCGTTACGTCGAACGTGCGCAGGTTGCGGTTGTTGATGCCCACCAGCGGCACCGGCACCTGCAGCGCCCGCTCGAGTTCGTCGATGTCGTGCACCTCGACCAGCACATCCATGCCCAGCTGCAACGCCAGGCCGGACAGATCGACCAGCTGGCCGTCGTCCAGCGCGGAGACGATCAGCAGGATGCAGTCCGCGCCCAGCACGCGCGCTTCGTACACCTGGTAGGGATCGACCGTGAAATCCTTGCGCAGCACCGGTAACGTGCATGCATCGCGGGCCTGGCGCAGGTAGTCGTCGGCGCCCTGGAAGAAATCGACATCCGTCAGCACCGACAAGCAGGCCGCTCCGCCGAACTCGTAGCTGACCGCGATGTCCGCCGGGCGGAAATCCGGGCGGATAACGCCCTTGGACGGGCTGGCCTTCTTCACCTCGGCGATCACCGCCGGGTCACCCTGCGCGATCATCGCGTTGAGCGCGTCGGCGAAGCCGCGCGTCGGCGGCGCATCGTCGGCGCGCGCGCGCAGGTCGGCCAGCGATACGCGGGCGCTGCGCTCGGCGATCTCGTCCGCCTTGCGGGCGAGGATGGTGGTCAGGATGTCGCTCATGCAGTCCTCAGGCGGGCACCCGCCTGTGCGGGGCCCCTATTTTCGCACTATCCGTGCCGCTCGGTCGTCGCGCGGTCCCAGCCGTAGGCGCGTTCGACCTTGGCGACCCGGAGTTCGAAATGGTCGTACCAGTCCCGTCGGCCCTGCTCGCGCGCGGCCGTGTGCTCGGCATGCTGGCGCCAGGCGAGGATCGCCGCCTCGCTCTCCCAGTACGCCACGGTGATGCCGAAGCCGTCCGCGCCGCGGGTCGATTCCATCCCGAGGAAGCCCGGCTGCTGTTGCGCCAGTTCGACCATGCGCTCGGCCATGGCGCCGTAGCCGGCGTCATCCTGGCTGTTGCGCTGCGAGGAGAAGATCACCGCGTAGTACGGCGGCTTGGGCAGGCTGGCGAATCCGCTGGCGGCCATGTCAGTGCGTTTCCTGTTTTCCCAGGGCCTGGGTGGTGGCGATGAAATGCTGGAGGCGCTCCAGCGCCTTGCCGCTGGCGATGGCCTCGCGCGACGCGGCGATGCCGGCCTCGATGCTGTCCGCTACACCAGCGACATACAGCGCCGCGCCGGCGTTCAACACGACGATCTCGCGCGCCGGGCCGGGCCGGTTGTCCAGCACACCCAACAGCATGGCCTTCGACTCCGCGGCATCTCCCACGCGCAGGTTGCGGCTGGCGGCCATGGCGATGCCGAAATCTTCCGGATGCAACTCGTACTCGCGCACCTGTCCATCGCGCAGTTCGCCAACCAGCGTCCCGGCGCCGAGCGACAGCTCGTCCATGCCGTCGCGGCCCCAGACCACCAGCGCGCGCTCGGCGCCGAGTTCCTGCAGCACGCGCGCCTGGATGCCGACGAGGTCCGGGTGGAACACGCCCATCAGGATGCTCGGGGCACCCGCCGGATTGGTCAGCGGGCCCAGGATGTTGAAGATGGTGCGCACGCCCATCTCGCGACGGACGGGCGCAACGACCTTCATCGCCGGGTGGTGGATGGGCGCGAACATGAAGCCGATGCCGGACTGCACGATGGACTGTGCGACCTGATCGGGCTGCAACTCGATGTTGACGCCCAGCGCTTCCAGCACGTCGGCGCTGCCCGATTTCGACGACACGCTACGGTTGCCGTGCTTGGCGATCTTCGCGCCGGCAGCGGACGCCACGAACATCGAGCACGTGGAGATGTTGAACGTATGCGAGCCGTCGCCCCCGGTGCCGACGATGTCGACCAGATGCGTGCGGTCGGGCACCTCCACGGTACGCGAGAACTCGCGCATGACGGTGGCCGCGCCGGCAATTTCGCCGACAGTTTCCTTCTTCACGCGCAGGCCGGTCAGGATCGCCGCACTCATCGTCGGCGACACATCGCCACGCATGATCTGCCGCATCAGGTCGACCATTTCGTCGTGGAAGATCTCGCGATGTTCGATCGTGCGCTGCAACGCTTCTTGCGGGGTCAGTGGCATGTGGGCTCCGTAGGGTGGGCCCTGGCCCACCGGCGTGGCGATGGCGGGCCAAGGCCCGCCCTACGTCATCGTTCGAGGAAATTCTTCAACAGCGCGTGGCCGTGCTCGGTGAGGATGGATTCGGGATGGAACTGCACGCCTTCCACCGGGAACTCGCGATGGCGCAGCCCCATGATCTCCTCGAAGCTGCCGTCCTCGTTCTCGGTCCAGGCGGTCACCTCCAGCGCGTCCGGCAAACTGCTGCGCTCTACGACCAGCGAGTGGTAGCGCGTGGCCTCGTAGGCATCGGGCAAGCCGGCGAAGACACCCTTGCCCTCATGGCGGATGCGTGAGGTCTTTCCGTGCATGATGCGGCCCGCCCGGATGACGTTGCCGCCGTACGCCTGACCCAGGCTCTGGTGGCCCAGGCAGACGCCGAGGATCGGCGTATTGGCGCCCAGCCGCTCGATGATTTCCAGCGAAACGCCCGCTTCGTTCGGCGTGCACGGGCCGGGCGATATCACGATGCGCTCGGGCGCGAGCTTCGCGATCTCATCCACCGTCATCGCATCGTTGCGCACCACCTTCACCTCGGCACCCAGCGACTGCAGGTACTGCACGAGGTTGTAGGTGAAGCTGTCGTAGTTGTCGATCATCAGCAGCATGGGTCAATCCGCAAGCAGGAATACGGCGTAGATTTTGTCGGTGAAGGTAACGTAGCCCGTCTGGAACGACTCGAGATTCGCCCGCTTCATCCGGGATCCCGTTACCTGGACCTTGTCGAGCGTGTACCCGTCCGTCTCTTGGAATCGGCCCCATTCATAGGTCGAAGGCCAACTGCCCTCGCGGACCCCATACTGGAACTGCGGCGCCACGTCTGAAACGCTGTACAGTCCACCCAACCTCGCGCCGTAGGCCTTTGCGATGGTTTCCGCTTTTTCTCGCGATGATTCAATGGCTTTCTCGCGAAGCGCCCTGCGAAGTTCGGCTTCGTCCGCTAATTCGGTGTCCACGCTTGAGACATTCAACTCCTTCGACGTCCTCAGGTCGGCCAAGAACGTCTTGAGCGACGCCTGGCTGTCAAATCGAGCGACAACGGTGCGCTTGACGCCCGTTCCCACAAATACCTGCTCACTCTTCCTGTCGTCGTAGCGCTCTCGCGTGCCCATTTCCATCGACGTGGCCACGATCTCGCCATCCGCGACGCCTGCGGCTTTCAGCTTTCCGAGGACCTGTTGCACGTTCTCCTCGACTCGTCGGCGCGCAGCGTCCGCGTTCATGTCGATGGCCTCGAAATTCACGGATATCTTGAAGCGATCCGGAATCGCGCGCGCTTGCGCTTCGCCGTACACCAGAATATGGCGCGTCGGGGGGAGCGCATTGACCTGGGCCGCCAGGTCGGAGGACAGGGCCAACGCAAGCACAAACAGAAGGTAGCGCAGCTTCATGGGATCTCTCCGGTTCAAGGACTTCCCTGTTGAACGCCCCACCATCGACTGCGGGGTTCCAGATGCGGTCATCGGTCTTGGTCCTCCGCCAACACATGCGCCAGGACGGCCGTGAACGCTTCGATGTCGGACTCCGGCGTTGCCCACGATGCCATCAGTCGGATCACCGTGGTGCCATCGCTGCGCCGCTCCCAGGTTTCGAACTCCACGTACTGTCCGAGACGCTCAACCACCGCGTCCGGCAGTATCGGGAACACCTGGTTGCTGGGCGAATCCACCGCCAGCGGCACGCCGGCCTGCTGCAGGATCTCCCGCAGGCGCGCCGCCATGGCATTCGCGTGCGTCGCCAGCACGAAATACAGGCCGTCTTCGAACAAGGCTTCGAACTGCGCGCCGACCACCATGCCCTTGGCGAGCATCGCGCCGCGCTGCTTGATGACGTGACGGAAATCGGTGCGCAGCGCGGGGCTCACGATGACCAGCGCCTCACCGAGCAAGGCACCGTTCTTGGTGCCGCCGATGTAGAAGGCATCGGCCTCGGTCGACAGCAGCGCCAGGTCGACATCGTTGCCGGGCGTCGTGAGTGCCGAGGCGAGGCGTGCACCATCGACGTAGAGCAAAAGGTCGCGATCGCGGCATAACGCGCCGAGTGCCTGCAGTTCCGCGGCGCTGTACTGCGTGCCCCACTCGGTGGTATTGGAAATGTAGACCAACCGCGGCTTCACCATGTGCTCGCTGCCATGACCATCCAGACAGGGCTGGATCAGATCGGGGCTCAGCTTGCCGTCCACGGTGGCGATGGTCAGCACCTTGTGGCCGCCGGCCTCGATCGCGCCGGTTTCGTGCGTGGCGATATGGCCGCTGGCCGGTGCGATCACCGCTTCGTGCGGGCGCAGGAAGGCGGCCAACGCGACGAGATTGGTCTGGGTGCCGCCGGCGAGGAAATGGATGTCGGCATCACGACCAAGGCGGTCGCGGATCAGTGCGGCGGCGCGAACGCTGTGAACATCCAGCCCGTAGCCGCGGTTGATCTCGGCACTCGCCACGGCCAGCGCCTGCAGCAGGCGCGGGTGTGCTCCCTCGCTGTAGTCGTTGCGCAGGCTGATCCTGGCGTTGTCGGTCGCGATCTCCATCACAACCCCTTGGCTGCTTCCGCGACGGCGCGGAACAGCGCGCGCCCCTTGTTCATCGTCTCGTCCCATTCCTTCTCGGGATCGGAGTCGTAGACGATGCCGGCACCAGCCTGCACGTGCAGGCGGCCATCCTTGATGACGGCGGTGCGGATGGCGATGGCGGTATCGGCATCACCGTGCCAGCCGATATAGCCGATGCTGCCGGCGTAGACGTTGCGCTTGATCGGCTCCAGTTCGCGGATGACTTCCAGCGCGCGGATCTTCGGCGCACCGCTGACCGTGCCGGCGGGAAACGTCGCGCGCAGCACGTCCGCGTAACTCAGGCCGGGCAAGAGTTTTCCGGTGACTTCGCTGACGATGTGCATGACGTGGCTGTAGCGCTCGATGACGAACTGTTCGCCCACCTGCACCGTGCCGGCTTCCGACACGCGACCGGTGTCGTTGCGGCCCAGGTCGATCAGCATCAGGTGCTCTGCTCGCTCCTTCGGGTCGGCGAGCAATTCGGCTTCCAGCGCGATGTCTTCGTCGTGGGTCTTGCCGCGCGGGCGCGTGCCCGCGATCGGGCGCACGGTGACTTCGCCCTGCTCCAGGCGCACCAGGATCTCGGGCGACGAGCCCACCACCTGCACATCGCCGACGTCGAGGAAGTACATGTACGGTGAGGGATTCAGCGCGCGCAGCGCGCGGTAGACATCCACCGGACGTGCATTGAACGGCACGCTCAGCCGTTGGCTCAGCACCACCTGGAAGATGTCGCCGGCACGGATGTATTCCTTCGACTGCTCCACCGCGGCGATGAAACCGTCATGGGTGAAGCCGGAAACGAAGTGGCTCTCGTCCAGCACGTCGCGGGTGATCGGCGTGGGATACGAACCCGGCTGGCGCAACTTGGTGGTCAGCGCATCCAGCCGCGCCTGCGCACCTTCCCATGCATCGGCTTCGCGCGGGTCGGCATGCACGATCAGATAGAGGCGACCCTTGAGGTTGTCGAAGACGGCAACTTCTTCCGACAGCATCAACAGGATGTCGGGCGTGCCGAGTTCGTCCGGCTTGTCGCCCGTGGCCAAGCGCGGCTCGATGTAGCCGATGCACTCGAAACCGAACCAGCCGACCAGGCCGCCCGTGAACCCGGGCAGGCCCGGCAGGCGCGGCACCGAATGCGCCGCCCGCAGCGCTTCGACTTCGGCGAAGGGATCGTCCACGTCGCGCGACTCCACCAACTGGCCGTGGTCGCGGATCTCCACGCGATGGCCATGGAAAGTGACCACGCGGCGCACCGGCAGGCCGATGATGGAATAGCGGCCGAAACGCTCGCCGCCTTCCACCGATTCGAACAGGTAGGTATGCGGCGCGTCGGCGAGTTTCAGGTAGACCGAAAGCGGCGTGTCCAGGTCGGACAGCACTTCACGGACAACAGGGATGCGGGTGTGGCCTTCAGCAGCGAACTGCTGGAACTGGTCGTGCGAGATCAAGCGGGCTTTCCTTCCGGGACGCGGTGGCAGGGCGGGCGACGGCTACGGGCCACCATCGCCAGCTGCGGCGTGCGGAAAGTTTGGAAAGCGGGCGCGTGGGGTGGGACACGGCCCTACTCTACCCGATGCCCGACCCCACCGGCCAGCTGGCCAGCGCTCACCCCCGCAGCGGGCAGTCGGCCGGCAGGTGCATGCGGACCCGGCCCGGCACGCAGTCCACGCGGAACCGCCGCGAGCGCACCGGCTCGCCATCCAGGTTGAGCGTCATCGGCGCGTCGGCACTCAGTTCCACCCAGGTCAGCCGGGCACGTTCGGCGACGCGATCCAGCGCCGCATGCTTGCCGTCCTTGACCAGCGTGCCGACGGTGGCGGCGACTTCGCCCGAGAGTTCCGGGACGATGGTCAGGTCGAGCCGGCCGTCATCGACCAGCGCGTCCGGGCACAGCGCCTGTCCTCCACCGGCCTGTCGTCCGTTGCCAAGGCCGAGCGCGATGAAGTCGCCCTGCCAGGCGAAGTCCGGGCCTTCGACGCGCGCGGCCACGGGCTCGATGCGGCCCAGCTTGGCGATGCCGGTGATCAGATAGGCCAGGCCACCCAGCATTTTCTTCAGTCCTTCGTCTGTCTCGACGGTCACCTCCGTGCCGAACCCGCCACTGGCCAGGTTCGCGCACCAATGGATGCCGTCGTCGGCGTCGATGCGCAGCAGGTCGAGCGGCACGGCCGCCGCGTCGCGGACCAACGCCAATGCCGCCAGTGGCTCGTCGGGAATCCCGGCGGCGGTGGCGAAATCATTCGCCGTGCCCATCGGCACCAGTCCCAGCGAAGGCAACGCGTCGGCGCGCTCGTCGCGATGCGCCAGCGTGGTGGCGACTTCGCTCAAGGTGCCATCGCCGCCGGCGGCGATCACCGTATCCACACCATCGGCGATGGCTTCGGCGACATAACGCTCAGCATCGCCGTTTTCCCAGGTGACGCGCACATCAAGGGCGATGCCGGCCTCGCGCATCGCACCCACGGCCTCGCGCAGGGCATCGTCGCCGGCGGATTTTCCATTGAGGATCAGGCGCCAGCGGGGTGCGGTCATGGGGGATTCCTTGGAGGACGCGCGAGCATAGCCGCTCTCCTGTAGGAGCGACGTGAGTCGCGACCGCACGCTACGGCTTGCAGGGAAGCTGCGGACCCAGGAATTTCGGAACTCGGGGTCTACGGTCGCGACTCACGTCGCTCCTACAACGGCAAAGCCGCTGTCACGGCTTCGTCACAGACGCTGCGTAGTGTGGAAGGCCATAGCAGGGACGACGGGCGGAGGCAGGATCAGCCTCCAATTCTTCCGGGGCGGTGGCGAAAGCCATCGCCCTTCTGCTTTTTTCAGGCGCCACGCGCGTCGGCCACGGCCTGACGCATGCGCTCGATCACGTCCTTGTAGTCCGGTGCATTGAAGATCGCCGAGCCGGCGACGAAGGCATCCGCGCCCGCGGCCGCGATCTGGCCGATGTTGTCGGCCTTCACGCCACCGTCGATCTCCAGGCGGATGTCCTTGCCGGTCTTGTCGATCATCGCGCGCACGGCACGCAGCTTGTCCAGCGCCGACGGAATGAAGGCCTGCCCACCGAAGCCCGGGTTCACCGACATCAGCAGCACCAGGTCCAGTTCCGGCAGCACCCAATCCAACACTTCGACCGGCGTACCGGGGTTGAGCACCAGGCCGGCCTTGCAGCCCAGCGACTTGATCAGCTGGATCGTGCGGTGCACGTGCTTCGAGGCTTCCGGGTGGAAGCTGATGATGCTGGCGCCGGCCTCGGCGAAGTCCGGGATGATGCGATCCACCGGCTCCACCATCAGGTGCACGTCGATCGGCGCGGTGACGCCGTGCTTGCGCAGCGCACTGCACACCAGCGGGCCGATGGTCAGGTTGGGCACGTAATGGTTGTCCATCACGTCGAAGTGGACCCAGTCGGCGCCGGCCTTCAGTACGTTGTCGACTTCCTCGCCGAGGCGGGCGAAGTTCGCGGACAGGATGGACGGGGCGATGATGCAGTTCGACATGGAGAGGCTCACTTGCGCTTGCGCTGGGTCTTGATGTGGTCGTAGGCGGCGTTGATCTCGCCGGCCTTCTGTTCGGCCTGGCGGCGCAGGTCTTCCGCCGCGCCGGCCATCTTGTCGGGGTGGTACTGGGAAATCAGCCGGCGGTAGGCCTGGTCGATTTCCGCATCGCTGGCATCGCTGGTCAGGTCGAACACGCGGTACGGGTTGTCGCGACTGAGCTTGAACCAGTCCTCGTCGAAGGCATGGCCGATGATCAGGCCCACCAGGCCGCCCAGCGGATGGCGCATCAGCAGCCACCCGGCCACGAATCCCAGCAGTTTTCCGTACCAGCGCTTCATTCGGCCCGCCTTCTCCGGCAATCGCGCCATTTTACGGCACACACGGGCCCCAAGCGCCGTACACTACGCGGCCCGGTCCGGTACCCGGCCCCGCCACCCGCGGGTAGACGGCCGCCCCGGGGCACGGGCGCACGGCCTGCCGCACGCCCCCACGACGCTGTACCGCCTCGATGGCTTCCGGACTCCCCAAGGAGTGTTTGTGCCCACGACGTTGCTCCAATCCGATCTGCCCGGCCTCACCCTGCGCCATCGCGGCAAGGTCCGCGACGTGTTCGACCTGCCCCGCGACCGCCTGCCCGCCGATGCACCGGCCGGCGACTACTTGTTGATGGTCGCTACCGATCGCCTGAGCGCGTTCGACGTGGTGCTGCCCGACCCCATTCCCGGCAAGGGCGAAATGCTCTGCCAGATCTCCAACTTCTGGTTCGCCAAGACCGCACACCTGATGCCGAACCACCTGACCGGCATCGACGTGGCCAGCGTGCTGCCGGCCGGCGTGGACGCCTCGCTGTACGCCAAGCGTGCGGTGGTGACGAAGAAGCTCAAGCCCGTGCCGGTGGAAGCCATCGCGCGCGGTTACCTGATCGGCAGCGGCTGGAAGGACTACCAGCGCACCGGCAAGGTCAGCGGCATCGAACTGCCCGACGGCCTGCGCCAGGCCGAGAAGCTGGCCGAGCCGATCTTCACCCCCTCGACCAAGGCCGCCGTCGGCGACCACGACGAGAACATCGACTTCGACGCCATGGTGAAGACCGTCGGCGCCGAACTGGCCGAGCGCGTGCGCGACGCCACCCTGCGCATCTACCGCTTCGCCGCCGATTTCGCGGCTGAACGCGGCATCCTGCTGGCCGACACCAAGTTCGAGTTCGGCACGGACGAAGACGGCCGCCTGTACATCATGGACGAGATGCTGACGCCCGACTCCTCGCGCTACTGGCCCGCGGACCAGTACGAAGTCGGCACCAGCCCGCCGAGCTACGACAAGCAGTTCGTGCGCGACTATCTGGAAACGCTGGACTGGAACAAGACCGCGCCCGGCCCGGCGCTGCCGGCCGAGGTCATCGAGCGCACCCGCGCCAAGTACGCGGAAGCGCTGCAGAAGCTCGCCGGCATCATCGTCGACTGATCGACGGCCCTCCCGCCGGACGGCCCGGCACACCCTGCCGGGCTGGGGTATGCTCCATACCCTGCCGCATTGCCATCCTCGGGAGGGATGAATGAACGCGACTGCGCAACGCCCGGTGGACCGCTGGTTCGCCAGCTATTCCGGCGACCACGTCAACGAGACCAACCAGATGATCCATGTGTTCGCCGTGCCGGCGATCCTGTGGACGGTGGTGGCGCTGCTCTGGTGCATCCCGGTGTTCGGCACCTGGGTGAAATCCGGCATGTGGGCGGCGCTGGCGATGTTCGGCGCGTGGATGTACTACTACAAACTCTCGCGTCCGCTGGGCTTCGGCATGCTGGCGATCTTCATCGCGATGGCGTGGCTGACCCGCTGGCTGGAAAGCCTGCTCGGGCTGCAGAACCTGTTCTTCCTCGCGGTGACGGTGTTCGTGGTCGCGTGGATCGCCCAGTTCATCGGCCACAAGATCGAAGGCAAGAAGCCCAGCTTCCTGACCGACCTCACCTACCTGCTGATCGGGCCGGTCTGGGTCCTCAGCAAGTTCTACCGGAAGATGGGCTGGAAGTACTGAGCGGCTAGCGGCCGCCCTCGCCCAGCGCGCGCGCATCGACCTCGAAGGCGAGCGGCGCAAAACCGAAATCGCGGCGCGCCGGCGCCACGTCGAACACCAGGTCCTCGCGCATGCGGGCCACGGCATCATCCGTGAGCCCGCGCATCGCGCCCGTCATCCGCGCGATGCCCAGCACGGCACGAAACACCGGCATAGGCAGCTCCCACAGCCGCACCGGCGGCGACAGCGCCGCCAGCGTGCGCGCCACCATGTCGCGGTACGCGAGCGTTTCGCCACCCGGCAGCGCGTAGGCCTGGCCGTGCGTGGCGGAGGCATCCACGACCGCGAGCGCAGCGTGCGCCAGATCGTCCACGTGCACCGGCTGGCGCTTTCCATCCGCACCACGCGGCAGCATAAAGAAGCCCATGCGCCGGCCCATCGCGGCGATGCGCGCCAGGGTCTGGTCGCGCCCCGCGCCATACACCAGCGTGGGTCGCAGCAGCGTCGCGGCGGCACCGCAGGCGGAGGCGGTAACGAACACCGTGCGCTCCGCGGCCTGCAGTCGCGCGACGATATCGCGCTCGTACGCATCGCCTGAGGCCTGTTTCGTGTCGAGGCTGGTGGAACCGAATGCGACCACGCGCGATGCGATCACGTCGCCACGCGCATACCACTGCGCGAAGCCATCCAGCGGCCCGGTGCTGAAGATGACGTCCACGGACGAGGGCAATCCTGCGATACCGGCGAAGTCGCCCTTCAACCAGACGATCCCGGTAGACGACGGACGTGGATCGCGCGACACCGCGAACACCTGCCATCCCTCGCCCGCCAGCCGCGCCAACAACGCGTCCCCGATCTGGCCGCTGGCGCCGAACACCAGCGCCGTGCGCGTCGGTGTATCAGGCATCCGGGCGGGCGCCATCGTCGACCGCATCGATGGGGCGCGGCGGTTCGCCGCCCGGCATCGGCGGCCGCTCCGCCATGTGCAGCGACAGCGCAGCCTTGGCCATCAGGTGCGCGCTGATCGGCGCGGTGATGAAGAGGAACGCGGTGATCAGCAGCTCGCGCGGCTGCGGATCGGTGCCCGACAGCGCGTGGTAGCCGATCGAGGCGATCAGCACGCAGCCCACGCCCAGCGTGCTGGCCTTGGTCGGTCCGTGCAGGCGCTTGAAGAACTCCGACAGCTTCACCAGGCTGAAAGAACCCACGAGGATGAAGAAGCTGCCCACGGCCAGCAGCAACACCAGCAGGATGGCGAAGACCCAGCTCATTCGACGATGTCCCGGCGCAGCACGTACTTGCTCAGCACCACCGTGCCGACGAAACCGAGCATGGCGATGATCAGTGCCGCTTCGAAGTAGACCGCCGTGCCCAGGTACATGCCGAACAGCATCAGCTGCGCGATCGCCGCCACGAACAGTGTGTCCAGCGCGAGGATGCGGTCGGGCACGCTCGGGCCGCGCACGAGGCGGAACAGCGCCAGCAGCATGGCGATTCCGACGACGTGCATCGCGCCGACGATCGCGTACATCACCAGGGCCTGCGGCGTCATGGGAATATCTCCATCAGCGGCGCTTCGTAGCGCGTCTTGATCTGCCGTATCACTTCGTCGGCGTCGTCCAGGTTCAGCACGTGCACCAGCAGATGGCGCCGGTCATCCGACAACGCCGACGACACCGTGCCCGGCGTCAGCGTGATGATGCTGGTGAGCGCGGCGATGCCGTGGATGTTGGCGATATCCAGCGGCACCCAGATGAATCCCGGATGGATCTTCCGTTCCGGCCCAAGCACCTGCAGGGCGACGGTGATGTTGGCCTGCACGATGTCCAACGCAAGCACGCCCAGCATGCGCGGCACGCTGCGCAACCGGCCGATCCGCGCGAACTCGCGATCGAGGCGCGCCGCGAACGGCGGGATGACCAGCGCCAACACCGTCGCCATCACCACCTGGCCAGCGCTGATCTCATCGTTCATCAGCAACCAGAAGCAGAACACCGTCGCGCTCAACGGCAGCGACGGCAACCAACGCTTGCGCCAGCTCGCGACCATGCTCAGGGCTCCCGCAACGTGGGCATGGCGGCGCGTACCTGCTGTACGTAGTCGCCGGGCGATTGCAATTGCACCGCGGTGGCATGGGTGTAGTCGAGCAGCGGCGAGGCCGCCAGCACCAGCGCCACGCCATAGCCGAGCAGCAGCACGATGGCGGCGGTTTCCAGCGGGCGCGAAGGCGCATGCGCCAGGTCGCCGGCAGGCGTGAAGGCCGCGTGCGTCTCCGCACTGGCGTCCGGCCACGGTTCGGTGCGCCAGAACAGGCGCGTGCCGGCGCGCGCCAGGCCTACCAACATCATGAAGCTGGTGCCCAGCACCAGCAGCCAGACCCAGAAGGTGCGTGGACCCTCCGGTACCGCGCCCAGCAGCAGCAGCTTGCCGATGAAGCCCGACAGCGGCGGCAGGCCCGCCAGCGACACCGCTGCAACCAGGAACAGAAGGCCCGGCACCGTCTTGCCCGGCAGCGCAGCGATGACGTCCTTGCGGTCGCCAGCATGTCCGCGACGACGGCGAATCAGGTCCGCCAGCAGGAACAGCGCGGCGCCGGCGAAGCTGCTGTGCACCAGGTAGTACAAGCCCGCACCGATCGTCCCCGCGGTGTGCAGCGAGAACGCCACGAACAGCGTCGCCGCCGAGCCCAGCACGAGGTACGCCGCCAGCGCGCGCAACCGGTTGGCCGCCAGCACGCCGAGCGAAGCGAGCACCAGCGTGGCGGCGCCAAGTGCGAGCAGCGGGGGCCAGGCGAAACCCGCGAGCGGTCCCGCCGCGCCGAATGTCAGGGTGCCCAGCCGCAGCACCGCGTACAGGCCGACCTTGGTCATGATCGCGAACAGCCCCGCGACCGCGGCCGGTGCGTGGGTGTAGGTCTCCGGCAACCAGAAGTACATCGGCAACAGCGCGGCCTTCGCGCAGAACACGACGAACAACAGGCCCGCCGCCGCCTGCACCAGCGCCACGTCGCCGGCAGGCAACTGCGCCACCCGCACCGACAGCTCGGCCATGTTCAACGACCCCAGCAGGCCGTACAGCAGACCCAGCGCGATCAGGAACAGCGTCGAGGCCGCGATGTTGAAGGTCACGTAGTGCAGGCCCGCACGCATGCGATCGCCGCGGCCACCGCTGAGCATCAGCCCGTACGACGAGATCAGCAGCACTTCGAAGAACACGAACAGGTTGAAGACATCGCCCGTGAGGAAGGCCCCGTTCAAGCCCATCAGCTGGAACTGGAAGAACGCATGGAAGTGCGGTGCGCGCCGATCCCAGCCCGCGCAAGCGTGCAGCAGGCAGGCCGCACCGAGCAGCAGGCCCACCAGCACCATCAGTGCGGACAGGCGATCGACCATCAGCACGATGCCCAGCCGCGCCGGCCAGTCGCCGAGCAGATAGACCTGGACCTCGCCGCTGGCCGCCTGCGCGACCATCGTGCCGGACACGCCCAGCATCGCCGCGACCGACAGCCAGGCCACGATCCGTTGCGGCACCATGCCGAAGCGACGGTGTTCGAAGAACAGCGCGATCGACGCGGCGAACAGCGGGATGAGGATCGGCAGGATGGGCAAGTGGCTCATGCGCCGTCCTCCGCATCGCCGTCGGTCTTCGCGAGCTCGCGCGCCTCGTCATGGCGGCGCTGTTCGGCGGCCTGGAATTCGCGCTCGGCCTTGCGGCCGTCCACGTGGTCGCTGTCGTTGTCGCCGCGGCTGCGGATCGCCAGCACCACGGTGACCGCCGTCATCGCGAAGGCGATCACGATGGCGGTCAGCACCAGCGCCTGCGGCAACGGATCGGTGTAGTTCGCCAGGTCGGTCGGAACGCCGTCGCGGAGGACCGGCGGCTTGCCCGGGACCAGTCGGCCACCGGAAAAGATCAGCAGGTTGGTCGCATACGACAACAGCGTCAGCCCGAGGATGACGTCGAAACTGCGCGCACGCAGCAGCAGGTACACGCCCGCCGCGGTCAGGATGCCGATCGCGCTCGCCATCGCCAGTTCCATTACGGTGCGGCCCTCATCAACGCATGTCTCCGGTGCGGGTGGAACGGTCGCCGGGCTCCATCACGCCCAGGTGCGAGATGCGCGTGCGGGAGGGCTTGATCGTGCCGAGCATCGACAGGATCAGCATCGCGCCGCCGAACACCACCAGGTACACGCCGGTGTCGAAGCCGATCGCGCTGGCCAGCGGTACGGTCCCGATCAGCGGCAGGTCGAGGTCGAGGTGGCCGCTGGTGAGGAACGGCACCCCGAATCCCATCGAGGCCACGCCGCTCACGCCCGCCACGATCAGGCCCACGCCGATGCACTTGACGTAGTCGAAACCGAAGCGCGACTCGACCGATGCCGCACCCTGGATGACGTACTGCACCAGCAGCGGCACGGCCAGCACCAGCCCGGCGATGAACCCGCCACCCGGCGCGTTGTGGCCACGCAGGAACAGGAATACGGATACCGTCAGCGTCAGCGGGAACATGATCTGCGCCAGGTCGGCCGGCACCGGCAGCTGGATCGGCGGGCCCGACATCACCTTCTCCGGCGCCATCCGCGCGCGGCGCAGCAGCGCGTGCACGATCAACGCGGCGATACCGAATACGGTGATCTCGCCGAAGGTGTCGAAGCCGCGGAAGTCCACCAGGATCACGTTCACCACGTTGCTGCCGTAGGCCTCGGGCAGCGAACGCGCCAGCATTTCACCGCTGATCGTGTCGCCGGGACGCGTCATCACGGCATACGCCAACGAACCTACGCCCAATCCCGCGGCCAGCGACACGACGATGTCGCGCAGGCGCCTGCGCGGCGTGCGCTCGGGCGGCGAGCGCGGCGGCAGGTAGTGCATGCCCAACAACAACAGCGCCAGGCTGACCATTTCGACCATCAACTGGGTAAGGGCCAGGTCGGGCGCGGACAAGAAGACGAAGGTGAGGCTGACCACCAGCCCCGCGCCGCCCAGCACGATCACGGCGAGCAGGCGCTGCCGGTACAGACGGATCGTATAGACCGCGCACACCACCAGCACCAGCCACAGCAGCCAGCCGAGCAGCGGCATCGGTTGCGGCGCGCGCCACGCCAGCGGCGGCGATACGCCCGCGATGAAGGGTGCCGCGCCCGCGGCGAGCGCCGCGAGTACGAGGAACAACAGGCTGCGTTGCAGGCTGCCATTCGCCACGCGTGCCGTGAAGCGTCCCGCCACCGCGTACAGGGCTTCCATGTTCCAGCGGAACAGGTTCCGGCCGAGCGACCGCCGCACGATCGCATGCAGGTCGAACAGGCGCCGCAGGCCGAAATACAGCAGCACGCCACCGGCGATGCCGGCCAGGCTCATCAGCAGCGGCGTGTTGATGCCGTGCCAGACCGCGAGACTGTAGTCGGGCATCGCAGAGCCAAGGATCGCGCCGGCGCCTGCCTTCAGCACCGGCGCCACGGTGAAGGCCGGGAACATGCCCACCGCCACGCACAGCACCACCAGCACTTCCACCGGGATCTTCATCCAGCGCGGCGGCTCGTGCGGGGTGGTGTCCAACGCGCGCGGGCCCTCGCCGAAGAACGTCTCGTAGACGAACCGCAGGCTGTAGGCGACGCCGAAGATGCCGTACAGCAGCGCCGCCACCGCGATCGCATCGCGCATCGCGCGATGGCCGGGGATGTCGATCGCCTCGGCGAAGAACATTTCCTTCGACAGGAACCCGTTGAGCAGCGGAATGCCGGCCATCGCCAGCGACGCGACGATGGCCAGCGCGCTGGTCCACGGCAGGTAACGCCGCAGGTTGCCCAGCCGGCGCATGTCGCGGGTGCCGGTTTCGTGGTCGATGATGCCCGCCGCCATGAACAGCGAGGCCTTGAACGTGGCGTGGTTGAGGATGTGGAACACGCCCGCCACCACGGCCATCGGCGTGGAGATGCCGAACAGCAGCGTGATCAGCCCGAGGTGCGAGATGGTGGAATACGCCAGCAGGCCCTTCAGGTCGTGCTGGAAGATCGCGAACCACGCGCCGATCAGCAGCGTCAGCGCACCGACCGTGGTCACCACGTAGAAGAACAGGTCGGTGCCCGCGAGCGCCGGATGCAGGCGCGCGAGCAGGAACACGCCTGCCTTCACCATCGTGGCCGAATGCAGGTAGGCCGACACCGGCGTGGGCGCCGCCATCGCATGCGGCAGCCAGAAATGCAGCGGGAACTGCGCGCTCTTGGTGAACACGCCCGCCAGCACCAGGGCCAGCGCCCAGGGATACAAGGAGCTTGCACGGATCAGCTCGCCCGACGCCAGCACCACGTCGAGGTCGTAGCTGCCGACGATGCGTCCGATCAGCAGCACGCCACCGAGCAGCGCAAGACCGCCGGCACCGGTGATCGCCAGCGCCATGCGGGCGCCTTCTCGCGCATCTTGGCGATGCGACCAGAAGCCGATCAGCAGGAACGAGCTGATGCTCGTCAGTTCCCAGAACACCACCAGCAACAGCAGGTTGCCGGCCAGCACCACGCCGAGCATCGACCCCATGAAGAGCAGCAGGCTGGCGAAGAAGCGCGGCGCGCTGTCCTTCTCGCTGAGGTAGTAGCGCGCATAGATCACCACCAGCACGCCGATCGCCAGCACCAGGCCGGCGAACATCCAGGCCAATCCGTCGAGGCGCAGGGTGAAATCCAGGCCGATCTGCGGCAGCCAGGCGTGCTCGGCGCGCAGGTTCCAGCCCTGCAGCACGCTCGGCGTCATCCACGCCAGCAGCACCAGGCCCAGTAACGGTGCGAGCCCGGCCAGCCATGCGGTCGCCCCGCGCGGAAGGCCGCGCGCCAGCGCCACCACCAGCGCGAGCACAAACGGCAGCGCCAGCAGGATTTCAAGAAAAGGGATCATCAACCGCCTTGCGTTGCAGGGAATGCGTCATTCACGAGCAATCCGCCCGAGTTTAACAAACCCGTCACGCCCTGCCTGACCCGTGGTTCAGGCCAGCAGCGCGATCTCCAGCACCAGCCAGCCGAAAAAGGCGATGAGCAGGAAGGCGCCTTCCCGCCGGCTGATACGCAGGTCGCCGCGCAACATCGGGTAGAGCACGAGCACGAAGGCGATCGCGGCGGGCAGTTCAAGCCGCACGAACGACTCGGGCAAGGGCAACGGCCGGAACGCCGCCATGCCACCCACCACCACCAGCAGGTTGAACAGGCTGGAACCGATCACGTGCCCCGCCACCATGTCGCCCTGCCCGCGGCGGGCCGCCATGGCGGCCGCGGCGATTTCCGGCAGTGCGGTGCCGATGGCGACCGGCAGCAGGCCGGTGAGCAACGGCGAGAGACCCCAATGCGCGCCGATCACCGGCGCGCCCTGCACCACGAAGCGCGCGCCGTAGTACAGCAACACGGCTGCCACGACGAAACGCAGCAGGTTCATCCACAAATCGGTACGCGTGCTCGCGTAAGCCTCGATCTCGGCGCGCACCGCGGCGTCCTCGCTGCGCGCGCGCGCCAGCAGGAACGCCACCATCGCGACGAAGGCGAGCAGCAGCACCATGCCTTCGATGCGGCTGACCATGCCATCGAGGCCGAACACGATCAGCGCCAGCGTGGCGAGCGCCAGCAACACGAGCACCGGCGACAGCAGGCGCATGCGCACGACGACCGGCGCGATCACGGCGGCCAAGCCGAGGGTCAGGCCGAGGTTGACGATGTTGCTGCCCACGGCGTTGCCGAGCGCGAGTTCCTGGGAACCCACCCACATCGCGCGCGCATTGACCGCCAGCTCCGGCAGCGAGGTGCCGAAGGCGATCAGCAGCAGGCCGGCGATGAAGGGCGAGGCGCCGACGCGTTGCGCGAGCCCCGAGGCACCCTTGACGATGGAGTCACCGCCCAGTGCCAGCAGCACCAGGCCCAATGCGAAATAGCCCCAGGCTTCCATCATCGCCCCGCACTCCCCTCGTGGATTGCGGGGATTCTATGCCGCCCCGCTTCCTCAGGAACAGCCTTCGACGTACTCGACCTGCGGCGACAGGCCCACGCGCCACGAGGTGACCTTGCCGGCGGCGTCGGCCTCGAAGATCAATTTGGTCGGCGCCACGTCACCCGCATCGATGGACAGGTACTGGCCGCCCTGCACGTACTTGTGCGGCGTGCCCTTCAGCGCGCCACCGTAGAGCTTCTGCAGCTCTTCCACGCTCATGCCCACCTTGCCGCCGCCCGGCGCGGTTTCCTTGTCGATGCCCACGTCATAGCGGACGAACTTGCCCTCTTCCATCATGAAGGCGAAGTCGGCAGGACGGCTGATCCACTTCGGCCACAGGTAGTGGCAGGTGGTGCCTTCCATCGGCGCGCCGTTCAATTCACCGCCCCAGGCCGCACGCGCCTCGTCCACGGTGCTGCCCAGCTTCATGTCGCCATAGCCGAGGAAGCTGGCCTGGCTGACCGGACCGGCCGGTGCCGCCGTGTCGTCGACCGCCGGCACCGGGGCCGGCGTCTCCGCCACCGGGGTGCTCGCCGCCGTGGTCAGCGGGTCCGCGTCGGCCGCGGCCGGCGCCTCCTCGCGCTGGCAGGCAGACAACAGGGCAGCGACCATCACGATCGGCAGCATCGACTTCATCGGCTCTCTCCTATGCACAAACCTGAAGACTAACGTTTACGCGTTAAGTCACCGCGAACGCCGGGCTGTCATCGGCACTTCATGGCGACGTACTAGCCTGCGCGCCGGCCCCTCCGGTTCTGCCATGCGCCCGTCCAAGACCGACCTCGCCCGCACCACGCTCCAGGCCCATGGCGGCACGCTGGGCATGCGCGAGCGCCGGACGCTGATCCTGTGCGATGGCCAGCGCGGGCTGGACGAACTGGTGCAATTGCTGGGACAGGATGCGCCGCTGTTGATCCAGCGCCTGGTGCGGGACGGCTACCTCGCGACATCGTCACCGGCGATCGCAACGGCGCCCCCGCCCGCGACATCGACCGCATCCACCGGACCGCGCCGCTCACGGGTGGCCGCCCGGATCTATCTGTCGGGCATGCTCGAACTGCAGCGGGATGCGGAGGCACGACATCACCGCGACCGCCTGCAGTCGCGGCTCGACGATGACGCGATGCTCTACGTGCTCGCCGACGCGGTGCGGTTCCTCGAAGGTCGCGTAGCCACGACGTTGGCCCAGCGCATCCGCGAACGCCTGCTCGAAGCGCTGCCGCTGGAAGACGTGCCGCTGCTGCAGGCACGCCTCGCGCCGGAAGACGCCGCCCTCGCCCTGCCGTGACGCCGCTCAGCCGCGCGGCGGCGTGAAATGCTTGCGCAAGCCGGCCCAGCAGGCCTGGTAGTCGCGCTGCCGGTGCGGGGCTTCGACGGCCTGGCGCGTGGGACGGATCACCGCGCGCGTTTCGAACATGAAGGCCATCGTGCCGGTGATGACATCGGGCTTGGACAGATCGGCGCCCGACGCCTTCTCGAACGTCGCCGCATCCGGCCCGTGACCGGTCATGCAGTTGTGGAGCGAAGCACCGCCGGGCGCGAAACCTTCGGCCTTGGCGTCGTAGACGCCGTGGATCAGGCCCATGAACTCGCTGGCGATGTTGCGATGGAACCACGGCGGCCGGAACGTGTCCTGCGCCACCAGCCAGCGCGGCGGGAAGATCACGAAGTCCATGTTGCCCACGCCGGGGGTATCGCTCGGCGAAGTGAGCACCAGGAAGATCGACGGATCCGGATGGTCGTAACTGATCGAGCCGATCGTGTTGAAGCGGCGCAGGTCGTAGCGGTAGGGCGCGTAGTTGCCGTGCCAGCCCACCACGTCGAGCGGCGAATGGCCGATGTCCGCGCGCCACAGGTGGCCCTGGAACTTGGCGATCAGTTCGAATTCGCCTTCGACGTCCTCGTAGGCGGCGACCGGCGTTTCGAAGTCGCGCGGATTGGCCAATCCGTTCGAGCCGATCGGCCCCAGGTCCGGCAGGCGGAGCTGCGCGCCGAAGTTCTCGCAGACGTAGCCGCGCGCCTCGCCGTCGGGCAGTTCGACGAGGAAGCGCACGCCGCGCGGAATCACCGCGATCTGCTGCGGCTCGAGGTCGATCACGCCGAACTCGGTGGCGATGCGCAGGCTGCCCTGCTGCGGGACGATCAGCAGTTCGCCGTCGGCGTCGTAGAAGTAGCGCCCCTGCATCGACCGGTTGGCCGCATACAGATGGATGCCCACGCCGTGCTGGGCTTCCGGCGCGCCGTTGCCGGCCATGGTGTAGAGGCCATCGACGAAATCGGTAGGCGTTTCCGGCATCGGCAACGGCGACCAGCGCATCTGGTCCGGCGACACCGGACCGGCGCTGAAATCGCTGTGCAGGCGATGCTGCGCGTACGGCGCGAAGGTGCCGTGCATCGCCGCCGGGCGGATGCGGTACAGCCAGCTGCGGCGGTTCTCCGCCCGCGGCGCGGTGAACGCCGTGCCGCTGAGCTGCTCGGCGTACAGGCCGTGCGCGACCCGCTGCGGCGAATTGCGGCCCTCGGGCAACGTGCCCGCGACCGCTTCCGTGGCGAAGTGGTTGGCGAAGCCGGTCTGGTAATCCGATGCGCTCATGCCGCGTGGACCTCGGGAGATGGTGCGATTACAGCACGCCGCGCTTCATCTGGTCGCGCTCGATGCTCTCGAACAGCGCCTGGAAGTTGCCTTCGCCGAACCCTTCGTTGCCCTTTCGCTGGATGATCTCGAAGAAGATCGGGCCCAACGCGTTCTGGGTGAAGATCTGCAGCAGCTTGCGCTCCTTGGTCTCGACGTCGGCATCGATCAGGATCTTGTTGCGCGCCAGGCGCGCGACGTCTTCGCCATGGTTCGGGATGCGCTGGTCGATCACGTCGAAATAGGTATCCGGCGTGTCGAGGAACTCGACGCCCGACTCGCGCATCTTCTCCACCGTGGTGTAGATGTCGTCGGTGAAGCAGGCGATGTGCTGGATGCCCTCGCCCTTGTAGGCGTCGAGGTACTCGTTGATCTGGCTCTTCGGGTCGCTGGACTCGTTGAGCGGGATGCGCACCATGCCGTCCGGCGCGGTCATCGCCTTGGACAACAGGCCGGTCTTGGCGCCCTTGATGTCGAAG
The DNA here is from genome assembly GCF_964252705.1 of Pseudoxanthomonas sp. LjRoot125. Classification (NCBI taxonomy): domain Bacteria; kingdom Pseudomonadati; phylum Pseudomonadota; class Gammaproteobacteria; order Lysobacterales; family Lysobacteraceae; genus Pseudoxanthomonas; species Pseudoxanthomonas sp. LjRoot125. The sequence goes on along the minus strand of NZ_CAXUOY020000003.1, from coordinate 213,484 downwards.
TAGCGGATCTCGCGGAAGTTGAACAACCGCTCGTAGTAGTCCGCCCACTTGGCCATGTTGCCGTGGTAGAGGTTGTGGGTCAGGTGATCGATGAAGGTCAGCCCGAAGCCCTTCGGCAACAGCTCCACGTCCGGCAGGTATTCGTAGTCGGGGTCGTGGATGGTGCCTTCGGTGTCGTAACGGTCGACGATGTAGAGCATGCAGTCGCCGATGCCCTTGATGACCGGCGCGGCCACGGCCTTGGTCAGTTCGTCGGCGGCATCGAACGACTCGGCGCCGTTCTTCAGCGCCTGCACGCGCGCCCATTCGGCGAGCTTGTTCACGCGGATCGCGAAGCCGCAGGCGCTGGGGCCGTGCTTGGCGGCGAAGCGCGCGGCGAAGGAATCCGGATCCTCGTTGATCAGGAAGGTGCAGTCGCCCTGGCGATAGGTGCTGATCGGCCGCGTCTTGTGGCGGGCGACCTGGACGAAGCCGAGCTTGCGGAAGTAGTCGTGCAGCTGGTGGGCCTGCCCGGCGGGCGCGGCGAACTCCACGAATTCGAACCCGTCGATGCCCATCGGGTTGTCGAAGGTGGTCGGTTTCATGCCGGTATTGGGTTGTGCGTTCATGGGGCACCTCGCTAGGCTTGCCGGGATACGCTCCAATATAGTTTCAGCTGAAACCACCCACAAGTAGCAGCGCAGCATGAGCCAGCCAGCCAGCCCCGCCATCCACGCCGATTTCGACCTCGACCGCCTGTTCTCCTACCGGTTGAGTGTGCTCTCCAACCGTATCAGCGGGGCGATTTCCCGCGAGTACCACCGCCGTTTCGGCCTGGCCATCACCGAATGGCGGGTCATGGCGGTCCTGGGCCGCTTCCCGGGCCTGTCCGCCGGCGAGGTCGCCAACCGCACCGCCATGGACAAGGTGGCCGTCAGCCGGGCGGTGGCCCGCCTGCTGGAGCGGGCGCTCATCCAGCGCGAGATCCACGGCGACGACCGCCGCCGCTCGGTGCTGGCGCTGACCGACGAGGGCTTCCGGGTCTACGACGAAGTCGCCCCGATGGTGATCGAGTACCACCAGCGCATGCTGGAGCCGCTGAGCGACGAGGAACGCGCGATGCTCGATCGGTTGATCGACAAGCTGGCGGGCGAAGGCGTCAGGCGCATCGAAGGCTGAGGCCTTTCCTTCGCGGATAAAAAAAACGGCGGCCAATGGCCGCCGTTTTTCGTTGGCACCCGGCGAGGGCCGGAACGCCAGATGGTCACTTCACGCCGTGCATCAGTTTCTGGATCAGCGGCGCGATCAGGAACAGCAGCGCACCCGGGATCACCAGCGCCCAGAAGCCGAAGGTGTAGCCGCCCAGCGCGGATTCCACGTTCATGCCGCTCTCGCCACTGACATGCGCGGCGAAGATGCCCGACAGGTTGTTGCCGATGCCGGTGGACAGGAACCAGCCGCCCATGCCGAAGCCGACCAGGCGCAGCGGCGCCAGCTTGGTCACCATCGACAGGCCGATCGGCGAAAGGCAGAGCTCGCCGACGGACTGGATCACGTAGACCATGAACAGCGTCCAGAAGGGGATCTTCAGCGTCTGCGGGTCCACCAGGCTGGACAGCGCGAACATCAGCAGCAGGAACGCCAGGCCATTGAAGATCAGGCCCAGGCCGAACTTGCGCGGAATCGACGGGTTGGCCTTGCCCATCTTCACCCACAGCCACGCCAGCACCGGTGCCAGCGTGATGATGGCCACCGAGTTGACCGACTGGAACCAACCCACCGGGAACGTCCAGTCGCCGAAGGTGCGGTTGACGATGTTCTGGGCGAGGAAGTTGAACGAGCTGCCGGCCTGTTCGAAGAAACACCAGAAGATGATGTTGAACGTGAAGATGATCAGCATCGCGATGACCATGTCGCGCTGCTTGGGCCCGTTGCGGATGCCTTCGACGAGCAGCAGGGCGCCCAGCGCGATGAACAGGATCGTCAGCGGCACCTGCAGCACCTTGCTGTCCAGCGCCAGCAGGAAATAGAAGGCCGGGATGGCGGCCAGCGCGCCGATGGCGGTGGCGATCACGCGACCGCTGCCCGAACCTTCCGGAGGCGTGCCCACGCCCTTGAGCTGCGCGCGACCGAACCAGAACCACACCAGGCTGATCAGCATGCCGATACCGGAGGTGATGAAGACCACCTTGTAGGCCGGCATCGCTTCGCTGCCGAAGATCTTGTCGGCCAACCAGCCGGTCAGGATCGGCGAGATCATCGCGCCCAGGTTGATGCCCATGTAGAACAGGGTGAAGCCCGAATCGCGGCGCTCGTCGCCGGTGGTGTAGAGCTTGCCCACCATCGTCGAGATGTTCGGCTTGAACAGGCCGTTGCCGACGATGATCGTGGCCAGGCCGAGCTTGAAGATGTTCTCGCTCGGTACCGCGATCATGAAGAGACCCGCCGCCATGATGATGGCGCCGAGCAGGATGGAACGTTGGTAGCCGATCACGCGGTCGGCGACGTAACCGCCGAAGATCGCCGCGGCGTAGACTAGCGCCAGGTAGGCGCCGTAGACCTGGTTGGCCGGGGCCTCACCGGTGCCGCTGCCCTGGTAGAACTGGGCCACGATGTAGAGCACCAGTGCCCAGCGGATGCCGTAGAACGCGAAGCGTTCCCAGAACTCGGTCATGAAGAGCATCCACAACGGACGCGGATGGCCCATGACCTGGGCGTAGTCGGGAACGTGCCCCGGTTGCGAATTGACGGCTCCGCTCATACGGGCTCCCCCTAGAAAAAGTGGTTCAGGATTTCGGTTTCCCCTGCAACGAGCGCAGGGGACGGGCGAGGATCACCGACCCGGCGGGCCCTCGTCAAATCGCTGAAACACTGGCGGTGTAACGGCCGTTTGGCCTGTTCAGCGAGTCAATTCGCTGATTTCCAAGGGATTTCGATCCAGGCGACCCCGCTCGCCCATCAACGATCGGGGCCGATCGAGGTGCGCACGTCGAACAGTTCCGGGAAGAAGGTCAGCTCCAGCGCCTGGCGCAGGAAGCCCACGCCGCTCGAGCCGCCGGTGCCGCGCTTGAAGCCGATGATGCGCATCACCGTGCGCATGTGGCGGAAGCGCCACAGCTGGAATTGGCTCTCCAGGTCCACCAGGTCCTCGCACAGCGAGTACTCGCGCCAGTAGCGGTCGGTGTCCTCGTAGATCGCTTCGAACACCGGCAGCAGGGCGGTGTCGGCGGCGTGCGACTGGCGCCAGTCGCGCTGCAGGTGCTGCGCGGGGATCGCATGGCCCCAGCGCCCGAGGTACATCAGGAACTCGTCGTACAGGCTGGGCGCGTCCAGCACGGCCTCCAGGCCGGCGTGGCCTTCCGGATCGTGGGCGAACACCTTCAGCATCGCCGCGTTCTTGTTGCCCAGCAGGAATTCGATGGTGCGGTACTGCAGCGACTGGAAGCCCGACGACGGGCCCAGCAGGTCGCGGAAGCCCATGTATTCGGACGGCGTCAGCGTCTCCAGCACCGACCATTGTTCGGTCAGCTGGCGCAGCACCTGCTTGGCGCGCGCCATCACCTTGCGGCACTGCCAGACCTGGTCGCGCTGGAGGAAACCGATCGCCGCGCGCAGCTCATGGATCATCAGCTTCATCCACAGCTCCGAGACCTGGTGCTGCACGATGAAAAGCATCTCGTCGTGGTGCGGCGGGTCCGACACGGGGTGCTGCGCGGACAACAGGCGGTCCAGCTGCAGGTAGCCGCCATAGCTCATGCGGCCGGAGAGGTCGGTGTGGATGCCTGCTTCCAGCGGGCGCTCGTTCTTTTCTACGGCCATCCGTCGATCAACCGGGACGCCACCTGGGCGGCGGCGGGGGCGCCAGCGTAACCGATGAGGGCGGGCGACCCGGGCAAGGTGATGGAAAACCGACACTTATGTCACGCCCATGCAATGCGTGTACCACAGGCTTCCGCTACATTGCGTCGGCCGGGGGCGGCACCGCTCCCGCGGGGGTCGGCGTTCAATCCACTGAGGGAGATTCCGCAACATGGAAATGCCACGGGGCCGCCTTGCGGCCGTGTTCGCGTCTTGCGCCTTGCTGTTTGCCGCCTCGTCGGCACAGGCACAGGTGGTCATCAGCCAGGTCTACGGCGGCGGCGGCAACAGCGGCGCCACGCTGAAGAACGACTTCATCGAGCTACGCAACAACGGCCCCACCGCGGTCGACCTGACCGGCTGGAGCGTGCAGTACACCTCCTCCGCGGGCACCACCTGGAGCGGGCGCACCAACCTGACGGGTACGATCCCGGCCGGCGGCTTCTACCTGGTCCAGCAGGCGCAGGGCGCCGGCGGCACGGTGGACCTGCCTGCACCTGACGCGGTGGGCACCATCGCGATGAGCGGCACCGCCGGCAAGGTCGCGCTGAGCCGCAGCGCCACGGCGCTGACGGGCGCCTGCCCGACCGCCGATGCGAACGTGGTCGACTTCGTCGGCTTCGGCAGCGCGGCCAACTGCTTCGAAGGCAGCGCGCCGACCGGCACGCTCAGCAACACCACCGCCGCGCTGCGTGGCGGCGACGGCAGCATCGACACCAACAACAACGGCGCCGACTTCGCGGTCGGTGCGCCGAATCCGCGCAACAGCGGCGCCGAGCCGCCGGAACCGCCCGATCCGCCGCTGGCGCTGACCATCGCGCAGATCCAGGGCAATGGCCTGCTGTCGCCGCACAACGGCAAGCGCGTGGTGACCGAAGGCATCGTCACGGCGATCAAGTTCAACAACGGCTTCTTCCTGCAGGCCGCCAACGACGATGGCGATCCGGCGACCTCGAATGCCGTGTTCGTGTTCACCAGCAGCGCACCGCCCGCCACCGCCGCCGTCGGCAACCGCGTGCGCGTGACCGGTACGGTCGAGGAATACACCCCGTCGTCCAATCCGCACCAGCTGGCCATCACCGAGATCGTCACCCCGACGCTCGAAGTGCTGGAAACCGGCGTCGCCCTGCCCGCCGCCATCGAACTGACCGCCGCCGAGCTGGGTCCTGACGCTCTGCCCGGCACGCTGGAACGCCTGGAAGGCATGCGCGTCAGCGTGGCGCAGACGGTGGTGATCGCCCCGTCGGGCGGCAGCATCGACGAGAACGATGCGCTCTCTTTCAGCGACGGCGTTTTCCACGTGGCCCTGCCCGGCGTGGCGCGTCCGTTCCGTGAGCCCGGCATCGCCGTGATGGATGCCATCACCCTGCCGGCCGGCAAGAACCCGCCGCGCTTCGACACCAATCAGGAACGCCTGATGGTGCGCAGCCGCGGCCAGGTCGGCGCGTCGCCGCTATCGGCCGACACTGGTGCCGACGTCGCCGGCCTGCTCGGCGTGCTCGACTACTTCGCCGGCACGTGGGCGCTGCTGCCCGACGTGGCCACGCCGCCGACGGTCACCGGCGGCATGTCGCCGGAAGCCGTCAACGATGCCACCTACGATGAAGTCACCGTCGGCAGCTTCAACCTGCTGCGCCTGTTCGACGAGGTCAACGACAGCAACGGCGCGGTGACACTGACGCCGGAAGCGCTGGACAAGCGCCTGGCCAAGGCGGCGCTGGCGATCTGCGACTACCTGAAGACCCCGGACATCCTGGGTGCGGTTGAAGTGGAGAACCTGCGCGTGCTGCAGCTGCTGTCCGAGCGCATCGACGCGACCTGCGCCACGCGCCCGGGCTACGTGCCGTACCTGCAGCCGGGCAACGACGTGGGCGGCATCAACGTCGGCTTCCTGGTCAGTTCGCGCCTGACCGCGGACGGCATCGCCCGCGTCGAAGTGCTGGACGTCGCGCAGTTCGGCAAGGAGACCACCATCGCCAACCCGAACGGCACCACCAGCCTGCTCAACGACCGTCCGCCGCTGCGCCTGCGCGCCCGCGTGCACCAGGACGGCACGTCGAGCTACCCGCTGACGGTCGTCGTCAACCACCTGCGTTCGCTCAACGACATCAACGACACCCTGCCCGGCAGCAGCGGCTGGGCGACCGGCGGCGAACGCGTGCGGGTGAAGCGCGGCGCCCAGGCGGTCTACCTGGCCCAGTTGGTGCAGGAGATGCAGCAGGCGAACCCGGACGAGAAGATCGTGCTGGTCGGCGACTTCAACGCGTTCGAGTTCAACGACGGCTATGTCGACGTAATGGGCATCATCAAGGGTGAAGCCGCGACGGAAGACCAGGTGCTGACCTGGATGGCCAGCCCGGTCACCACGCCGCTGGTCGATGGCTCGCAGCTGATCGCCGATCCGGCGCAGCGCTACTCGTACTCGTTCGAGGGCAATGCGCAAACGCTGGACCACGTACTGGTCAACGAAGCCCTGGTGATGGACGCCGGCCTGCGCGTGGACCATGCGCGCATCAACGCGGACTTCGGCGTGGACAACTTCGGCGATGCCACGCTGGCCCTGCGTTCGTCCGACCACGATCCGGTGCGCTTGAGCATCCGCGTGCCGTCCTTCGCCCGTGCCGACCTGTCGGCCACCGTCAGCGCAGACCGCACCAGCGCCAACGTCGGCGAGACCGTCCGCTACACCGCTACCGTCCGCAACGCCGGTCCAGGCGCGGCGTCGCCGGCGGCCTTCGCCTTCGTGTTCTCGGCCGAACTGTCGCCGTCGCTGGCCACGCTGCCGGCCGGCTGGAGCTGCGGCGCGGCGGAAGTCACCGCCGGCACCACCCGCGTGGCCTGCACCACGCCGGCGCTGGCCGAGGGCAGCGACGCGACGTTCGCGATCGACACCGTCGTCCCCGCCAGCGCCGCGGGCGCCACGCTGGGCCTGGGCGTGTCGGCGAACTCGACCGTGCTCGACCCGGCCAATGGCGACAACACCGCCGCCGTGTCGGTGGCCGTGGCCGCGCTGCCGCAGACCCGCGCCGACCTGTCGGTGCAGCTGCTCGGCGCCGCCCTGCCGCTGCGTCGCGGCACCATCGCCACGCTGCTGGTGCCGGTGCGCAACGCCGGTCCCGATGCGGCCGAGCAGGTGACGGTGCGACTGACCAGCAACGTCGATGCCCGCTACGCCGCCGTCGCCGCCCCCAGCGGCTGGAGCTGCACCCGCGTGGAGGACACCACCGACGGCGCCGCCGCCGACTGCACCCGTCGTGGCGCCATGCCGCGCGGCGTGCAGACGCTGGCCTTCGCCCTGGTGGTGCCGGGCAAGCCGAAGCGCGGTACCGAACTGGAGTTCGACGCCACCGTCAGCAGCACGACGACGGACCCGAACCCCGCCAACAACCACGACCGGCTGGTCCAGCGCATCCGCTGAACTTTCCCGCCATCGTGGGGTCGACAGGGGCGCGGGCAACCGCGCCCCTTGTCGTTTGCGCAGCCCGCGACGCGCATCACGTCCGGCCCACGCCGGCTGCAGGCAGGCTGACACCGAACGACAGCCGGGCAAGCGCCTGTTTCCGCACCGGTTTCTCCGCGCAGCCACCTGCCATGCACCCCCGTCTTGCTGCATTGCACGACAGCCGCCAGCCCCATCGCTCCTAAAATTACATTTGAAACCAATTCCGCCGGCCGACGAGAACACCGTCCAGATGACCACCGCCGCAAGCTTCGAGATCGAATACCTCCAGTACCTAGGCCCCGACGGCACCCTGGTGCGCAACGACCTGCCCGAGGCCGGGCGCGATATCGCCCGCCTGCGCGAGCTGTTCAAGCAGATGCTGTTCGTGCGCACGTTCGACACCAAGGCGATCGCCCTGCAGCGCACCGGCAAGCTGGGCACCTACGCCAGCTGCCTCGGCCACGAGGCCACCCATGTGGGCATCGGCGCCTCGATGCGTACCGGCGACGTCTACGCCCCCAGTTACCGCGAGTACGGCGCCATGTTCATGCGCGGAGTGAAGCCGCGCGACGTACTGATGTACTGGGGCGGCGACGAGCGCGGCAGCGACTTCGACCGCGACAGCGATGCGCGCATCGATTTCCCGTTCTGCGTGCCGATCTCCACCCAATGCTTGCACGCCGCCGGCGCGGCGCTGTCGTTCAAGCTGCGCAAGCAGCCGCACATCGCGGTGGCGACCTGCGGCGATGGTGGTTCGTCGAAGACCGACTTCTACGCCGCACTGAATTCCGCCGGCGCCTATGAGCTGCCGCTGGTGCTCGGCGTGATCAACAACGGTTGGGCGATCTCGGTGCCGCGCAGCGCGCAGACCGGTGCGCAGACGCTGGCGCAGAAGGGCCTGGCAGGCGGCTTGCACTGCCTGCAGGTGGACGGCAACGACCTGATCGCCGTGCTCGAGGGCATGCGCCGCGCCAGCGAGCGCGCCCGCAAGGGCCAGGGCGGCACGGTGATCGAATTCGTCACCTACCGCCTGTCCGACCACACCACCGCCGACGACGCACGACGCTACCGCGATGACGCCGAAGTGAAAGCCGGCTGGGAACGCGAACCGATGACGCGCCTGCGCACCTGGCTGACCGCGCAGGGCGCGTGGAGCGAAGCCGACGAGGCCGCATGGAAGGAAGAGTGCGGCGTGCGCGTGGACGAAGAGGTCAACAGCTACCTCAACACGCCGGTGCAGCCGGTCGAGGCGATGTTCGACTACCTGTACGCGGATCCGCCGCCGGAACTGTTGCAACAACGCGCCGCCGCGATCGCCGCGGAGGGCCGCGCATGAGCGCCGTGATGGAGAACAAGACCGTGGCCAAGACGCAGAACGCCGAGACCGTGGCCGCCCCGACGGCGATCACCCTGATCGAAGCCATCACCCAGGCGTTGGCATGGGAGATCGCGCACGACGAATCCGTGCTGGTGCTGGGCGAGGACGTGGGCGTGAACGGCGGCGTGTTCCGCGCCACCGCCGGCCTGCAGCAGAAGTTCGGCCCGGAGCGCGTGCTGGACACGCCCCTGGACGAAACCACCATCGCTGGCCTGACCGTCGGCCTGGCGGCGCAAGGCATGAAGCCCGTGGCCGAAGCGCAGTTCGACGGCTTCGTCTACCCGATGGTCGACCACATCATCTGCCACGCCGCCCGCCTGCGCACCCGCACGCGCGGCCGCCTGCACTGCCCGATGGTGCTGCGCGTGCCGTGGGGCGGCGGCATCCGCGCGCCGGAGCACCACAGCGAGGCCAACGAAGCGATCTTCACCAACGTGCCGGGCCTGCGCGTGGTGATGCCCTCCTCGCCGCAACGCGCCTACGGCCTGCTGCTGGCCGCGATCCGCGACCCGGACCCGGTCATCTACATGGAGCCCAAGCGCATCTACCGCCAGTACAAGGAAGTGGTCGCCGACGATGGCGAAGCGCTGCCACTGGACGTGTGCTACGTGCTGCGCGACGGTACCGACGTGACCCTGGTGACCTGGGGCGCGCAGGTGAAGGAAGCGCTGGAGGCCGCCGACAAGCTGGCCGGCGAAGGCATCAGCGCCGAAGTCATCGACGTGGCCACGCTGCGTCCGCTCGACTTCGACACCATCGCCGAATCCGTGGCCCGCACCGGCCGCTGCGTGATCGTACACGAGGCCCCGCGCACCGCCGGTTTCGGCGCCGAGATCGCCGCGCGCCTGGCCGAACACTCGATGTACGACCTGCTGGCCCCGGTCGAACGCGTCACCGGCTACGACACCCACATCCCGCTGTTCCGCCTGGAAATGAAGTACCTGCCGAGCGTCGACAAGATCGTCGCGGCGGCGAAGCGGGCGATGGCGAACGGCTGACCGCGCGTCGGCCCAAGAAACGACTACGAAGAGATATCCGAATGAGCGAGAGCAAGACCTTCCACCTTCCCGACCTGGGCGAAGGCCTCCCGGACGCCACCATCGTCGAGTGGTTCGTCAAGGAAGGCGACGTGATCCGGCTGGACGAACCGCTGGTGTCGATGGAGACCGCGAAGGCCGTGGTCGAAGTCCCCTCCCCGGTGTCCGGCAAGGTGGTGAAGCTCGCCGGCGCGGCGGGCGATGTCGTCATCACCGGCAGCATGCTGGCCGTGTTCGAGCCCGATGCCAGCCTGCCGCAGCGTGCGGAGGGCCAGGACACCGGCCACCACCACGGCCCGCCGAAGGAGCAGCCCGCCCCGGCCGCCGTCGCGACGCCCGCGCCCGCAGCGAACGACGGCGGCGAGCGCGACGATGCCGGCACCGTGGTCGGTGCCATGCAATCGTCCAATGCCGTGCACACCGAACAGGCGATCGCCGTGGGCGGCGTCAAGGCGATGCCCGCCGTGCGTGCCATGGCGAAGAAGCTCGGGGTGGACCTCGCGCGCGTTCGCGCCACCGGCGCCGATGGCGCGGTGACGATGCAGGACGTGAAGCAGGCCGCAGCCGACGGTACCGCGCACGGCGCGACGGCGCCGGCACCTGTCGCCATGCGCAACGTCGCGCCTGCTGCCGCACCGGCACCGGTCGCGGCCCCGCAGCGCACTGCGCTGTCCGCCAGCGGCAAGCCGATGCGCACGCAGCCACCGGGCGTCTCGGTCAGCGGCCAGCCGGAACAACTCAAGGGCGTTCGCCGGAACATGGCGCGCGTGATGGCCGATGCGCATGCCAAGGTCGTGCCGACCACGCTCAGCGACGACGCCGACGTGCATGCCTGGACGCCCGGCAACGACATGACCGGCCGCCTCGTCCGCGCCATCGTGCGCGCCTGCAAGACGGTGCCGGCGATGAACGCCTGGTTCGATGGCGAGAAGCTCACCCGCACGCTGCACCCGCATGTCGACATCGGCATCGCCGTGGATACCGATGACGGCCTGTTCGTCCCCGCGCTGCGCAATGCGGACCTGCTGGAGGCCGGCGGCGTGCGCGAGAGCATCAACCGCCTGCGCGCGCAGGTGGAAGACCGCAGCATCCCGCCGTCGGAGCTGACCGGCTACACGATCTCGCTGAGCAACTTCGGCATGTTCGCCGGCCGCTACGCCACCCCGGTGGTGGTGCCGCCGTGCGTGGCCATCGTCGCCGCCGGTCGCGCGCGCCACCAGGTCACGCCGGTGATGGGCGGCTTCGAATCGCACAAGGTGATCCCGCTGTCGGTGACGTTCGACCATCGCGCCTGCACGGGCGGCGAAGCGGCGCGTTTCCTCAAGGCATTGATCGACGATCTGGCCCTGCCTCACTAACGCGGCCGTCGCAAGGGATGAGCGACGCAGGGTTTCGTCGCTCGTCCCTCCGTTGGGCAAACGCTGTGGTACGAGGACAACGAGCGACCGCGAAGCATGGCAGGATGCCGCGGTGATCCCACCGCAGGAGTCGCCATGAGCCACCGCAGCCGCCTAGCCGGTTTCATCATCGACAGCCAGGTCGACGACCTGCCGGCTGCCTCCGCCTTCTGGAGCGCCGCGCTGGGGTTGCGAGTCACCGATCCCGATGACGGCGGCCTGGGCATCTACGACAAATTCGAGCCCGGCCCGGGTGGCCTGCACATCGAAGTGCAGAAGGTGAAGCATGAAGCACGCGTGCACCTGGACATCGAGACCGACGACATCGAGGCCGAAGTCGTGCGTCTGGAGTCGCTCGGCGCGAAGCGCGTGCAGCACGTGCGCAACCGTTGGTGGGTGATGGAAGCACCTACGGGCCACCGCTTCTGCGTGGTGCCGATGAACGAGGACAGCGCGCGCGAAGCGCCCAACCGCTGGCCCTGACGCATCAGCGCGACAGGATCGCCTGCTCGTTCCAGAACGTCAGCAGGCGCAACAGGCCCGGCGAGGAGGCGACGTGATCCTCCAGCCATGGCGCATCGCGCTGCCACTGCGCCTGGCTCAGCTGCTGCACCACGGTCTGGGGCGCGTCCGAGAACCCCATGTGCCAACGCTGGAATCGGCGGGTCTCGATCCTGTCCCGTTCCAGGACTTCCAACCGGTGATGTTGGCTGGCGCGCGTGATCCGGGCGTAGATCTGATCCAGGTCCGGGCGTGCGCCCTCGAGGTACTGCACGAAGCGATGGTCGCCGTAAAGCAGCACGCCGGTGACATTCGCCAGCTCGTTGTTGATGCGCGCATCAAGCAAGAGGATGTCGAGGTCGGACGCATCCAGGGGACGCGTGGCCTGGCTCTGGTAGACCAAGGCATGGAGAGGCGTCATGGGGGCCGTGGATGACGAAAGGGAGCAGCATAGCGCGCGCCACCGCATGGTGGCGTGCGCCCGTGCCGCTATTCGCGTTCGGCGCCGCTGCGCTCGCGCACGGCCCTGAACTCCGATCCGTCCAGCCAATGTGGCCAGGTGTTGCCATCGGCGATCTCGCGACCGAGCACGTAGAGGATTTCCACGTCCTGCGCCTGCCCCTGCGCATTCCACGTCGACGCCCAAGCGTCGCAGGGCTGGTGGTAGCACTTGGCGAAGTACGCATCGCGCAGGGCCTTGCCGCTCGCGACGCCACCGTCAACGCGATCCAGCCCCGCGCCCACGGTGATCGCCGGCACGCCAGCCCGCGCGAACGCGAAATGGTCGGCGCGATAGAAGAAACCCGCTTCCAGGTTGGGGTCCGGCGAATACGTCCGGCCTTGCGCCTCGGCGACGCGCTTCAGGTCGCCTTCCAGCGACACCCGTCCGTTGCCCCACGAAGCAATGTCACGCGTGGGGCCGTCGGGGCTGAGCATCTCGATGTTCAGCACCGCGGCGGTCTTCGCCAACGGCACCAGCGGATTCGCCGCGTAGAACGTCGCGCCCTGCAAGCCCTTCTCTTCCGCCGTCAGCGCCATGAACAGCAGCGTGCGCTGCGGCCGCGGGCCGGCAGCAAACACGCGCGCCAGTTCGATCACCGCCGCCACGCCGGTCGCGTTGTCGACCGCGCCGTGGCGGATCGCATCGCCCGCCGCATCGGGCTCGCCGACCCCGAACGCATCCCAGTGCGCGGAATAGATGACGGTTTCGTCCGACCGCCCCGCGCCCTCAAGGCGACCGATGACGTTTCGCGTGACCACCTGGTCCCGCTTGATGGCGAACGCGGCGGACAGCGTCGCATCGCCGAGCGCCACCGGTGTGAACGCTTTCGTCTGCGCGCGTCGTCTCTCCGCGTCGAAATCCAGCCCGGCACGCTTGAACAGCGAGACCGCGAGATCGCGCTGCATCCAGCCACGCAGGCGCGTGTGGTACTTCGCCGCATCCGGGCGCGGAATGTCGAACACCGCCGACAGGCCGGAGGCACGGACCGTCGCCCAACCATAGGCGGCCGGCGCGGTCTCGTGGACGATCAATACGCCTGCGGCGCCCTGGCGCGCGAGTTCCTCGTACTTGTACGTCCAGCGGCCGTAATAGGTCACCGCACGTCCGTCGAAGGCACCTGGCGCGTCGGTCTCGAAATCCGGGTCGTTGACCAGGACCACGGCGACCTTGCCGGTGAGGTCGGCATCCTTGAAGTCGTCCCAGCCGCGTTCCGGCGCATCGATACCGTAGCCCACGAAGACCAGCGGTGCGTCGGCCAGTGCGATGCGGTCGACCGGGCTCAGGCTTTGCAGCACCACGTCTTCGCCGTTGGCGAGCACCTGCGTTTCACCGCCGATGCGCAGTGATGCCGTCACCGCCCCCTCTACCTGCGCGCGCACCAGCGGCACCGCCTGCGTCCAGCCGCCCTCCTCGCCTCCCGGCTGCACGCCCGCCTGCTTCAGCGCATCGACGACATAGGCGATCGTCTTGTCTTCACCCGGGGTCGCCGGCGCGCGACCTTCGAACGCATCGGACGCCAGCACGCGCACGTGGCGCGACAGGTTGTCGACGCTGATGCCGCCACCGGGGACGTCCGCAGCGAGCGCGGGCACCGCGCACAGGGAAAGCAGCATCGGAAGTGCGCGTTTCATGGAGACCTACCTCGTTCGAGCGTCGCCGCGATTCTAAGGGATGCTTCCCGGGACGCCCTTACGGTCGCCCACGATCGAGCCACACGCCAAGACCCTGCGCATTCAACTCGATGTCCATGGCCAGGATGCGTTCGACATCTTCATCTGCCAACGGCACCTGCAATGCGTGGGCACGCTCCAGATAGAGCGCCGTGAGACCCGCGGTGAGGCAACGGTGCCGGTCCGCGCGTCCGTCGCAGCTGTCGGCGATGGCCACCATCGCATCGATCTGCTCGTACAAGGCCTGCGCCAGGCGCGGCACGTCGGACACGGGCCCGTAATGGGTGAGGTACATGGCCTCGGGCGCGCGTTCGACCATGCGCACGATGCTGGCCTTCAGCGCCTCGGGTTCGAACTGCACGGGCGTGGTCGTCGGCAGGATGAAGGCGCCGTGTGGTCCGTCCAGTTCGCGGTAGGACAGCCCGAACGTATCCCCGGTGAACCAGCTCCGGCTGCGCGTATCCCAGATGCAGTGGTGGTGCCGTGCGTGGCCCGGTGTATCGATGCACTCCAGCGCGCGGCCGGCCAACAGCACCGTCTCGCCATCGTCGACGATGCGCACGCGCGCCTCCGGCACGGGCTGGATGGCACCGTAGCTGCGCTGCATCTCCTCTTCGCCATACACGGCGGTCGCCCCGGCGATGAGCTTCTCCGGATCGATGAGGTGTGGCGCCGCACGCGGGTGTGCGACCAGCGTGGCGTTCGGCAAGTGCTGCATCAGCAGGCCGGCGCCGCCGGCATGGTCGAGGTGCACGTGGGTGACGATCAGCAGGTCGATGTCGGCAGCCGCAAGGCCGGCGCGCTGCGCCGCCGCCAGCAACCGCGGCACGGAATGGTTGGTGCCGCAGTCGATGAACGCACCGCGACCTTCCTCGACGATCAGGTAGGCGGCGTCGAAGTGGTCGCGCTGGAACGCGGTGTCGATGGTGTGGATGCCGTGGAGGCTCATCCGCGGGCCTGTGTGGGGACGGATGACCCGATTCTAGTCCGCGATCCGCGGCAGCACGACCCGCCTTTGGTGGAACACGCCATCCACGCGCAGGTCAACCGCGCGACAACCACCAGCCGCGCAGCGGCACCGCCAGCGTCAGCACGAACAGGAAAGCACCGTAGGCGACGAGCGTCGCCAGCACCTGCTTCCAGATCGCGCCGGTGCCCACATCGGACGCACCCAGCGCATACCCCCACTGCATGCCGATGAAGCTGAGCACGAAGGCCACCGCAAGCGCGGCGAGATCGAAGCCCTTGCGGCGCGCGTTGCGCGGCTGGCGCGGAAACAGCCAGTACAACGACCCCAGCAACAGGAACCACGGCAGGAACAGGATGACCGCCAGGTACGGCATGGCTCAGGCCTCCGCGGCGCGCAGCGCGGCCAACGCCGCGAGCACATCACCGGCGGGGACCTGCAGCACGATCTCCGGCGTCTCCATCGCGTCCGCCTGCTCGGCCTGCTTGAGCACACCGATCAGCTTGCCGGCGTCCTTCGGCGAATCGAAGCCGTTGCTCTGCACCAGCACGTTGCCCTCGGCGTCCGTGAGCTTGAAGTAGAAGCGGCCATCGGTATCGCGGTACTGCTTGAACGCCGGCAACGCGGCCTTCGATGCCGTGGCCTTCGCCTCGACCACCGGTTGCTGGGACAGGTCACGCAGGCCCACCGCATGGCGCAGCTCGGCCAGCAGCGGCGTGGCATAGCGTTCGCGCAGGCGGCGGGCGCCGTCGCGCAGGATGGCTTCGATGTCGGCCGGCTTGGCCATCAGCGCTTCGTACTTCTCGCGCAGCGGTGCGATTTCCGCATCGATGCGTTCGAACAACTGCTGCTTGGCATCGCCCCAGCTGATGCCGTCGGCGAACTTCTGGGCGAACGCGCGGGTCTCTTCTGCGCTACCGAAGGCCTGGTACAGCTGGAACAGCGCCGAACCTTCGGTGTCCTTCGGCTCGCCGGGTCCGCGCGAGTCGGTCAGGATGGAGAACACCAGTTTCTTGAGCTCCTCGCGCGGTGCGAACAGCGGAATGGTGTTGTTGTAGCTCTTGCTCATCTTGCGCCCGTCCAGGCCGGGCAGCGTGGCGACGTTGTCGTCGATCAGCGCCTCCGGCAGGGTGAAGTACTCCTTGCCGTAGACGTGGTTGAAGCGCTGGCCGAAGTCGCGCGCCATCTCGATGTGCTGGATCTGGTCGCGGCCCACCGGCACCTGGTGCGCGTTGAAGATCAGGATGTCCGCCGCCATCAGCACCGGGTACATGAAGAGGCCCGCGCTGACGCCGGCATCCGGGTCTTCGCCCTCGGCGTTGTTCTTGTCCACCGCGGCCTTATAGGCGTGCGCGCGGTTGAGGATGCCCTTGCCCGCCACACAGGTCAGGAACCACGTGAGCTCAGTGATCTCCGGCACGTCGCTCTGGCGGTAGAACCAGACCTTGTCCGGTTCCAGGCCGCAGGCCAGCCAGGTCGCCGCGATCTCCAGCGTGGAGCGCTGGGTGCGCGTCGGGTCCTGGGCCTTGATCAGGCTGTGCAGGTCGGCCAGGAAGTAGAAGCTCTCCGTGTCCGCGGCATGGCTGGCGGCCACGGCGGGGCGCACGGCGCCGACGTAGTTGCCCAGGTGCGGCGTGCCCGAGGTGGTGATGCCGGTAAGGACGCGGGTGGTCATGTGCGAAGCGGGGGAATGCGGGAAAGCGGCCAGTTTACCGGCTGGGGGCGGGCGATGCCGGTGGCCAGCCTGCGACACGGCGTCGCAGGCGCGGCCCACTGGCGGCTTAACCGGGGCGGGCATCGCCGTTCCAGGCAACCCCACTGCCGCCGACGATCCGTTCCCAGCATCGTCCCCACCTGGAGAACGGACATGCTGCATCGCATCCTCGCTTCCCTGGCCACGCTGGCGTTGCTCGCCGCGTGCGCCCCGTCCCATGCCCGCCCTCTGGTGGACGTCAGCGTGGTCGACCGCGACACCGGCGAATGGCTGTCCCAACATCCCCACCGGGGCGATGTCTGGGTGGCCGGTTCGCCCGGCCATCGCTACAGCGTCCGCCTGACCAACACCACCGGCGAGCGCGTGCTCGTCGTGCTGTCGGTCGACGGCGTCAACGCGATCACGGGCCAGACCGCGCACCCCTCGCAGGCCGGTTACGTGCTGGAACCGTGGCAAACAACGGAGATCAACGGCTGGCGCAAGTCGATGCGCGACGTGGCGCAGTTCTTCTTCACCGACTTCGGCGACAGCTACGCCGCACGTACGGGCCGGCCGCGCAACGTCGGCGTGATCGGCGTGGCGGCGTTCCGCGAAGCCCGCACCTACTACCCGCAGTACTCGCCGCCGCCGATCGCGCGCGGGCGGATGGAGAAGCGTGGCGAAGCCAATGACGCCGCCGCGGCACCCGCGGACACGCCACGTGGCCTCGCCGCCGAAGAATCCATGCGCCAGCAGAGCATCGGCACCGGGCACGGCGATCGCGAATGGGCCCCGACCTCGCGCACGGGCTTCGAACGCGCGACCCGCCAGCCGGAGCAGGTGAGCGAAGTGCGCTACGACGACTATCGTCGCCTGGTGGCGCTCGGCGTGGTGCCGCGGCGCCATGGTCCGATCTGGCGCGAGGACGCGCCCTCCGCGTTCCCCGGCGGCTTCGTCGCCGATCCGCCACGCTATCGTTGATTGCGAAACGCAGACGGGCCGCACAAGGCGGCCCGTCCTGCACGACGCGGCGTCAGCCGGTCAGTGGTGCATGGACTTGTCCGAGCGCAGGCTGCGCTGGAAGTCTTCGACTTCGTTGTGCGCACGGTCGCGATCGTAGCCGTAGCGCTCCTGCAGCCGGCCTTCGAGATATTCGGCGTTGCCCTGCGCGACCTTGAAGTCGTCGTCGGTCAGGTCGCCCCATTTCGCCTGGATCTTGCCCTTCAACTGTTTCCAGTTACCGGCGATGATGTCCTGGTTCATGGTGTTGCCTCGCTAGATTTCGCGGCAGGGAGCGCCGCGGAAACAGCATCGCAAACGGCGCGTTCCCATCCGATCAAGCGACCGTCAACGCGCCATTATGATTGGCTGAACGATTCAGTCGCATGACGATGCATTCGCAGCGATGAATGCGCATCGATCAAAAAGAAACGGGCCGCGATGCGGCCCGTTTCATTCGGTTCGTGCCGGCCTTACTTGCCGGACGAATCCTCGACCTTCTCGCCCACCTTCTGCACGTCCTTGCCGAACCCCTTGACGGTGTTGCAGCCGGACAGCACGGCGACGGAGAACAGGGACAACAGCATCAACGCGACGAAACGCTTCATAAGCGACTCCTGTGGACGGTATTCACGATCGGGGGCTCGGGCGGCCGGACCGTGCCGGCGGTGCTGCCCACCCGCGCAGTCTGATTCAACCACACTGGCTGCCGGCTGACCAAACGCGTGCACCCACAACGAAGAAGGGCCGGGAGCGACCCGGCCCTTCCTGCAGGGAACCCCTCGGGGGCCCCGAATCACACATGGATCAGCACTTGCCGTCCTTGCAATCCTGCGCCTTGTCTTCAACCTTCTCGCCGACCTTCTGTACGTCCTTGCCGGCGCCGGCCATGGTGTTGCAACCGGACAGCACCGCCGTCGAGAACAGGGCCAGCATCAGCAGGGTCATCGCACGCTTCATGTGTTTTCTCCTGGTGGAAAGGGGTGCCGCTGCGCGTGCGTCCGACGTCGCTGCGGCGTGTGCGTCCACCTTCGACGCGCCGCCGTATAGGCCGCGTGAAGCCCGCTCCGTGCCGTTCAGTCGCAGTTTTCCCTGCGGTGCCGGCCTCAGTCGCGCATCAGCGTGGACTTGCCGAACAGGCTCTCCACCAGGTCCACCGTGAGCTTGGCGGTGCGGTTGCGCCGGTCCAGCACGGGGTTGAGTTCGACGATGTCCAGCGACCCCATCAGGCCGGTGTCGGCGATCATCTCCATCACCAGCTGCGCTTCGCGATAGTTGGGGCCGCCCGGCACGGTGGTGCCCACGCCCGGCGCGATGCTGGGGTCGAGGAAGTCCACGTCGAAGCTGACGTGCAGGTGGGTGTCGGCATCGACGCCCTCCAGCGCGGCTTCGACGGTGCGCTTCATGCCGACCTCGTCGATGTAGCGCATGTCGTACACATCGACCTTGTGGTCCTTGATCAGCTTCTTCTCTTCGGGATCGACCGAGCGGATGCCGATCTGCCGGACCATCGACGGCGTGATCGCCGGCGAATCGCCCCCGAGTTTCGTCAATGCATCAGGACCGATGCCGCACAGGCATGCCACGGGCATGCCATGGATGTTGCCCGACGGCGTGACCTCGCTGGTGTTGAAGTCCGAATGCGCGTCCAGCCACAGCACGCGCAACGTCTTGCCGGCCTGGCGGCAATGCCGCGCAACGGCGGTGATCGACCCCATCGCCAGGCAATGGTCGCCGCCCATCATGATCGGCAACCGGCCACTGGCCAGTTCCGCGGCGGTCGCGTCCATCACGGCGCGGTTCCAGGCCACCACTTCATCGAGGTGGCGATATCCCGCGACCGGTCCGGTCCACGGATTGGCCGGCCCCTGCACGTTGCCGGTGTCGACGACATCCACCCCGCGCGCGAGCAAGGCCTCGCCCAGGCCAGCGATGCGGAGCGCGTCGGGCCCCATGCGGGCGCCGCGATGGCCGGCACCGACGTCGGTGGGCACGCCGATCAGGGACACGGGAGGAAAGGCTCGACTCATGGGCACACCTTGCGGAAACAGGCGCACAGTCTATGCCGATGGCGATGACGGCCCTGTGGCATCGCAGCACGCGGGGTGCGGCACGGGGGCGCAGGAGTGGTGCCGCTTATCCGAATCGAACGGATGACCTACCGCTTACAAGGCGGTTGCTCTACCAGCTGAGCTAAAGCGGCGTGGGCGGCAATTCTAGCGCAGCGCCGTGCATTCGAGCGGTTGCGGCGGCGCGCTCGACGCACGCCGCGCCAATGCAGCGGGGTCCGCACCCTCGGCCGCACCCGTATCCAGCCACCACAGGCTCGGACCTGCGCGACCCACCGGTTGCAGTTGCGCGGTGAAGCCGCCCGCCTGCAGTTCGGCGATACGGCGCTCGGCCGCATCGCGGCTGCGGTAGCGGCCCAGCGCGATGCCGTTGGCCTGGTCGCCCTGGCGCACGACGAGGAAGTCATCGAAACCCGCGGCGCCGATGCGCGCCGCGGTGGCCTGCGCCTCTTCCAGCGACGCGGCGGGCGGCATCACGACCTGGTAGCCACTGGCGCTGGCGCCCGGTGCTTCCCGCAACCGCGAGCGCAGCAGGTCTGCGCCGAGCGCGTCGCGCGCCTGGATGGCCGCGGCCTCGCTGGTGAACGGGCCCAGGCTGAAACACACGGCGGGCGCGGGCGGCACAAGGGTGGGGGCGGGCGACGCAGGCAAGGGTGCGGCCGGCGCCTCCTCGCCCACCAATTGCAGGCGTGCCACGCCTGCCGGCAACGCCGGCGGCGGTTCGGGGGCGGGGGCGGGTCGGGTGAGCCACCAGGCGGCGGCGCCCAGGTTCAGCACCACCAACAGGACGATCAGGGCACGGATCAGCATGCGTCGATTCTAGCCAGCCCGGCTCAGTCGTCGATACCGGCACGGGCCCAGCGCGCGAGGCCTTCCAGCACCAGCGCTGGGGCATGCACGGCATCCGGAAGCCCGGGACGCAGGGCTGCGGCGCCACCTCCATGCAGCAGCAGCGCCGGTGGTGAACCGAGCAGGTCCGTCGCCCGCGCGAGGCTTCGCTCGACCAGCCCCAACGCGGCGCCCTCGCAGCCGGAGGCGAGCGCGTGGGGCGTATCGGTCGCGAACTCGGTGTAGTCGCCGCCCTGCGCCGGCAGTTGTGCGGCGGCCTGTTCGAGCGCCGCCCGCATCAGCGTCGGCGAGGGTGCGATGCGCCCGCCATGGTGCAGGCCCCGCGCATCCAGCAGGTCCACGGTGATCGCGGTGCCCACGCCGACCACCAGCCATGCCTGCGCGCCGCGCGCACGCGCTGCGAGCAGTGCCAGGAAGCGATCCACGCCCAGTCGCGCCGGATCGGCGTAGGCGATGCGCACACCCGCCAACGAGGACTGCGTCCGGGCGATCGAAACCGCGCCGAACCGGGTGGTCAACCACTCCACCACGGCGGCCGTACGCGCGGACGAGGCGACGCTCGCCAGCGCGGCCGATGCGGAACGCGTCGGCGCCAACGCCAAGGCTGCATCCAGCGCGGTCGCGATCCCGTCCCCATCGTGGGCGACGGCGATGACCTCACCGAGACTGCCATCGGCGCGCAGCGGCGCGGCCTTCAAGCGGCTGTTGCCCACGTCGAACACCCATTCCGTCATGTCGCCCTCACGCTGACGTCCCCGGCATGCACCTGCCGGCGTTCCTTGCCGATCCTCACCTGCAAGGCGCCATCCGCGCCAATGCCATCGGCGATGCCCTGCTCGTCGCCCTGTGGCCCGTGCACGGTGACCGCACGACCCGAGAGCACATCGAGCACGGCATAGCGCGCCAGGAACGGCGCCAGGCCATCGGCATCGAAGAGATCCAGTGCGGGCAGCAATGCATCCAGCACGCGGGCGGCCATCGCATTGCGCGATGGCGCATCACCATCACCCAACCTGGCCAGGTCGGTCCACGCCTGTTCGATGCCTCCGGCAGCGGCATCCGGCATGCGCACGTTGAGGCCGATGCCGATCACCGCGCGCACGGGCCCGCCGTGTTCGCCCCCGCCTTCGACGAGGATGCCGCCGAGCTTGCGATCGCCGGCCAGCAGATCGTTGGGCCATTTCACGCCGACGCTCTCGTAGCCCGCCTGTCGCATTGCCTCGGCGACGGCCACGCCCACCACCAGGCTGAGGCCACCCAGGCGCGCCAATCCACCGGAGAACTGCCGCGACACAGAGAGATACAGGTTCGCCGCGATCGGCGATGCCCAGTACCGTCCGCGCCGGCCACGCCCACCGGTCTGTTGCTCGGCGAGCACGACATCGGCGCCCTGCGCGGGCGCCTTCCGGCGCAGCAGTTCGCTGTTGGTCGAATCCAGCGACCATGCGACTTCGAGCGCCGACACCGAGGCGACGTACCGCATCCGTGCACGGATAAGGTCCGCCTCCAGCAGTTCGACCGGCACCGCCAAGGCATAACCGCGACCCGGCTGCGCATCGATACGCACGCCGCCCTCGCGCAGGGCCTCGATGCGCTTCCACACGGCCGCACGCGTCTGCCCCACGGCACGCGCGAGCGCGTCGCCAGACACCGGGCCTTGCGAAAGGCGCAGCAGCAGATCGCGTTCGCCCGTCATGCGCGCCGACGCCAGAAACGCACGCGCTCGAAGCGCGACTCCGTGCCCGCACGCAGGCGATGCACGTTGGCGCGATGGGTGAACAGCACCAGCAGCGCCGCGGCCGCCGCGAACAGCTGCGTCGCGCCATCCGCGCGCAGCCAGAGGGCCAGCGGCAGCAGGCACGCCGTCGCGATGATCGAGGCCAGTCCCACATAACCGGTGGCGACGAGCACGCACACCCAGACCAGGAACAACGGCAACAACGCGACCGGCCAGAGGATCGCGACGCCACCCAGCAGCGTGCCGACGCCCTTGCCGCCGCGGAACCCATGCCACAGCGGCCACACGTGACCCAACGCGGCCGCGAACACCGCCAGCCACGCCACCGCGCGCACGGGCAGCGCGCCATCCACCGGCGCGAACCGCAGCGCGAGCCACGCCGCCAGCGCGCCCTTGCCGATGTCGATCAGTACCACGCCGAGCGCGAACTTCGCGCCCTGGGTGCGGAAGGCATTGGTGCCGCCGGCGTTGCCGCTGCCCTGGGTGCGGATATCCACGCCGCGCAGCCGGCCCAGGGTCAGGCTGCCCGACACCGAGCCGAGCAGATAAGCGGATACGAGAAGGAAGAGGGAGACGAGCATCGCCCCATTATGGGCCACGGCCGGTGCGTCTCAGTCGGCCTGCGCTGGCTGCACCGCGACGATCAACGCGCCCTGCCCGGCGTGCGCACCGATGGCCGCACCGGTGTCCACCAGGCGGTCTTCCGAGATATCCAAGCGTGCGCGCAGCGCCACCAGCAGGCGGTCGGCTTCCGGTCGCGCATCGCAGTGACCCACGATCAGGCGCCAGCGTTGGCCCTGAGGGAGTGCACGCGCAACGCGGCGCGCGAACGCTTCGGGCGCCCGCGCACGCGTGAGCAACAGCCCCGCCACGGTCATACGACCGTCCACGCTCATCTTCGCCATCGGCGTCAACGCGGTCAGTCGGGCGATCGGTGCGGCCCAGCGGGGAATGCGTCCGCCGCGTACCGCGTGCGAGATGTCTGGCGCGATCGCCCACATCCGGGTAAGCGGGCGGAGGCGTTCGAGTTCCGCCACCACATCGCTCTCCTCCTGGCCCCGTGCGGCGAGTTCCGCTGCGCGCCAGACGAGTAGCGCCTGCCCGCATGCCGCATTGATGGTGTCGAACACGCGCACGCGTGCCCCGGGGTCGCGTGCCGCCGCATGCTCGCCCGATTGCAGCGTGCCGGACAGTGCGCGCGACAGGCCGACGTACAGCACGCGCGCATGGTGGGCGAGCGAGAGTTCGAACTGCCGGCGGAAATCCCCCGGCGGCGGCTGGCTGGTGCGCGGCAATTGCCGTGAAGCCGCCATTCGCCGGTAGAACTCGGCCGTGGACAGCCCCACTTTGTCCAGGTAGTCGCGACCATCCAGATCCACGCGTGCCGGCACCACGCCGATGGCGAAACGCTCGCCGATGTCCTCGGGCAGGTCGGCGGCGCTGTCGGTGACGATCACCAGTGGTTGCGTCAGTGCGGCGGCGGCTTGCTGGCGCACCATGTCGTCCGCCTTCATGCCTTCGACCTGCCCTTGCTCCGCGCAGGCATCGAACAACGCCTGCGGCGACCCCGTATGCGCGTGCACGCGCAACCGCGACGCGCCACCCGCGATCACGATGGAGTCCGCGCCCGCCGCTTCCAACGCCGTACGGAGGCGGTCCCGGTCCAGTCCCTGACCCAACAGCAGGCATTCGGTGCACCAGCGGCGCGCCGGATCGATGTCATGGTCATGGCCGACCGGCTCCGGCGCGTCGTTCGCGGCCGGCGGCGCGCTGCCACGCATGCGCACCGCGCGCGGTCCGCCCTCGACGAATTCGGCGATGCCTTCCAGCAGGTCGACAAAGCCCTGCGCGCCGGCATCCACCACGCCAGCGCGTTGCAGGAGCGCCATCTGCCGCGGCGTGTCGGCCAGCGCGCGACGCGCGCGGTCCAGCGCACGGGCGAAGCCGCTGCGCGCGTCGGCCGGTGCATCGCGATCGCCAGCGGCGGCATCCAGTTCGTCGGCGAACGCGGTGATGACGCTGAGGATGGTGCCCTCCACCGGCTGCGCCAGCGCCTGGCGCGCGCTTTGCGCCCCCTGGCGGACAGCGGCGGCGAGGGATCGGGCATCGAGTTCCGGGAGGGTCCGGACGCGCTCCGCGACGCCGTACAGGAACTGCGCGAGGATCGCGCCCGAGTTGCCGCGCGCGCCGTCGATGGCGTCGTTGCCGACCTGGCTCAGCAGGTCACCGGCGTGCTGGCTGGGCCGCGACAGCGCCCCGTGCAGCACGCTCCCCAGGGTGGAGGCGAGGTTGTTGCCGGTATCGCCGTCCGCCACCGGGAACACGTTGATCCGGTTCAGGCCGTCACGGGCGGCGATGACGCGCCGGGCCCCTGCGATCAGCGCCAGGCGCAGGGCGGGAGCGGTGAGTGGGCGGTCAGGCGGGGCGGGCATGGGGCGCCAGTCTGCCGCAACCGGCGCCGCTTACCTGCTGCGTCGCAGCAGTCGGTCGGCAGGTTCCCTCGTTCCGTCGCCGTGTATCGGCGTTTCGTCGCACGGCGCCCCCGGCCCGTGCCGGGAAGGGGTCTTTCCGGCTATAGTCGGCGACGTCATCTGGCCGCCGTAACCGACCGACAGGAGTCTACCGATGCTTCGCGCCAGCCTTGCCCTGCTGCTCCTCGGTGCCTCGGCGGCCGTGTTCGCCCAGAACGGCCGCGCGATCTCCAATGGCAACGCCACGGTCTGCCAGGACGTCGCCGACCGCGCGGTTGCAGACCGTCCGGGCGATGCCGTGCCGACGGCGACGGATGCACGCCGCGCGCGCGCGACCGCCGTGCGCAGCAAGTACGCCGCACCGACCGCATTGACCCCGCCCGCCTCGCGCGGTGGCGGCGATGACGACGAGACCCCCCTGCCGCGCAGCCGCGGCTCCAAGTGGCACAGCTTCCTGCCGGGCATGTTCCGCTGACGCGGACTGCGCCGACCCGTGATTGGACTGTTGCGCCGCTTGCGGCGCCCCGCCCCCTTCATTGAAGACGCCCTGTGGCACGCGGTCCGCATGGATACCGCCTGGGCCGCCGCGCTGGATGATGCGCGCGCGGCTCGCCTGCGCGCGCTGACCGCGCGTTTCCTGCACGAGAAGACCATTACGCCGTTGGCCGGCCTGAAACTGGACGATGCGCAGCGCGTGCAACTCGCCGCGCTGTGCAGCCTGCCGTTGCTGGAGTTCGGCGAAACCGGCCTGCGCGGCTGGTCGCAGCTGATCGTCTACCCCGATGCTTTCCGCGTGCAGCGCACGCACACCGATGCCGCCGGCGTGCTGCACGAGTGGGAAGACGATCTGTCCGGCGAAGCCTGGGACCAGGGCCCGTTGATCCTCTCCTGGGCCGACGTGCAGGCCGACCTCGCCGAACCCGATGCAGGCTTCTGTGTGGCCGTGCATGAAATGGCGCACAAACTGGATGTGCTCGACGGCGAACTGGATGGCACGCCGCCGCTCCCCCGCGAGTGGCACGCGCGGTGGGCACGCGACTTCCAGCGTGCGTACGACGATTTCTGCATGCAGGTGGACCTGGGGCGCGAGACCGCGCTGGACCCCTACGCTGCGGAAGCGCCGGAAGAGTTCTTCGCCGTCACGACCGAGTACCACTTCTCGGCACCGGACGTACTGGCGGAATCGCTGCCGACGGTGGCAGAACACCTGCACCGCTTCTACGGTCCGTCGCCGTTCGCCCAGCGCTAACGCTACAGCCCCGGCGGCAACCGCACTTCAAAGCGCGCACCGCCCAGTTCTTCCGAGCGCGACACCTGCAGTTCGCCGCGGTAGTCGCGGATCAGGTCCTGCACGATCGACAGGCCGATGCCGTGACCCTGCACGCGCTCGTCGCCGCGCACACCCCGCTGCAGCACCTTCGCTACATCGTCTTCGGCGATGCCCGGACCGTCGTCGTCCACGGCGAGGAACAGGCCCGGCCGACGCTGCGGCGCGGTCGCGCCCACCTTCACCGTGAGCAGCACGCGTGAGCGCGCCCACTTGAAAGCGTTCTCCAGCAGGTTGCCCATCAACTCCTGCAGATCGCCCGTTTCGCCGTGGAAGCGCGCGCGTGGATCGATTTCGAATTCGCAGATCACGCCCTTGACCGCGTAAACCTTCTCCAGGCCCCGCACGATCTCTTCCGCATGCGGCTCGAGCGGCACCGGTGCGGAAAACAGCTTGTGGCCGCTCGATGCCGCGCGCGCCAGCTGGTACGACACCAGGTTGTTCATGCGTTTGAGCTGCACGTCGAGCTCATCGCGCAACGCAGCGGGGTCGGCGTTGTTGTCCATCTGCGTGCGGAGCACGGCGATCGGCGTCTTCAGGCTGTGCGCCAGGTCGGCCAGCGTGTTGCGCTGGCGCTCGAGGTTCTCGCGTTCGCTTTCGATGAAGGCGTTGATGCTGTCGGTCAACGGCTCCAGTTCGCGCGGGTGGCTCTCGGTCATGCCCGAGGCCTCGCCCCGCTGCACGCGGCTCAGTTCGAAGATCACGCGCCGTAGCGGACGCAGGCTCCAGCGCAGCACCAGCATCTGCAGCAGCAGCAGGATCACACCCGCGCCGCCCAGATAGACCCATAGCGAACCGCGGAACACGCGGATCTGCGCACTCAGCGCCTGTGCGTCTTCGAGGATGTAGATGCTGTAAGGGATTTCGCCGTGCTGGTGGGTAGCCGGCCATGCGTAGCCCACGCCATAACGGTAGGCCTCGCTTTCGGTGCCGTCGGCGCGCCGGATCGGCAATGGGCCTTCGAAAGACTCGTCCAGCGCACCCAACAGCTGAGGCGTGGGAAGCTCGGGGCCCAACGTGGAGTTGGAGCCCCACGGCGCAGTGCCTTGCAGCACCACCTGCGCGTACATGCCGCTGTCGGGCATGTCGAAGCGCGGGTCGGGCGTGTTGTAAGGCGGGATCAGCGTGCCGTTGCGGCCGAACTCCACCTTGTCGGTGTAGTACAGCGCATAGCTCTTCAAACGCTGGCGCAGGTTGTCCTGGGCGGTATCGACGAACGCCCGGTCCAGGGCCCAACCGGCGAGCGCCAGGAAGGCGAGCAGCGCGAGACTGGCGGCCAGCAGCTGGCGCGCGCGCAGCGAGCGCGGGCGCCAGCCGTCGAACCGGTCACGGCCGACGGGCGCGGGCGGCGTACCGCCGGAAGGTGGCGCGGGCATTCAAGTACAGGCGATGCCAGCGCGGCGCATCAGGCCTCGCCGGTGCGCGGGATGGCGAAGCGGTAGCCGCGGCCGCGCACGGTCTCGATCGGCTTCAGTTCGCCTTCTGGGTCCAGCTTCTTGCGCAGGCGGCCGATGAAGACTTCGAGCACGTTGGAGTCGCGGTCGAAATCCTGCTGGTAGATGTGCTCGGTCAGGTCGGCCTTCGAGACCAGCTCGCCGGCATGCATCATCAGGTACTCGAGCACCTTGTACTCGTAGCTGGTCAGGTCGACGTTGCTGCCGTTGACGCTCACCGTCTGCGCAGCCAGATCCAGCGCGACCGGACCGCACTCGAGCGTCGGCTTGCTCCATCCCGCGGCGCGGCGCAGCAGCGCGTTGACGCGCGCCAGCAGCTCTTCGACATGGAACGGCTTGACCAAATAGTCGTCCGCGCCCTGCTTCAGGCCCTCGACCTTGTCCTGCCAGCTGCTGCGAGCAGTCAGGATCAGCACGGGGAATTTCTTGCCCTCGTCGCGCAGCGCCTTGATCAGCTCCATGCCCGACATCTTCGGCAGGCCCAGGTCGATGATGCCCACGTCGAACGGCACTTCGCGCCCCATGTACAGGCCTTCCTCGCCGTCCTGGGCCGCGTCCACCGCGAAGCCTTCGCGCTTGAGGCGCGCAGCAAGGGTTTCACGCAGTGGGGCTTCGTCTTCGACCAGCAGGATACGCATGGACTCTCCTTGGGAATGCGGCGCGGCGTGGGCCGCGCGGGACGTGCTCGTGTTGAGCCGTGATTCTACGTAAGACTACGGGCGCGGGGGGTTATCGCCGCGTGCAGGCTGGCTGCCATCGCGCGGACGTGACGGGGCATCGGCACCGCGACGCGAGGGACCCGCATCGTCCATCGTGCGCACGCGGCCACGATCATCGACGTACTTCACCCGGTTGATCTCGCGACCGTCGTACTGCATGCGCTCCACGCTCAGCACCTGTCCGCCGGTCTCGTTGCGCACGCGGCGCACGGAGTCGGACATCGAGCTGCGATGGCCGCGATCCTCGGCCCGCTGGGCGCCGCGCTCGCGCGACGGCGGCGCGTTGCCGCGGCCCTGATCGTCCTGCGCCAGCACCACGGAGGTGCCCGCCAGGGCGATGAGCCCGGACATGGCAAAAGCGGCAAGCGTGGATGAACGAAATCGCATAACGGAATCGTAACGGATACGGGGCCGCGAAACTGAACGAAACCCGAAACCGCCTCTGTGGAATGGAGGCAGAGTTTTGGCCCGCGGCAGTGAATCCGTTCTGAATTTATCCACAGCCCGAGGGGCCCCATTCAGCCAGCTGAATGGTCAGAAAATCTCGGCCACACAACATCTTAGCGATCCACCGCCGGCCTCGATGGCCTCCAGGGGCACACTTCGGATGGCAAAGCCCGCCACCTCTTCCAGCTGACGGCGAGCGCCAGCCGTCAGGCCCTCGTGCGCCCGGCGGCTCATCCAGACAGACCGATCGGTCAGTGCGATCGCATTGCCGGCGAAGGCGGCCTGCTCGGCCGGCGACAGCGCCACCACCCGCGGGCCATACAGCGCGTGCAGGGCGGTGGAGATGTCGCCCTGCAGCGCATGCGGACAGACCAGGGCCGCCCGGCCGGCCAGCACCGCCAGCAGCACGTTGGTGTGGTACTCGCCCGCCGCCAGGTCGAACATCAACGTGGCGCGCAATCCGAAGGCTGCATGCATCTGCGCCGCGCCGGCCTCGTCGCAGCGCTCGGACAGGCCACAGAAGCCGATGCCGCGCGCGCGGTCGATGACCAGTGCGCCGGTCAGCTCACCGGGGCTGGGCTGGGCAGACAGATCGGTCTCGGCGTAGCCCATCGCGTTGAAGTAGCCGCGGATGTCCGCCCGCGCTGCTTCCCGCTGGCGCACCGGATGCCGCATGCGCCCGACGATCAGGCGCGGCTGGCCATCGACCCGTGCGGTGGCGAACACGTTGTTCGGGAAGACGGCGTCGGGCGTCGCTTCGTCGCCCGGAAAGCAGATCACCGGCACGTCCTGCGACAGCGCGCGATGCAGCGCATGGTGCTCGCGCAGGGCCGCCTCCGCATCGAACGCGCCGGCATCGGCCATGTAGCGGTTGTCCTGCGCGGATTGGTCCGCGCGCACGAAGCCATCCGGCGACACGAGGAACGCCGCGCGCGCCGTCGCCGGGCCGAAGTCCGCCTGCAACGTGCGCGCAAAGGCGATGAAGGCGTCGATGTCGCGCGTGATCATCGCTCAGGCCGCCGGCCGCAGTTCACGCACGGTCGCCGCCAGCGCCTGCTCCACCAGCGACCAGTCCGCACCAGGCTTGTGCGCGCCTTCGCTGAGGATCTGCCGGAACGCGCGCCCACCCTGCTGCGCATGGAACAGCCCCAGCACGTGGCGGGTCAGGTGCTTCAGCGCCACGCCCTTCGCCAGCTGCGCTTCGACGTACGGGCGCCATGCACGCAGCAGATCGGTACGCGGACGCAGCTCGCCTCCGAACAGCGTCGCCTGCATTTCGTGCAGCGCATAGGGCTCGTGGTACGCGGCGCGACCGATCATCACGCCATCGCTGTGCTGCAGGTGCTCGTGCACCTGCGCCGTCGTGGTGATGCCGCCATTGATCGCCACCGTCAGCGCCGGCCGCTCGCGCTTGAGCCGGTAGGCCCAGTCGTAACGCAGCGGGGGGATCTCGCGATTTTCCTTTGGCGACAGCCCTTGCAGCCACGCCTTGCGCGCATGCACGAAGAACGTGTCGCAACCGGTCGCCGCCACCGTATCGATGAAGGCGAGGAAGAGGTCGTAGTCCTCCTGCTCGTCCACGCCGAGGCGGCACTTCACCGTCACCGGAATGCTCACGGCCTCGATCATCGCCGCCACGCACTCGGACACCAGCGCAGGCTCCTTCATCAGGCAGGCGCCGAAGCGCCCCGCCTGCACGCGGTCCGACGGGCAGCCGACGTTGAGGTTCACCTCGTCGTAGCCCCAGTCCTGCGCGATGCGCGCGGCCTGCGCCAGGTGCGCCGGCTCGCTGCCGCCCAGCTGCACCGCCACGGGATGCTCACCCGCATCGAACCCCAGCAAGCGATCGCGGTCGCCATGGATCACCGCCTGCGCGTGCACCATCTCGGTGTACAGACGCGCATTCGGCGCCAGCAGCCGGTGGAACACGCGGCAATGCGTGTCCGTCCAATCCATCATCGGAGCGACGGACAGGCGCAGGGCTTCGTGGGGAATCGGGGGGGACGTCATGCCGCCATTGTAACGTGGGGCCCTGGAGCGCATCCCGGCGCCAACAAAAGGCTTACCGCCGTACGAAGCAGGCAAGGCTTGCTGCTATTCGCGTCGATGATCCTGACATCCCCATCGACGATGGACCCGGCCGGCGGCAACGAACGACGCGCCCAGCGTTGCACAGGCCTGCAGCAAGCCGGCCATGGCGACCACAATGACCGCCGATGCATGGCGATTCAACAGGCTAACTTTGCTTGAGTCGCACGCTGGCGCGGGTCACCCGCGTGCGCGCAGATCGCGCTCCACGCACGCGGTTTGGATACAGGTATCCGACACCGATCAAACATCCATCAAATGTCCCCGGGTTGCCGCGCGACGCTCCAGACGTGCGTGGTCAAGGGCGCGTTACCTAGGCTCTGGCACGCCGACGGGCCGCACGTCCTCTCGAAAGGTGTAGGAGCGCTGCCCATCGTCGAGAACCAGGGTCCGCACGGAGGCCTCGCGCGAGACGTCGAACCTCATTCCCGCGACGCTCGGAGAGATGGACTCCAGCGCGTCGCCTTCGCCGAGGACGGCGGCCACTTCGGTGCTCCAGCCGCCGAAGTCGAACAACGTCCTGCCGCCCTCGGTCTTGACATCGATACGCCCAAGGGTCGGGTGCGAGTACGTTGATGCCAGGGAAGCCAGAAGAAGGGGGGCGATGGGGCTTTGCAGGCGACGACGGTGCTCCTCGCGCGCCTCCTTCATCTGGGAAGGGATCTCCCGCAAGGCGGCCTGCGCGCCCTGGTCGACATCGAACAGCAGTTCCAGGAAGCGATCCGACAGGACGCTCCTCAGTTGGGCACCCGCATCGGCATTGGCGAGCAGCACGTAGCCGGCGCCGATGTCCGGGAGCCAGAAGACCTCCGCCTGGTAGCCCGCCATGCTCCCACCATGTACTGCCTGGAGGATGCCGAGGCGACGATCCGTCTTGATCCCCATGGCGTACCACTGGTCCACGCCACCGCGTGCCACCTGGCTCTTCAAGCGTTCGTGCAGCGCCTCGTTACCGATGTATCGCCCGCCTCCTGGCAGTTGCCCGGCGGCCAGCTCCATCTGCAGGTAGCGAACCAGATCATTGATGGTGCTCCACGCGCCGCCATCCGGACGCATCGGTATCGACATCCGGTTGTACCCCATCGGGACCGGCTCGGTGACACCATTGAAGTTGACGCCATGAGGCGACGCGAAGTTCCCCGAGAGCGCGACATCGAAGTCGAACGTCGTCGATGACATGCCCAGCGGATCCAGCACGCGCTCCTGCATCGTCAGGTCGTAGGCGCGATCCAGCGGAAGCTCGGGATGCGCCACATGCGCACCCAGATAGCCCGCGGACACGGCCATGAGATTGGAGTACTGATAGAGCTCCCCCGGCTTCGCCGTGGGCTTGATCGTGGCCAGCACCTCGAGCACCTGGTTGGGACCCATCTCATCGCCGGAGAAGATCCCCTCCATGTCCTGGGCCGGGATGCCTGTGCATGCGCAAAGCAGATGCCGGACCTGGACCCGCTGGCGCAGCAGCGGATCGCCCACGCGGAACTGGGGCAACGCGTCCATCGCGGGCGTGTCCCAGCGGAGCTTCCCTTCGTCCACCAGCTTCGCCAGCATCAGGGATGTCAGTGGCTTGGTGACCGAAGCGGTAAGGAATCGCGTCGCCCCATCCACCGCGTCAGGGTGGCCCTTCCGCCGAACTCCAAAGCCGCCCGAGAACTTGACCTCGCCGTCCTGCACGATGCCGAGCGCCAAGCCGGGAATCTCCAGCGCGATGCGCGCTTCTTCGACGAACCGCGCGAGCGTCGCGGTTCTGGCGCGATCGAGTTCCCGGGGCTTCTTCCCAACCAGCGTCTCGGGCACGAAGCCGGGCGCCCGGATGCTGGTCAGGATGCGGGTGAACTGCGCTTCCCTGCGATCCATCACGTCAGCCGCGACGTCCATGATCACTACCGCATGCACCGCGCCATCCTGCAGCACTTGCGCGCGCAGGATGTGCCCGCCTGCTTTTCCGCTGTCGTAGTTGTAGCTGCGCACCGCTTTCCAGCCACCGCGAACGGGACGTTCTCTCTGTGATCGCGGCACGGGCACGGCGGATGATGAGTACTGTCGCCACGCGGCGGCCAATGCTTGATCCGGCGAACCGGCCGTGATGTCCAGCAGCGCCACCGATGCGTCGACTCCCGGCGCCTTCAAGACCACCAGGTTTCCCCGCTTCTCGGCCTCCCAGCCGGCGGGCGTTATGAAGGTCACGCCCGAATCCGTCTTGTTCCACGCATCCTCCTGGAAGAACGCGCCATCGGCGGGCGTCGCCGCCTGGGTGACGCTACTCAGCGACTGAAGACAAACGAAAACCAGGGTGGCTCGCAGCCACCAGTCGAACCGCTTCATTCATGACCTCTGGACTACTCAGTTGATGTTGATGACGCCTCGCCAAGCTTCTGGTCCTCGAGATCTGCGGAATCGCTCCACTGGAAGTCCCTGCCGACCGTCGCCACAAAAACTATCTAATTAGTTTTATAAAGCCTGCCGCGCCCCGGCACGCTTGTCAACTATAGATTTAGTTATCAAGTTCGATGGCCGTGTCAGCCGTGAGGAACCCCGGCGTCTTCACTACTTTCTCCAGGGGCTGGGAGGTCTGCGCAGCTGCCCTTGCGTATCAACGATATAACTAGTTGACACCCCTGCAGACGCATGCTCCGATACATCCGCTGCTTGCACGTAGGAACGTCATGGCCCGACCCGTCTCCCCCACACCGACAAAGTCCGAGCAGGCGATCCTTGAGGTCCTTTGGGAGAAGGGCGAGGCGTCGGTGCGCGAGGTCGCGGACGAGCTGTCGAAGCAGAAGCCTCTTGCGTACACCACGGTGCTGACCATGTTCAGCATCCTGGCCAAGAAAGGCTTCGTCGTTCACCGCCAGGAGGGGCGCGCCTTCATCTACCGCGCGAAGATCACGCGCGAGCAGGCCCGCAATCAGGCGCTGGATCATCTCTTGACCCAGTTCTTCGACGGCTCGCCGAACCTGCTGGCGCAACACCTGCTGAATCAGGACGGTGTCGATCGCACAGAACTGAAGGCGCTGCGCGAGAAGGTCGAGAGAGCGAAGCTCAGGAGGAGCACATGAATTCCATCGACATCGTGCTGCGGTTCGCCGCCCAGCACGCCTTCATCAGCCTCGTCCTGTTCGCTGTCGCGCTGCTGTTGGTGCGGGTACGTCCACTCAGCGCCGAACGCCGATCCTGGCTGCTCCTGTCCACCCTCGCGCTGGCGTTACTGCTGCCGTTTGCCTCGCTCCTTCCAGGCGGGCTGGATGCGACGCGTGCAGATGCCGCCGCCACCACTCCCATCGTGCTGCTGCCCGAAGAAGGAGCGCGCATGGATGAAGCGGTCTACGACGCAGGCCGGCAGCCGGACATGATGTACATGGAGATCCCACGCTCCTACGGGACGCTCCTGGTGTTGGTGTGGATGCTGGGCGTCCTGTGGCAATGGATGCGCCTGGTCGAGAGTGCGCGCCAGTCGCGTCGCCTGTGCCGATACGCGCAACGCGATCCTGCGCTGGAGACGTCGCTGGCAGCCGTAATGCCCCGTGATGTCGATGTTCTGGCGACGGCCACCGATGGCCCCATGGTCATCGGGCTGTTCCGCCCGCGCATCCTGATCCCGCGCGTGCTGATCGATCGCCTCTCGGCGGATGCACTGGAAGACATCGTCCGCCACGAGCTTGCGCACATCAGGCGTGGGGATCTTTGGTGGACCACGGTGACGCGCGCTGCGGCCGCCCTGTTCTGGTGGAACCCGTTCCTGCACGCCATCACTGCACGCCTCGACCTCGCACGCGAACTCGCGTGCGATGCGAGGGCCGTCCAAGGCAGCGCGAGGGATGCCGACTATGCCGACTCGCTCCTGACCAGCGCCGAGATCTTGTCGCAGGCGGATGATCGGCGCGATTGGCTGGCTGTCGGCATGTTCGGCAAACGCAGCCACCTCGCGCGCCGTATCGATGGGCTGCTTGTCGGGACATCCGGCGCCGCGTCGTCGCAACGCAAAGCAGCGATGGCGTTCTGTGCGCTGCTGCTGGTCGCGTGCGCGGGCCTGGCGATCGCGGCCGTACCCCGCATCACACTGCCGGACAGGGGCGGCGCGGAGCCGGAGGCACGCGTCATCGCGCTGCTGGCCGCGGCGCGCGCGGGCCAGACTGGCGAGGTGCGTCAGTTGGTGCAGGCCGGTGCGGATGTCGATGCGCGGGTGCTCGACGAAGGCACACCGCTCATCCAAGCGGTGCGTTCGCGCAACCTGGACACCGTCGATGTGCTTCTCGGGCTGGGAGCCGATCCCGACAGGGCTTCGCTTGGCGAGGGAAATCCGCTGATCGTCGCGTCCCGACTCGGGCTGCAGCCGGTGGTCGAACGCCTGGTCGACGCCGGCGCGGACGTCAATCGCGTGGTGACCTACGACGAAACACCGCTGATCAATGCCGCACGCGCCGGCCATCTGCCGACGGTCCGCTATCTCGTACGGCATGGCGCCAACGTCAACCTCGGCGTGGAAGCGGACGGCTGGCTGGGGCGCTGGCGCACGCCGTTGAACCAGGCCAAGGATCCCGCCATGCGCGCGTATCTGATCGAGCAAGGCGCCACTGCCGGACGGCACTGACCGCGATCAGCGCACCTTCCAGCCATAACCGGAAAAGCGAAGATTGCGCACAAGACGGTCCGCAAAAGGCCAAGTGTCGGCTCCTATTGTTCGAGCAGGGTCGTGGAATTTCCCCGCCTTCATCGCAAAGACAGCACCGGGACACGTCTCCCTGTGGCCATTTGCCGTGAACCCTGCCCTCACTCCCGCGCAATAAACCGCAACCCCACCCCCGGTTCCGTCGCGATGTACCGCGGCGCTGTCGCGTCATCACCCAGCTTCTGTCGCAACTTGCCCACGAGGATGCGCAGGTAATGCGTGTCGTCCTGGTGGGTGGGGCCCCAGAGTTCGCGCAGCAGTTGTGGCTGGGTGACCACGCGGCCGGCGTGCTGCAGCAGCAGCGCGAGCAGGGCGAATTCCTTGCGGCTCAGCACCACCGGTTCGCCGCCCAGCGTCACTTCGCGGCGACCGAGGTCCACGTGCAGGTGGCCGTCGTCGAACACCGGCATCGCGGCGTCGGCCGGGGCGATGCGTGCGCGCAGCAGGCCGCGGATGCGCGCCATCAGTTCCTGCACGCCGAACGGCTTGGTGACGTAGTCGTTCGCGCCGCCATCGAGCGCGGCGACTTTCTCCGCCTCGCCATCGCGCACGGTCAGCATGATGACCGGCACCTGCGACCACTGGCGCAACTCGTGTAGCACGCCCTGACCGTCGAGATCGGGCAGACCGATGTCGAGCACGACGAGGTCGGCGCCATGCGCAGCCAGTTCCGCCAGCCCGGCGCGCCCGCTCTCGGCCAGCGCCACCACGTAGCCTTGCGCGCGCAGGCTGATGTCGAGGAAGCGGCGGATCTGCGGCTCGTCGTCGATCACCAGGATGCGGGCCGGCGGTGCGGACGCGTGCGGTGGCGCGGTGTAGGTCAAGCCGGTTCCTGGGGCGTGGGCGAGAGCAGCGGCAGGGTAATCCGGATCACCGTGCCGCGGCCATCGGGTCCCGGCAGCGCCTGCACGCTGCCGCCGTGCGCGCCCACCATGCCCTGGCAGATCGCCAGTCCCAGGCCGGTGCCGTGGCGGCCGCGGTCGCCGCGCTCCACGCTGTAGAACATGTCGAAGATGCGCGCGCGCTCGTCTTCCGGAATCCCGGGGCCCCGGTCGCGCACGTCGATGCGCAATGCGCCGTCGACGAGCTTCGCGTCGATCTGCACCGGTGCGTCCGCTGGCGAAAACTTCGCGGCGTTCTCCAGCACGTTGAACACCGCCTGCTCGATCAGCGCCGGGTGCACCCACACCGGCGGCACGTCCGCGGCGACCGCGGTCTGCACGTGCACGCCGGGCTGGTAGCGCTGCAGGCGCGTGACCGCCGAGCCCAGCAGCTCGTCCACGCCGATCCAGTCGCGGTTGAGCGTTAGCCCGCGATGACCGAGGCGGGTCATGTCGAGCAGGTTCTGGATGTAGCGGTCCAGCCGCTCGCCCTCCTGCTGGATGGTGTCGAGCAGGCTACGCCGGTCTTCTTCGCCCATCTGCTGTCCGTAGCTGGCCAGGCTGCTGGCCGAGCCGATCATCGAGGCCAGCGGCGAGCGCAGGTCGTGCGACACCGACGACAGCAGCGCCGAGCGCAAGCGTTCGGTTTCGCCACTGACGCGCGCGTCTTCCAGTTCGGCGACCAGCCGCGTGCGTACTACCGCCTGCGCGATGTCGTCGGCCATCGCTTCGGCGAGACGACGCTGCTCGGGCACCAGGCGCGCCGCATCGTCGAAGCGCAGGCCGAGCACGCCCAAGGTGTCGCGGTCGCCACGCAGCGGCAGGAACCAGTGCGCCGCGCCCGCCAGCGTGTCGGTGTGGCGGCCGGT
The DNA here is from genome assembly GCF_964252705.1 of Pseudoxanthomonas sp. LjRoot125. NCBI lineage: Bacteria > Pseudomonadati > Pseudomonadota > Gammaproteobacteria > Lysobacterales > Lysobacteraceae > Pseudoxanthomonas > Pseudoxanthomonas sp. LjRoot125. The sequence goes on along the minus strand of NZ_CAXUOY020000003.1, from coordinate 176,480 downwards.
GGGCTGCCCATGCTGCTGCGCCCAGTCCGCCGCCGCGCGGTCGATGTCGGACAGTACCGCGTGCGCCGGCACCGCCTGCCCCTGCACGCGCAACCACGCCTCGCCGGGCAACGCGCGCGACAACGCCTTGCGGCCTGCGGCCAACACCTGTCCCAGGTCGGCGGCCCCCGCCAGGTCGCGCCCCAGCGCCTGCAGCGCCGTGGCCTGCGCATTGGCCGCGCGCAGCGCCACCACCTGCATGCGCAGGCGCGACGCGAGCCGGCCGGCGACCAGCGCTGCCACCAGGAACAGCACCACCGTGGTCACGCCCTGCCGTGCGCCGATGTTGAGGGTGAAACGCGGTTCGATGAAGAAGAAGTTGTAGGCCAGGAAACTCAACAGTGCCGCGACGACCGCGGCCGTCATGCGCGTGCGCGCGGCCACCAGCACCACCGCGACGATGAACACCATCGACAGGTCGTCCAGCCCCACCCAGCGCTCGGCCAGCGCCGCGACACCGACCGCGAGTACCGACGCCACGGCAGCGAAGGCCAGATCGTGGCGGCCCAGCAGGTCCGACAGGCGCGTGTCGCCGCGACGCGCCCGGGCGCGGGCTTCCGGCGTGCTGATGATGACCAGCTCGTAATGAGCGCCGCGCTGCAGGAGCTGCTGGGTCAGCGTGCGATTGAACATGCGCGCCACCGGCCGCTCGCGTGTTCGCCCCAGCACCAGCGTGGACGCACCGTTCTGCGCGGCGTGGTCGAGCAATGCATCGGCGATGCGCGCTCCGCGCAGCACATCGGTCTCCGCGCCGAGGCGCCGCGCCAACGCGAACGCTTGATCGATCTCGCGCTGACGCGCTTCATCCAGTGCATCGGCGACCTGCACCGTCACCACGGCCCATGGCGCGTCGCGACGCTCGGCGATGCGGCGCGCGGCGCGCACCAGGTACTCGGACTGGCCCAGTCCGTCGATCGCGACCAGCACCCGCCGGCGCAACGGCAGACCCGGGAGCCCGCGCGCGGCCTGGTCCTCGCGCAGATCGGCATCCACGCGGTCGGCGGCGGTCTGCATGGCGAGTTCGCGCAGTGCGATCAGGTTGGATGGCGAGAAGAACGCCTGCAATGCCTGCGCTGCCTGTTCGGGCAGGTAGACCTTGCCCTGGTGCAACCGTTCGATCAGCTCACGCGGCGGCAGGTCGACCAGCACGATGTCGCGCAGCCGATCAAACACGGCATCCGGCACGGTCTCGCTGACGCGTACGCCGGTGATCCGGTGCACCACGTCGTTGAGGCTCTCCAGGTGCTGGATGTTGACCGTCGTGTGCACATCGATGCCGGCGTCGAGCAGTTCGATCACGTCCTGCCAGCGTCGTTCGTGGCGGCTGCCAGGCGCGTTGCGGTGGGCCAGTTCGTCCACCAGCGCGATCTGCGGACGACGGGCCAGCAGCGCGTCCAGGTCCATTTCCTCCAGCCAGCGACCCTGGTAGGCCACGCGCCTGCGCGGCAGGATCTCCAGTCCCTCGGTCAGCGCAGCGGTTTCGGCGCGCCCGTGCGTCTCGACGATGCCCACCACCACGTCCTGGCCTTGCCGGCGCAGCTCGCGCGCCCGCGACAGCAGCGTATAGGTCTTGCCCACGCCCGGCGCCGCGCCGAGGAACACGGTCAACCGCCCGCCCCGCTCGCGCTGCAGGTGGTCGATCAGCGCGTCGGCCTGGCGGTGGCGAGGGTCGGTCATGGACCTATTGTGCGCGTGGAACGGCTCAACGCGCTTGTGCATCGAGTGCCAGATTCAGTTCCAGCACGTTGATCCTCGGTGCGCCGAGGACGCCGAACTGCGGAGCCTCGGTGTGCGCCACGACGAGGGCTTCGACCCCGGCGGCATCGACGCCGCGCGCGCGCGCCACGCGGGGGATCTGGATGCGCACGGCGGCCGGCGACAGGTGCGGATCGATGCCGCCGCCGGACTGGGTGACCAGGTCGCCGGGGACGTCGGACGGCGCCACCTGCTCGCGCGCGGCGACGGCGGCGCGCGCTTCATCGATGCGCGCACGCAGGTCGGGGTTGGTGCGCGCCTGGTTACTGCCGGCCAGCGCCATCGTGTCGTAGTTCGCCGCCGATGGGCGCGACTGGAAATAGCGATCATCGGCGAACGGCTGGGCGACCAGCGACGAGCCGATCACCCGCCCGTCGTGTTCGATCAGGCTGCCGGTGGCCTGGTCGGGAAACAGCACGCGGCCCAGGCCGGTGCCGGCAAGCGAGTACAGCAGGCCGAAGCCGAGCAGCGAGACGGCGGCCAGCATCAGCGACGGACGGAGTGCGCCCTGGGGGGCGGAAGCAGTGGTCATGGCAATTCCTCAGGCGCCGGTAACGGCGGCCAGCAACAGATCGATGAGCTTGATGGCGGCGAACGGCAGCAGCACGCCGCCCACGCCGTAGACCAGCATGTTCCGGCGCAGCAGCGCGGTGGCGCCGGATGGACGGAAGCGCACGCCGCGCAAGGCCAGCGGGATCAGCAGCGGGATGATGATGGCGTTGAAGATCAGCGCCGCGATCACCGCGTTGGTCGGGCTGGACAGCTGCATGACGTTGAGCGCGGCCATCGAGGGGATGGCGGACGCGAACAGCGCCGGCAGGATCGCGAAGTACTTCGATACGTCGTTGGCCAGCGAGAAGGTGGTCAGCGCGCCGCGCGTGATCAGCTGCTGCTTGCCGACTTCGACGACCTCCAGCAACTTGGCCGGGTCGGAGTCGAGATCGACCATGTTGCCCGCCTCCTTCGCCGCCTGCGTGCCGGAGTTCATCGCCAGGCCCACGTCGGCCTGCGCCAGCGCCGGTGCGTCGTTGGTGCCGTCGCCGACCATCGCGACCAGGCGGCCACCGGCCTGTTCCTGGCGGATGCGCGCCAGCTTGTCTTCGGGGCGTGCCTCGGCGATGTAGTCGTCCACGCCGGCTTCGGCGGCGATGGCGGCGGCGGTCAACGGGTTGTCGCCGGTGATCATCACCGTGCGGATGCCCATGGCGCGCATGTGGGCGAACTTTTCCTTGATGCCGTGCTTGACCACGTCGGAGAGTTCGACCACGCCGAGCACGTGGTTGCCATCGCTGACGACCAGCGGCGTGGCGCCGTTGCGGGCGACCTGTTCCACCCGCGCGTTGAGTTCGGCGGGCGCGGTGCCGTCGTGCGCTTGCACATGCTTGAGGATCGCGTCGGCCGCGCCCTTGCGGATCACGCGCGCGTGGCCGCGGCCATCGTCCGGCAGATCCACGCCGGACATGCGCGTCTGCGCGGTGAAGGCGATGAAGGTCGCGTGCTGCGGGTCCACCAGCACGGCGCCCTGCTCGCGCGCCAGCTTCACGATCGACTTGCCTTCCGGCGTGGGGTCGGCCAGCGAGGCGAGCATGGCGGCATCGCGCAGTTGCTCGCGGTCGACGCCGGCCAGCGGATGGAACAGCGTGGCCTGGCGGTCGCCGTGGGTGATGGTGCCGGTCTTGTCGAGCAGCAGCACGTCGACGTCGCCGGCCACTTCCACCGCCTTGCCCGACTTGGCCAGCACGTTGGCGGCCAAGGCGCGGTTCATGCCGGCGATGCCGATGGCCGGCAGCAGGCCGCCGATGGTGGTGGGAATCAGGCAGACCAGCAGCGCGACCAGCAGCAGCGGATCGAGCTTGGCGCCGACGAAACCCGCAATGAAGGGCAGCGTGACCACGACGATGAGGAAGGTCAGCGTCATCGTCAGCAGCAGCAGGCCTAGGGCGATCTCGTTCGGCGTCTTCTGCCGGTTGGCGCCTTCGACCAGCGCGATCATCCGGTCGAGGAAGCTGTGGCCAGGCTCGGCAGTGATCTTCACCACGATCTCGTCCGACAGCACCTGGGTGCCGCCGATCACGCCGCTGCGGTCGGTGCCGGCTTCGCGCAGCACCGGGGCGGATTCGCCGGTGACGGCGGATTCGTTGATCGTGGCCAGTCCTTTGACGATCTCGCCATCGGCCGGGATCTGTTCGCCGGCCGACACGATGACGTAGTCGCCGGGCCGCAGCTCCGCCGCGGGCAGGCGGCGTTCGGTGCCGCCGAGCGGCGTATCCACGCGGCGGGCGACGAGATCCTTGCGGGCGCGCCGCAGCGATGCCGCCTGGCCGCGGCCGCGCGCCTCGGCGACGGCTTCGGCGAAGTTGGCGAACAGCACGGTGACGAACAGCAGCACGGTCACCGCCCAGCCGATGTCGGGCGCGGTGGTGCCGGCGAGCGTCAGCCCGGCGGTCAGCCACGTGCCCAGCCAGACCACGGCCATGACTGGATTCTTGAAGGCGTGCTGCGGGGCGAGCTTGGCGAACGACGCGATCACCGCGGCGTGGACGCCGGCGCGGTCGAGCAGGACCGGCGCACGGCCGGAGGAGCGTGAGGAAGAAGGAGTCATGTCGGTGTTCTCAGAGCGCGCTCAAGGCCAGGTGGTCGGCGATCGGGCCGAGGACCAGCACGGGCATGAACTGCAGCAGGGTCAGGATGACGACCACGGCGATCAGGGTGAGCGCGAAGGTCGGGGTTTCCACCTGGAGGGTGCCGGGGCTTTCCGGCGCGGCGCGCTTGCGGGCGAGCGACGCGGCGATGGCCAGCGGGATGATCAGCGCGGGGTAGCGGCCGAGCAGCAACATCAGCGTCGTACTGAGGTTCCACCAATAGGTCGCATCGCCCAGCCCCTCGAAGCCGGAACCGTTGTTGGCGAAGGCCGAGGTGTACTCGTAGAACACCTGGCTGATGCCGTGGAAACCGGGATTCGAGTTGCCGGTGATCGAGGGCACCGCCAGCGTGGTGGCGGTGAACGCCAGCAATGCCAGCGGCTGCAGCAGCACCAGCGCGGCGAGCAGTTTCACTTCATGCGCTTCGATCTTGCGCCCGAACAGTTCCGGCGTGCGGCCGGTCATCAGGCCGGCAAGGAACACGCTGAGCAGCAGATAGACGAGGAACTGCTGCAGGCCGCAGCCGATGCCGCCCCAGATCGCATTCACCAGCATGGTGCCGAGCGTCACCAGCCCGGTCAGTGGCGCCAGCGAGTCGTGCATCGCATTGACCGAGCCGTTCGATGTCTGCGTGGTGACGGCCGCCCACAGCGCGGACGGCGCGTCGCCGAAGCGGACTTCCTTGCCTTCCATCAGGGCGATGTCGGTGGCGGTGCCGGACAGGCTTTCGGACCACAGCGCAGCGCCCGTCGACACCAGCGACATCGTCAGCATGGTGCCGAACACCAGTGCGGTGAATCTCCGCCGGCCGGTGAAACCGCCGACCATGAAGGCGATGGCGACCGGGATCAGCACGATGCCCAGCGTTTCCAGCAGGTTCGAGAACGGCGTGGGGTTCTCCAGCGGCACCGCGCTGTTCGGGCCATACCAGCCGCCGCCATTGGTGCCCAACTGCTTGGCCGCCACCATCGGCGCGACCGGGCCGACCGGAATCTTCTGCTCGGCCATCTCCGCCGTCGTGTCGATCGGCGTGGCGACCGGTCCACCCTGCAGCGTCGACGGCACGCCCTGCCAGGTCAGCAGCAGCGACCACAGCAGGCACAACGGCAGCATCAGGCGCACGGCCGGGCGGATGACGTCGGCCCAGTAGTTGCCGAGATCGGCGTCACCGGCGGCGGGCGTGGTGGCCTTGTCGCCGCGGCCACCGAAGAAGCCACGCAGCGTGGCCACGACCAAGGCCAGGCCCATCATCGGCGTGACCACCTGCAGGCCGACGATGCCGGTCATCTGCGCGAGGTGCGACAGCTGCGCCTGGCCCGAGTAGTGCTGCTGGTTGGTGTTGGTGAGGAACGACACCATCGTGTGCAGCGCCAGGTCCCAGCGCATGTTCGGCGCATCGTTGGGATTGAGCGGCAACCACGCCTGGGTCATGAAGACGCCCCAGGTCAGCACGCCGAGGACCAGGTTGCTCAGCAGGAAGGCTTTCGCATACGCCTTCCAGTCCATGCCCTGCGCCGGATCGACGCCGAGCAGGCGGTACAGCGGTCGTTCGAGCCAACCGAACAACGCATCGCCGCGCATCGGCGCACCGCGCATGACCGCCGCGAGATAGCGGCCCAGCGGCCAGCCCAGCGCGATGGCCAGCGCGAATACAAGGAGGAATTCAGTCATGGAGGTCGTCCATCGGGGCGCGTACGCGCCGCGTGATCAGCAGGAACAGGAGACCGGCACCGGCGAGCACGCCCGCCAGGGCCAGCAGCAGATGAAGGAAGTCGGTGGCCATGGCGATGCTCAGAACGCAGCCTGGAGCGCCGCTTCCACGCGCGAACCGGCCAGGCCGGGGAACAGCGTCTTCGCGCGGTTGTCGGTGGCATGCGCCGTGACACGCAGTTCGAACGGCGCCTTGAACGCCCACACGGCGCCGAGCTGCACATGCGCGTAACTGTCGTCGTAGACGTCGTCCAGCCCGTAGTAGCCGGCCACGGCTTCCACGCGGAGCTGGTCGTTCAGCGGGAACCTCGCGCCGAGTTGGGCATAGGCGCCCGCGTCATCGGTGGCGAGCGCTTCAGTGGAATACCCCAGCTGCGCCCAGTAGTTCTGCTTCCACGTCAGCGTACCGATGGCCTCGGTCCAGTCCAGGTCGACGGTGGTGGACGGATAACGGTAGTGGGTCAGGTTGAGGTCGAGCGCCCAGTCGTCCGACAGCGTTCCACCCCAGCCCACGGTGACATCGATTTCACTGCTGGCGTGGGTGTCCGGTGCGAACTCGACGTTCGAGCCCCACACCGCGCCGTACACGCCGTTATCGGCCGTGGCCTTGAAGCCGGCCTGCACGGCCGGATCGCCCTGGGTCTGGGTGGTGCCACGCCAGACGTAATCGGTGGTGAGCGCACCGGAACCGTTGAAGGTAGCGGCGTGCGTGGTGGACGCCATCGCCAGCAGCAGGCCGGCGGCGACGGAAGAAACGACGAGACGCGCCGGCATCGACCGGCGCGGAAGGAACGAGGAGGAAGACATCGGTGCGATCCAGGCGGAAGACGTTCCGCCGACCGCGAAAGTCTGGTCCTGCCCCGCGTAAAGCCGCCATGCGCTTCCCGCGCACCGCCGTAAATTCGGCGTAAAACCGCGCGCCCCGACTCAGCCGGCGTTGCGTGCCTGCGACGATGGCGTGCCGAGCACGTGCTCCGCATCCTGATCGAACACCGGCGCGGCGAACGGCGCCGGACCCGGCGTGCGCCCGAACGCGATGGGTCGGGTGACGCCGCGATAGCTGCCGACGACGGGATGCGCGATCTCGGCCACCATGTCTTCGGCCAGCACCTGCGGATGTTCGAACATGTCTTCGACGCGTCGCGCCGCCGCGCACGGCACTTCGTCGCCGAAGTGCGCTTCCCACTCCGTTGCGGTGCGCGCCTGCAACGCGTCGTGCAGCTGCGGGACGATCTCGGCGGCCTGCGCGGCGCGCTTGCGCACGCTGTCGTAGCGCGGGTCGTCGGCCAACGCGTCCAGGCCGGTCAGGCGGCACAGCGCCTTCCAGAAGCGCGGCGTGTTGGCCGAGAGATAGAGATAGCCCTCGCGCGCCGGATGGATGCCGGTGACGCCGCCGGAGCGCATGTCGCGACCGATGTCGAGCGCTTCACCTTCGGCCCAGATCATGCGCGCGGACTGCATGGTCAGCGCGCTGCGCAACAGCGACACGCCGACGAACTGCCCGCGCCCGCTGCGTTCGCGTTCGTACAGCGCCGACGACACGCCGGCGGCGAGCAGCGCCGCCGCGTAGTAGTCCACCACCGAGCCGTAGATGATTTCCGGCGCACCGCCGCGCTTGCCCTGCAGCGTGCACATGCCGGTCATCGTCTGCAGCACCTGGTCATAGCCGGCCTTGTCCTTCATCGGCCCGGTTTCGCCGTAGCCGGTCACCGCGCAGTAGATCAACCGCGGGTTGATCACCGTCAGGCTGTCGAAATCGATGCCCAGCCGCTTCGGCACGGTGGGACGGAAGTTGTGCACCAGCACGTCGGCCTCGCGCACCAGGCGCAGCAGCGCGGCGTGGTCGGCCGGCTGCTTGAGATCGAGCGCGATGCCCTGCTTGCTGCGGTTCACGCCGAGGAAAGCGCGGCTCTCGCGCTCCAGCGTGGACGGATACTGGCGCAGGTTGTCGCCATCGGGCGGCTCGACCTTGATCACGTCGGCGCCCTGGTCGGCCAGCAGTGTGCAGCCGTACGGCCCGGCGATGTAGGCGCTGAGGTCGAGCACCTTCACCCCGCTCAGCGGGCCGACGGGACCCGTGCGCAGCCGCGAACGGAAGGGAGACGGATTGTCCATGGAAGAGGGCTCCTTCAGCCGCCGCCGCAACGGCGATGGCCAGTCTGTGCCACGGGGCGGGCGCGATACAGCCAGCGGCCGTAGCTTCTGCTGCCACAAATTCTTGCGAGCGCGCGGGCGGTCATGGCGGCGGCAGCGCCAGCCAGGTCAGGCGCCAGGCGCCGTCGTGACGCCCACCGGCGCGGTAGTACGGCCAGAACAGCAGCGGCGGTCGGCTCGCGGGCTGCAGCGAAATGGCCGCGCCCTCCTCGCCGTCGGTCACCGGCAGCACCTGCAGCCAGTCGTCCTGCGGGCCGTCGGGCAGACGGACGGTCTCTTCCGTCTTGAAGCCGTCGATCAGGTCGGTGGCGTAGGCCAGCGGGCCGCGCGTGAGCCCGACGTAATGCAGGTCCAGCACCTGCTGGTGGACCGCCGAGCCGTCCGGCGCGCGCGATTCCTGCACATTGCGCAGCACCTGCCGGTGCAGGGTCGGCCGCAACGGGAAGGCCAGTTGCACATGGTCGTCGGAACGCCACAGGCGGCGCAGGACGAGGAAAGCGCCGGGGACGACCGCGGCCTCCACGGGCTCGCCATTGACCGACACCGTGGCGCCCTCGGCCCAGGATGGAATGCGCAGCTGCAGGTCGAACGTCGCATCGCGCTGGGGCTGCACGTCCAGCGACACCTCGCCGTCGAACGGATACGCAGTGTGCTGGCGCAGCACCACCGTCCCGGCCTGTGGGTGCGCCAGGCGCGCCTCGCCGGGCCCGTAGAGCTGCACGCGGACGGTGTCGCCGTCCACCGCATACGCCAGCGACGGCAGTTCCTCCACCGCCATCGCGCCGCTGGACTTGCAGCAGCGCCAATAAGTGGTGTGCACGCGCCGCCCGTTCGGGAAGGAGTAGTAGCACCAGTCCTCGCCATCCGGCGCCTGCGCGCCGAGCAGGTCGTTGTACGCGGTGCGCTCGATCTCTTCGGCGAAACGCGCTTCGCCGGTGAGCTGCAGCAGCTCGCGGTTGAACTGGATCCACGACAGCAGCGAGCAGGTTTCCACGTAGGCATTCGGGCTGAAGCTGCCGCGTGCGTTGAACACTTCGCGCGAGCGATGGGCGACGCCGCCCCAGGGCCCGCCGCCCAGGGTCAGGTGGTGCTCGCGGATGTTCTGCCAGATGCGCTCCAGCGTGTCGCGCAGGGCGGCATCACCGGTGGCGCGGCACAGCTTCACGAGGGCGACCAGGTTCCAGAGCAGCTGGTAGGCCTTGCCAGTGGCGATCTCGGACGCGTCCGCACCGGCGTCGAGCGCGGGCAGCAGGCGCAGCGCCGGATGCGCGTTCGCCTGCTCCAGCACGCGCTGGGCGAGCGCGAGGAAGCGCGGCTCCGCGGTTTCGGCATGTAACTCCAGCGCGGCATCCATCAGCACCGTGGCCGACATGCCGTGGTGGTTGCCGAGCGTGGTGATGTCGATGCCGGACGCCAGCGCCTGCGCGCACAGGTCGGCGATGCGCGCGGCGGCCTGCGTATAGCGCGGATCCTGCAGGGCGCGCGCCGTCTCGACCAGGCCGAGGATCAGGTAGGCGTGCACCCAGATATCCCAGGTGCGCAGCGCTGGCGCGCCGTCCCAGCTGGGCGGCTTCGGCGGCTGCGGATGGAGGAAGCGTCGTTCTTCCGCGTAGGTACCCAGGTAGCCGTCGGCTTCCTGCACGGAGAGCAGGTAGTCGGCGACCGCGCGCAGGTGCGCGCCCAGCGTCGCATCGCCGCTGCGGCCATAGGCGCGGGCCGCGGCCGACAGCCATTTGCCGGCGTGTTCGCCGTACCAGTCGCCCTCGGTGTTGCGCGCGCGGTGCTCGGGCGAGAACAGCGCGATAGCGGGGCTGTCCGGCGCAGTGATGAAGTGCGAGAGGCGGCCGCGCAGGTTGGCCTCGAGGGCTGCGCCGAGGACGCCGTGCAGCTGGATGTGGTGCGGGGTCATTGCTTCAGGTACCTGGCCAGGTCGTCGATCTGCTGCGCGCTCAGGCCGGCCGCGTGCGGTCGCATCACGCCGCGGCTGAGCGCATCGACGATGCGGGTGTGGGGGCGCGTGGCGATCACCGCGCGCGGGGGAATATTGCCTTGCGGATGGTCGTGGCAGGCAGCGCAGCGCTGGGTGTACAACGTTGCCGCTGGCACGCCGGCCAGCCGCGCATCGACCGCGACGTCCTGCGTGGCGACGGCGACCGGCGCGCGATCGGTGACCCGCTTGCCGCCACGGCCGAAGGCCTGGATGCGGTCGGTGCCGACGAACACCTGCCCGCCGCCGAACGCGGGCTCGTTGTACTTGCCGCTGGTGAACAGCTCGCCCGGCGCACTGCGCCACACGATCTCGAGCGAGCGCGCGTCCAGGGCATAGAGCACGGGCCGTGGCGCATCGCCGCCGGCCAGCGAGGCCGAACGCGGTGCGTTCTCGTCGAGGATCCAGACCAGCGCATCGTCGGCGCCGCGGCTGGTCACCACCGGCGAACCGGGATTGCCGAGCACCAGCGTGGGATGGGCGCGATCGATGCGCAGGAACGGCGCGTCCGGCGACGTGCGATCCACGCGCAGGCGCACCACCGACGGCGCGATGCTGACCGGCGAGCCAGGCGCCTGCTTGGTGTTGCCGGTGACGACGACGTACTCGGCGCCCGAACCATCGCGGTACACCGCGGGCACCGAACGGGCGCGCGCCAGGTCGAGCGCCGCATCGTCTTCCGAATACGGGCCGAACACATTGAGCGGCCCACGCGTGCCGAACGGTCGCTGCGGCGACGGCGCCAGCAACGAGCGGTCGCTTGCGGCATCGGTGCTGCAGGGCGCACGGCGATCGAGCGCACCGGGCAGACGCTCGCGATCCAGCAGGTAGACGTTGCCTTGCTTGCCGCCCACGGTCATCAGCCGTCGGCCGCCCTCGCCCGCTGCGTCAGGGAACAGCGCCACGCCACCCGAGCCGAGGTCGATGTCCTTCTCGGCCGTGGTGCAGTAGTTGAACGGCGTATACGTGCCGCGCAACGCGAAACCCTTCTCGTCCGACGAGGCCAGCTTCAGCACCGACTGTGCCCAGTCGCCGTCGGAGTGCTGGTAGCCACCGAAGCCGCTGCCGGTGACCACATACACGTGGCCCTCCGCATCGACGGCAGGACCGCCCGCACCCCAGATACCGCCACTGCCCCGGTGCGGCATGGCGACCGCGGCGAACGCACCGCTGACACGTGGATGACGCGTATCCACCGCGGCGATCCAGCCCGTCTCCGATTCGCCGAACACGATGTACAGCTGCGAACCATCGGGACTGAGGTTCAACGCACCGCGCTGCACCCGGAAATCGAACTTGCGCTTCGGCGGCACCGGCGACGGGCCGGCGTTGGTGTTGAGGCGGTTGAAGGCGGCTTCGTCGAGCGTCACCGGCCAGCCCGGCAGCACGCGGCCGCTGCCCAGCTCGAGCGCATAGGCCCGCCACCGGTGCTGCGGGTCGCAATGGGTCACGTACAACCGGCCGTGCGCGACATCGATCACCGGCGTGCTCAGGATGCCGGTAGGCACGCCATCGAGCGGCGCCGGCTGCAGGCGGCAGGGTTCGCCCAGGCGCGTCTTCCAGAGGATGCGCCCTGGCGCGACGTCGCCCTGGCGCGCCGCGTTGATCGCGTAGACATGGCCGTTGTTGCTGGCGGCGATGACGACGTTATGCCGCTCGCCGGTCTGCGGGCCTGACGTGATCGCCAGCCGATCGACGTACAAGGGCGAGGCGTACAGGCGCGCCTCGCTGCCGTTGTCGGCATCGAGCGGTGGCGATTCCCATACGAGGCCGAAATCCTTCGCGCCGACGGTAGCGGGCGTCAGGACGGTTTCATCGCGGCGCCAGCCGGTGCGTGCGGCATCGACGTGGAAGGTGGCGCGGCGCACCTGGCCGGGTGCGCCGGTCGGCGCGGGTGCGGATGCAGCAGGGATCGCAGGCGCATCCAGCACGTCGGCATGCGCCGACCACAGGATGGCGTTGAGCAGCACGTGGCGCACGGAGGCTTGGCCGAGCGCATCGAGGTAGTGCCCGCCGGTGAAGACGACGCCTCGCCCGCCATTCGCTCGCTCGTGGGCCCAGGCCACGTCGGTCCGCTCGGCGATGTCCTCGATCACGGGTTCGCCGTCGCGGAACTGCGGATGCAGCACGGCCTGCAGCAGCGGCGTGCGCGCGCCGGTGCCCTGGAAGGTGGGATAGAACTCGTCGCGGTAGGCGAAGGGCTGCATGCCGGCAGTGACGGGGTGCGCGGCCGGTTCGAGCGTCGTCCACTCGGTAGTGCGATCGAACATGCCCACGCGCACCGCGCCCAGCCAACGCGCGAGACCGAAATCATCGCCTTGTGGCACCGTCGAGGCCTGGTGCAGCGCGACGACGCCAGCGCCGCGCTGCATGGCGGCGTCGAACGCCGCGCGATGCGCGGGATCGCGTAGCGGATGCTTCTCCAGGCCATCGAAATACAACACCACCGTATCCGCCTGGGTGAGCGCGGTGGGATCGGCCGGCCAGCCGTCAGGATAGGCCTGCACGCGCACGCGCCCAGAGGCTTCTTCTTCCAGCATCTTCTGCAGGTGGCGGATGCCGGCAGGATACGCATGCCGACCCGGACCTTCGCTGGCCGGGCCGCCGATCAGCACGACCGTCTTCGGCGCTCCGGCGGAGCAGGCCATCAGCACGCCGGCAAGCACCAGCGCGACCGCCCAACGACAGGTGCGCGACAACCCGCGTGCGCACCCGCCTGGCATCACGCCGCATCCACCACGCAACGGAAACCGATGCGACCGGAGCGATCCTTGCCCGGCGCCATCAACAGCAGCTTGCCGTGCTGGTCCAGTCGCTTGGCCTGGGGGAAATACCAGTGCGACGTGCGCGGCTCGTAGTCGCTGCCGCCGCGCACGATGGCCGCGCGTGTGTGCTCGTCGTGGAATTCATCCGTCCACTGCCAGACATGACCGACCAGGTCCATCACGCCGAACGGACTGGCGCCGGCCGGCCATGCGCCCACGTCGGCGGGCGGCGGCAGCACACGACCGCGGAACACCGGCGGCGCGGCATCGTCGCGCCAGGCATCGCCCCACGGATACAGGCGGCCGTCGGTACCCTGTGCGGCGTACTGCCATTCCCAGCCGTGCGGCAGGCGCTTGCGCGCCCATGCGGCGTAGGCACGCGCATCTTCCAGCGACACCCAGGTGACCGGCTTGTTCTCCCAGCCCGCCTGCGGTGCGCCATCGCGCCAGTCGCGGAGGAAATTCAGCGCATCGCGCGGCGCATAGCCGGTGGCGTCGATGAAGGTCTTGAACTGCGCGTTCGTCACCAGGTGGCGATCGATGTGGAACGCCGCAACCTGCATGCGCTGGCGATGGTGGCGGCGCGCGGTCGGTTCCCACGGAAACTGCACGTCCACACCCTCCCACACCTGCCCTTCGATCTCGATGCCCTGCACGGCGAACAGGAACTCGCCGGCGGGAATCGTCACCATGCCCGCCGGCGCGGTGCCCTGTGGCGTGGTCGCGGCGATCGCCTGCAGCGTTTGCGGTAGGGCGGTCCATCGTGCGGACAAAGACGCCAGCGGCGTCGCCGCGTGGTCCGCCATCTGCGCCAGGAAGGCATCCAGACCCTCTTCTTCCGCACCCGTGCGCAACGCCAGCAGCGCGCCGAAGCCACGGCCTTCCAGCGTCGTCTCCAGGATCGCGTGGCCGTCGATGATGCGCGGTTGCAGCGCCGTGCCGTTCCACAGATCGATATACCGCGTGCCGTCGACATGCGGCACGGCGAGTTGCTCACCGGCAATCGCGTACTCGTGGCGGTTGACCAGCGTCCACAACGTGCGGCCTTCGCCCGGGAAGCGGCTGGCGAAGATGCCGGCCTGCAGCGTGCGCTCGTACGGGCGCCAGTCCAGGCTGACCAGCAACGGCGCGAAGCGACGGTAGATCGTGGCGATGCGGCGCAGCGAGGCGGCATCGCGTGGCGTCAGCTGGTTCCACAAGCCCCACACGTTCTCCCACGCGTTGTAGCCCACGCCATTGAAGAAGATGTACTGCAAGTCGTGGTTGCGGTCGCGACCCCAGCGGTTCTCGTAGTTGATCATGTGGCGCGGTTCCAGCCACTTGAACTTCGCCACCGGCGGCACGACCTCGTTCGGCGCCTTCTTGCCCCAGCTCTGCACGTTCCAGATCAGGTGTTCTTCGGCGCTGATCGTGGATTCCGGCTGCACGACCACCGGATGGCCCAGCGCATCGCAGGCATCGAAGAACGCGCGCGGCACGCCGTTGTAGGTGTCGCCGTTGATGCCGTCCGCGCCGACCGCCTTGACGATCCGCGCGATGGCTTGCCAGTCCGGCGCGCCTTCGTCGCGGGTACCGTTGTCCCACGGCATCGTGGTGAGGAACACGCGCACGCCGCGGCGATGGAAATCGTCGACCGCGCCGCGCAGCGCCTCCAGCCCGCCCGGCAGGCTGCGCGCCAGGTCGAACTGGTTGCGGTCGTCCACGCCGATGTTCGGGTACACGCACCACAGCAGCACGCTGTCGAGGCCACCGAAGCGCGCTTCCAGATCATCGAGGTAGCGGTCGACGGTGTAGCGGCCGGCGACGGGATCGTAAAGGTAGCGGTCCTCGACCATCACCTGCGCATGCACGAAGTTGCGCTGCGCCCATTGCAGTTCCGGCCTGCGGTAGTTGGCGTCGTCGTAACCGATGCGCGTGAGGTGCTCGCGCCGCCAATCCTTCAGCTCGGCGACCCAGTCGTCGGCCGAGGCGTTGGCATCGATCTTCCACTGGCCGATGTCGGCGAACGGCCAACCCGGCGCCTTGCCCGGTGTGGGCAGGTAGCGCTGCGTGGTGACGTGGGAAAACTTGTATTCGGTCTTCACCACGTGCGCGTCGTCGTGACCAGCAGCTTCGTGGGAATCGGGGAACGTGGGAGTGCTCATGGGGAGATCTTGGATCGGGACGATGGATCAGTCGCGGGGAAGGCCGCAGTAAGCCGCCAGGGCGGCCTGCTGCGAGGGTGCGTCGACATGCCCGGCGAGCCAGGCTTCGACTTCCGGGCGCGCCGGGATGCTGGTCTGCGCGCCCAGCCGGGTGCAGGCGAGCGCAGAGGCCGCGCTGGCGAAGCGTAGCGCGTCCGCCAGCCCGGCATGCTCGGCCAGGCGGGCCGCCAGCGCACCGCAGAACGTATCGCCCGCCGCGGTCGTATCCACGGCGTCGATCGGGAACGCGGGCTGCAGGAAGATTTCACCGCCCCGCCGTGCGAAGCAACCACGCGCGCCAAGCGTCACGATCACGCAGGGCACCGGCAGGCGCGCCGCCTGCGCGGCCACGGAACCTTCGCCGGCCAGCGTGGCCAGTTCGCCTTCGTTGACGACCAGCACATCGACGCTGTCCAGCAGGCCCGCAGGCAGCGGGGTGGCGGGTGCGGCATTCAACACCACCCGCACGCCGGCCTCGCGGGCAAGCCGGGCGTAGCTGGCCACGCTGTCCAAGGGTGTTTCCAGTTGCAGCAGCAAGTGGCTGATGCCGCGCAGCGAAGGGAGATGGTGCGGCATCAATCCCGCGTTGGCGCCCGGTGCGACGGTGATCGCGTTCTCCGCGTCGTCGGACAGGCAGATGAAGGCGGTGCCGCTGGCGGTATCCGGCACGCGCACGATGTGCATGGCCACGTCGGCATCGGCAAGGGCGGCTTCGAGTACCACGGCGTACGGATCGTCACCGAGCGCGAGCAGCATGCGGGTCGCCACGCCGCCGGCACGCGCACTGGCGACGGCCTGGTTGGCGCCCTTGCCACCCGGAAACGTCGCGAACTCACGACCCAATACGGTCTCGCCCGGCGCCGGTACGTGCGTCGCACGCACGACGAAATCGAGATTGGCCGACCCTGCTACCAGCACGCCGCCCTGGCCGCGGCTCATGGTGTCGCCGCCGAATAGACCGCGCGATAGAACGGCGTAGCCAGCTTGGGCAATGGAGGCGCTCCATCGGTGGGCAGGTGCTGCGACAGCAGCAGGATAACCAGGCCGCGCTCGCGGTCGATGGTGAAGTACGTGGAAGCGGCGCCGGACCAGCCGAACTGTCCGCGCGATCCGGGACGCGTACTGATCGCCGGATCGGTCACGACATACCCGCCCAGCCCGAAGCCTTCGCCCGGCTCGGGTGCGGGCACCGGCGGATCGAAGCCCGCGAGCTGGTCGGACATCATCATCGCCACAGTGTCCTCGCGCAGCAGGCGAACGCCCTCAAGCGCGCCGCCGTCGACCAGCATCCGCGCGAAGCGCAGGTAGTCGGCGGCGGTGGAATAGAGGCCGCCGGCACCGCTCGTGTAGGGACGCAGGCGGACGCCGGGTTCGCGCGCAGACGGTGTATCTGCCAGGACGCGTTGCCCTGCGGCATTGCGCGTGGTCAGCGCCATGATGCGGCCACGCTGTGCTGCGGGCACTTCAAAACCGGTGTCGTGCAGGGCGAGTGGCGCAAAGATGCGCGTACGCAGGAAGGTCTCGAACCGCTGCCCGCTCGCGACTTCGATGACCCGCGCCAGCACTTCGGTATTGACGCCGTCGTAGCGGAAACGCGTGCCCGGCTCGATGCCGAGCGGCGCGCGTGCGACGCGATCGGTGTAGCCGGCGAGGTCCGTGGCTTCTTCCGGCGCCTGCGCCTGCAGCAGGGCGGATGCCACGCGAATGTCGTCACCGCCCGTGGCGAAACCGGCGGTGTGCGTCAGCAGGTGCCGCACGGTCAGCGGGCGCTGCACCGGCACGAGCGTGGGGGCCTCGACGCTGCCACCCGCGACCCGCTGCAGACCCGCGAATGCAGGCAGGTAGGTGGCTACCGGGGCATCGAGTTGCAACCTGCCCTCTTCCACCAGCATCAATGCCGCCACCGAGGTGACGGGCTTGGTCATCGAGTAGATGCGGAAGATCGCGTCTTCGCGCAGCGGGTGCCGGCCTTGCAGGTCGGCATGGCCGAACGCACCGCGGTAGACCACGGCGCCATGATCGGCGACCACGGCGACGGCCCCCAGGTAACCGGCATCGCCGGTGTCCCGGGTGAGCAACGCATCCATGGGCGCACGGGGCAGCGGCGACGGAGCGGCCGTCGCGCAGGCGGCGAGCGAGAGCATCAGGACCATCCAAAGCCCGCGCCGCCCTGGAGAGGGAGCGGCGCGGGTGGATGCAGCGTGGGGGAGTGCCGACATCCGCAGATCGTGGATCAGAACGTATATTCGTAGGTGACGGAATACATCCGGCCGCGGCCCGCGAAGTAGTTCTTGAAGAAGTCCACCTGCGACCAGCTGAGGATGTACTGCTTGTTGGTGAGGTTCTCGATGCCCAGCGTCACACGGCCATAGTTCTCGAAGCGGTAGTTCGCGCTCAGATCGAAAAGCGTGTAGCCCCGCGTGTGCTCCTGGAAGGAGTACGTCTGTCCATCGAATGCCCGCGTGTCGGAACCGGTGAGATCGCGATCCAGCAGTTTCGTGGCGTTGAGGGTGACGTCACCCTGCTCGTTGAAGCGCCAGTTGACCGAAGCGCCGATCTTGTCCGGGTTGATGTCCGAGACACCGATCGGCTTGTTGAGTCCACCGGCGGGATAACGATCCAGGAGATCGGCATTCCAGAATGCGGTCTCGCCGCGGATACGCGAGTACAACCCGTTGACCTTCCACTGCGGGTTGAAGCGCCACTCGCCGCTCAGTTCGACGCCCTTGATGCGCGTGGGAGCGCGGTTGAGCACGTAATCGTTGGTCGCCGGGTCGACCGCCAACGAGGTGCCGAACGGCGAGCGCGAGTCGTAGTACGAACCGCCGAGCGAACCGCGGTCGCCACGCCAGTTGAAACCGTACTCGCGGTTGTCCACGACAATCGCCTGCAGGTCGCGGATCCGGTCCACCGACTGGCCTGGCACGTTGATGTTGCGCAGCGGGATACCGATGTTGGGGAGGCTGAAGCCCTCGCCATACGAAGCGAACACCGACCAACCGCCCGCGATCCGCCAAATGGCGCCGAAGTTGACCAGGTTCTCGGTGTATTCCACACCGCCGCCTTCGACGAACACGCTGTTGCGATAGGGCGTGGTGGTGTAGCTGTCCACATGCAGCTCGCCGTCTTCGCGGCGGAAACCGCCGCTCAGGGTCACGGGCCCCAGGTCGTAGCTGAGCTGGACGTACGGCGCCAGGCTCGTGTATTCCATGGGAGGCACCCACAGCCGGTCGGTCAGCGCCAAGCGCTGTTGCGCTTCGTCATATACGTAGTCGACGCCGGTGCGGAGTTCCAGCCCTTCGACGCCGAACAGCGACGTGCGCGTCCACGACGGGCGGAATCCCCACTTCTTGCTGGTGATCTCCGACTGGTCGAAGATGCGCTCGGCGCCTACCGGCAGCGGCCAAACCAACTGGCGATCATCGCCGTTCTCCGGCAGGTAGCGCATGGCCTGGTCGGCCCAGTAAGCGTTCAACACCAGGTTGCCGCCAAGGAAGTCCCCGTGCGTGTAGAGCGCGTTCAATTGCTCGAAGTCGTTGAATTCCGCCTTGCTGCCGAAGATATGGCCGCGCTCGGACGTATTGGTCACGGGATTGGCGCAGGTGCCGGGCCGGCAACCTTCCACCTGGATGTAATCGCCATTGCCTTCGATCTTGAAATTGCTGTAGCTCAGCTGGATGCGTTGCACACCGTCTTCGCCGAAGTTGATGCCGCCCTTCAGAAACAGGTTGCGGGCCACCGAATCGGATACCGAGCCGCTGGTGTTCATGCCGACCCGGCGACCGTCCGCGTCGTAGGACATGCCGCGCTCGATCGTCGAGACGCCCACCACCAGGTCCTTGTTCTCCTGCTTGAACGCGTAGTTCAGGCCGAGCTTCCAGCCGGCGCTGTCGTCCTTGAACTGGGTGGAGTAGCGCGACAGGAAGCGGAACTCGCTGCCTTCCTTGGTGGGCACGGTGGAGATGTAGTTGATGATGCCGCCGGCGGCGCCGATGCCTTCGGACGCTGACGGACCGTTGATGACCTCGATGCGGTCCACGATGCCCATGTCGGTGAAGGTGGCATTGCGTCCACCTTCGCGCAACGGCGATCCCTGGGGCACGCCGTCGAAGAGGCGCAATGCGATGCGGCCGCGCAGCGTCTCGCCGGTGTTGCTCATGGCTTGCGACGACTCTGCGTAACCCGGCACGGTGCGCGCAAGCACCGCCGTGGCGTCTTCGGTGACCGCCAGCGTGTGCTTGATCTCTTCCTTCGACACCAGCGACACGGCACCGGGAATCCTGTCGATCGACTTCGGCGCGCGCACGCCGGTCACGATCACCTGATCCAGGTCGACGGCGTCCTTGGCCTTGGCTTCTTCGGTCGCCGCGTCCTGCGGCGGCAGCGGCGTGTTCTGTTGGGCCTTGACGCTGGCGCTGACGGCGGCGGCGAGTAGGAAAACGCCGAACGCGGCGGGTACCTGTTTCATGGTCTGTTCTCGAAATGCGGGGTGGGCGGCGGCGCGCGAAGCGCCTGCCGCATGGCAAGGGTGAGTGCGAGAAAGGCCGCTCCCGGCGGCCGGCGTGCCCAGCGTTCCTCCCAGACGCTCGAACCCGACGATGTTCGAAGCGTAGGCGGACGTCCGTCACGGAAGAATCGCCCGCGGATATGTTCACAGGCTAGTTTTTGTAGCGTGCACTGCAACATGACGCCGCGCCGTGCGGCGTGGATCAACCCTGCCCTGCGGTGGCGCGGCTTTCCTGGAGCAGCACCGTCACCAGGCGGATGCGCACCGTCGAGCGCGACCACACCATGCCGATCCGGCGCGGCTCGCTGGGCATCGGCAGCGGGATGCGGACCAGGTCCAGGCCTTCAGGCCACGGTTTGGCCCAGTCCGGCACCAGCGATACGCCCAGGCCACGGTCCACCATGACGGCGATGGCGTTGAGCCCGTTCAGTTCGAAGCGCTCGTGCGGCACGATGCCGGCGCGGCGCAGGTAGTCGTCCGCCACGCGCCCACCCCACTGGTTGCGGTCGTAGCGGATCAGCGGCTCGCTGCGCAGCAGCTCGTGCGGGTCGCGGCCGGCCATGCGCGCCGGCGCGATGACCACCAGCGGTTCTTCGCGCAGCAGCTGCCAGTCGCAGGTCTTGGGCAGGTTGTAGGGCGCCTGCAATACCAGCGCGGCATCCAGCTCGCCGTTCTCCACGGCGCGATACAGCTCCGCCGAGTAGCCGGGCCGGATGTAGACGTTGATCTGCGGGAAGGCGTCGACCATCCGCGCCAGGATGTCCGGCAACATGCCGGCCAGCGCGGTCGGGCATGCGCCCAGCCGCAGTTCGCCGGAGACTTCGCTGTCGTTGGCGACGCTGCGCATGTCGGCGACGTCGCGCAGCAGGTCGCGGGCACGCTGCAGGATGCGCGAGCCTTCCTCGGTCAGGCTGACGGTGCGGCCGGCGCGGGCGATCAGCGGTGCGCCGAGTTCTCGCTCCAGCGTGCGGATCTGCTGGGCCACGGCGGCAGGCGTGATGTTGAGCACGCGTGCGGCCGCGGCCATCGAGCCCCGGTCGGCCACCACCACGAAGGTATTCAGGAACTGGGTGTCCACGCGCCTCCCCTGCTGCCTTCAGGCTACACGAGGCGCGCGACGCCGACGATGGGACCTATGGCCCATGCGCTCCGTCAGCCGCATTCACGGCATCCTGCCGGTGGATCGTCAGGCCATCCAAGGACTGCGCGGGCGGCGGGAACAGCCAGCTCGCGGCATAGCCGATGACGATGCACAGCAGGATGGAGATGCCGAGATAGAAGTACGGATGCACCAGGTCCATCGACCAGATCAGCATGGTCAGCACGATGCTCCCGCCGATGCCGATCGCCACGCCTTGTGCATTCGCACGCCGGGTGAACATGCCCAGCGTGTAGGCGCCCGCGAAGCCGCCACCCAGTAGGCCTGCCAGTTCGATGGAGACATCGAAGAGCGAATGGATGTCGTAGCGCGACAGCACCAGCGCGATGCCGATACCGACCAGGCCGACCAGCACACCCATGATTTCGGCGAACAGCACGCTTTTCTTCGGCGTCGGGTTCTTCGCCAGTTTTTCGTAGAAATCGACCGACGCCAGCGTCGAGACGCTGTTGATGATGCTGGACAACGTGGACATCGCCGCAGCGAAGATGCCGGCGATGATCAGGCCGGTGACGCCCATCGGCAACTCGGCCGCGATGAACAGCGGGAACGTGGCGTCGATGGGGAGCAGCGGATTCATCCGCTCCGGATGCGACTGGTAGTAGACGTAGAGCGCTGTTCCGATAGCGTAGAAGAAGAATCCTCCGGGCACCATGATGGCGGCGAACGTCCAGATGGAACGGCCCGCCTCCTTGTCCGATTTCGTCGACAGCACGCGCTGCATCAGCACCTGGTCTTTCGGGAACGTCAGCACGACGTCGAACACGACGAGGAAGATGAATCCCCACACGGTCGCCTTGGTCAAGTCGAAGCTGAAATCGAACAGCTGCGTCTTGTTCTCGGCCATCGCGACATCGAGGAATTCGGGGACGCCGCCGTTGAGATGGTAGATGATGAAGCCAATGGCGAAGATCGCGCCACCGAACATCACGAACACCTGCACGAAGTCGGTCCAGATGACCGCCTTCATGCCGCCCAACGTGGTGTAGATGATGGTGAACACACCCATGATCAGGATGCTCCACACCACATCCAGGCCGGTAATCGTGGCGATGGCAAGCGCCGGCAGGAACAGGATGACGCTCATGCGGCTGCCGATCTGCATGGCGATGCACAGCGCGCTGGCCAGCATGCGGATCGCGGGATGGAAGCGCTTCTCGAGGTACGAGAACACCGACATGAGATCGAGCCGGCGCAACAACGGCACGATCCACACCGCGACGAACATCAGGCCGATCACCGCGATCAGATTGTTGGTCAGGTACTGCCAGTTGGTCTCGAACGCCTTTGCAGGGATCGCGATGAAGCTGATCGAACTGGTATTGGTGGCGTACAGGCTCACGCCCGCCGCCCAGAAGGGGATGCTGCGGCCACCGACGAAGAAGTCCGCTGTCGAGGCGCGCTTCTCCTGCAGGTAGAAGTACATGCCGATCCCGACCATCGCCGCGAGATAGACGACGATGACCAGCCAGTCCAGCCATTTCAGCAGGTAGGTGCTGCCGGTCAGCGTGACGGAGCGCAGGGCACCCGCTTCCGCATCCCAGCCCACCAGGCCGTTGCCCCAGGCGGTAGCCAGTACGGGCATCGGATGCGCGGCCGGGGGCAAGTCGGCCCACGCGCGCGTGATCGTGTGGAACGTGGCCAGTCGCGTCGCGGACGCATCGCCGGTGGCGGGCTTCAGCAGATACAGCACATGGGCCTGGCCGAGGGCCCGTGCCGTGCCGTGTCCCGCCAATGCGCCGGGCAACGCCGGCCCTGGCTGCCAGCCCGCATCCTGCGACCATCGCCACATGGCGTCATGGCCGGAGCCAACGGTCGTCGCGATCAGCTCGCCCCGCTGCGCCACGAGGGAATTGGCGGCCGACCCGGTGGGCCATGCCGGCATCGCCTGCCAAGCGATCGCATCGGCGGCATCCGCCGCCCGACGCCATACCCGCAGGGCACCCGACGCATCCCGGCCCGAGACGAACAGGGTCGCGGCATCCTGGGCGAGCTGAACCTGCTGCAGAGGCTGCGGAAATGGCAGGACGTCGTGCAGCGTCAGTGCCCCCTTCGCCAGCGACGCGCGTGCGATGTACGCAACGTCATCGGATCCGTCGGCGGATCGAAGGAAGTACAGGCGTCCGAGCGATGCGTTGCGCCACGCTTTTGGCGACGTGGCATCGGCTGGCAAACGGATCGCCTGCCAGCGTGCGGCATTCCCGTCCCATTGCCACGCAGCGGCGTCGCCGAATGCGATCAACTGGCCATCTACGGTGTGCAGCCCGCGGGCTTCACCGGGAGGTTTCGTCAGGGTGCCCTCTGTCAGGTGCGTCAGGCTTTCAGCGCGGGCATCCGCCGGCAGGAGGGCGAACGTGGCCGCCATCAGCATGCCGCAGGCCAGCGCCACCCCACGTACTGCATTTCGCCACGACATCATGCGCGCCCTCTTTCAGCTGCCGCCAGCAAGGCTCGAGCACGCGCAAGGAAGGGAGCATCCACCATGCGTCCATCCACCGCGTACGCCCCGATGTCTCCACCGGCTGCGGCTTCAACCGTACGCCTGGCCGCTTCGACTTCCTCGGTCGAGGGCGCGAAAACATCGTTCGCCCACGCCACCTGGCGTGGATGCACGCAGCTCTTGCCCGCGAAGCCCAGGGCGCGCGCCGCATCGGCTTCCGCACGGAAGCCTGCTTCGTCTTCGAGTCCCGGGAAGGCCGCATCGTAGGCAAAAGCACCGGCTTCTGCCGCCGCCATGCGCAGCGCGTACTGCGCGGCGTGGACGTTGCGGAGGTCACCGCGCCGGATGCCATGGGGCTCGAAGAGGTCACCCAGGCCCAGTTGGAGGCCGCGGACGCGTGGGTGCGCCTGCGCGATCTTCGCGGCATGGCGGAGCGCGCGCGGCGTCTCGATGTTCACCAACAGGCCGACGGCGCGGCGCACGCCGAGGCGCGCTTCGATCGCATCGATCTCGCTCATCGCCTGGCGGAGTTGGTCCGCGGACTCGATCTTCGGCAGATTGAGCAGGTCGACATCCAGCGGCAGGATCGCGCGCAGGTCGTCTTCCCAGGCGGAGGTGTTCCATGCGTTCACCCGCACCACGACCTGCTTGCCCGCGGCACGGTGCGGCACGGACTTCAGGAAGGCGGCCACCTGCTGGCGCGCCGTCGCCTTCTCGTCACCGGCGACGGCATCTTCCAGGTCGAAGGACAGCAGGTCGGCGTCGCCGGCCAGGGCCTTGGCGAACAGCGCAGGGCGACTGCCGGGTACGAACAATTTGCTACGCATGGACGGCGCTCATCATGGCGCGCAGTCTGCGGGAATCAGGCGACGGGCAAAGCCCGCGCCGGCATCTTCAAACGATAGTTTTTCCTGCGTCCGGGAATGCCGCGACGCAACATTCCCTGTTGCTCGATGCGGGGATCAGCGCTTCACGTCCAGGCTGTTCTCGCCAAGGAACGCCTGCACATCGGCCGCCCCGACCAGGTTGAAGTCGCCTGGCAGCGAATGCTTCAGGCACGCCGCTGCGACACCGAAGTGCAGTGCGTCCGCCGACGACATCCCGGAAAGTCCGCCGTGCAGGACGCCTGCCGCGAAGGCATCGCCGGTGCCGATGCGGTCGACGATCGGCGAAACCTCGTGCGATGGCGTGGTATGCAGCGCGCCCTCGCGCAGGGCGGTGATCCCCGACAGCACATGGTGGTCGACGCTACGCTGCACGCGCACGGTGGCGGCCATCTGCTGCAGGTGAGGAAAGGCCCGGAACGCGGCGGCCGCGCCGGCGGCGAACCGTTCTTGCGGCGTCGCCTGCGGGAAGTCCAGGCCCAGCACGACCTGGAGGTCGCGGTGGCTGGCGAACAGGATGTCGGCTTCGGCCATCAACCCGCGCAGGATGGTCGGCGCGTCCCCACCCCAGGCTTCCCACAGCTTCGGTCGGAAGTTGCCGTCGAACGACACTTTTACCCCTGCGGCACGCGCTGCCTTCACCGCGGCGAGCACGCCATCGGCCGCGCGTTGCCCCAGCGCCGGCGTGACGCCGGAGACATGCAGCCATTGGGCGCCGTTGAGCAACGACGGCCAGTCATGGTCTCCGCCACCCGCGCGCGCGAAGGCGGAGTCGGCGCGGTCGTATAGCACTTCACTCGGGCGCTGGATGGCGCCGGGCGTCAGGAAGTAGAGGCCCATGCGACCCGGCTGCTGCTGCACGGCGGCGACATCGACGCGGTGCCGGCGTAGTTCGCCCAGTGCGGCCTCACCCAGCGCGTTATCCGCTACGACCCCGACGACGCGCGTGTCGTGACCGAACCGCGCCAGCGACACCGCAACATTCGCTTCCGCGCCGCCGACGTGCACGTCCAGCACCGGCGACTGCAGCAATACCTGCCTGCCGGGCGCGCCCAGGCGCAGCAGCAGCTCTCCGAAACACACGATCTTGGCCATGCCAGCACTCCTCCCGTTGCGGTGTTGCATCGATGCTTGCGCGCCGTCCTGGCTTGTCCTGAGGACAAGATAATCCGGACCCGGCGACAGTTGTTGTTGCAGCGCACACTCTGTTAGCGTTGTTTTTGACCAGCGGTGTCATTTTATCAGCTGGCACGATCTGGAAGGGAATACACAGCGTTTTTTTGCTAACAAAACAGTCGCACACGCGGCCATGGTCCCTTGAGGAGGGGAGAACATGCCAGTCAGTCAACACCGCCGGAAGACACCGGTTACCTTGCTTGCCGTTTCGATCGGCCTGGCGCTGCAGATGAGTGCAGCCGCGCACGCCCAGGAAGCGGCGCAGACGACCGAGTCCGGTCAGGCCACCCCTGCGCAACAGAGCGTCGATACGCTGGATACCGTCAGCGTCACCGGCTACCGCGCGAGCGTGGAAAAGGCACTCGACATCAAGCGCGGCGAAGCCGGCGTGGTCGATGCCATCGTCGCCGAGGACATCGGCAAGTTCCCCGACCTCAACCTGGCCGAGTCGCTGCAACGCATCCCGGGCGTGGTGATCACGCGTGAAGGCGGCGAAGGCCGCCAGATCTCCGTCCGCGGCCTGCCGCCGGACCTCACCCGCGTCCGCATCAACGGCATGGAGGCCCTCACCACGGTGGGCGCCACCGACCAGAATGGCGGCACCAACCGTGGCCGCGGTTTCGACTTCAATGTCTTCGCGTCGGATCTGTTCTCGCAGCTGATCGTGCGCAAGACGCCCTCGGCCGACGTGGAAGAAGGTTCGCTGGGCGCCACGGTGGACCTGCGTACCGCGCGTCCGCTCGATTACGACGGTTTCACCTTCACGGCCAGCGGGCAGGCCAGCTACAACGATCTGGCCGACAAGACGGACCCGCGGATCGGCGCGCTGATCGCCAATACCTGGGCCGACGGCAAGTTCGGCGCCCTGCTTTCGGTCGCCTACTCGGAGCGCCAGGCGCTCGAAGAAGGTTCTGGCAGCGGCCGCTGGGCACAGGGCACGAGCAACGGCAACTTCAGCGCGACGTCGCCGTTCGCGGCGGCGCGCGGCGCGGATGTCTACCACCCGCGCTTCCCCCGCTACACGCTGATGGAGCACGACCAGAAGCGCACCGGCGTGGCCGCTTCGCTGCAGTTCAAGCCGACCGATCGCACCCAGTTCGCGCTGGATGCGCTGTACTCGAAGATCGATGCCACCCGAGACGAGAAGTACATCGAAGCGATTTCCTTCAGCCGCAGCGGCACCGGCAAGCCGCAGACCGTCGTCCGCGATGGCGTGATCCAGAATGGAGCGCTGGTATATGGCCTGTTCGACGATGTCGACATCCGTTCGGAAAGCCGTCACGACGAGTGGAACACCGTCTTCACCCAGCTCAACCTGGAAGGCGAGCACGAGTTCACCGACAACTTCAAGATCAGCGGCAAGATCGGCACGTCCAAGTCGGAGCACGAGAATCCGATCCAGACCACGATCATCATGGACAAGGCGAACGTCGATAACTACAGCTACGACTATCGCAACGATCCCTACAAGCCGGTCCTCAACTACGGCATCGATCCGACCGACCCGAACGGCTGGACGCTGGCGGAGATCCGCATCCGTCCCCAGTACGTCACCAACGATTTCGACACGGCGCAACTGGATTTCAACTGGAACATCAGCCCCGGGTTCCGCCTGAAGGGTGGCGTGCAGTCGAAGGACTACTCCTTCTCCACGCGTGAGCTGCGACGCGCTTCCGAACTGGCGGTCCCCACCTTCACCGGCGGCACCACCACCGTGCCGTCCGACCTGACCGAACTGGCCAGCCTCAGCGGCGTCAATGGTTCGCCGGGTACGTGGGTCATACCGGACTACGAGGCCATCGCCGACCTGTTCGACATCTACAGCAACAGCGGCATCTATGCCGTCACCGAGCGCGCGGTCAATACCCGCAGCGTGAAGGAAGAGGACCGCGGCGTTTACCTGATGGGTGAGTTCTCCGCCGACCTGGGTGCCATCCCGGTATCGGGTAACTTCGGCGTGCGTTACGTGCGCACGAAGCAGAGCTCGACCGGCATCGCAACCGCCAGCGGCACGCCCGTCGCCACGACCGTCACGCGCGAGTACAGCGATACCCTGCCGTCGATGAACCTGGTGGCCGAGATCACGCCCGACTTCCTGATCCGGTTCGGTGCCGCCAAGGTCATGTCGCGTCCTGGCCTGGGCTCCCTGACCCCCGGTGTGACCGTCAACGTCAGTGGCGGCGCACGCACGGTCAGTGGCGGCAATCCCAGCCTCGATCCCGTCCGCGCAGAAACAGCGGATCTGGGCTTCGAGTGGTACTTCAACGAAGGCGCGATGCTGGGCCTGGGCCTGTTCTACAAGGACATCGAGGGCTTCGTGCAGACGACGCGCGAAGTGCGCAGCTATGCGTCCAGCGGCCTGCCCGCCAGCCTGCTCGACGGAACGGGTGCAACGGTCAACGACGATTTCGTCTTCAGCGTGCCGGTCAACACGCCTGGCGGCAAGGTGAAGGGTTTCGAAGCCACCTTCATCCAGCCGTTCACCTTCCTGCCCGGCAAGTGGTCCAACTTCGGCACGCAGCTGAACTACACCTACGTGGATACGGAGATCCAGTACGTCAACAGTGCCGGCGTCAACGTGCTGAAGGCACCGTGGACCGGCATGTCCAAGCATTCGTGGAATGCAACGCTGTACTACGAAGGCGAACGCTTCTCCGGCCGCGTTTCGGCGACCAACCGCGACGATTACCTCCTGCAGGCACCCGGCACCGAAGCGGGCTACAACATCGATGGCGTGCACGGGCAGACCGGCACCACGACCATCGACATGGCGCTTCGCTACAAGCTCAACGACAAGCTGGAGCTGAGCCTGGAAGGCATCAACCTGACCGACGAGGCGCAGGAGTCGTGGGTCCAGAACGCGAACGGCCAGCTACCGCTGGACTACAGCGAAACCGGCCGCCAATACCTGCTCGGCCTGCGCTACAAGTTCTGATCGATACACGCGAACCCCGGTTCGCCCCGCAAGCCCGGTCGGATTCGACCGGGCTTTTTTGTTGTCCGCCGTATGGAAAACGATTCCAGCCAGGAGATTGTCCCCAAGGACATTTTCTCTATTTGAATCAATCACTTGTTGTTGCACTGCACACTCTGTTAGCGTCACTGACCATCGGTGTCATTTTTTCGCACCGAGTCCGGAATCTGGGGAGTTTCCACACCGTCGCCGGCGCTGTCCGGCACGCTCACATGATTGGCAGCCCTTGGGAGGGGGACGTCATGACGCATCAGCCATATCGCCGGAAGACACCGGTGTCCGCACTCGCGTTTTCGATCGCCATCGCGCTCCACGCACCTGCGTTCGCGCAGTCGCAGGAAGTACAGACCCCATCGCCGGCCACGACCGACCTGGATCGCATCGAAGTGGTCGGTACCTTCCGCGCCAGCCTCGAGAAAGCACTCGAAGAAAAGCGGTATAGCGCCGAGCAGATCGACGCCGTCGTGGCCGAGGACATCGGCAAGTTCCCGGACCTCAACCTGGCCGAAGCGCTGCAGCGCATCCCAGGCGTGGCGATCGATCGCGATGCCGGCGAAGGCCGCTCGATCACCGTGCGCGGCCTGGGCCAGGATTTCACCCGCGTGCGCATCAACGGCCTGGAAGCACTGGCCACCACCGGCGGCACCGACAGTTCCGGCGGCGCCAACCGCGGCCGCGGTTTCGACTTCAACGTGTTCGCTTCCG
Organism: Pseudoxanthomonas sp. LjRoot125; assembly: GCF_964252705.1. Lineage (NCBI taxonomy): Bacteria > Pseudomonadati > Pseudomonadota > Gammaproteobacteria > Lysobacterales > Lysobacteraceae > Pseudoxanthomonas > Pseudoxanthomonas sp. LjRoot125. Next base: position 147,400 of record NZ_CAXUOY020000003.1, on the reverse strand, counting down.
AACTCTTCAGCAAGCTGACGGTGCGCAAGACACAATCGGCGCAGGTGGACGAAGGCTCGCTCGGCGCCACCGTCGACCTGCGCGGAGCGCGCCCGTTCGACTACGAAGGCTTCACCGCGACGGCGACCAGCCAGATGGGCTACAACGACCTGTCGAAGGATTGGGACCCCCGCTTCTCCGCCCTGATCAGCAATACCTGGGCCGACGGCCGGTTCGGCGCGTTGCTCTCCGCCGCCTACAGCGAGCGGCACCTGCTCGAAGAAGGCTATAGCGCAGTCCGTTGGGACAACGGCGCTTCGTCGAACGGGTTCTGCAGTCCGGTCGGCTACACGCCGCAGAACAACACGAACAACAGCGGGCGAGGGACCACCGCGCTGAACTGCTCCACCGGCAATCCGCGCCCGGCCAACACGCAGGCGAACAACGACGCTTACCGTCTGGCATCCGCGGCCACCACGTTCCACCCGCGTCTTCCGCGCTACGGCCGCCTGACCCACGACCAGGAGCGCCTGGGCGTCACCGCCGCCCTGCAGTTCAAGCCCAGCGACCATACGCTGCTGAGCTTCGACGCGATGTACTCGAAGCTCGACGCCACGCGCCAGGAGGATTTCCTGGAGACCATCTCGTTCAGCCGGTCCAATGCGCAGGGCGGCAAGTACGAGACGCACGTGCTGCAGGCGGAGGTCGATGCGCGCGGCAATCTTGTCTACGGCGTGTTCGACAACGTGGACGTGCGTTCCGAATCGCGCTTCGACAAGCTGTCCACCGAGTTCAGCCAGTACAGCCTGACGCTCGAACAGGACATCACCGACAGGTTGAAGCTGACGGCCCTGGCCGGCACCTCGCGCTCGGAATTCAACAATCCCGTGCAGACCACGGTCACGTTCGACATCCAGAACCTGGATGGCTACAGCTGGGACTACCGTGGCAACAGCCGCCTGCCGGTGATCACGTACGGCAACCTCGATGTGACCGATCCCGCATCCTGGCGCTGGATCAGCAGCCCGGCGGCCAATACGACGGGTTCGGAGATCCGCATCCGTCCGCAAGGCGTGGACAACACCTTCGACACGGGCAAGCTCGACCTCGACTTTGCGATCAATGAAACGTTCACACTGCGCGGCGGCATGTCGTACAAGCGCTTCGACATGGATACGTGGGAATTCCGCCGCAGCAGCGAGACCTCGGTGCCGGCGTTGCCCACCGGCACGACCGTGGCCGACATCTCCACGCTGGTCACCGGCTTCGGACGCGGCCTGGACGGGCGCGGCCCGAGCGCGTGGCTGATCCCGGACCTCAACGCGATCGCCAGCCTGTTCAACATCTACTGCAACTGCAACACCGGCGTGCCCGGCGGTGATTTCACCCTCAGCAGCATCACCAACGGCAATGCGCGCGGCAACAATCGCAGCATCAGCGAAGAAGACTGGGGCGGCTACCTGCAGTTGGACTTCAACACCGACCTGATCGGCCGGCCACTGCGCGGCAACCTGGGCGTGCGCTATGCCACGACCGACGTCGAGGCCAGCGGCTACACCTCCGTGGGGGGCGGCAGCGCGGTGACGGTCACCAACGACTACAAGGACTGGCTGCCCTCGTTGAACCTGGCGTGGGACGTCGCCGATGACGTCGTGCTGCGCTTCGGCGCGGCGAAGGTCATGGCGCGTCCGCAGTTGGGCAATCTGTCGCCCGGCGCGGGCATCACCACCACGGGTTCGCCGAACATCCGCGTGGGCAATCCCTACCTGCAGCCGTTCCGCGCCAAGACCTACGATTTCAGCGCGGAGTGGTATTTCGCCGAGGATTCCGTGCTCTCGCTGGCGCTGTTCTACAAGGACATCGAAACCTACATCCAGGAACTGCGGGAGAACATCGCCTACCGCGACACCGGTCTGCCGCTCGAATGGGTGCCATCGACGTTCTGGGATGTCGAGTTCGACGTGCGTACGCCGATCAACACGCCCGGCGGCCCGCTCAAGGGATTCGAGCTGAACTACCAGCAACCGTTCACCTTCCTGCCCGGCGGATTCCGTCATTTCGGCGTGCTGCTCAACTACACGCACGTGGAATCGGACATCGACTACGCCGTGCCGGGCAGCTTCCCGGTGACCTACATCGCCAACGACCTGGTCAACCTGTCGCCCGATTCCTACAACGCCACGCTCTACTACGACAACGATCGCTTCAGCGCGCGCGTCTCCACCTCGTTCCGTGACGACTACCTGCAACGCGTTCCCGGCCAGAACAACAACGACGTGGAAGGCAAGCGCAGTGCCCGCAGCGTGGATGTCTCCATGTCGTACAAGTGGAACAAGCGCCTCACGCTGACGCTCGAGGGGCTCAACCTGACCGACGAGTTCAACGACCAGTATGTGGATTCGACCGGCGATCGCGCGTCCGTTTACCACCACACCGGCCGGCAGTACTACGTCGGCGCGCGGTTCAACTTCTGAGTCCTGCTCACGGATCGCGCGGGAGGCGACGTGGTCTACGGAGTCCATGGAAAAAGGGTCCGCCTTGCGGCGGACCCTTTCGATGCACTCAGTGGCGTTCGTTTCCGGTCAGCGCAGCGGTTCGCCGCGCGGATAACCCGCCAGCGGCTCCATGACGTCCAGGTTCCATTCGCTTTCGACGAACGGTTTGCGCGCTTCCTTGTACTGCGGGTAGCCACCGACCTGCTCTTGACTGTCGATGATCTCGCCGCGGCCCTCGATGACGTCGGCCACGATGCGGCGATCGATCAGATCGCGGTTCCAGGGCGTCGCACCCACGTTCTCGATGACGGTATCCTGGACCTTCTCGGATGCCAGCAGCGTCACCCCGAACGGCAAGGCGGGCGCGCTCTTCACGCGATTGAGCTTCAGCGGCGCGGTCGTGTAGCTGCCGGTGTCCTGGATGCTCTTGTTGCCCACGCGGTCCACGACCAGGTTGTCCTGCAAGTACAGGTCCAGGTCGCCGGACCCGCCGATCATGAAGAAGGCCAGCGGCTCCGTGGAGCGGCCCGCACGCATGACGTTGCCTCGCACCGCCATTTCCCCGCGCGAATAAGGATGGCCCAGCCATTCCTCGGCGATCAGGTTGTAGTGGATGGCGCGCTGGCCTGGGTTGTAGATCAGGTTGTTGACGACCTGTCCGCGCGCGCCGCCCTTGAACAGTGGGCTGCGCTCATAGTTGTGGGCGTACAGGTTGCCGACGATCAGCACCTCGTTGACGTGGTCGTGGATCAGCGAACCCTTGGAGTGCTCGCCCTTGGGATGGGTGGCGTTCGCCAGCCCTTCGCCGACGATGTTGTTGCTGTAGGTGATCCTGCGAGAGGCGTTCGCCATCCACTCTGCTTCGGTTTCGCCGTGGAAGCGCGTGCTGGACGCCGACAGGTTCTCGTCCGTCGCCCAGGTGAGCGAGCAGTGGTCGACGATCACGTCGTGCGCGCCGCGCACGGTGGTGATCGCATCGATGTCGCCGGAACGCTTGGCCATGCCACCATCGCCCGGGCGGATGCGGATGTGTCGGATCACCACATCGTGGGTGGCGATGGTCAGGCCGCCCTTGATGATGGTCACGCCCGGATGCGGCGCGGTCTGGCCCGCGACGGTGAGGAAAGGCTCGGAGATGCGGAGTTCTTTCATGCCGAGGTCGATCACGCCGCCGACCTCGAACACCACTGTGCGCGGGCCCTTCGCCATCAGCGCGGCCTTGAGCGAGCCGGGACCGTCGGCCGCCAGCGTCGTCACGCGAAGGAGGGTTCCGCCGCGTCCGCCCGGCGTATGCGCGGCACTGCCTTGTGCACCCGGAAAGGCCTGCGGTCGCGTGTCGGCCGCCCAGGCGGTTGCCGTCGCGGCTACCAGCAGCGTGAAGGCGAACAGGCGGGCGCCCGCCAGCCGGGGGATACGGATATGAAGCATTGGCTCCCTCCCAGGAGTGGATCGATGCATCGTGGCATCGGGTGGGTTTTTGCGGCAGTGCACATTGTCAATGACACCGGTTTACCATATACAGGCCACAGCAGCGCTGTCACTCGGCAGTGCAACAAACGGAGCGGGGAGAAACCCTCTTGAGCAATGACAGCAGCGCCCTGGCGGGCCAGCGCGCCCAAGCCCCGGAACTGGCGACCATCGCGGACAGTTTTGTCGCGGCCCGCCGACAGGGACGGGCGCTCCAGGGCTTTCCCGGCGACATCCCGGTCGATCTGGTGAGCGCGTACCGCGTGCAGGATTTCGCGATCGCGCAATGGCCGGACCGGGTGGTCGGATGGAAGGTGGGCTACATCGCACCGGAGCGCCGGGATGTCTCTGGCGACGAGCGCCTGCTGGGCCCCATCTTCGCCCGCGCCCTGCAAATGACCACCGGTGGTCAGAATGCCTTCCACGTCTTTGCCGGCGGGTTCGGCGCGGTGGAGGCCGAATACGTACTCCGCCTGGACGCCGACGCTCCAGAAGGCAAGGCCGACTGGACGCCCGAAGAGGCGGCAGCGGTTCCGTCCACCCTCTTCATCGGCATGGAAGTCGCCAGCAGCCCGCTGGCCACGATCAACCAGTTGGGACCACGCGTGGTGGTGTCCGACTTCGGCAACAACAACGGCCTGGTGATGGGCGTGGAAGTCCCGGACTGGGCCGTGCGCAGCGATGCATCGCTGACCTGCAGCACCTGGATCGACGGCGTCCGCGTCGGGCAAGGTGGCGCCACCACCCTGCCAGGCGGCCTGCGTGCCGCATTCGCGTTCGCCCTGTCGCGTTCCGCGCGGCGCGGCCGCCCCTTGAAGGCCGGCGACCTGATCGCCACCGGCAATGCGACCGGCATCCACGACATCCTGCCGGGCCAGGTGGCACGCATCGACTTCGACCACCATGGCAGCATCGAGTGCCGGGCCGTCGCCGCGGTCGCGCAGGACGAGGGAGACTGGCGCGCATGATGAACCGTCGTCGTTTCCTCGGTGCCGGCCTGGGCGCCGCCGTGGCCGCCCCGCTGGTCGGCACGTACGCGCATGCCGACGAAGGGCGCCGCGTGCTGACGGCGTCCGATGTGCACGTGAAGGACTATCCCACCGTCGAAGCGGTCCGCTGGATCGGCGATGCGATGGCGCGCGAGACCGGTGGCCGCCTGACGCTGCGCCAGTACCACTCCGGGCAGCTGGGCCGCGAAGCGGAAGCCATCGACATGGCGCGCTTCGGGGTGATCGACATCACCCGCGTGTTCTCCGGCGCGCTGAACAACGCGCTGCCGTTGACCCAGGCGCTATGCCTTCCGTACGTATTCGAGTCGGTCGCGCACCAGCGGCGCGTCATCGATGGCGAGGTCGGCCAGGCCGTGCTGGATAGCTTCGGAGCCCGCGATCTCGTCGGCCTGGCGATCTACGATTCCGGCGCCCGCTGCTTCTACAACAACAAGCACCCGATCACCAAGCCCGCGGACCTGCACGGCATGAAGGTGCGCGTGGCGGCATCCGACATCTTCATCCGGCTCATCCGCCTGCTCGGCGCGAATCCCACGCCGATGTCGCTCGGCGAGACGTTCTCGGCGATGGAGACGCACATGATCGACGGCGCGGAGAACAACATGCGCAGTTTCCACTCCAGCCGTCATTTCGAAGCCGCGAAGTACTGGTCGGAGACGCGTCATTCCTACGCGCCCGATGTGCTGGTGATGTCGCGCGCGAGCTTCCAGTCCCTGCAGCCGAACGATCGCGAGTTGCTGGTGCGGCTGGCACGCGAGTCCGTGCCGATCATGCGCGCCAAGTGGGATGCCTCCGAGAGCGAGGCCCGCAAGGCCGTGCTGGAACACGGCATCCAGGCGAACGAGGTGGACATCCCCGCGTTCCGCAAGGCCGCGCAACCGCTGTTGGATGCCTACCACCAGCAGCCTCAGATCGAAGCCCTTTACCGTCGCATCCGCGACCTGGCCTGACGAGACACCATCATGACCGAGACCGCCGCTTCCGTTCCGGCCGGCCCCGTGCAGCGCGCGCTGGACCGCCTCGCCGATGCCGCCATCGCCATTGCCGCCACGGCGCTGGTGGGGTTGGTGGTCGTGCAGGGCTGGCAGGTGTTCACGCGTTACGTGCTCAACGATTCGCCCAGCTGGACCGAACCGGTCACGCTGCTGCTACTGAGCACCGCGATGAGCCTCGGCGCCGCAGCGGGCGTGCACACCAACAAGCATTTCAGCTTCCACTTGCTGGCCGAGAGCCTGCCGTCGGTGGCGCGTCGCGTGCTCGCCGTCGCGCGTCCCCTGCTGATCGCTGCGGTGGGCGCGATGATCGCCGGCTGGGCCGCCGTCCTGTTGCTCGACGGCCTGGACATCAAGATCGCCGGCGCGTCGATGCCGCAGAGCATCAACTACCTGCCCCTCTCGATCAGCGGCGTGCTGATCTGCCTGTTCGCACTGAACATCGCGTGGAAGGCCCTGCGGCCCGCGCGCGAAGAAGGAGTCTGATCCGTGGCCATTGCCATCCTGCTGGGCGCCTTCGTCCTGTTGCTGCTGCTGGGTGTTCCCGTCGCGTTCGCACTCGCGGTCGCGGCGCTCGCGACCCTGCTCTACCTCGATGTCCCCTCGATCGTGCTCGTGCAGCAGATTTCCGCTGGTTCCGGTTCGGTCTCGCTGATTGCGATCCCGCTCTTCATCTTCGCGGGCGAGCTGATGCTGAGGGGCGGCATTTCCGAACGCCTGATCGCGCTGGCGTCGTCGCTGGTCGGCCGCATGCGCGGCGGCCTGGGCCAGGTCAGCGTGCTGTCATCGCTGTTCTTCGGTGGCGTATCCGGTTCGGCGTTGGCCGACGTCTCCGCCGTCGGCGGCACGATGATCCCACAGATGGTGAAGCGTGGTTACGACGTGGACTACGCCGTGAACGTCTGCATGACGGCCGCGCTGGTCGCGCTGCTGGTGCCGCCGTCGCACAACCTGATCCTGTTCTCGGCCGCGGCCGGCGGCGGCCTGTCGATCGCGGACCTGTTCGCGGCCGGCATCGTCCCGGCGCTGCTGATGACCGTGGCGATGATGATCACCGGCTATGTGGTCGCCCGCCATCGCGGCTATGGCACGGAGCCTTTCCCCGGCTGGCGCGCCGTCGCCCTGCGCCTGGTCGGTGCCCTCCCCGGCCTGGGCCTGGTCACGCTGATCTTCGTCGGCATCCGCGCCGGCATCTTCACCGCCGTGGAATCGGCGGCGATCGCGGTGGTCTACGCTCTACTGGTGACTTCGCTGCTGTACCGCCAGCTGCGCTGGGCCGAGTTCCGCGGTGCCGTGGTGCATGCGGCGCGCACGACCGGCGTGATCCTGTTCGTGATCGCCACGGCGGCGGTGTTCGGCTGGCTGCTGGCTTACCTGCAGGTACCCGCGGCGGCGGTGGAGTTCCTGCAGTCGATCGCCGACAGCCAGCGCACGGTGCTGCTGATGATCGTGGTGATCCTGCTGGTGCTGGGCATGTTCATGGACCTCGCACCGAAGATCCTGATCTGCACGCCGATCTTCCTGCCGGTGGTGAAGGCCTACGGCATCGACCCGATCCACTTCGGCTTGGTGATGGTCCTCGCGGGCGGCATCGGCCTGGTTACGCCGCCCGTGGGCTCGGTGCTGTTCATCGGCACGTCGATCGGCAAGATCACCGTCGCGCAGAGCATGCGCACGATCTGGCCATTCTGGCTGTCGGCGTTGGTCGTGCTCCTGATCGTGGCGTTCTTCCCCGAACTGTCCCTCTGGCTGCCGCGGGCACTGAAGGGATGAAGCGCGCGCGCGCTCTGACCCTGGGCTGGCTGCTCGTGGTCTCGCCCGTCTGGGCGACGCCACCGCCGTCGCCGTCGCTGGCGGGCTTCGAGGACGCCATCCACCACTGGCGCAACGTGCACGGCGATGCTTACCCGCGCTATGCGCCGGATCAGGTCGCGTCGATCGCCGACAACATCCTGCGTTACCAGCGGATCGATGGCGGCTGGATCGAGAACCAGGATCCGGCGCGGATCCTGGATGATGCCGAGAAAGCGCGTTTCGATGCCGAAGCGCGCAAGTCCGGCGGCAGCTTCGACAACCGCAACATCTACACGCAGGTGGACTACCTGGCCACGGCGTACGCGATCACCGGCGATGTGCGGTATCGCGACGGCAGCCTGAAGGGCTTGCAGTTCACCCTGGCGCAGCAGATCCCCTCGTGCGGGGGGTGGCCGCACACGGTGCCTGCCACGCAGTCCTACCACCCGCACATCACCATTGCCGACGACGTGACCGTCGGCGTGCTGGGCACGCTGCGCAAGGTGCTCAGCGACGAGCGTCGCTACGCCTTCGTCGATGCCGCGCTGCGCACGCGCGTGCGGTCAGCCGTCGATGCGGGCGACGCCTGCCTGCTGCGCCTGCAGATCCGCCAGGGCGACGCACTGGCGGGTTGGGCGGGCCAGTACGACGCGCAGACGCTGGCGCCCGCGCAGGGACGCAAGTTCGAACTGCCTTCGATCACCGGCCAGGAAACCGTCGGCGTGGTGCGCTATCTGATGTCGATTCCCGACCCGTCGCCCGACGTGGTGAAGGCGGTCGACGGTGCGGTCGCGTGGCTGCGCCATGTGGAAATCACGGGGTGGCGCATCGAGACGTTCGAGGCGCCCGCCGAGCAGTTCCAGTACCACAGCAGTACGAAGGACCGCCGACTGGTGGCCGATCCGACGGCCTCCGCTTTGTGGGCGCGCTTCTACGACGTGAAGGACAACAGCGCCATCCTCGCGACACGCGACAGTCGACGCGTCGCGCGCTACGAGGATATTCCGCGCGAGCGGCGCACCGGTTACGAGTGGTACGGCAGTTGGCCGAAGCGGCTGCTGTCGAAGGAATACCCGCAATGGAAGGCGTCGCACCCGGCGACGCCCTGAGGAAGTCCCGCATGCCGCTGATCAGGTTCATCGCTGTCGCACTGTCCTTCTGCCTCGCCTTCCAGGCGATGGCCGCGGACACCACCACCCCCGCGTGGAAGCGCGGCATCGAGCACCAGCGCCAAGCCGACCTCGGCGACGGCACGTTCCTCAATCCGGTGCTGGCCGGCGATCGTCCCGATCCATCGGTGCTCAAGGATGGCGACGACTACTACCTGACACTGTCGTCGTTCACGGCGTATCCGGGGCTGCCGGTGTGGCACTCGCGGGACCTGATCAACTGGCAGCCGATCGGCCATGCGATCACCCAGAACGTTGGCTCGATCTGGGCGCCGGACCTGGTCAAGCATCAGGGCCGCTACTACATCTACTTTCCCGCGCGCGTGGGCGGTACCGAGTCACCTCGGCGCAGCAACTTCGTCGTTTGGGCCGACGACATCCGCGGGCCGTGGAGCGAACCGATCGACATCGGCCTGCCGGGGCATATCGACCCCGGCCACGCGGTGGGAGAAGACGGCAAGCGTTACCTGTTCCTCAGCGGCGGCGACTATGTGCAGTTGGCGGACGACGGTCTGAGCACCGTCGGCGCGGTGAAGCATGTCTACGACGGTTGGCGGTATCCCGAATCCTGGGATGTCGAAGGCTATGCACAGGAAGGCCCGAAGATCACCTTCCGCAACGGCTGGTACTACATGGTCACGGCGGTCGGCGGAACAGCGGGACCGCCCACCGGCCACATGGTGATCGTCGCGCGTTCGCGTTCGATCCACGGCCCTTGGGTGAACGCGCCCAACAACCCCGTGGTGCGCACGACCTCGCGCGACCAGTACTGGTGGTCGCGCGGCCATGCGACGCTGGTCGAGGATGCCGCGGGCCAATGGTGGATGATCTACCACGGTTACGAACACGACTTCTGGACGCTGGGCCGGCAGGCGTTGCTCGATCCGATCGAATGGACGGAGGATGGCTGGTTCGTCGCCAAGGGTGGCGACTTGAGCCAGCCGCTGCGCAAACCCGCGGGCCAGGCACTGGCGCCGCACGGGATGGCGCTGTCGGACGACTTCCGCGACGGCAAACTCGGCCCGCAGTGGGCCTTCTACGATCCGGCGCCGGACGAGTCCCGTCGACTCACCTTCGGCGATGGCGTGATGACGCTGCAGGGCAAGGGCACTGCGCCGCGCGACAGCTCGCCGCTGGGCATCATCGCGGGCGACCTGGCCTACCAGTTCGAGGTCGAAATGGAGGTCGAGCCCGGCGCGCAGGGTGGCGCGGTGCTGTTCTACAACGACCGCCTGTATGCCGGCGTGGGCAGCAACGGGGAACAGTTCGTGATGCACCGCTACGGCCTGGAGCGCCCCGGCAAGCTGGCCCCGAGCGCCAAGGGCGGCAGGCTCTGGCTGCGGGTCACCCACAACCGCCATGTCCTCACCATCCATACCAGCACGAACGGCAAGACTTGGACCAAGTACCCCGTCCAGATGGAGGTCTCCGGCTACCACCACAACGTGGCCGGGGGCTTCCTCGCCCTGAAGCCGTCGCTGTACGCCGCTGGCCAGGGCAAGGTGCATTTCCGTAATTTCCGCTATCGCGCGCTGGACTGACCCCCAGCCGCTAGAATCCCCTCGACCGACGACCGGACCCGCATCGCCCCATGCCCGCGCGCAAGAAGCCCGAAAGCCCTGCCAGCCTGCCCACCGGTGGCAAGGCCGCCACCATCAACGACATCGCGCGGTTGTCCGGTGTTTCGAAGAAAACGGTGTCGCGGATCATCAACCACTCGCCACTGGTGCGTAAGGACACGCGCGAGAAGGTCGAGACGCTGATGCGCGAGGTCGGCTACGTGCCCGACCCGATGGCGCGCGGACTCGCCTTCCGCCGTTCGTTCCTGATCGGCATGGTCTACGACAACCCCACCGCGCAGTACATCGTCAACATGCAGTATGGCGCGCTGGACGCGTTGCGCGATTCGGGTTTCGAACTGGTGGTGCATCCCTGCGACAGCCGCAGCCCCGGCTACATCGATGGCGTGCGCCGTTTCGTGCAGCAACAGAAGCTGCATGGCGTGATGCTGGTGCCGCGCGCATCCGAGGACCAGGCGCTGGCCGACATGCTGGCGGAGATCGGGTGCCGCTACTCGCGCATCGCATCGGTCTCGATGGACGAGCCGTCGCGCATGGTCGTCACGCACGACCGCGACGGTGCGGCCGAAGCGGCGGAGTACCTGCAATCGCTCGGCCATACCGACATCGCGCTGATCACCGGCCCCGCCGCGTATCGGTCTTCGATCGAGCGGACCGACGGCTTCCTTCAGGCGCTGGCGAAGCGGGGCCTCGAGTTGCCGAAGTCGCGCATCATCGAGGCGGGCTACACGTTCGAGTCCGGCGTGGTCGCGGCCGAGAAGCTGCTGTCCGGCAAGAACCGCCCCACCGCCATCTTCACCGGCAACGACGAAATGGCGGCCGGCGTCTACAAGGTGGCGATGCGCGCCGGGATCAGTATCCCGCGCCAGCTGTCGGTGGTCGGCTTCGACGACAGCCCGCTGGCCTCGCGCCTGTGGCCGTCGCTGACCTCGGTCCGACGCAACACCCGCGATACCGGTCGGACCGCGGCCGCCATGCTGATCCAGCCGGAAGGCACGCCCGTGCTGGCCGCCGCCAGCATCCGCCCGCACCTGATCATCCGCGACTCCTCCCAGCCCCCTGAATAAGCCGCTTGGTGTGGCCTCGGCCCCCTGCCGCACCGCAAAATGACACCGGTTACCAAAGCCCGTAGAATCCACCCCACACCTCTTACCGACGCCGCCGCACGGCGCGTCCGCACCGACGGAGCCCCGCCCATGTTTTGCAAGACCTACCACGCCACCCACCCGGACATGATGGATGGCGCCACCAACGACCAGCTGCGCGACCGTTACCTGATCGGCAACCTGTTCGCCGACGACACCGTGCAGCTGAACTACTCGCACAACGAGCGCTTCGTGATCGGCGGCGCCGCGCCGGTGTCGAAGAAGGTCGACCTGCCTCGCCAGACCGAGCCCGCCTCGGCTGCCGGCAAGCCCTTCCTGGAGCGCCGCGAGCTGGGCGTGATCAACGTCGGTGGCGGCGCCGGCAAGGTCACCGTCGACGGCACGACCTACGCGCTGGGCCCGAAGGACGGCCTGTACGTGGCCATGGGCAGCACGGACGTGGCATTCGAATCCGATGACGCGTCGAATCCCGCCAAGTTCTACCTGACCTCCACGCCGGCGCACGCGCGCTTCGAAACCAAGCAGCTCTCGATCAAGGATGCCGTCGCACTCGAGCGCGGTGCGCTGGAAACCAGCAACGAGCGGACGATCTACCAGTTCATCGTGCCGGCCACCTGCCAGTCCTCGCAGCTGTTGCTCGGCCTGACCGTGCTGAAGACCGGCAGCGTGTGGAACACCATGCCGCCGCACCTGCACGACCGCCGCAGCGAGGTCTATTTCTACTTCGACCTGGCCGACAACGACCGCGTCTACCACTTCATGGGCGAGCCCGACGCGCAGCGCCACATCGTCGTGCAGAACGACGAAGCCGTCGTGTCGCCGCCATGGTCGATCCACATGGGTTCGGGCACCAGCAACTACGCCTTCATCTGGGCGATGGGCGGCGAGAACCTGGACTACACCGACATGCACGTGCTGGACATCTGCCAGCTCAAGTAACCGCGCCACCCAACATCCGAGGGGAACACACGATGGCACGCAATCCTTTCAGTCTCGAAGGCAAGGTCGCATTGGTGACCGGCGCCAACACCGGCCTGGGCCAGGGCATCGCGCTCGCGCTGGCCGAAGCGGGCGCCGACATCGCCGCCGCCGGCATCGTCGAAGCCGCGGACACCGGCGAGAAGGTACGGGCGCTGGGCCGCCGCTTCCTCAACCTGGAAGCGAACCTGATCAGCATCGATCCAGTCGAGCGCCTGGTGAAGGAGACCGTCGACGGCCTGGGCGGGCTGGACATCCTGGTCAACAACGCCGGCCTGATCCGCCGCGCCGACGCGGTGGATTTCAGCGAGAAGGACTGGGACGACGTGATGAACGTCAACATCAAGTCCGCCTTCTTCATGTCGCAGGCCGCGGGCCGCCACTTCATCGCGCAGGGCAGCGGCAAGATCATCAACATCGCCTCGATGCTGTCGTTCCAGGGCGGCATCCGCGTGCCGTCGTACACGGCCAGCAAGTCGGGCATCGCCGGCATCACCCGCCTGCTCGCCAACGAGTGGGGCGCCAAGGGCGTGAACATCAACGCCATCGCACCGGGCTACATGGCTACCGACAACACCGCGCAGCTGCGCGCCGACGAAGACCGCAACAAGGCCATCCTGGATCGCATCCCGGCGGGCCGTTGGGGCGAGCCGTCGGACCTGGGTGGCACGGCCGTGTTCCTGTCCTCGCGTGCGTCCGACTACGTCAACGGCGCCGTCATCCCCGTCGACGGTGGCTGGCTGGCGCGCTGAGTTTCCTTCCCCCTTTGCTGCAGCGACACGGGCCGCGCCCCTCTCCGACGCGGCCCGTGTCGTTTCCGTCTTCCGCCACGGTGCCGCCATGATCCGTCCGCTCGCCGCGTTGATCCTGATTGCCGCCCTGCCCTCGCTCGCGCACGCCGCGCCGCCCCGGCAGGTCTTCATCGCGGGCGACTCCACGGCCAGCGCCTATGGCCCGGAACGCGCGCCGCGCGAGGGGTGGGGACAGCAGTTGCAGGGCTTCCTCGACCCGAAGGCGTTCGTCGTGCGCAACCATGCACAGAGCGGGCGTAGCGCGCGCAGTTTCGTCGCCGAAGGCTGGTTCGACGGCATGGCGAAGGACGTGCGCAAGGGCGATGTGCTGCTGATCCAGTTCGGCCACAACGACGAAAAGATCGAAGACCCCACCCGCTACAACGAGCCGCAACGCGCGTTCCCGGAGTGGCTGATGCGCTACGTCGAGCTCGCGCGTGCAAAGGGCGCTACGCCTATCCTGGTGACGCCAGTGGCGCGCAGGAAGTTCGATCGCGGCCAACTGCTCGATACGCATGGCTTGTACGCGCAGGCCGTGCGTGACCTCGCGCAGCGCGAACGCATCGGCCTGATCGACCTGACAACCCTGAGCATGGATTGGCTGCGCGCGGCCGGCGACGAAGCGAGCAAGGCCTACTTCATGCACGTGCCGGCGCAGGACCAGCGGGACGACACCCACTTCCAGCAGCGCGGCGCGGTGATGGTGGCATGCCTGGTGGTAGCAGGCTGGAAGCAGATCGATCCCGCGCTCGCTGCGCACGTGAGCCGCGATACGGACTGCGGCGCGCCGGATACCGCGCTGGCCGACCGCAAAGCCCAGCCGAACCCGTCGCTCATCGCGCACGAGCGCGACATCGCCGTGGAGCAACCGGGTCCGCATGGCGGCGCGGGAACCACCACGGCGTATCCCTTCTTCCGCGACGCGCCCGCGCTCGGCTTCGAGTTCCGCAAGCGCGTGCTGCACAAGGGTGCCGGCATCGGCCTGCACCAACACCACAAGGACGAGATCTACTACGTGCTCAGCGGGCGCGGCGTGTACGAGCTGGATGGCGTCGCGCAGGCGGTGCAGGCCGGCGATGCGATGCTGACCCGGCCCGGCAGCACCCACGCGATCCGTCAGGACGGCGACGAGGATCTTGTTTTGTTGATCATGTACGGAAAGAAGGCGCCGTAGTCCCGTCTTCGGGTCAGAACGCACGTAGCTCCCGTCGCGGTGAGTGCCGCGATTACGGCTGCGGCCGATCCCAACGACGGTAGGTCGCCTCCAGCGCACTGCGCAGGCGACGGTACTGCGGGCTACCCGGCTCGGCCTGCAATCGTCCGGCGACGGCTTTCCAACCGCCCTCGTGATCGCGCGACCATTCGCGCACGACCGCGCGGCAGGGTTGCCCCACGATCTGCGCCAGCGCGCACGCCATGAAGATGTCGCCGGCAGTCCAGTCAGGCTGTTGCTGCATCGCTTCGACGTAGCCACGTGGTACGGCGTAGTAGCGCGACATTTCATCGGCGAATGCGGCGGGATAGCGCGCGGCATAGTCGTTGATGTCGGCGAGGTGCCGGTCCACCGCGGCGTCGCCCGTCGCAGGCGTGTACACCGCCGCGTTCTGCGCGCCGGCAGGTGCGTTGACCGCCAGGCAAGCCAACAGGATCAGGATGGGCAGCGCGCGCTTCATGCCGCCATTGTGCCGCAGCGCCAGCGCGGGCGCTTCGTCGGCATCAGGCGTCCGGGATGGCTTCGATCGCCGCCAATGCGGCGGTCAGCTGGTCGGCGCTCTCCACCACCCGCAGGCGCGGCGCATCATGGGCGACACCGTGTTCGGCTTCCAGCGCCCAGGTCACGTGGTAGGGCATGTGGATGCCCCAGCCACCCAGCCCGAGCACCGGTTCGATGTCCGATCGCAGCGAGTTGCCGACCATTGCAAACGCGTCGGGCGCCACCTCGAGTTCGCGCAGCACGCGGGCGTAGGTGACCTCGTCCTTCTCCGATACCACCTCGATGCGATGGAACAGGTCGGCGAGGCCGGATTGCGCGATCTTGGCCTCCTGGTGGAACAGATCGCCCTTGGTGATCAGCACGATCTCGTGGTCAGCAGCGATCTGAGCGACCGCGTCGCGGATGCCCGGCAGCAGGTCGACGGGATGCTGCAGCGTGGCGCGCCCGATCTCGATGACCCGATGCAGGTCGCGGGCGCTGATGCGTTCATTGGTCAGCTGGATCGCGGTTTCCAGCATGGACAGGGTCATGCCCTTGACGCCGTAACCGAAGATCTTCAGGTTCCGGCGCTCGACCTCCAGCAGGTGGCCGTGCGTCCGCGGATCGGCCAGATCGATGTATCCGCCGAGGATCGCCTCGAAGTCCGCTTCGGCCTGGCGGTAGTAGTCCTCGCTCTTCCAGAGCGTGTCGTCGCCGTCGAAGCCGACCCATTGGATGCGCGCCATGCGGAAGCCTGTCTTCATCGCGGGAGGGGCGCGCAGGATAGCAGCCTCGACTTTCCGCGCGCGTCACGAAGATGGCCGCCTTGCGGCGGCCATCCTGGTCAGCGGTTGCTCACGGCATGCGCGCGAACTTATCCGCCGCTGGCGGGCTGCGTCGTGCTGCCGTCGGCCGGCGGCGGCGTGGTTTCCGGCGCATTCGGGTTCGCCGGCGGCGGTAGGTTCGGATCGGTCGGCGGGGCGTTCGGATCGGTCGGCATCGTCGGGTCGGACGGTGTCGGCGCCGGCGGCGCAACGTCGGTCGGCGGCGTCGTTTCGACCGGCTCCGGCGCCGCGGCAGCGGGCGTGTCTTCCGGCTTCGGGCCACAGGCCGTCAGCAGGCCCGCGCCGAGCACGGCGGTGCCCAGGAGCAGCAGCGGCTTGTCGAGCAATCGGTGGATGCGCGTGTTCATGGTGTTCTCCAGGTGGGGGAAGGGAATCAGGACTGGCCCTGCGCGTAGACCGCGTACTCCTCGGGCGTCAGGCGGCCATCGGCATCGGTATCGAGCGTGCCGAAGGCCTGCGCGAGCGGCGGATCGACCGCAGCCTCATCCTTGCTGATGGCACCGTCGGCGTTCGCATCGAGTTCTGCGAAAGGCTTCGGCGATGGCGGGGCTGGTGCGCCATGCGGTGGGGCCTGCGGCTCGTTCGCGCTGCGCGGAGCGTCCTGCGCGTGCGCGAGCGATGCGCCCGCAGATGCAGCCACAGCGAGTGCGATCGCGAGGCCGGAGTGGCGCCAGGTGGGGGGCGTCATGGGGTACCTCCTGTACTGACCACGCCGCTGCGTTCGTGCGTGGACGCATGAAGCGGGAAAGGCGGCACGCCGGCCGCCTCTCCCGGTGAAGCATGCGTCGCGCGGTTGCGCGACGTCACGCCGCTGTTACCGCAGGTGCTTACTTCTGCTCGCCGTAGTTCTTGCTGACGAACGCCTTGTACTCATCGGCCGTCAGCGAACCGTCGGCATTGGCATCGGCCTGGTCGAAGACCTGGCTCAGGCCCGGATTGGCCGCGGCTTCTTCCTTGCTGATGTTGCCGTCGCCATTGGTGTCGACATCGGCCCAGCCCTGCTTGCCACTATCAGCGGCCGACTGCGTGCTCTGGGTCGGGCTCTGCGTGGCCGAACCGGTCGCCTGCTCGGCGGTGGGCTCGGTCTGCTGCGCCTGCTGCGTGGCGGCGTCTTCGGTCTTCTCCTGGGCGAATGCCAGCGGCATGGCCAGCGCAGCGCTCAGGGCAACCAGGGCGATCAGCGGGGTGCGGGTGTTCTTCGTCATGTCAGTGCTCCGTCTGTCTTCGTAGGAAGTGCGTCCGATTTGCGCACGGCCCCACCTTGCAGCGACGCGTCTGAACGAAAATTGCGCGCCGATATGAACGTGCACGCAGGCTTAACCACGCACGTCATGGCATCGGCTAGCACGGTGTTACGGCGTGGTGATTGCGCGGTTGTCACTTCGTGGAATGCGTGACGTCGCGCAGGATTGAAGTTACGCGCCCGTTTTTTCGTCGCTGTTCGCCGATGTTTCTTCCGGCGTTTTTTTGCTGAACCATTGCCAACCGAGCGCGACGCCACTCAATGCACCCGCGATCTCAAGGACCACGCGCGAACCGAGGGACTCGGCATCGTGGATGCCCTGCAAGGCGAGGCGCGCGTACAACGGCGACTCCAGCCGGCTGATGCCCAGATAGAACAGGTTCCACGTATCGATACCCGCACCGATCAGCACGGCGGACACGCAAGCCCACCCCACGGCATGTCCGATCGACCACCCCTGGCGACCGCACAGCCAGTGCCATACCAGGAAACACAGCAGACCGATGACGAAGGCGATCAGGCCCGCCTCGAGCGCACCCAGCACGCCATAGTGGAGCGGCAGGTTCATCGACCGCACTCCCGGATCGGATCGACGGGCGTGATGCGTGCGAAGGCGACTGGCATGGCGTGGCGCTCCTCGCGCCGGGGCGTGACCGACACGGAAGCGTAACCGATGCCTCTGGTGCCGGCGCATCAGGCTGGCATGATGCAGACTTCCCACAGGCGGAAATTCTTGATGAGCCGCATCCTGTTGGCAGGTGCCACCGGCCTGGTGGGTCAGTCGACCCTGGCGCACGCACTGGCGTCGCCCCGGGTCGCCGCCGTCGTGGCGCCGACTCGCCGCGCGTTGCCTGCCCATCCGAAGCTGCTCAATCCCGTGGTGGATTTCGACGCGCTTCCTGCCGACGCCGACTGGTGGCAAGTGGATGCCGTCGCCTGTGCGCTGGGCACGACGATCCGCGATGCCGGCTCACAAGCGGCGTTCCATCGCGTGGACCACGACTATCCGCTGGCCGTCGCCCGGTTGGCCCATGCGCACGGCGCAAGCTCGTTCGCGCTCGTGTCGGCATTGGGCGCCGACCCGGACTCACGCGTGTTCTACTCGCGCACGAAGGGCGAAGTGGAACAGGCGCTGGGCGACATCGGCTTCGATTCACTGACGCTGCTGCGACCAGGCCTGCTGGGCGGCGATCGCACGCAGCACCGCGCGGGAGAACGCTGGGCACAGCGGATCCTGGGTGCGCTCGGTTCCGTGGTCCCGCGCCGCTACCGCGTGGTACCGCCGGAGCGCGTCGCGGCCGCGCTGCTCGATGCCGCCCTGGACGCGCGCCCAGGGCGCCACGTCGTGCTGTCGGAACACCTGGTCGACTAAGCGCCCTCAGGCACCGGGATCGTCGGCCAGCACTTGCACGCCATCGGCGACGATGCGGTACTCCACCGTGGGCACCGCCGCCCCGGGCGAGGTTTCCTTCGCAGTATGTTCGCGCGCCGCCGGCGACAGCGTCACCTTCGACAACACGCCATGCACCTGCGCCGGTCCGCTCACGTCCTTCGGCACGTAGAAGTCGTGATC
This sequence comes from Pseudoxanthomonas sp. LjRoot125, assembly GCF_964252705.1. Taxonomy (NCBI): domain Bacteria; kingdom Pseudomonadati; phylum Pseudomonadota; class Gammaproteobacteria; order Lysobacterales; family Lysobacteraceae; genus Pseudoxanthomonas; species Pseudoxanthomonas sp. LjRoot125. The sequence continues at coordinate 128,685 of NZ_CAXUOY020000003.1, read as the reverse complement.
GCCGAGCAGCACGCGCGCACCCTGCCCCGCGTCCTCCAGCATCACCCAGCAGCCCTTCTTCTGGCACACGTCGACGACGCGACCGCTGAAGACGCGCGATTGCCCCTCATGCGCCGCGGGATCGGCCAGCGCCTGCGACAGTGGCACTACCGGGCCTGCCGGCATGTCCGCACCGAATTTCTCCCATGCGCCGTCAGCCGCATTTGCGGCAGCCGCGGACACCATCAGTCCCACCATCACCAGCACACGACGCATCGGACGTACTCCTTCCAGGGAAGCCCGCATCATAGCCGTGCGCTGGTGGCGTGGGCTCAGTGCAACAAGCCGTGGTGAACGAGTTGAAGGCGCTGGGTACCGGCAGCGGTGATGGCGTCGCTCGCCCGCTCCAGCAGGCGCTCGTCCTCGTCATCGATCACCACCAACACTTTGCCCGCCTCGATCTCGTTGCGGTAGTCGCGGCGGACCTCACTGGGCACGGACGAGCCGGCGAGCGCCGCGGCCCAGCCGCCGACCAGTGCACCGACCAATGTGCACAGCAGCACCGCGACCAACGGGATGCCCACGGCAGGAATGGCCATCGCGAGCAGGCCGATCACCAGGCCGACCACGCCGCCACCGACCAGCCCGCGCAGGGCGGCCGGCATGAAGTCGGTGGGCGAGCCTTCCTTCTCGGCATCGGGCATCTGGGTCATCTCGATCTCCGGACGGCCGACGAGGGCGGCGTGGTCCGGCTGGATGCCCATGTGCAGGGCTACATGCAGCGCCGCTTCTGCGGTGTCGATATCCGGGGCGCTGAATACGCGTCGCGTCTTCATGGCGGTCTCCTGGCCGGCGCGTGGGTCCGGCCGTAGCGACACCGTAGGCCCGGTCGTGGGAGCGCCGGGTGAAGAACGCCGATCCGACTTAGAGCGCGGGCCGTTCCGGCGCCTGCTTGCGCCCCATCGCACGCAGGTAGAGCTCGTACAGCGCCGTGACCTTGGAGACGTACTCCTGCGTTTCCGCGTAGGGCGGCACGCCGCCATAGCGCGACACCGTGCCGACCCCGGCGTTGTAGGCCGCGGCCACCAAGGTCAGGTCGCCCTTGTAGCGTTTCATCAGCAGGCGGAGATGGCGTGCACCCGCGTTGATGGATTCGGTGGAAGAGAACGGATCGGCGACGCCGTACTCCTTGGCCACGTCCGGCATCAACTGCATCACGCCCATCGCGCCTTTCGGGGATACGGCCTTGGCGTCGAAATCGCTTTCGGCGTGTGCCACGGCACGAAGCCAGGCGTCGTCCACGCCGGTCTGCCGCGCGGCCGCCTTGAACTCCGTGGGATACCGGTCAAGCCGGGGCTTGCCGACCCGGCCCAGGCCCGGATGCGCCGGCTCGCCGGGCGGCGTCTGCACGGTGAACTTCAGGTAGGGCGTGGACCCCGGCAGCTTGCGGGTGGAGTACACCTTCTGACCGTCCTGCTCGCGTTCGTACAGCGTGCCGCTGAACACGCCCATCGAGCCCCACAGGTTGGGGGTGCTGACGGCGTTGTCGTCGATTTCCTTGGCCGTGCACTTGGAGCCGGGCTCGGGCGCGGTGGCCAGGCTGACCGTCCCGCCCTGCACGCACCGGTAGACCGTGCGCGCACCCGCGTCGGCGCTGGCCAGGGCCAGCACCGTCAGCAGGAGGCCGGCGGCGGTTCGCAGGGGAGACATGGGCGGCGGATTCTAGGGCCCGGGAGCTGTAAGACAGCCTGAATCACGTGCACGGCGCCGACGGCCGGCCAGGCGGGGCTCGCTCCTGCTGCGCCGCAGCAGCCAAGCGCGTAAAATACGGACCCTCTTTCACCCCACCCCCTCGGAGTACGCAATGGGCCTGGATCTGGTCACCGCCGGCAAGAACCCGCCGGACGAAATCAACGTCATCATCGAGATCCCGAAGGACGCCGAGCCGGTGAAGTACGAAGTGGACAAGGCCAGCGGCGCGATCTTCGTCGACCGCATCCTCTCCACCCCCATGCGCTACCCCTGCAACTACGGCTACGTTCCGCACACGCTCTGCGGCGACGGCGACCCGGCCGACGTGCTGGTCGTGCTGCCGCTGCCGCTGATCCCCGGCTCGGTGATCCGTTGCCGGCCGGTCGGCGTGCTGCGCATGAGCGACGAAGCCGGCAGCGACGAGAAGCTGCTGGCCGTGCCGGTGGACAAGGTGTTCGCCGGCTACAGCCACATCAGCGACATCGACCAGGTCAGCCCGCACTGGCTGGAGCGCATCGGCCACTTCTTCGAGCACTACAAGGATCTGGAGAAGGGCAAGTGGGTCAAGCTGGACGGCTGGGGCAATGCTGCCGAAGCCAAGGCCGTGCTGGTCGACGCCATCGCCCGTCAGGCCGCGCAGCCGGAAGACGAGAAGCACAAGTTCTGATCGCGTCTCCGCGTCGCAGAAAAAGGCCGCCCAAGGGCGGCCTTTTTTGTTTCGGCCGCGGTCGCGGCTGTCAGCGGGCCCACTCCTGCAACGCCGCCTTCGCGCGCCGGATGGTCGGGTCGAGCCCGGGCAGCAGCGGCTCGATCAGGTCCGCGTGCTTGCGCCACTTGTGGGGCGCCGGCCGGGTCAGCGTGTAGCGGGACAGCGGCAACGCATTGCCCAACTCCCTGTCCCAGGGCAGATCGAGCGCGGCGCAGAGGCGCTTCACTTCCACGCCAGGCTGCTGCAGGAAGGCGTCGTAGTCGAGCGTGGTGCGGTGCGTTGCAGGGACATCGGACACGTCGTCGAGGATGGTGGTGAGCGTGCGCTCCCATTGGGCGCGTACGACCTCATGGAGAGGCTTGCCAACCAGCTCTCGCCATCCCGGCACCAGCAGCAGCGACCACGCGAACTCGCCAGGCCAGCCTGGAAGGCCAGGGTACGTGCGAAAGCGCCCCGACTGCCAGGCATCGATCATGCTGGACAGGGTCTGCCTGGCGTCGCGATACAGGAAGACGAACCGCGCCTCCGGAAACACCTGCCTCAGGAAACGGATGCGCAGCGCGTTCTTCGGCGTCTTCTCCAGCATGCGGATGCGTCCCGCGCCCGGTCGCTGGCCGGCGCGATCACGAAGCGCGGCATGGAAATGACGGCGCAGTGCGGTCACGCGCTCTTCCGAGGCGTCACCATCGGTCAGCACGTTGGAGTCGAAATTCCTGTCCCTTGGCGCAAGGCCCGGCACCTGCTCGATCATCTGGTGGCTTTCGCCGCCGATGGTGTACAGCGCGGGTGCTTGCGACATTGTCTCGAAGAGCAACGTCGAACCCGAACGCGGCGAAGACAGGATGAAGACCGGTCGGTCAAACAGGGGGTCCGCATCCGGCCGCTCCCCCGACGAACCCAGCATCACGCCATCGCTCCGAGCGCCATGCGCGGCCGGCCGGGCGCCAGTGCCCCGGGCGCTTCCTGCACCGCCGGACGCACGGCCATGAGCATGATGGCCGGCATCAGTGGCAGCTCGTTGCGCAGGGCGGTCGTGCCCACTGCGGGCCTCGCCTCCTGGACGAACTGCTGGATCCGGCGGCGATAGTCGGGCAAGGCGGCTTCTTCCGCGCCATGGGCCGCCCACAGCGCGCGCCAGTCGCGGCAGAGGCGATCCACCATCTGCCGCACGGCATCCAGATGCGGGAACGGAGTCGATTCGTCGAGGAGGAACTCCAGGTGGCGACGCAATTCCCATGGCGACATGACGACAGGCACGTTGTAGTGCTCGAAGGCGAGGGCGGGTGTCGCGTCCGGCTGGTAGTCGACCAGCGAAGCAGCCCAGCCGACAGGACCTTCCGTCAGGTTGGCCTGAACGCGCCTGCCTGCGCGCACGTGGCCCCAGAAGCGTTCGCCGCCGACCGTGTCGCAGACCAGGTGGATGCGCTGCCGCTCATCCTGGTTCAGCACGCGATGCTGGCGCCAGGTATCGAAGATCCAGCATTCCCCCGCCGCCATGTTCACCGCCGACGTATCGCACTCGAAGCGCACCGTGGGCTGGGTGATGATCGGCACGTGCACACGGACGCGTTCGGCCCAGTAATAGCCCTGATCCGCATGGCGCTTGACTTCCGCGCCTCCGGACAAGCGCATCAACCGCGTCCGGCCCACCGTCGTACCGAGACTGGCCAGCACCTGTTGCAGGTAAGGACAACGCTCCAGCTCGGAGGTCGGGCGCATCTGGCCCGCGAACTCCTCGTTCGCGGGATCACCGTCCACAGCGACCAACGGAAGCATGGAATTGCCGGCGAACTTCTGCGGATGCTCACGCCAGGCGCCCTCCCCGATCGCGAGCACTTCCTGGGCGAGCCGGTCTGCGTCGTAACGCATCGGCAGCTGAACGAAGGGGGCATCTAGTTTCATGTCCGGTCCCGCACAGGCATCAGGCCGCGGATGGTACCGGAATAGGCGTTACGGCTCCTGTGCCGTCAGTCGGGCTTCCGGGGCGGCCTGAGCATGGTCAACCCGATCAGGCGCGACACGACGACGGCGATGTACATCACGCCGGCGAACTGCTCGAGCATCACCAGCGCACGCGCCTGCGGCAGGATCGGCACCACGTCGCTCAGGCCCACGCCGGACAGCAGGCTGAAGCTCAGGAACAGCAGTTCCATCCAGCTCCGCGCAGAGGTGGGATCGACCGCCGCAGTGAAACTTCCTGGATACCACTGCTGGCAGACCGAGAACGCGAAGGCGAATGCCCAAGCCAGCAACGTAAATGTGGCCCCGGCAGCGAACAGCTCATCACTGGTGACCGAGTGGTCCTGCAGCATGTAAGCGATCAGGCTGCCGGCCGTGTAGAAGTACAGGCCGCTTTCCAGCAGATGGGCGTAGATGCCCAGCGAAGGCAGGTCGAAGACGGCCGCGGACACCGACAGCAGCACCGAAGGAACAGCCAGCGACCACGCGATCCAGTTCACGGCCGTGCTGCGGTTGACCACCCAGAGCGCCAGCGCGAGCACCAGGATGCCGAACGCGCCGAACAACGCACGGCCCGCCTGGGTGTCTTCCATCACGGGATACAGCAGGATGCCCGCCAGTTGCACGATCAACAGGAAAGCGCAGGGATGGCGCCGCGCCGTGACCAGCCAGCGCAGCCACGCCAAGGGCATCGTCATGCGGCAGCCTTCATTTGAAGTGGTAGACCAGCGCGTAGTAGACCACGTAGACCCACGACAGCACGCCGTGGATCACTGCCCACAGCAGCGATTTGTTGGCGCTCCAGGAGATGGTGATCGCCAGCGCCGTGCCAAAACCGATACCCGCTTTCGCGATACCGCTACCGCTGCCCTTCACGGCGCCACCGCCGCGGTGCCGCTTCCGGCACGGTACGGATAGCGCAGGAAAATCTCCGCGACGGCGGCATCGATCTTCGCGCCACGCTCCTCCGGCTTGGTGCGGCCGACGCGGCCGACCGCGACGCCGGTCCAGACCAGGCGATTCTGCTTCGCGTCCACCAGGTCCACGTTGAGCGTGCCCTCGGTGTACTTGTAGACGTCGGTACGGTCGCGCCAGTTCGGCACGGCGAAGTACCGCCGCGCGCGGTAGCTGTAGTAGTAGTCGTAGTCGACTTCCGGCGTACTGACGACGTCGGTTTTTTCCTGCATGTAGGCGTTGAGGTTCACCCACAAGTCGGGCGACTTCTCGTCATACACGTAGCCTCGCGCCTCCATCTGCGCACGTGCTGCGTCCTTGGTGCGTCCGCTGGTCAGCGTGGCATAGCCCTGGCTTTCGATCGCCAGCGGCGTGTAGAACGCGAACGTGCGGTACTGCGCGAAGTTGGCGGACGGGTCGACGTCGCTGGTGACGCGCGGGCCGGTGGCGCAGGCCGCCAGCACGAGCGTGGCGGCCAGCAACAGACTGCGGCGGGTCATGCGGGCGATCAGGGTCATGGCAGGTCTCCGGAAGTTCGGTGCGGGCCGCCACCCATGGCGGCCCCTTTCCCTCTTCTACGCAGTCCCGGGGCGTTCCGTCGCACGGACCCGTCACCCGGTTCAGCCTTGACGATACACCTGCGCGCCCTGGGCGAGGAACTCCGCCGATTTCTCCGCCATGCCGTCCGCCAGCGCCTGCTGCTCGTCCACGCCGTGCTCGGCCGCGTAGTCGCGCACGTCCTGGGTGATCTTCATGCTGCAGAAGTGCGGGCCGCACATGCTGCAGAAGTGCGCCAGCTTGTGCGCGTCCTTGGGCAGGGTCTCGTCGTGGAATTCCTTGGCCTTCTCCGGATCCAGGCCGAGGTGGAACTGGTCCTCCCAGCGAAACTCGAATCTGGCCTTGCTCAGTGCGTTGTCGCGCACCTGGGCACCGGGGTGGCCCTTGGCCAGGTCGGCCGCGTGGGCCGCGATCTTGTACGCCATGATGCCGTCGCGCACGTCCTGGCGGTTGGGCAGGCCCAGGTGTTCCTTCGGCGTCACGTAGCAGAGCATCGCCGTGCCGTACCAGCCGATCATCGCCGCGCCGATCGCGCTGGTGATGTGGTCGTAGCCCGGCGCGATGTCGGTGGTCAGCGGGCCCAGCGTGTAGAACGGCGCCTCGCCGCACTCGCGCAGCTGCTTGTCCATGTTCTCCTTGATCAGCTGCATCGGCACGTGGCCGGGGCCTTCGATCATGCACTGCACGTCGTGCTTCCACGCGATCTTGGTCAGTTCGCCCAGCGCTTCCAGCTCACCGAACTGCGCGGCGTCGTTGGCGTCGGCGATGCAGCCGGGACGCAGGCCGTCACCCAGCGAGAAGGCCACGTCGTAGGCCTTCATGATCTCGCAGATGTCTTCGAAGTGCGTGTAAAGGAAGTTTTCCTTGTGGTGCGCCAGGCACCACTTGGCCATGATCGAGCCACCGCGCGAGACGATGCCGGTCACGCGCTTGGCGGTCAGCGGCACGTGGCGCAGCAGCACGCCGGCGTGGATGGTGAAGTAGTCCACGCCCTGCTCGGCCTGTTCGATCAGCGTGTCGCGGAAGATCTCCCACGTCAGCGCCTCGGCGCGGCCATCGACCTTCTCCAGCGCCTGGTAGATCGGCACCGTGCCGATCGGCACCGGCGAGTTGCGGATGATCCACTCGCGCGTCTCGTGGATGTGCTTGCCGGTGGACAGGTCCATCACCGTGTCGCCGCCCCAGCGGATCGACCACACCAGTTTCTCCACTTCCTCGGCGATGCCCGAGGACACCGCGGAGTTGCCGATGTTGGCGTTGATCTTGGTCAGGAAGTTGCGGCCGATGATCATCGGCTCGCTTTCCGGATGGTTGATGTTGTTCGGCAGGATCGCGCGTCCGCGTGCGATCTCGTCGCGAACGAATTCCGGCGTGATGAACTTCTGGATGTTCGCGCCGAAACTCTCGCCCGGATGCTGCGACAGCAGATGCGCCTCGCGCACGGCATCGAGCCGCTGGTTCTCGCGGATCGCAACGTACTCCATCTCCGGGGTGACGATGCCGCGCCTGGCGTAATGCATCTGGCTGACGTTCGCGCCCGCCTTGGCCCGGCGCGGCAACACGCGGCCGGGGAAACGCACGGCATCGAGCTTCGCATCGTGCTCGCGCGCGCGACCGAAATCCGAACTCAGCGCGGAAAGCTCCTCGGTGTCGCCGCGCTCCTCGATCCACTTCGCGCGCAGCGCGGGCAGGCCCGCGGCCAGGTCGATGCGGGCATCGGGATCCGTGTAGGGACCCGATGTGTCGTACACCGTGACCGGCGGGTTCGTTTCGCCGCCGAAGATGGTCGGCGTCTGCGTCAGCGCGATCTCACGCATCGGCACCTGCAGGTCCGCGCGCGAGCCCTCGACGAAGATCTTCCGCGAGCCCGGGATCGGGCGCGTCACGGACTCGGAGAGCTGTCCGGTCTGTTGCAGCAGATCGGCGGCGGGCTTGGGAATGGCATTCATCGGCTTCGTCCTTTTTGAATCCCCGCACATGGATGTGCGGGCTCTTGCGAGGGATTCGCATACGGGGACGCGAGGATTCGCATCACGGACGAAGCGGCGGCGCGGCGGCGGACGGATCCCTGGCCCACGAAGGGGCGACATGGCGATACGGCGCATCCTGCGAAGCTTCCCTACGCCGGTCTCAACCGGATCAGGTTCGAAGGGTCTGTCTCAATCACCGGCCAGGCCGGCGATACCCCCGCTTCGGCGCGAATTAGACCACAACCCGGCGCCCCGCGCCGCGCCCCGCCCCGCGCACGCGACGACAACCGGGATATGCTTTCTGCCAGGGGACGGGACAGGGGCGAAGGGATGACGAGTTTCAGGATGTGGGCCGTCGCGGCAGCCCTGCTGGCCATGCATGCCGCACCCGCGGGCGCGGAGCCCTCCGTGCCGATCGAGTCGTTCGCCACCACCAGCCGGCTCCATTCACCGAGGCTGTCGCCAGATGGCGCGCACGTGGCGATCACGGCCGATCTTGGCGATGGTCATCATGCGTTGGTGGTGCACCGCACCGACGACATGCACCGCACCGCCCTGCTGCGATTGCCGCGCTACGAACTTCCCACCCAGGTCGCGTGGGTTAGCGATACGCGCCTGGTGCTGGCGAAGGGCCGACAGTTGGGGTCGCGCGAGGCTCCCATCCCGACGGGCGACATCATCGCCACCGACGTCGACGGCACGCACCAGAAGTACCTCTTCGGCTATCAGCAGACGCTGCGTACGGGCGGCGTCGAAGCCGGCTTCGGCTACATCGAAGGCTTGCCTGCGACGCCCAATGGCCGGTTTTACATGCGCCGGCTGTCGCGCGGCACCCAGCGCTCCCAGCTCTACGATGTGGATGCCGGCAACGCCACCGGACGCCTGGTCGCCGATATCGGCGTCAAGGACCTGCGCTTCACGCTGGATCCGCAAGGCGTTCCCCGGTTCGCCACGGGCTCCGACGACGACGGCCAGCAATTGCTGTTCATCGCCGATGCGCAGGGCAAGAATTGGAAGCCCGTCGCGGCAGAGCCGCGCAGCGTATGGACCCCGTATGCGTTCAGCGCGGACGGCCAGCACGTGTTCGGGCTGCAGGCCGTGGACGGAGGACCCTCCAGGCTGGTCTCTTCATCGCCGGACGGCCGCGACCACCGTGTGCTCGCGCAGCACCCCTGGCGCAGCATCTCCGACATCGAGTGGGCCGCGGCCCCCTTGCAGCCGTTCGCAGCCGTTATCGACGACGGCCGGCCACGCGCCGTCTACCTCGATGCGCAGTCCGCGGATGCCCAGTTGCATGAGGCCCTGTCCAACAGCTTCCCGGACCACTACGTCGCGTACGTGGATCACAGCCTCGACGGCAAGAAATCGCTCCTGTATGCCTTCAGCGACCGGAACCCGGGCAGCTGGTACCTGTTCGACCGCGTACAGCAGAAGGCGTCGCTCCTGCTCTCCAGCCGGCAGGGACTGGATGCTGCCCGGATGGGCGAGCGGCGCGCATTCCGTTTCCGCGCGAGCGACGGTATGGAACTGGAAGGCTTCATGACCTTGCCGGCCGGCACCACGACGCCTGCCAACCTGCCTACCGTGGTGCTGCCGCATGGAGGTCCCCATGCGGTACGCGATGACTGGGCGTTCGACCAGGACGCCCAGTTCCTGGCCAGCCGCGGTTATCTGGTCCTGCAGGTGAACTATCGCGGGTCGAGCGGGCGCGGCCGCGCGTTCGAGCACGCCGGCTACCTGAAATGGGGTACGCGGGTGCAGGACGACCTGCTGGATGGCCTGCGCTGGACGATCGCGCAGGGGTTCGCGGATGGAAACCGCGTCTGTGCGTTTGGCGCGAGTTTCGGCGCCTACTCCGCCCTGATGATGGCGGCAAGGGCTCCCGACCAGATCAAGTGCGCGACCGGCCTGGCGGGCGTGTACGACCTCAAGATGATGTACACCAAGGGTGACATCCGCAGCACGCAGTACGGCACCCACTATCTCGAACGCGCCATCGGTCGCGACGATGCGGCGTTGCTCGCCGCCTCACCCACGACGCTGGCCGCGCAGATCACGGCGCCCGTTCTGCTGGTGCACGGAGAGGTGGACGAACGCACCCCGATCGCCCAGGCCCGCGCGATGCGTGCAGCACTCGAGCGTGCGGGTCGCCCGCCGGAATGGATGGCGGTGGCCGGCGAGGGGCACGGTTTCCATGCCGACGCCAACAACATCGCGTTCTATCGAAAACTCGAGGAATTCCTGGCGAAGCACATCGGGCCGGCCGCGCCCTGACGCACGTCTGCTCGCGATCCGTACCTACGGCTCGATCCGGAGGTCCGACGCATCCAGGAGTTGCCGGTCCGGCACCATGAAACGATTCGCGTCGCCGAACTCGGGCCAGCCTGCACGCAACGCCATCATTACGGCAGGGGACTCGTCGTGCGCCTCGAGCAGCCACGCCGCGAACTGCTGGCACGGCACGTCGGCCGCGGGTCGGCACAGCAGCGGGCCGGGCGGAATGGGCTCCGAGCGCCACAGCTCGACCACGCCGGCTGGCCGCTCGGCGTCGTAGACATCGGCCGCGAGGGCAGCGATGTCTGCACCCCCCGTCGCCACCGCATCCAAGGCGGCCGCATGGGAACCGGCGTAAGCGAGATGGCCGAAGGCCTTTGCAGGCGCCAGGCCGCGGCGGCGCAGTTCGCGCACCGGCACGAAACCACCGGAGGCCGAATCGCGGCCGACGAGCACCAGGCGCAGGGTCTTCGCCTGCCGCTCCAGTTCGCCCGGCGCTTCCAGTCCCTGCCGGGCGATCAGCACGGCGCGGTAGCGGTCCGCCTGCAGCGCCGGCACCTGCGGCACGGGCAGGGTCGTCAGCGTTTCGCCAGCGCGCCGCGCCTGCAGGTACCCGTGCAGGTTGGGCACGGCCACGTCGACGTCACCACGCCGCAGCGCAGCGACCAATGCCGTGGGCGAATCGAACAGGCGCACCTGCACCGGATGCCGCGCACGCAGGCCGAGATAGTCCGCCAGCGGCTGGATCGCGGCCGCCCGGTCGCGTTGCGGATAAGCGTAGGTCGCAATCACCCAGGGCCGCGGCGGCGTCTCCTGCGCCCACGCAGGCAGGACGGACAGCAGCGACAGGACGACGAACAGGAAGACGCGGGTCATTCCGCTATCAGACACCATCCAGCAACTGCTTGTCGCGTACCGCACCCTTGTCGGCACTGGTCGCGAGCAGGGCGTACGCCTTCAACGCGGTGCTGACCTTGCGCGTACGCGGTTGCGCCGGCTTCCAGCCCTTCGCGTCCTGCTTGGCGCGACGCGCCGCCAGTTCGTCGTCGGAGACCAGCAACGCGATGGCGCGTTGCGGAATATCGATGCGGATGCGGTCGCCATCGCGCACCAGGCCGATCGCGCCGCCCGCGGCGGCTTCCGGCGATGCATGACCGATCGACAGGCCGGAGGTGCCGCCCGAGAAGCGGCCATCGGTCAGCAGTGCGCACTGCTTCCCGAGTCCCTTTGATTTCAGGTAGCTGGTCGGGTACAGCATCTCCTGCATGCCGGGCCCACCCTTGGGGCCTTCGTAGCGGATGACGACCACGTCGCCCGCCGTCACCTCGTCGCCGAGGATGCCGGCCACCGCCGCGTCCTGGCTTTCGAACACGCGCGCCGTGCCTTCGAATACATGGATCGACTCGTCCACGCCCGCGGTCTTCACCACGCAGCCGTCGCGCGCGATGTTGCCGTAGAGCACGGCCAGGCCGCCCTCCTGCGAGAACGCATGCTCGACACTGCGGATGCAGCCTTCTGCGCGGTCGATGTCCAGCGACGGCCAGCGCGTGGCCTGGCTGAAGGCGACCTGGGTGGGAATGCCGGCCGGACCCGCCTTGTAGAAGGTCGTGACGGCGTCATCGTCGTTGGTCGTGACGTCCCATTTCGCGATTGCCTCGCCCAGCGACTTCGCATGCACGGTGGCGACCCCGGTATGCAGCAGGCCGCCACGTGCCAGTTCGCCGAGGATCGCCATGATGCCGCCGGCGCGGTGCACGTCCTCGATGTGGTACTTCTGCGTGTTCGGCGCCACCTTGCACAACTGCGGCACGCGTCGCGACAGCCGATCGATGTCGCGCATGTCGAACGGCACCTCGCCCTCCTGCGCCGCGGCCAGCAGATGCAGGATGGTGTTGGTGGAACCGCCCATCGCGATGTCCAGCGTCATCGCGTTCTCGAATGCCTCGAACGTGGCGATGCCGCGCGGCAACGCCGTCGCGTCTTCACCACCGTACCAGCGGTGGCACAGCTCGACGGCCAGCACGCCGGCGCGCTTGAACAGCTTTTCGCGATCGGCATGGGTCGCGACCACGGTGCCGTTGCCCGGCAGCGACAGGCCGAGCGCTTCGGTCAGGCAGTTCATCGAGTTGGCGGTGAACATGCCGCTGCAGGAACCGCAGGTGGGGCACGCGCTGCGCTCGACCGCCGCAACTTCCTCGTCGGACACGTTCGGGTCGGCCGCCATCACCATCGCATCAACCAGATCGAGCTTGTGGTCGGCCAGCCGTGTCTTGCCGGCTTCCATCGGACCGCCGGACACGAACACGGTGGGGATGTTGAGGCGCAACGCCGCCATCAGCATGCCGGGGGTGATCTTGTCGCAGTTGGAGATGCACACCAGCGCGTCGGCGCAGTGCGCGTTGACCATGTACTCGACCGAGTCGGCGATCACTTCGCGCGACGGCAGCGAGTACAGCATGCCGTCATGGCCCATCGCGATGCCGTCGTCGACGGCGATGGTGTCGAACTCCTTGGCGACGCCGCCGACCCGTTCGATTTCACGTGCAACCAATTGCCCCAGGTCCTTCAGGTGCACATGCCCCGGAACGAACTGGGTGAAGGAGTTGGCCACGGCGACGATGGGCTTGTGGAAGTCCTCGTCCTTCATGCCGGTCGCGCGCCACAGCGCGCGGGCACCGGCCATGTTGCGGCCATGGGTAGAGGTCTTGGAACGGTATTCGGGCATGGAAACAGCCGGCGTTGCGACAGCGTGGGGAGGCTGATTCTGCGGCGTTTTCTAGGTTTCAGTTGCAACCATCTCGACTGAAATCATCCTATCGTCGCAAACGACGGAAAAGCGCTTGACACAGTTTGGAGCGGCATGTTTCTCTTGCCGCATGTTGCAACGCCACACGCCCACGACGAACGACCCCACCGCATCCGCTGCGGCGTCCTTCCTCGTACTCGTCCTTATTACCTCGCCCACAAGTGCGGGACGGACCGGCGTGTAAGCAGCAGAAACGCCAGATTCGCAAAACCCCGCACTGAGAAGTGCGGGGTTTTTTGTTTAAGCCCCTTCGATTCCCCATCAACCCTCAGGAAAACCCGCGCCATGACCACCGCCAACGCTCTCCCGCATCCCAAGATCACCGTCGTCGGCTACGGCAGCCAGGGCCGCGCGCATGCGCTGAACCTGCGTGATTCCGGCTTCGACGTGACCGTCGGCCTGCGCCCGGGCGGCCCGACGGAAGCCAAGGCCCAGGCCGACGGCTTCGTGGTGAAAGCGGTCGCCGACGCAGTGAAGGACGCCGACCTGGTCGCGGTGCTGACCCCGGACATGGTGCAGAAGAAGCTCTACGCCGACGTGCTGGCGCCGAACATGAAGCAGGGTGCCGTGCTGCTGTTCGCGCACGGCCTCAACGTCCACTTCGGCATGATCGAACCGCGCGCCGACCTGGACGTGGTGCTGGTCGCGCCGAAGGGCCCGGGCGCGCTGGTGCGCCGCGAATACGAAATCGGCCGCGGCGTGCCCTGCATCTACGCCATCTACCAGGACAAGAGCGGCCAGGCCGAGCAGTTCGCCCTGGCCTACGCCGGCGGCCTGGGCGGTGCGCGCGCCAACATCATCAAGACCACGTTCAAGGAAGAGACCGAGACCGACCTGTTCGGCGAACAGGCCGTGCTGTGCGGCGGCGCCTCGTCGCTGGTGCAGGCCGGCTTCGAGACGCTGGTGGAGGCCGGTTACCAGCCCGAGATCGCGTACTACGAAGTGCTGCACGAGCTGAAGCTGATCGTCGACCTGTTCTACGAAGGCGGCATCACCCGCATGCTGGAGTTCATCTCCGAGACCGCGCAGTACGGCGATTTCGTCAGCGGCCCGCGCGTCATCGACGCCTCGGTGAAGGCGCGCATGAAGGACGTGCTGACCGACATCCAGAACGGCACCTTCACCCGCAACTGGCAGGCCGAGTACGACGCCGGGCTGCCGAACTACAAGAAGTTCCAGCAGGCCGACAAGGACCACCCGATCGAGAAGGTCGGCAAGGAACTGCGCGCGAAGATGGTGTGGCTGCAGGCCAACGCCGCGCAACCCGATACAGACGAGCAGGCCGCCGCATGAACGCCGCCGCGGCCACTGCCCCACGCAATGGCGCCCGCTGGCTGGCCCACGCCCTGGAAGCCGAGGGCGTGGACACGCTGTTCGGCTATCCCGGCGGCACCATCATGCCGTTCTACGACGCGCTGGTGGACTCCAACCTCAAGCACATCCTGGTGCGCCACGAGCAGGGCGCGGCGCTGGCCGCGAACGGGTACGCCCGCGCCAGCGGCAAGGTGGGCGTGTGCGTGGCCACCTCCGGCCCCGGCGCGTCCAACCTGGTGACCGGCATCGCCGATGCGATGCTGGACTCGGTGCCGATGGTCTGCCTGACCGGCCAGGTCGCCACCACGCTGATGGGCACCGACGCGTTCCAGGAGTTGGACGTGTTCGGCCTGACCCTGCCGATCGTGAAGCACAGCTTCGTCGCCCGGCGCGTGGACGACCTGCCGGAGATGGTGCGCGAAGCCTTCCGCATTGCGCGCGAGGGCCGCCCCGGCCCGGTGCTGATCGACCTGCCGAAAGACGTGCAGATGTCCGACGCCTCGCACCTGCCCGACCACGTCCCGGCCAGTGTCGATCCGATCCCGGCACCGGAAGACGCGAAGCTGGCCGATGCACTGGCCGCCATCGCCGGCGCCGAGAAGCCGGTGATCTACGGTGGCGGCGGCATCGGCATCGCCGACGCGGTGGACGCGTTCCGCCAGTTCGTCGATGCGACGAAGATCCCCACCGTGCTGACCCTGCGCGGCCTGGGCGCCCTGCCCGCCGGCCACCCGCACTACTTGGGCATGCTGGGCATGCACGGCACTCGCGCGGCCAACATGGCGGTGCAGGAATCGGACCTGCTGATCGTGGTCGGCGCACGCTTCGACGACCGCGCCACCGGCAAGCTGGCCGAGTTCGCGCCGTTCGCCCGCGTGCTGCACGTGGACGCTGACGCTTACGAGATCGGCAAGCTGCGCACGGCCGACATCGCCGTTCCCGGCGATGTGGGCGCCAGCCTGAAAGCGCTGACGGCGGCACGCAGCACCTGTGATGAATGGCGCAAGCGCTGCGCGGGCAATCGCGAGCGTTTCGGCTTCCGCTACGACGCGCCCGGTAGCGACATCTATGCACCCGGCCTGCTGAAGCGGCTGAGCGAAGTCGCGCCGGCCGATGCGATCATCGCGTGCGACGTGGGCCAGCACCAGATGTGGGTGGCCCAGCACTGCAAGTTCACCCACCCCCGCAACCACCTGACCAGCGGCGCGCTGGGCACGATGGGCTTCGGCCTGCCGGCGGCGATGGGCGCGCAGTTCGCCTGCCCGGACCGCACCGTGATCCTGGTCAACGGCGACGGCGGCTTCATGATGAACGTGCAGGAGCTGGCGACCATCGCCCGCTGCAAACTGCCGGTGAAGATCGTGCTGATCGACAACAGCGCGCTGGGCATGGTGCGGCAGTGGCAGGAACTGTTCTTCGCCGAGCGTTACAGCGAGATCGACCTGTCCGACAACCCGGATTTCGCCGCGCTGGCGCGCGTGTTCGGCATCCCGGCACGCCACATCGACCTGCGCGACGAGGTCGAGGACGCGTTGGCCGATCTGCTGGCCCAACCCGGACCCGCCCTGTTGCACGTCACCATCGACATCAAGGCGAACGTCTGGCCGCTGGTGCCGCCGAACCACGCCAACAGTTCGATGCTGGATGCCAATCCCGCGAAACCATCCGCCGAGCCTGCCGTCGCGGCCGACGGCACGGAGAAAAAGAATGCGTTACCGGCTTGAACTCAAGCTCAAACCCGCGGAGGGCGCCCTGCTGCGCGTGCTGGGCATGATCGAGCGCCGTGGTTTTCCGCCGCACGCGGTGCATGCCACCCACGACAGCGAAGGCTATTGGGCACTGGCGCTGGTGATCGACAGTACCCGCGCGCCGGAGACGCTGCGCCAGCAATTGCTGAAGATCTACGATGTCGAGGAACTGTCCTTCAGCGCCGTGCAGGAACTGAGCCGGGATCGTCGCCACCAGGACCGCGCCGCATGAAAGCCGCACCCGCCAACGCGGTCGTCGCGGTCCGGAGGCGTCTTCTTCGACATCAGCCGTTCGCGTGCCGCGATGCCTGATGCCGGCCGCGCCCCCGCCAGCAACGAACCGGACGTAGGCGACGTCGTCGTCACCGTGGCCGACGTACTGGCGGCGCAGGCGCGGCTGCGTCGTTACCTGCCGCCCACCCCGCTGCACCATGCGGAACGCTTCGGCGTGATGCTGAAGCTGGAGAACCTGCAGCGCACGGGTTCGTACAAAGTCCGCGGCGCGTTGAACGCGTTGCTGGCCGCCCGCGAGCGCGGCGACCGTCGCCCCGTGATCGCCGCGTCGGCCGGCAATCATGCGCAGGGCCTGGCCTGGGCCGCGTATCGGCTGGGCGTGCAGGCCATCACGGTGATGCCGCATGGCGCGCCGGAAACCAAGATCGCCGGTGTCGCGCACTGGGGCGCCACCGTGCGCCAGCACGGCGACAGCTACGACGAAGCCTTCGCCTTCGCGAAGGAACTGGCCGAGCAGAATGGCTACCGCTTCCTGTCCGCCTTCGACGATCCGGACGTGATCGCTGGCCAGGGCACGGTCGGCATCGAGATCGCACCGTACACCCCGGATGTCGTCATCGTGCCGATCGGCGGTGGCGGGCTGGCCTCGGGCGTGGCGCTGGCGCTGAAATCGCAAGGCGTGCGAGTGGTCGGCGCGCAGGTCGAAGGCGTGGATTCCATGATCCGCGCGATGAAGGGCGACACCGCACCGAAGGATCCCGTCGCCTCGCTGGCCGATGGCGTCCGGGTGAAGGTGCCCGGCTTCATCACCCGTCGCCTGTGCACGCAGTTGCTGGACGACGTGGTGACCGTGCGCGAAGCCGAACTGCGCGAAACGCTGGTGCGGTTGGCGCTGGAAGAAAACCTGATCGCCGAAGGCGCCGGCGCGCTGGCGCTGGCCGCGGGCCGGCGCGTGGCCGGCAAGCGCAAATGCGCCGTGGTGTCGGGCGGCAACATCGACGCCACCGTGCTGGCGCAGCTGCTGTCCGACGTGCGGCCGCGTCCGCCGCGCAAGCCGCGCCGCCGCAATGCCGAGGGCGAGCCCTCGCCTGCCAAGGGCCGCGCACCACGCGCGGCCACGACCCTTTCCCCTGCAAAGACCGGCGCGCGCCGATTCGAAGCGCCCATCACGGAAACAGAAGTACACGAGGAACCCATCTGGTGAACACGCCAACCCATCCTTCCCCGACGCAGATCCGCATCTTCGACACGACGTTGCGCGATGGCGAGCAATCCCCCGGCTGCAGCATGACGCCGCAACAGAAGCTGGTCATGGCGCGCGGCCTGGCCGACCTGGGTGTGGACGCGATCGAGACCGGCTTCCCGGCGAGCTCGCAGTCCGACCGCGAAGCGCATGCGCTGATCGCCCGCGAGCTGCGCGACACCACGCTGGTCGTGCTGTCGCGCTGCCTGGCCACCGACATCGAGACCTCGCTGCGCACGGTGACCGCCGCCGCGAGGCCGCGGCTGCACCTGTTCCTGTCCACCAGCCCGCTGCACCGCGAGCACAAGCTGCGGATGAGCCGCGAACAGGTGCTGGAATCCATCGACAAGCACGTGCGGATGGCACGCGGCCATATCGATAACATCGAGTTCTCCGCCGAAGACGCGACCCGCACCGAGGAGGACTTCCTGCACGAAGCGATCGCCGCCGCGATTTCCGCCGGCGCGACTACCATCAACCTGCCGGATACGGTGGGCTTCACCACGCCGGAAGAGATCCGCGGCATGTTCGAGCGCGCGATCGCCCGCGTGCCCGGTGCCGACAAGGTGGTGTTCAGCGCCCACTGCCACAACGACCTGGGGCTGGCGGTCGCAAACTCGCTGGCGGCCATCGAGGGCGGCGCGCGCCAGGTGGAAGGATCGATCAACGGCATCGGCGAACGCGCGGGCAACTGCGCCATCGAGGAGCTGGTGATGGCGCTGAAGGTCCGCAATGCCTTCTACAACCTGGATACGCGCATCGACACGCGCCGCATCGTGCCCACGTCGCAACTGCTGTCGCGCCTGGTCGGCATGCCGGTCCAGCGCAACAAGGCCATCGTCGGCGCCAATGCGTTCGCACACGAGTCCGGCATCCACCAGCACGGCATGCTGCGTCACCGCGGCACCTACGAGATCATGCAGCCACAGGACGTGGGCTGGCCGTCGTCGCAGATGGTGCTGGGCCGCCACAGCGGCCGCGCCGCGGTGGAACAGCGCTTGCGTGCGCTGGGCTACTGGCTGGAAGAGGACGAACTGAAGCTGGTGTTCGAGCAGTTCAAGACGCTGTGCGAAAAACAGCGCGTGGTCGGCGATGCCGACCTGCAGGCACTGATGCAGGATGCCGCCGTCAGCGACGGTTATCGCCTGGCCTCGATGACCATCAGTGACGTGGGAAGTCGCGCCAATGCGCTGGTCGAACTGTCAGACCCGGACGGCAACCGCGTTTCCGAGACTGCGCAGGGCAACGGACCGGTCGATGCGCTGTTCAGTGCATTGGCGGCCGCCACCGGCGTGCAGCTGCAGCTGGAGAGCTACCAGGTGCACAGCGTCGGCATCGGCGCGGATGCGCGTGGCGAAGCCAGCCTGTCGGTACGTTGCGACGGCGAGGAGTACGAAGGCACGGGCACCAGCAAGGACATCATCGAGGCCAGCGCGCTGGCCTGGCTGGATGTCGCCAACCGGCTGCTGCGCCAGCGCCGCGTCGAGAAGCAGGAAGCAGCGGCCGCCTGAGGCGCCACCCCGTTTTCCACCCCGTCCAACGCACCACCGGAATCCGCATGACCGCGCCACGCACCTTGTTCGACAAACTGTGGGAAGCCCACGTCGTCGTCCCCGAGACCGACGCCGCCCCCGCCGTGCTCTACATCGACCTGCACCTGATCCACGAGGTCACGTCGCCACAAGCCTTCACCGAGCTCAAGGCGCGTGGCCTGTCGCCGCGCCGCCCGGATCGCACGAAAGCGACGATGGACCATTCCACGCCCACCCTGCCGGCCGGCGCCGACGGCAAGCTGCCGTACTACACGAAGGCAGCGGAGACGCAAGTGGAAACGTTGGCGCGCAACTGCGCCGACTACGGCATCGAACTGTTCGACATGGCCTCGCCGAACCGCGGCATCGTCCATGTCATCGCGCCCGAACAGGGCTTCACCCTGCCGGGCATGACCATCGTCTGCGGCGACAGCCACACCAGCACGCATGGCGCGTTCGGCTCGCTGGCCTTCGGCATCGGCACCAGCGAAGTCGGCCACGTGCTGGCCACGCAATGCCTGCTGCAGCGCCGGCCGAGGACGATGAGCATCACCGTCGACGGCGCGCTCGCGCCCGGCGTCGGCGCGAAGGACATCGTGTTGCACGTGATCGGCATGATCGGCGTCAACGGCGGTACCGGCCACGTGCTTGAGTTCCGCGGCAGCGCGATCGAGGCGCTGGACATGGAGCAGCGCATGACCCTGTGCAACATGTCGATCGAAGCCGGCGCGCGTGCCGGCATGGTCGCGCCCGACCAGACCACGTTCGACTGGGTGGCGAAGACGCCACGCGGCCCGAAGGGCGACGCGCTCGATGCCGCCGTCGCCTACTGGAAAACGCTGCGCACCGACGACGGCGCGGTGTTCGACGCGGAAGTCCGCGTGGATGCCGCCGAGATCCGGCCCACCCTGACCTGGGGCACGCATCCCGGCACCGCGATCGCGGTGGACGCGCCGATTCCGGCACCCGCCGATGCAGCGGACCAGAAGGGCCTGGATTACATGCGCCTGACCGCCGGCCATGCGGTGGCGGGTACGCCGGTGGATGTCGTGTTCGTCGGCTCATGCACCAACGGCCGCCTGCGCGACATGCGCGAAGTCGCCCAGGTGTTGCGGGGCCGCAAGGTCGCGGCGGGCGTGCGGATGCTGGTCGTGCCGGGCTCGGAGATCGTCAAGCGCGAGGCCGAGGCCGAGGGCATCGACCGCGTCGTGCGCGAGGCTGGCGCCGAGTGGCGCGAGCCGGGCTGCTCGATGTGCATCGCGATGAACGGCGACCTGGTCGCGCCCGGCCAGCTGGCCGTGAGTACCAGCAACCGCAATTTCGAGGGCCGGCAAGGGCCTGGTGCGCGCACGCTGCTCGCATCGCCGTTGACGGCTGCGTGGGCCGCGGTGAACGGACACGTCAGCGATCCGCGCGAGCTGTTCGACGCACGCAAGGAGGTGGCGTGATGGCCGGCTTCCGCGAGTTGCGCTCGAAGAGCGTGGTGTTGGCGCAGTCCAACATCGACACCGACCAGATCATTCCCGCGCGTTTCCTCTCCACGACCGAGCGCGCCGGCCTGGGCAAGAACGCCTTCAACGATTGGCGCTGGCAGGCCGATGGGTCGCCGAACCCGGCGTTCCCGTTCAACCAACCGGAGAACAGCGGCCGCAGCATCCTGCTCGCCGGCCGCAACTTCGGCTGCGGTTCCTCGCGCGAGCACGCGCCGTGGGCGCTGACCGATCTCGGCCTGCGCGCCATCGTCAGCAGCGAGATCGCCGACATCTTCCGCAACAACAGCCTGAAGAACGGCCTGCTGCCCATCGTGCTGCCCGAGGAGATCGTGCAGTCGCTGATGGAACGACCGGACGACGAGCTGACCATTGATGTCGCGGCGCGCGAACTGCGCGCACCCGACGGTTCGGTCTTCAGCTTCCCGCTGGATGCCTTCGCGCAGACCTGCCTGCTGGAAGGCGTGGACGAACTGGGCTACCTGCTGGCCCGCCATACCGATATCGAAACCTACGAGGCCACCCGCCATGCACGCTGACATCGCCGTACTGCCCGGGGACGGCATCGGTCCCGAAGTGACCGCCGCCGCCGCCAACGTGCTGCGCACGCTGGCGCGCCGCCACGGACACAGCTTCGACTTCCACGAATACGACATCGGTGGCATCGCCATCGACCGCCACGGCGAACCGCTGCCGCAGGCGACGCTGCAGGGCTGCCAGCAGGCGAACGCCGTGCTGCTGGGCGCGGTCGGCGGACCGAAGTGGTCGGATCCGAACGCGAAGGTGCGCCCCGAGCAGGGCCTGCTGGCACTGCGCAAGGGCCTGGGCCTGTTCGCCAACCTGCGCCCGGTGCGTCCGCATCCGGCGGCACTGAACGCATCGCCGATCAAGCCGCACCTGCTCACCGGCGTGGACATCGTGGTCGTGCGCGAACTCACCGGCGGCATCTACTTCGGCGAGAAGACCCGCGATGCGCGTGGCGCCAGCGACCTGTGCAGCTATTCGGTCACCGAGATCGAGCGCGTCGTGCGCAGTGCGTTCAAGCTCGCGCGCCAGCGCCGCAGCTATCTGGTGTCGGTGGACAAGGCCAACGTGCTGGAAACGTCACGCCTGTGGCGCGATGTTGCTTCGCGGATCGGCCGCGAGGAATTCCCCGACGTGAAGTTGGAGCACCAGCTGGTCGACTCGATGGCGATGCACCTGCTGGCCAAGCCGCGCGAGTACGACGTGATCGTCACCGAGAACATGTTCGGCGACATCCTGACCGACGAAGCCTCGATGCTGGCTGGCTCGCTGGGCCTGCTGCCGTCCGCCTCGCTGGGCGACGGCAAGGTCGGGCTGTACGAACCCATCCACGGCTCCGCGCCAGACATCGCCGGCAAGGGGATCGCCAATCCCTACGCCACCATCCTGAGCTGCGCGCTGTTGCTGCGCCACTCGCTCGGCCTGCACGAAGAAGCCGACTGCATCGAACGCGCGGTGGACGCGGCATTGAATGCGCAGGTCTTCACCAACGACCTCGCCACCGGCGGCCGCGGCGTCTCCACGCAGGTCGCCGCCCAGGCCGTCATCGAGCAGATGCAGGCGCATTGCTACGTGGCGGACTTGCGCGACTGAGCGCATCTCCCTCTCCATGGGAGAGGGACCGGGTGCGCGTCCGTTCGAGCGCACCCCATCTGGCGCCTGCGGCCGCCCAAGCCGCATGACGCACGGTCGTTTTCCTACTCCGCTCGCTGCGGCTCGTTCGACATTGCCCGCGCCGACACGTCTTCGTGGTTCGGCTTCACCTTGAACCACGCCGCGTACAGGGCCGGCAGGAAGAACAGCGTCAGCACGGTCGCCACGGTCAGGCCGCCCATGATCGCCACCGCCATCGGGCCGAAGAACGCACTGCGCGAAAGCGGGATCATCGCCAGCACGGCCGCCAATGCCGTCAGCACGATGGGTCGGAAGCGGCGCACGGTCGCGTCGATGATCGCGTGCCAGCGGTCATGCCCCGCCTGGATGTCCTGGTCGATCTGGTCAACCAGGATCACCGAGTTGCGCATGATCATGCCGGCCAGCGCGATCGTGCCCAGCATCGCCACGAAGCCGAACGGCACGCGGAACACCAGCAACGCGAGGGTCACGCCGATCAGGCCGAGCGGCGCCGTCAGCAACACCAGCGACACCCGCGAGAAACTGCGCAGCTGCAGCATCAGCAGCGTGGTGACCACGAGCAGGAACAACGGCATGCCGGCGGCGATGGACTTCTGCCCGCGTCCGGAATCCTCGACGGTGCCGCCGGTTTCCAGCAGGTAGCCCTGCGGCAGTTGCGTGCGCACCTCGTCCAGGGTCGGCAGGATCTGCTGGACCACGGTGGGCGGGGTCACGTCGTCGCTGTTGAGGTCGGCGCGCACGGTGACGGTGGGCAGGCGGTCGCGGTGCCAGATGATGCCGTCCTCGAACGCGTACTCCAGGTTCGCGACCTGCGACAGCGGCACGCTGCCGCCGTTGCTGGTCGGCACCGCCAGGCTGCCGAGCAGGTCGAGCCGTGCGCGCTCGTCGTCGGGGCCACGCAGCAGGATCTCGACGAGTTCGTTGCCTTCGCGGTAGGTACTGACGCTCAGGCCGGACAGCGAACCCGACAGGAAGTGCGACACCTGCGACGTGCTGACGCCCAGCGCACGTGCGCGGTCCTGGTCGATTTCCAGGCGGACGATCTTGCTGGGCTCGCTCCAGTCCAGATTGACGTTGGTGACGTGCGGATTCGCACGCACCTTCTCGGCCACCTGGCGCGCCAGCGCCTGCACCCGGTCGATGTGCTCGCCGGACACGCGGAACTGCACCGGATAGCCGACCGGCGGACCGTTCTCCAACCGCGTCACGCGGAACTGCAGCTCGGGGAACTGCGGTGCGACCTCGTCGATCAGCCAGTGGCGCGTGGCTTCACGGGATTCGATGTCTTCGGTCAACACCACGAACTGGGAGAAGTTCGCCTGCGGCAGCTGCTGATCGAGCGGCAGGTAGAAGCGCGGCGAACCGGTGCCGATGTACGACACGTAGTTTTGCACGCCTTCGCGCGCGGCCAGCAGCTTCTCCAGCTTGCGCGCCTGCGCGTCCGTCGATTTCAGCGAGCTGCCTTCGGCCAGCTCCAGGTCCACCATCAGCTCGGGACGTACGGAATCCGGGAAGAACTGCTGCGGCACGAAACGGAACAGCGCGAGCGATGCCACGAATGCCGCCACGGTCACGCCAATCACCAGCCAGCGATGGCGCAGGCAGAACTCCAGCCATCCGCGGAAGCGCTGGTAGAACGGCGTGTGGTACGGGTTGTGGTCGTGCGCATCGTGCGCCTTCGGCGCGAGCACCATCGCGTACTGCGGCCAGCGATCGGCCAGGCGCGCGCGGAAGCCGTGCCAGCGCGCGGCGAGCGAACGGGGTTTCGGCGGCTGCGGATTGCCCAGGTCGGGCAGCATCTTGTCGCCCAGGTACGGGATGAACAGCACCGCGGCGATCCACGAGACGACCAGGGCGATCGTCACCACCTGGAACAGGGAGCGCGTGTACTCGCCGGTGCTCGATGCCGCGGTGGCGATCGGCAGGAAGCCGGCCGCCGTCACCAGCGTGCCGGTGAGCATCGGGAATGCGGTCGATTCATAGGCGAAGCTCGCTGCCTTCAAGCGGTCGAAGCCCTGCTCCATCTTGATGGCCATCATCTCGACCGCGATGATCGCGTCATCGACCAGCAGGCCCAGCGCCAGCACCAGCGCACCCAGCGAGATCTTGTGCAGGCCGATGCCGAAGTAGTGCATCACCGCGAACGTCATCGCCAGCACCAGCGGGATCGACACCGCCACCACCAGGCCGGTACGCAGGCCCAGCGAGAAGAAGCTGACCAGCAGCACGATGATGACGGCTTCGGCGAGCACGCGGACGAACTCGCCCACGGAGTCTTCGACGGCCGCCGGCTGGTCCGACACCTTGCGCAGTTCCATGCCCAGCGGCAGCGTCTTCTGCAGGCGCTGGAACTCGGCCTCGAGGGTCGCGCCGAGCTTGAGGATGTCGCCGCCGTCCTTCATCGCCACCGCGATGCCGATGCCGGGCTGGCCCATGAAACGCATGCGCGGCGCGGCGGGATCGGCGAAGCCGCGCTTGATCTCGGCGATGTCGCCAAGCTTGACCGTGCGGCCGCCGGCGCGGATCGGGAATTCGCGGATCTCGTCGACCGAGTCGAACTCGCCGCTGACGCGCAGCTGCACGCGGTCGCTGGCGGTTTCGAAGAAGCCGGCGGGCGTCATCGCGTTCTGCTCTTCCAGCGCCTGCTGCACCGCGCTCAGCGGGATGCCCAACGTGGCCAGCTTGGTGTTGGACAACTCGATCCAGATCTTCTCGTCCTGAAGGCCGACCAACTCGACCTTGCCGACATCGTCCACGCGCTGCAGTTCGAGCTGGATGCGGTCGGCGTAATCCTTCATCACCGCGTAGTCGAAGCCCTCGCCGGTCAACGCATAGATGTTGCCGAAGGTGTCGCCGAACTCATCGTTGAAGAACGGGCCGACCACCCCACTGGGTAGCGTGGCGCGGATGTCGCCGACCTTCTTGCGCACCTGGTACCAGAGGTCCGGGATCTCCTTGGACTTCATGGAGTCGCGTGCCATGAAGATCACCTGCGACTCGCCCGGCCGCGAGTACGAGCGGATGAACTCGTAGTTGCCGGTGGTCATCAACGCCTTCTCGACGCGTTCGGTGACCTGCTGCGAGACTTCTTCGGCGGTCGCGCCCGGCCATACCGTGCGCACGACCATCGCCTTGAAAGTGAAGGGCGGGTCTTCGGACTGGCCCAGATGCTTGTACGACCACGCACCGATGATGCCCAGCAGGATCATGCCGAACAGCACGAGGCTGCGGTTGGTCAGCGCCCACTCGGAGAGATTGAAGCGGCGCATGCCGTTACTCCGAGCGCGAGGCGATGTTGGCGGTGCCGCCACCGGCCGCGAGCTTCAGCGGCCGATTGTTGCGGTCCACCGGCGCGACGACCTGGCCCTCGCGCAGCAGGTGGCCACCTGCGGCCACGACCCAGTCGGTGGACTTGAGGCCACCGAGCACCGGCACTGAAGACTCACCGTAACGACCGAGCTGAACGACCTGCGCGCGGACCTTGCCGCTCGCCGGTTCGACGATCCAGACCGACGTCTTGCCGTCTTCGCCACGCTGCACGGCCGAGAGCGGGAGTTTCAATGCCGCCTTGGTGCCGTTCTCCTGCACATAGACACGCGCGCTCTGGCCCAACTCGACCTGCTGGACGGCGTCGCCGACCAGGCTCACGCGGGCGCCATACGTGCGCGTCTGCGCGTCCGCCGCCGGCGCGATCTCGCGGATGGCGCCGGGCAGGCGCTGGCCGGGGGCATTCCACAGTTCGATGACGACCGGCTGGCCCACACTGAATTCGCGAATGCGGTTTTCCGGAAGGCCGATCGCGACTTCGCGACCGCCATCGGCGGCCAGCGTGAACACCGTCTGGCCTGCGGCGACCACCTGGCCCGCTTCGGCCTGCCGGCTGGCGATCACGCCGTCGCGCGGTGCGCGCAGCTGCGAATAGCCTTCCTGGTTGCGCATCACATCCATCTGCGCGCGCGCTGCGCGCGCTTGGCCCTCGGCCGCCTTGTATGCCGCGACCTGCGCGTCGTACGCGGACTGACTGATCAGCTTGTCGCCCACCAGCTTCGCGTAGCGATCGCGATCGCCGCGCGCGCGGACCAGGTCGGCCTCGGCGGCGGCCAACTGCGCCTGCGCGGCCTGAGCCTGCAGTGCGAAATCGCCCGGGTCGAGCAGGGCCAGCACTTCACCCTTCTGCACGCGTGCGCCGGCATCGACATTGCGTCGGACAAGATTGCCGCCGACGCGGAACGACAGCGGGCTCTCCTCGCGCGCGCGCACCTCGCCGGCGTACGCCGACAAGGCGGCGTCCGCGCCGCCGCCTGGCTGCACGACCAACGCAGGGCGTGCCGTTTCCGCCGGCTTTTCCGCGCTGCAGGCCGCAAGGCCCAGCAGCAGCATCCCGAACACTCCGTTCCAGCGCATCTGGCGCATAAACCGCTCCGTGGGCATTTCAATTAGTGGACTTGCCGGTATAGTATAAATATCGAACCGAGTAGTCTAGTATTACATCATGGTCAGCCCGCCCCCCTCCGCCAGCCGTCGCAAGCCCACCGCCAAGCCCGCCGCCAGCGGGCCCGGCCGTCCGAAGGACCTGGGCAAGCGCGCCGCCATCCTGGAAGCCGCCAAGCAGCTGTTTGCGCGGGAAGGCTTCAATGGCGTGAGCATGGACCAGATCGCCGCCGAGGCCGGGGTGTCCAAGCTGACGGTCTACAGCCACTTCGGCGACAAGGACGCGCTGTTCGCGGCGGCCGTGCAGGCCAAGTGCGAGGAGATGCTGCCGGACGCCTTGTTCGAGATCGAACTCAAGGGCTCCCTGCGCGACCAGCTCAAGGCCATCGCGCAGGCGTTCTTCGCGCTGATCACCAGCGAGGAGGCCATCAGCACGCACCGCATGATGATGGTCCCCGGCAACATCGACGACAAGCTGAAGCAGACCTTCTGGGAAGCCGGCCCGCAGCGCACCCACGATGCCTTCGCGGCCCTGCTGCAGGCCCAGGTGGCCAAGGGCGAGCTGGATATTCCGGACGTGGCCACGGCCTCCGTGCAGTTCTTCACCCTGATCAAGGGCGAAGTCCATGCGCGCATGACCTGCGGCTTGTGCAGCCAGCCCCGCCCGGCCGATGTGGGTCGCCACATCGACGCCACCGTGGACATGTTCCTGAGGGCCTATGGCCGCCGCTGAAGCTGAAGCCCAGCCCCGCACGCAGGAGGTCGCGGTGACTTCCGGCACTGCGCCGGCCGCGATGGCTGCCCCGATCCTTGCCCAGCGCGGAGGCAGCCGGCCCGGTAAAATGCCCGACCCAGCCTCCCGCGTCGGATGACCACCCCCATGACGATCAACTACACCCAGGCCCGCGAAAACATGGTCGAGCAGCAGGTACGTCCCTGGGACGTGCTGGATGCGCGCGTGCTGGAGACGCTGGCGACGCTGCCGCGCGAGGCCTTCGTGGCCGAATCGCACCGCGCGCTCGCCTACGCGGACCTTGAACTGCCGCTGGGCCACGGCCAGTCGATGATGAAGCCCGTCGTCGAAGGCCGCACTCTGCAGGCGCTCAAGCCGCAGGCCGCCGAAGACGTGCTCGAGATCGGTACCGGCAGCGGCTATCTCACCGCCTGCCTGGGCAACCTAGCGCGCGAAGTGGTCAGCCTGGAAATCCAGCCGGAGCTGGCCGCCGCCGCGCGCGCTCGCCTGGATGCGACCGGCCTGGGCACCAACGTCCGTATCGAGAACGTGGATGCGCTCACCTGGGACACGGACCGTCGCTTCGACGTGGTCTGCGTGACCGCCGCCGTCGCCTCCGTGCCAGCGCACTTCCTGCAGTGGCTGCGTCCCGGTGGCCGTCTGTTCGTCGTGCGCGGTGCGTCGCCGGTGATGGAAGCCGTGCTGCACGTCAACGATGTCAACGGTCCGCGCATCGAATCGTTGTTCGAGACCGACCTCCCCTATCTTGTCGGCGCCGCGCCGGCGCCCCAGTTCGTCTTCTGAAGCATTACAAAAAGGAACCCGCATGAGCCGTCGCCCCCTCGCACTAGCGCTCGCCCTGGCCCTGCCGTCCGCGGCCAATGCCACCGACCTGATGCAGACCTATGAGCTGGCGCGCGCCGGCGACACCACGCTGTCCATCGCCGAATCCACCCGGCTGATCGACAAGGAAGGCGCCGTGCAGGCCCGCGCCGCGCTGCTGCCGCAGATCACCGGTAGCGCCGGCTATGACCTCACGCACAGCAGCCGCCCGGGCAGCCCGACCGGCGACGGCAAGAGCCGCAGCTACGGCGCCTCGCTGAACCAGACGATCTTCGACTGGAGCCGTATCGCCGACCTGCGTGGCCAGAAGGCCATCAGCCAGGCCGCCGACTACGACCTGGCCTCGGCGAACAACGACCTGATCACCCGCACCTCGGCCGCCTACTTCAACGTGCTGATCGGCATCGAGTCGCTGGCCGCCGCGGAAACCAACGAAGCGGCCTCCAAGAAGCAGTTCGACTACGCGCAGAAGCGCCTGGACGTGGGCCTGGCGCCGATCACCGACGTGCACGAAGCCCGTGCGCAGTACGACAGCGCCCGTGCCAACACGATCCTGGCCCGCAACGCGCTGGACGACAGCTACCGCGCGCTCGCCGAGATCACCGGTCAGCCGATCAGCGGCCTGAAGGGCCTGCCCGACGACTTCCGTCCGGAGCTGCCGGCCGAACAGAACGCGCAGGCATGGGTCGACCGCGCCGTCGAACAGAACCCGGACCTGAAGTCGGCGCAGTATCAGTTGGAGTCGGCGCAGCACGGCGTATCCAGCGCGCGTGCCGGCCACTACCCCACGCTGAACTTCCGCGGCAATTACTCCAACGGTACCGACTGGGACAGCGTGCCGGGCACCCTGTCGCAGGATGGCGAAGGCTACTCCTGGGGCGTGACCCTGACCGTGCCGATCTTCTCCGGCGGCGCCACCCAGTCCGGCGTGCGCCAGGCGCTCGCCCAGCGTGATCGTGCCTCCGATGGCCTGGAGCAGACCCGCCGCGCGCTGATCCGCAACACCAGCAATGCCTACCAGGCGTTGGTCGCCGGCGTCAGCGAAGTAGAGGCTCGCCGTCTGGCGGTGGTCTCCGCGCAGAGCGCGCTGGATGCCTCGCAGGTCGGCCTGGAAGTCGGTACCCGCACCGTGCTGGACGTACTGCAGAACCAGCGCACGCTGTTCCAGGCGCAGGTCGAGTACGCGCAGGCCCGCTACAACTTCCTGCAGAACCGTCTGCTGTTGGAACAAGCCGCCGGCACCCTCGACGGCGCCGACGTGCAGGACGTCAACCGCCTGCTGACCGCCGACGCCGAGGCGCGCCTGTCGTCGCAGCCGGTTTCGCAGTAACCCCCGCGCACGTCGCGCCAACGCAACGGCGGGCTTCGGCCCGCCGTTGTCGTTTTCGCATGAGAAGATCCTGTAGGAGCGACGTAAGTCGCGACCGGACGCTCACTGCTCGACGGCTAGCGGGCCTACGCTGAAGATTCCAGGTCGCGACTTACGTCGCTCCTGCAGAGGTCTTTCAGATCGCACCGCTTGCCCGCAGCGCCGCGATCTCGCTGTCGCTGAAGCCGGCTTCGCGCAACACGCCGTCGGTGTGCTGCCCCAGCAACGGTGGCGCGCGCGGCGGTTCGACCGGTGTCGCCGACAGCTTCAACGGACTGCCCACCAGCGGCACCGCGCTGGCTAGCGGATGAGGCGTCTCGACGACCATGCCGCGGGCCAGCACCTGCGGATCGGCGAAGACATCGTCGAGATCGTTCACCGGCCCGCAGGGGATGCCGGCTGCTTCCAGCGATGCCAGCCACGCGTTGCGCCCGCGCGCGCGGAACGCGTCCTGCAATACCGGAATCAACGCATCGCGATGGCGCACGCGCGCGGCATTGTTCGTAAAGCGCGCATCCTGTGCGAGCGATCCGAGGTCCAGCAGTTCGCACAAGCGGACGAACTGCCTGTCATTGCCGACCGCGACGATGACATGCCCATCGGCTACGGCGAACACCTGGTACGGCACGATGTTGGCGTGTGCATTGCCCTGCCGCGGCGGAGGTTCACCGCCGACCAGCGTGTGGCTGCCCAGGTTGGCGAGCATCGCGACCTGTGCGTCCAGCAGGGCCATGTCGATGACCTGCCCTTCGCCCGTGGCGTCGCGATGGCGGAGCGCAGCGAGGATGGCGACGGTGGCATACATGCCCGTGAAGAGATCCGACACCGCCACGCCCACCTTCTGCGGCTCGCCATCGGCTTCGCCCGTAAGACTCATCAGGCCGCCCAGCCCCTGCACTGCGAAGTCATAGCCTGCGCGCTGCGCATACGGCCCGTCCTGGCCGAAGCCGGTGATCGAGCAATAGACCAAGCGCGGGTTCAGCGCGCGCAACGCAGCGGCGTCCAGGCCATGGCGCGCCATGTCACCGACCTTGAAGTTCTCCACCAGCACATCGCTTTGCTGGGCGAGGCGACGGATGATGTCCTGCCCCTCCGGGGTCGACATGTCCACCGTCAGCGAACGTTTGTTGCGGTTGGCACACAGGAAATACGCCGACTCGCCTGTTTCGTCGCCGGACGCATCGCGCAGGAAGGGCGGGCCCCAACCGCGTGTGTCGTCGCCGGTGCCCGGACGCTCGACCTTGATGACGTCAGCGCCCAGGTCGGCGAGCACCTGCGTGCACCACGGGCCCGCGAGCACGCGCGTGAGATCGAGCACGCGCACGCCAGCCAGGGCACGCGGTGCGGGGGCGCTCACGCGACGGGCGCCGGCAGGTGGGGCGCGATCATCACCAGCGTGCGTGCAAGGGCGCCGCGGCCGTGTTCGACCAGCGCCCGCCCGTGTGCAGCCATCTCGTCGCGTCGCGTGTCGTCGGCGAGCAACGCTTCCACGGCGCGCGCTACGCCGGTCGTATCGGGCGCGATGACGAGCGCATCGGCTTCCTTGAGGCGACGGGATATCTCGCTGAAGTTGTGCAGGTGCGGACCGGTGACAGCGGGTGTGCCGACCGCCGCGGGCTCCAGGAGGTTGTGGCCGCCGATCGCCTGCAGGCTGCCACCGACGAAGGCGACGTCTGCGCAGGCATAGAACGCCATCAGTTCGCCGAGCGTGTCGAGCACGAAGACGTCATCGTCGCTGGCGGGCCACTGATCCGCACGACGCGTACCCACCTTCCAGCCCGCTTCGCGCGCAGCTTCCGCCACCCGCGGGAAACGTTCCGGATGCCGTGGCGCCCACAACAACAGCAGGTTCGGCCAGCGCTCGCGCAGGCGGGCGTGGATCTCGCGCACCGGCGATTCCTCGTCCTCGTGCGTGCTCGCCGCGATCCACACGGGGCGGCCCTGGTGGAGGTGCCCACGGAAACCCGCGACCACCTCCTGTACGTTGGCCGGCACCGGGATGTCGAACTTGAGGTTGCCGACATCGCGCACCTGTTCCGGCGCCGCGCCGAGCTGGACGAAGCGCGCGGCATCGCCCTCGGACTGCGCCGCCACGCGGCGCACCGTGCGCAGCGTGCGCGCGATCAGGGGGCGCAGCACGCTGTAGCCGCGCAACGAACGCGCAGACAACCGCGCATTGAGGATGTAGACCGGCACCTTGCGGTCGTGGCAGCCGAACAGCAGGCTCGGCCACAACTCGGTTTCCATGATCAGCGCGAGCCGCGGCGGAAAGTGGTCGAGGAAGCGTGCGACCGCGCCGGGCAGGTCGTAGGGCGAATAGACATGCAGCACGCGGTCGCCCCATAGCGCGCGCACGCGCTCCGAACCGGTCGGCGTGATCGTGGTGACCAGCAGCCTGAGCCCGCGGTGTCGTTTCAGCAGTGCGTCCACGACGGGCGCGGCGGCGTTGACCTCGCCCACCGACACGGCGTGCAGCCACACATCGACCGGACGCGGCGGGGCGTCGTAGCTGCCATAGCGCTCGTTCCAGCGCTGGAAGTATTCCGGATAGCGGAAGCCGCGCCAGATCAGGTGGTAGACGGTGACCGGCGTCAGCACGTACAGCACCGCCGAATACAGGGCACGCAGCAGGCGTTCGGCGGTTCGGTTCGGCATCGTCGACAAGGATACCCGGGGCCGCCGCTACAATGGGTCATGGCCGAATCCGAGAAGCGATCCCCCGGCGCGAACGAGCGCCCTCCCATGGGGCCGCGCCAATGGCTCTCCTGGGCCGGCGTCGGCCTGGCCTGGCTGGCCGCGCGCGTGCCGTGGGCCCTGCAGCGTCCGTTGGGGCGCGGCATCGGCGCCCTGCTGTTCGCGCTGATGCGCGATCGCCGGCACGTGGCCCGGCGCAACATCGCGCTCTGCTTTCCCGAGTTGGACGCCGCTCGCCAGGAAGCCCTCGCACGCGCGAGTTTCGGCGAGCTCGGCATCGGCCTGTTCGAGTTCGCGCGCGCCTGGTGGGGCAGCGTGGCGCCGATGCGTGGCAGCGTGCGCGTGGAGGGCCTGGAGCACCTGGCGGCCGCGCAGGCCGGCGGGCGCGGCGTCATCGTCGTCTCGGGGCACTTCACCACGCTGGAGATTTCCGCCCGCCTGATGTGCGACTACGCGCCGCTGGCCGGCATGTACCGCCCGCACGACCAAGGCGCGATGGAGTGGGCGGTGAAGCGCGGACGCCTGCGCTATGCCACCGCGATGTTCACCCGTGACGAGTTGCGGCCTGCGCTCAAGCACCTCAAGCAAGGCGGGCTGCTGTGGTTCGCGCCGGACCAGGACACACGGCGCGGCGAAAGCGTGTTCGTGCCGTTCTTCGGTCATCCGGCCTACAGCCTGACATCGACCCACCAGCTGGCGCGATTGTCGGGCGCCGCGGTCATGGCGTTCTCGCACGTACGGCGCGAAGACGGCGGCTACACGTTGCGACTGTCGCCCGCGTTCGAAGATTTCCCATCTTCCGACGCCACCGCCGACACCGCACGCGTGATCGCCGCCATCGAGGGGATGGTGCGCGAGGCACCCACCCAATACCTGTGGATCCATCGGCGCTTCAAGCGCCAGCCCGACGGCCGCGGGGCGCTTTACCGGTAGAGGCCGGGCTCGCCCGGTGGGCGTGTCTTGAAGCGCCGGTGCACCCAGAGATACTGCTCGGGATGCTGGCGCACGACGGCTTCGAGTTCCGCCATGTAGCGCGCCGCATCCTGCGCCGGATCGCCGCTGGGCCAGCCGTCCCACGTGGGCTCCACGCGCAGTTTGTAGCGCCCATCGGCATCGCGGTGGAACCAGAAGGGCAGCACCGCGGCGTTGCCGCGCCGGGCGAGATCCGGCGTCGCCACCAGGGTGGCCGCCTGGATGCCGAAGAAGGGCACGAAGGCGTTCTGGTAGTTGAAATCCTGGTCGGCCGAGTACGCCACGATGCCGCCGCGAGACAGCGCGCGCAGCAGGCCGCGCACATCCTTCTTGCCGATGACGTCGGCGAAGGCGCGGCGACGCGCGCCGTCGAGCCAGCGTTCGATGCAGGCATCATTGTTGTGGCGCGCGACGATCGTCACGCGTTCGCCGAGCGCTTCACCGAGCAGGCGCGCGCACAGTTCCGAATGCGGGAAGTGGCCGCCGAACAGCAAAACGCCCTGCCCACGCTCGCGCGCCGCGCGCACATGCTCGAGACCGTCCACGTCGGCGAGGCCGTGGAGCCTGCCAGGCGAAGCGAACCAACCACGTACCAGCTCGAGCACGCCTGTCACGGTCGCGCGCAAGTTGTCGCGCAGCAGGCGGGCCCGTGCCGCCTCATCCAGCTCCGGAAAACACAGAGCGATGTTGGTGGCCGCATAGCGACGCCGCTTCCCCAGTGCAGGCCAGAGCACCCACGTCGCTACCGAGCCGAACGTGAGCAGCACGCGCTGCGGCAGCGCCGCGATCGCGGTGGCGATCAGGTTTGCGGGTGCGATGAAGGCGCAGCGCCGCGCACGTGCGGCCTCATTCGTCATCGCGCGCCAGCAGGCTGCCGGCGTACAGCGCGGCCAGCATCAGCGTCAGCCCGCCCCAGAACGTCGAATAGAACGCGAGGTGCGTATTGAACGGGAAGACCGTCACGGCCAGTGCAAGCATTGCCGGGCGCGCGCGTTCCTTCGCCACTTGCGAGGCATATCGCCATGCTCGCCACGCGAGCGCAGCCCCCGCCAGCCACAACAGCAAACCGATGACGCCGGTCTCGCTGAGCACTTCCAGCACCAGTTGGTGCGCGTGGAACGCGGGTCCCTGGCCCCAGGCCGGCCGCGACGCGGGGCTGGCGTCGCAGTCCGGGTAGGCCTGGCGGAATCCGCGCGCGCCGACACCGTTGATCGGGTGCTTCGCGATCATGCAGGTGGCCGCGGACCAGATCTGCGCGCGGCCCGACAATGCGGTGTCCACGCCGGCTTCGTCGGCGGTCAGCGCATGCGTGGTCAGCAGGATCCGCTCGCGCACCTGCGTCGAGGCGACGGTGAGCACGCCCAACAGCAGGAAACCGAACCCGAACACGCCGAGCAGTCGCTTCCAGCCCAGCAGTTTCCAGCCCGAGAACACCAGCACCAGCGCGTAGGTGATCCACGCGGCGCGGGCGCCCGCGAGAAGCACCACCACGCCGATCGCCGCGGATGCGAGCAGCCAGCCCGCCACGCGCAGGCGCGCGGCGGCGGCGAACAGCAGAAACGGCGACAGACTGGCCATCACCACCCCGAGCTTGCGATTGCACGGACCGAGGAAGCCGCTCAACCGGTCGATACCGGCCATCTGCTCGACCGTGCACATCGGCCGCCCGCTGATCCACTGCTTCAGCTGGTCCAGGCCCCAGAACAAGGGACTCGTGCCGAACGCCACCTGCGCCAACGCATCCAGCGTCCAGATCCCCACGATCACTGCCAGACCGCTGAACGTGGTTCGGCGCGCGCGCGTATTCGCCACCGACGCCGCCACCAGCCACAGGAACGGCAGGTAACGCAGGTCCACCGCGGCTTCCCGCAATGCGCGCCCGACATCGACGGCGTCGATCGCCGAGATGGCCTGCGGCAACCAGTACGCGGCGAACAGCGCGCTTGTCAGTGCCCAGGCCGCACCGCTCAGCAGGCGCGTACCGCCGCGGAAGCGCCCCAGCAGCAAGCGCACGATCGCCGCCAGCGCGCCGAGCACCATCACCGCCTCGGCATAACCTGGCGCCGGCCACAGGGCGACGAACGTCAGCACCCACGCGGGCGCCCATCGCCAACCGTGTGCGCGGCGTGCAGGCGTGTCAGGAGTCGGGGGCAGGTCGGCGGTCATCGGCAAGATCGTGGTAGAGGGCCAGCGTCGCTTCCTGCATTGCGCGCAGGGTGTAGGCGTCCATCGTAGCCAATGGCGACGGCGGATGGGCGAGCATCGCCTTTACGACATCAAACAGGCGGTCTTCGTCGAACGCGGGCACCGCGCCTTGCGGCTGCAGCCCCGCCAGCAATTCACCCACGCCGCCGTGCGCCCAACCCACCACCGGGCGGCCGATAGACAGGCTTTCGATGACGGTACGACCGAAGGCTTCCGGCTTGCGCGACAGCTGCAACACCACGTCGCTGGCGGCGTAGGCGCGTGCGATCTCCGCCGTCGGCGCGGTGATGGCCAGCGCATCGGCGACGCCATCACGCCGCGCTTCTCCTTCCAGTTCGGCGACGTACGGCGCCCGGCCCGGCTCGCGCGCGCCCGGCATCCACAGGCGCGCGTCCACACCGGTCCCTCGCAATCGCCTGAGCAGCGACAGCGCGTCGCCATGCCCCTTCAATCGCGTGCCACGTCCGGGCAACAGGAGCAGCGGGCCATCGCCTGCCAACGCGGGATGCTGCGCGGCCGCCCACCCGCGCGCGTCGGGATCGGGGAAAGCGGCACGCGGGAACTGCGCGGGATCGATGCCGCGCGGGATGACGACGAGCTTCGCGGGATCGGTCCGCGGATAGTGCTGCAGCAGATAGCGACGCACGGTTTCCGACACGCAGATCACGCGTTCGCCCTGCGTCATCACCGCGCTGTAGCGGCTTGGCGAATTGAGGCCGTGCATGGTGGTGACGAAGCGGGATCGCGATGCGGCGGGCATGCCGCGCACCGCCCACAGGCCAAGCCATGCCGGCAAGCGCGAACGGGCGTGCACGATGTCGGCGCCGGCCTCGGCGAACAGCCGTCGCAACGCGCCGGCATGGCGCAATGTCAGCAGCGACTTGCGGCCGATGTCGAGGGTGATGTGTTCCGCGCCGGACGCCAGCAGCGTCGGCACGAGGCGGCCGCCGGCCGACACCACGATGGCGCGATGGCCGGCGCGCACCAGCGCATCGGCGATCTCAAGGGTGGAGCGTTCGACACCGCCGGATTCCAGCGCCGGCAGCAGCTGGACGACGGTCAGTCGGCGCATGGTCGGCGGGCCATGCGAGGGGCCGGCATCGTCCGGTCAGTCGGCCAGGACGAAATGCGAACCGCAATACGGGCACTGCACGTCGCCACCTGCGGCGTCCTCGATGGGCAGATACACACGCGGATGCGAGTTCCACAGCGCCATCGACGGCAACGGGCAGCTCAGCGGCAGGTCGGCGCGGCTCACGGTGTAGCGCTTCTCGGCGTTGGCGGGCACGGTGGCGGTCTGGCTCATGGCGGTGGACGATGGCGAAACAGGGGCGGCCAGTCTACCAGCCGCTCCCGGACGCCCCAAGGCACAGGGCCCGGAACGAAGAACGCCGCCCGGGACGGGGCGGCGTTCTGGAGCGCATCGGCCGGAAAACGGCCGAGGGACGCGGCTTACTTCTTGGCGTCGGCGGTCGCTTCGGTGGTGATCTTCAGCGTCACGTCGTCGCTGACCATCGGGGCGTACGCACCCACGCCGAAATCGCTGCGCTTGACGGTGGCGGTGGCGTCGAAGCCGATCGCCGGCACCTTCTTCATCGGGTGCTCACCGACCTTGTTCAGGGTCACGTCCAGCACGACCGGCTTGGTGATGCCCTTGATGGTCAGGTCGCCGGTGACCTTCAGCTTGCCCTCGCCCGCGGCTTCGACCTTGGTGCTCTTGAAGGTGGCGGTGGGGTATTTGGCGGCGTCGAACCACTTGTCGCTGGTCAGGTGGTCGTAGAACTGGTCGGCCAGCGCGCTCAGGCCGGTCAGCGGCAGGGTGACCTGCACGCTCGAGGCGGACACCTTGTCGGCGTCGTACACCAGGGTGCCGTCGGCCTGGCCGAAGTTGGCGCTCGGGTTCGAGTAGCCGAAGTGGTTCCAGCTGGCCAACACATTGGTGTGGCCGGGGTCGAGCTTGTAGGTCACCGGCGCGGCGAAGGCGGAACCGGCGAAGGCGAACAGGGCGGCAACGAGCAGGGTCTTGCGCATGGGGAATCTCCAGGGGGTGGGGTCAGAGGATGCGTGCGGCTTCGTCGAAGCCCAGGCGCGGGGAACGCGGGAAAATGCTGGTCGGGTCGCCCTGGCCCAGGTTGACCAGGATGTCGGACTTGATCGCCGTGCCGGCGAAGAAGGCCTCGTCGACCTTGGCCGCGTTGAAGCCGGTCATCGGGCCGGCGTCCAGGCCCAGCGCGCGCGCGGCGACGATCAGGTAGGCCGCCTGCAGGCTGGCGTTGCGCAGCGCAGGCTTGGTGCGGTTCTCGCGCGGACCGTCGAACCAGGCCTTGGCGTCGGTGTGCGGGAACAGGAACGGCAGCTTCTCGTGGAAGTCCTCGTCGCGACCGATGATCACGGTGACCGGCGCCGCCATCGTCTTGGCGTAGTTGCCTTCGTCCAGCGCCGGGCCCAGCTTGGCCTTGGCCTCGGCCGATTTCACGAACACGAAGCGCGCCGGGGTGGTGTTGGCCTGGGTGGGACCGAACTTCAGCAGGTCGTACAACTGCCGCAGCGTCTCGTCGCTGACCTCGCCACCGAAGGCGTTGTAGGTGCGGGCGGTGCGAAACAATTGGTCCAGCGATGCGGCGTCGAGAGCTTGGGGCATGGGAAACCTGCGGCAGGAAGAAGACGGAGCCCGACGTACCGGGCCAGCGAATGCGGGGGCAGTGTAGAGTGTCCTGACTATGGCAACATCCAGCCGCCCCGGAACGGATTGTTTTAACCAGTGGAACGAAAACGCCCCGTGACGGCCGATTCGCCCCGCACCTGCACCCTCACCGACGGCCATGCCGGCAACGTGCGCCAGGCGCTGGCGCTGGCGCGCGCACTGGGGCGGGTGGCAGACGAGATCGTGCTGCTGCCCCATGCGCCCTGGCGCTGGATGGCACCGCGGAGGTTGCCCGGCGCATCGCAGGCGTTCGGGTCCGGATTCCATGCTGCATGGAACACGCCCCCCGCATTGGCCATCGGCTGCGGCCGGCAGGCGGCCCTGGCGACGCGCCTGCTGCGTGACCGCGGCAGCCGCGCCGTCCAGATCCTCGACCCGCGCATCGACCCGTCGCACTGGGACCTGGTCATCGCGCCGGACCACGACGGACTTGCCGGACCCAACGTGCTGACCCTGCTCGGCAGCCTCAACCCGGTCGACGACGCCTGGCTATTGGATGCCCGCACGGCGTTTCCGTCCCTCGCCGCCCTGCCCTCGCCGCGCACCGCGCTGCTGATCGGCGGCGACAGCGCGCACTACGCTTTCGATGCCGATGCGTTCGCGCGGCTCGCCGCCATGCTCGACGACGCGATGGGAACGGAGAGCCTGATGATCACGGCATCGCGTCGCACGCCCGCCGACGTCGTGCAGGCGCTGCGCGCGCGTTACGCAACGCGTGCGGACACGGTGCTGTGGTGCGATCCGTCCGATGGCCCGAATCCTTATGCCGGCCTGCTGGCCTGGGCCGACCGGATCGTCTGCACGCCGGAGTCGGTCAACATGCTGTCGGAAGCGTGTGCGACCTCGGTGCCGGTGCATGTGTTCGAACCGGCACGTGTCGGCGGACGCCCCCGCCTGTTCCTGGAGGCGTTGCTCGCGCGCGGACGCATCCGCGCATTGACCGGCGCGATGTCGCCCTTCGACGTCCAGCCGCTACGCGAAACGGCTCGCGTCGCAGATGAGGTGCGTACGCGACTGTTGCGCTGAGCGATCAGGTCGTCGCGTCGAAATCCAGTCCGTGCGCGGACGTCGTCCGCATCACCAGGGCGCGCGCGGCAGCCAGCGCCGCGTTCTCCACCACCAGGCGCGGGCGCCGGTCCAGCGTGCAGGCGAGGCCTTCCGCCACGAAGGTCGCATGCACGGCATCCAGCGCAGCGGCCTGCTCCGGCGACAGCACACCCGCTTCCACCAGTGCGACCAGCAAGCCGGGCGTGTCGCGCGGCCGCTGCAGGCCCGGTCGCCGACCCGCATCGCGCAGCACCAGGTACTGCAGCAGGAACTCGAGGTCGACCAGGCCGCCCGCGCCCTGCTTGAGATCGAAGCGCGCGGCATCGCTGCGATCGAGCTCGGCGCGCATCCGCGCGCGCATCTTCACCACCTCGGCGCGCAACGTATCGGCATCGCGTGGATGGGCCAGCGTTTGGCGGCGGACCTCCTCGAAGGCGTCGCGCAGGGACAAGTCGCCGGCCATCGCACGGGCGCGGACCAGCGCCTGGTGTTCCCAGGTCCATGCGCGTTCGCGCTGGTATTCGGTGAAGCTCGCCAGCGACGACACCAGCAAGCCTTTCGCGCCGTCGGGGCGCAGGCGCACGTCGACGTCGTACAGCCGTCCCGCCGCCGTGACCGCGCCGAGCAGCGCCACGATCTTCTGCGCGAGGCGCGCGTACCAGCGCCCCGCTTCCAGCGGACGCGCGCCATCGGATTCCGCACCCGCCGGGGCGTCGAACAGGAACACCAGATCAAGGTCCGAACCGAAGCCGAGTTCCTCGCCGCCCAGGCTGCCGTAACCGACCACCGCGAAGCGTCCGTCGGGCACGCGGCCATGCGCGGCCAGCACGTCGCGTGTCGCCACCTGCACCACCACGCGGACCACCTCGTCGGCGAGCCAGGCCAGCTGGCGCACGCTGTCGCGCGCCGCCTGTCGTCCGTCCAGCGCGGCCAGCGCCACCCGGAAACTCAACGCCAGGCGTCGTTCGTTCAAGAGGCGCAGACAGGCTTCGGGATCGTCCTCGAGCAACGCTGCCTCGCATTCGGCGCGCAGCTCGGCGCGGTCCGGCATCGGCCCGGCCACGCGCGTGTCCAGCAACTCGTCCAGCAACAACGGGTACTGCGCGAGCCTTTCGGCCAGCAGCGCGCTGCGCGCCAGCACATCGACCAGGCGCGCCAGCGCGCTGGGCTGCTCGTCGAGCAGGGCAAGATAGCTGGCACGACGCAGGATCGCCTGCAACAAAGGCAATACGCGGCGCAGCGCGGCATCGGGCTGGCGCGAGCGCACGCAGGCGTCGAGCAGCGATGGCACGACGCGATCGAGGCGTGCGCGGGCAGCATCGGATAGCGCACGCACGCCGCTGGATTGCGCGAACTCACGCAGCGCATGGTCCGCGCTGCCCGGGTCGGTGAACCCCGATGCCGCGAGCGGTGATGCATCTCCTCCTTCCGGCAACGCACGCCAGTACAGCGCCAGCGCGCCCGGCTCGGCATCGCGCTGGCGCGGTGCGAGCAACTCTGCGAATTCCGCCGACACGCGTTCGCGCTGCACGTCCAGCGCGGCGCGCAGCGCGTCCCAATCCGGATAATCCAACCCGCGCGCGATGCGATGACGGTCCAGTGCCGCCTCCGGCAGCGCATGGGTCTGCGCATCGCGCAGCATCTGCAGGCGGTTCTCCAGGCGGCGCAGGAAACGATAGGCCTGCGCGAGCATCTCGCCTTCTTCCGGCGAGACCTGCCGGGTCGCCACCAGTGCGGGCAGGGCCACGCGCAGGCGTCGTTCGCGCAGCGCCGCTTCGCGCCCGCCACGGATGAGCTGCAACGCCTGCACGAGGAATTCGATCTCGCGGATGCCGCCCGGGCCACGCTTGATGTCGTCGGCCAGTTCGCGGCGCGCGACTTCGGCGGCGATGGCGGCCTTCATCTCGCGCAGGCCATCGAGCGCGGTGTAGTCCAGGTAGCGCCGGTAGACGAACGGACGCAACGACTCCAGCCACTGTTCGCCCGCCTCGATGTCGCCGGCCACGGCGCGCGCCTTCAGCCAGGCGTAGCGCTCCCAGTCGCGTCCTTCGCGCTGGAAATACTGGTCCATGCCCGCGAACGACAGCGCCACGCGCCCCGCGTTGCCGAACGGACGAAGGCGCAGGTCGACGCGGTGGCAGAAGCCGTCGGCCGTAGGTTCATCGAGCAGTTTCGCCAGTCGCTGGCCCAGCCGCATGAAATAGTCCTCGGCCGCGAGCGAACGCGCGCCGTCGGAGTCGCCGCCCTGCGGATAGGCGTAGACCAGGTCGATGTCGGAGGAGAAATTCAGCTCGCCGCCGCCCAGCTTGCCCAGGCCGAACACCACCAATCGCTGCGCACTGCCATCGGCGGCACGCACCACGCCGTGGCGTTGCGCGAATTCGACTTCCAGCGCGTCGAGCGCGGTCTGCAGGCAGACCTCGGCCAGGCGCGTGGTGCCGGCCAGCGTGTCGTCCACGGTGTCCAGGCCGTGAATGTCGCGCCACACCAAACGCGTGGATTCGGCCGTGCGGTAGCGGCGCAGCAGTTCGGGCCATTGCGCCGTGTTGTCCGCGAGCAACGCGGGTACCGGCCATGGCGCCGCCCCGTCATCGTGGAGCAGAGTCGCGAGCAGGTCGGGCTGCCGGCGCAATGTTTCCAGCGCGAAATCGCTGGTGGCGATCACGCGCGATACGCGTTCGACATTGCCAGGATCGGCCAGCAGCGCATCCGATGACGTCGACGCGGCGCGCAAGCGCGCCAGGCCGCGCTCGGTCAGTGCATCGCGTTCGGCATCGAGGGACAGGGTCGCATCGTTCATGGCGACCGATTGTGGCACGCGGCCATGGCCGTCGTTATGCGGCCTGCGACAGATCCGGCAGGGCGGTGTCGTGGCGAAGCGCAAGGCCGAACTGGTCCGCCATGTGCTTCAACAGCACGGGCTTCACCTGGTCCATGCCGGTGGGGCCGCCGAGATCGGCCAGCGAAACCACCTGCAGACCCTGGTAACCGCAGGGATTGATGCGGTGGAACGGTTCCAGGTCCATCGCGATGTTGAACGCCAGGCCGTGGAAGGTGCAGCCGCGTCGCACGCGGATGCCCAGCGCGCCGATCTTCGCGCCGGCGACATAGACACCGGGCGCGCCGTCCTTGCGGGCGGCTTCGATGTTCCATTCGGCCAGCGTATCGATCATCGCCTGCTCGATCTTGCAGACGTAATCGCGCACGCCCACCTTCAAACGCTTCAGGTCGAACAGCGGATACGCCACGATCTGGCCGGGGCCGTGGTAAGTCACCTGGCCGCCACGATCGACATGCACCACCGGGATGTCGCCCGGCGCGAGCACGTGCTCGTCCTTGCCGGCCTGGCCCAGGGTGAAGACGGGATCGTGCTCGACCAGCCACAGCTCGTCGACGGTCGCATCGGTGCGCGCGTCGGTGAAACGCTGCATGGCGCGCCACACCGGTTCGTACGGCTGGCGACCGAGCTCACGGACGATGCAGGGGGCGCTCACAGCGTCCACTTCACTTCCGGATGCTCGCGCAGCGCGTTGTGCGCGGCGTCGTACTGGGCGCGATCGTCGGCACGGAAGCGGATGCGCACGGACACGTACTTGCCGTTGCTCGAGTGCTTCCAGCTGATGTCCTCGTGCAGGACCTCGACGCCGGCCGATTCCAGCAGGCGCGGCAGTTCGCTTTCCAGGCCGGTCCCGGCGGTGCCCATCGCGCTGAGCTCGAAGGTGCCGGGGAACTGGAAGCCGTGTTCGGGGTTGTCGGATTTGATTTCCATGCGGGAATTATTGGGACGCAGGGCGTGAAAGCCAAGCCGCGGGCCCGGAAACGCGAAGGGCCGCCCTGTGGCGGCCCTCCGGCGGACAGCGGTCGCGGTTCAGCGCGCCAACTGCACCAGGCTGGACGAGACCCAGCCCTTGTTGCCCAGTTCGTCCTCGACTTCCCACATGACGCCCTCCTTGTTGCCGGTGGGGTACAGCATCATGCCCGGGTCGAGGTCGCGCACCGCCTTGCCGGTGCCCTTGGGGTTGGCGAACAGCCGACCCGGCTTGGTCATTTCCACCGCCTGCTGGGCGTTGGAGGCCGAGGCGTTGCCGGACACGCCGCCCAGCTGGGCGACCAGGTCGGTATAGGCCTGCAGGTAGGCCAGCGTGATGACCTGGCCGATCTCGGTGTTGGCGTAGCCGCTGGCGCCGCCGCCGCCCCAATGGCTGCCGGTGAACAGGCTGCCGCCCGCGCCCCAACCGATGTCGGTCTTCTTGGCGCTGCCTTCGGCCATGGCGACCTGCTCGGACGAACGCACGTCGGTCACGGTCAGGACGACGTCGGCGGTCTTCTTCTTGAAGTCCAGCCCACCGACCACGCGGCCGACGTTGCCGCCCACCAGGCCACCCAGCAGGCCGCTGATGGCATTGCCGCCGGCGTTGCTGTTCTGCGAGATCAGGTCCGGCACCAGCACGTAATCCGCTGCGCGGATCTGGCCCTTGCCGATGTTGGAACGGTTGCGCAGCTCACCGCTGGAGGCCAGCGCGCGCTCGCCCATCGCCGCATCAAGGCCCGCGCCACGGTCGACGAGGGTGAAGCAGCGCGACTTGTTGACGAACACCTTGATCAGCTTCGACGGTGCCGGCAATTGCTGGCCGCTCCACCAGTTCACGCCGTCCTCGGGCTCGATCACCGAGATCGTGCCCAGCGGTTTGGCACAGGTCGGGATTTCCGCCATCTGCTGCTTGCGCTGGTCCTGCGCGCTGGCGCGCTGGGCGAACGCGGGCGTCGCGGCTGCCGCCATCAGCATGCAGGCCGTCGCCAATACCGTGTTTCGTGTTCCCCTGTTCACTCGTGCATCTCCTTGAAAAGTGGTGATCCGCGTGGCGCGGGT
Organism: Pseudoxanthomonas sp. LjRoot125; assembly: GCF_964252705.1. Lineage (NCBI taxonomy): Bacteria > Pseudomonadati > Pseudomonadota > Gammaproteobacteria > Lysobacterales > Lysobacteraceae > Pseudoxanthomonas > Pseudoxanthomonas sp. LjRoot125. The sequence goes on along the minus strand of NZ_CAXUOY020000003.1, from coordinate 84,636 downwards.
TATTCCGTGGGCCGGGCGGACGACGCGGGCCGCGTCGCACCTCCCGGACCCGATGATAGGCGATGGTGGCCGTCCTTCCCGATAGGCACGCGAAGAGCGGGGTACGACGGCCATGCGGGACGCTGCCGCACGGGCCCGCGTTCAGGCGCGATAATCCGGCGCTCCTTCTCCGAGTCGCGCCATGCTCTACCTGCTCATCAGCGTCGCCTGCAGCGTGCTGGTTTCCGTGCTGCTCAAGCTGATGCAACGACGCGGGATCGATACCGCGCAAGGCATCACCTGGAATTACCTGGCCGCCTCGCTGCTGTGCTTCGGCCTGCTGGATCCGCCGCTGGCGACCCTCCGTCACGCGGGCACGCCGTGGACCGAGCTGGTATTGCTGGCACTGCTGCTGCCCGGCATCTTCCTGGCGCTGTCGGCGTCCGTGCGCGCCGCGGGCATCGTACGCACCGACATCGCCCAGCGGATGTCGCTGGTGCTGTCGCTGCTGGCGGCGTTCCTGTGGTTCGGCGAGCAGGCCAATGCGCTGCGGATCGCCGGCCTCGTGCTGGGCGTGGTGGCGATCGCGTGCCTGGTGGCACGCCCGGAACGCGGCACGCGCGGCGACGGATGGCAGGCCTGGGCGCTGCCGCTGCTGGTGCTGGTCGGCTACGCGAGCGTGGACGTGCTGCTCAAACGCCTGGCTGCGGCCGGCACACCGTTCGCCGCGTCGCTGCAGGTGGCCTTCATCGCGGCGTTCGCGGTGATGCTGCTCGTGCAGGGACTGCGCCTGTGGCGTTCGCGGATCGCGCCGACGCGCGCCGCGCTGGGTACGGGCCTGCTGCTGGGCACGCTGAACTTCGCCAACATCCTGTTCTACGTGAAGGCCCACCGCGCGCTGCCGGATCATCCGGCGGTGGTGTTCTCGATGATGAACATCGGCGTGGTGGTGCTGGGCACTCTGGCGGGCGTGTTCGGTTTCGGCGAGCGGCTCAACCGGCTGAACCTGCTGGCGATCCCGCTGGCCATCATCGCCATCGGGCTGATCGCTGCCGGCATCCGCTGAGGCCGGAAACGAAGAAGCCGGCGTGCGCCGGCTTCTTCAACATCATGGGACGAGGCGGATCACTCCGACTCCCACCACATCCAGAACGCGTCCCACAGGCGCTTGAAGAAGCCTGCCTCTTCGATGGGAGAGATCGCCACCAGCGGCGACTGCGCGACCACCTTGCCGTCCAGCGTGACCTTCACCGTGCCGATGGCCTGGCCCTGCGTGATCGGCGCGACCAGCGTCTTGGGCACGTCCATCGTCGGCTTCAGGTCGCCGTAGCGACCGCGCGGCACGCTCACCAGCATCGGCTGCGCGACGCCGAGTTGCACTTCCTTGGTCTGGCCCTTCCACACGCGCTGGCTGGCGATGACCTTGCCGGGCTCGTACAAGCGATGCGTCTCGTAGAAGCGGAAGCCCCAGTTGAGCAGCGCCAGGCTGTCCTCTGCGCGCTGCTTCTCGGAGGTGGAACCCATCACCACCGCGACGAGGCGCTGGTCGCCACGCTTGGCCGAGCTCATCAGGCAATAGCCGGCGGCCGAGTGGTGGCCGGTCTTGATGCCGTCGACGCTGGCATCGCGCCACAGCAGCAGGTTGCGGTTCGGCTGGGTGATCGTGCCGACCGTGAATTCCTTGATCTTGTTGAAGGCGTACTGCTCGGGATAGTCACGGATGAAGGAGCGGCCCAGCAGCGCGAGGTCGTACGCGGTCGAGTAGTGCTCCGGTGCGGACAGGCCGTGCGCGTTGACGAAGTGCGAGCCTTTCATGCCGATCTGCGCGGCGTAGTTGTTCATCAGCGACGCGAACGCTTCCTGGCTGCCGGCGGCGTGCTCGGCCAGCGCGATGGCGGCGTCGTTGCCCGACTGCACGGCCATGCCCTTTTCCATGTCCAGCAGCGGCGCGGTCTTGTTGACGGCAAAACCGCTGTAGCTGCCATCCGTGCCAGCACCGCCCTCGCGCCAGGCGCGCTCGCTCATCATCACCTGGTCGTCGGGCTTGATCTTGCCGTTCTTCTGCTCGGCCGCCAGCACATACGAGGTCATGACCTTGGTGATGCTGGCCGGCTCGACGCGCTCGTTGTAGTTCTCGCCCGCCAGTACCTGGCCGGTGATGTAGTCGACCAGCACCCATGCGGTGGCGGTGGGCTTGGGCGGCGGCGGGATCTCGACAGGCGCAGCGGGAGCGGCAGCGGCGGGCGCCGGGGTCGGCGCGGGGGTCTGGGCAATGGCCAGGCCCATGGCGGTGGTCGCGAGCGCGGCAAGGGCGAAACGGAACTTCATCGGCGGAAAACTCCTGGCAAGGCCGTGGGCCTGACGATTCAAGGCCGATATTGTAGGGACGCCGGCCCGCCCGTGGGTTGGAAGAACGTAAAAAACCCGCGGTTTCCCGCGACTATTCGCGCACCAGTTGCGGACGGCCGAAGCCGAGGCCCGCGATGCGGCCCGCCAGGGCCTCCGCCGTCGCCGCATCCGGTGCACCGACGCGCAACCGCCACAGCGTGCCCCCGTTGCCGGGCACATCGGTCAGCCGTGCATCGGCGATACCGGCCGCCGCAAGGCGGGCCAGCGCGCGGTCGGCGTTGTCCCGACTGGAGAAGCTGGCCACCTGCAATTGCAGGGGCGACGTTGCGGCGGGCGCCGAGGCCGGCAGCACGGACGCGGCCGCGGGTGCCGTCACCACTGGCGCCGCCGCGCCGCCGGGCTTGCCGGTCGCCACGCGCACGCCGTTGGCCTGCATCCATTGTTCGAACCCCTGCGCGGTCGTGGCCGTGCCCTGGGGCAAGCGGTCGACCAGCGCATCCATCGCCGACGGCGTCGCCGGGGGCGTGGTGGCCCTCGGTGCGGATACCGCGGGCGCTTCGGCCAGCGCGCGTCCATCCGGGGCCAGGCCACGCACTTCGACGCGCCCGGTGCCGCGCTGGGTGATGCCCAGCTTCACCGCGGCGGCGTAGCTCAGGTCGATCACGCGCCCTTCGTGGAACGGGCCACGATCGTTCACCCGGACGACGACCGACGTGCCGTTGTCCAGGTTGGTGACGCGCGCGAAGCTCGGCAGCGGCAACGACTTGTGCGCCGCGCTGTAGGCGTACATGTCGTACACCTCCTGGTTCGACGTGCGCCGGCCATGGAACTTGTTGCCGTAGTACGACGCGGTGCCCTGCTCCACGTAGTCGTCCACGCGATCGAGCACGCGGTACTGCTTGCCCAGCACCGTGTACGGCGATTTGTTGCCCACGCGCGAGCGCGCTTCGGCAGTGACGACGGGCTCGCGGATGCAGTCCAGGTCGGGCACGTGGTCGGGGGTGGTATCGGCCACGCCCGGCTTGTACAAGCCGCCGGCCTTGTAATCACCGCGCGTGGACAGGTCTTCCTGCGCGGGTGCATAGCGCGAACAATCCTTGCCCGCCGTCGGGCGCGAGGGCGACGAAGGCGATGTGGTCGCGCCGCCGGACAACGGCGGTGGCGGGGACTTCTTCGGTGCCGTGCTGCACGCGGCCAGGGCGACGACGACCATCGGCAGCGCGAGCCACCTCATGCCGGCGGAATCTCGCGGCCGGCGATGGCCTGCGACAGCTGGTACACCGCCATCGCGTACATCTTGGAGTTGTTGTAGCGGGTGATTGCGTAATAGTTCTGGAAGCCCAGCCAGTACTGCTTGCCGTCGGCGCCGTCCAGCTGCACCAGCGTGGCGGTCGCGTCGGGTGCGACGGCGTCGAGCGGGCGATAGCCCTTTTCGGCCAGTTGCGCGAGCGTGTAATCGGGCGTCCAGGTCTCCGGGTTGAACTCCGGATAGCCGTCCTGCAATTGCGCACGCGCCACCACCGCGCCACCCGGCACCCAACCGCCGCGCTCGCCACCCTTCTTGCGGAAGTAGTTGGCGATCGACGCGAAGATGTCCGGATACGTGGTGAACAGATCACGTCGGCCGTCGCCGTCGCCGTCCACCGCGAACTCGCGGTAACTCGACGGCATGAACTGGCCCAGGCCCATCGCCCCGGCGTAACTGCCGGTCAGGGTGGCGATATCGAGCTTCTCTTCACGGCCCAGCGCGAACAGCTGCGCCAGTTCGTCGCGGAAGAACTGTTCGCGGCGATATTCGTAGGCGATGCGCTCGGGGTTGCCGCTGCGCGGGTAGCGGAAGGCCAGCGTGTACAGGGCGTCCAGCACCTTGTGCCGGCCGGTGAAGCCGCCGTAGTTGGTCTCCACGCCGATGATCGACACGATCACTTCGGGCGGCACGCCATACTGCTGCTCGACGCGTGCGAGTTCGTCGCGATGCTGCGCCATGAACGCGCGGCCGCCGTCGATGCGCGTCTGCGTGAGGAAGCCCACGCGGTACTCGCTCCAGGGCTTCACGCGCTCGGCGGGGCGCGACATCGCCGCCACCACGCTGTCGAGGAACTGCGCCTTGCCCAGCGTCGCCTCGATGTCGGCCGGGGCGATGCCGTATTTCGCCGCGGTATCGCGCACGAATTGCGCACGCGCCGTGGGGAAGTCGACCGGCGCGAGCGCCTCGGGCGGCACGTCGGCGACGCGTTCCACCGAGGTTTCGGCGGGCGTCGTTGTCGCAGCAGGAGAAGTCGCCGAGGAACCCGGCGGTGGCGGTTGCGGTGTGGCGCAGGACGCAAGGGCCAGCACCAGAAGACAGGGAAGTACGCGTCGCATCATCGGCGCGAGGGTAGCACGCGATTTTCCGTGCAGGGTGAACAGAGCACTGCGCAGCGTGGCCTCAATACCCGTGCACCGGCCGGTGCGCGCGCACCGCCATCACCAGGCCCAGGCCGGCGAGCAACGACACGGCCGACGTGCCGCCATAACTCAACAACGGCATCGGCACGCCCACCACCGGCAGCAGGCCGGACACCATGCCGCCGTTGACGATCACGTAGACGAACAAGGCCATGCCCAGCGTGCCGGCGATGAGACGCGAGTACGTATCGCGTGCATCCATCGCGATCCACAGGCAGCGACCGACGACGAACAGGTACAGCAGCAGCACCACGGCCACACCCACCCAGCCGAACTCTTCCGACAACACGGAGAAGATGAAATCGGTGGTGTGCTCGGGCAGGTAATCCAGGTGCGATTGCGAGCCTTGGCCCCAGCCCTTGCCGGTCCAGCCGCCGCCGCCGATGGCGATCTTCGATTGCAGGATGTTCCAGCCGGCGCCCAGCGGATCGTTCTCCGGATCGCGGAAGGTCAGGATGCGGTTCTGCTGGTATTCGCGCAGGAACGAGAACCACGAGATCGGCGCGAACATCACCAGGCCCACCGCCGTGCCACCGAGCACGCCGGCGGTGATGAACCACCACCACGACAGGCCGGCGAGGTACAGGCCGAACACGCCGCTGGCCGCCACCAGCATCGCGGTACCGAAATCCGGCTGCAGCAGGATCAGGCCGGTCGGCAGACCGATCAACAGCGCCGACACGATCGTGGTGCGCCAACCCGGCGGCAGCGGCTCGCGATGCAGGTACCAGGCCAGCATCATCGGCAACGCGATCTTCAGCAGTTCCGAGGGCTGCAGGTAAAAGAACTTCAGGTCGATCCAGTGCGCGCCGTGCTTGCCGGTGCCGATGAACAGCACCAGCACCAGCGGCACGAGCGCAACCGCAAACACGCCGGGCGTCCATGCACGCAGCCGCACCGGCGTCACCCGCGACAGCGCCCACATCGCCGCCAGGCCCACGCCGAAGCGCACGCCCTGCGCGAGCACGAGGCGCGAACCGAGCGCTTCGCCCCCCGCGCTGTACAGCACGGCCAGGCCGACCGCCATCAGCGCCAACAATGCGCCCAGCAGTGGCCAGTCCAGGGTACGCAGCAGGTAGCGCAGTGCATCCAGCGCCCAGCGCAGCAGGTCGCTCATCGCCGCTCTCCCTGCGGTGCCGGGGGTGGCGTCGCCGACGGCGGCGCGGCGGCGGGCACCGCGGCGGGTGCGGACGGCGGCGCGACGGTCGCGTCGGGTGTCATGGGCACGCCTTCCGGGTCCACCTTCTCGGGCATCTGGCCGAGCAGGTAGGCGTCGAAGATCTTGCGCGCCATGGGTCCTGCCGTGCTGCCGCCGTAACCGCCGCCTTCCACCGCGATCGCGATCGCGATCGTCGGGTTGTCCGCCGGTGCGAAGCCGACGAACAGCGAACGGTGGCGCAAGTGCATCGGCAGGCTGCGCGGATCGACCGCCGCGGTGCCGCGACGGCTGATCACCTGCGCGGTGCCGGTCTTGCCCGCCATCAGGTAGGACGCACCCTGGGCCACGCGCCAGCCGGTACCGCCGGGCTGCATGGTGTCCTGCATGCCCAGGCGCACGACGGCGACGTTGGCCGGATTCGGGCTGATCGGAACCGCTGCCGGCTGCGGCATCGATTCCCACGGACGATCGAACCCGACCCGCGATTGCGCCACCAGGTGCGGTCGGCGCAACTCGCCGCTGGCGATGCCGGCCGTCGCGCGCACGAGTTGCAGCGGGGTGACCTTCCAGTCGCCCTGGCCGATGGCCACGTTGACGGTATCGCCGGGGTACCAGCGCTCCTTGCGCGCCTTCAACTTCGCCTGCGGCGAGGGCAGGATGCCGCCGATCTCGCCGCGCAGGTCGATGCCCGTGGGCGCGCCGAAGCCGTAGTACGCCATGTATTCGTCGAACTGCTGGATGCCCAGGTCCAGCGCGAGCCGGTAGTAGTAGGTGTTGACCGATTGCGAGATCGACTTGCGCAGGTTGGTCACGCCGTGGCCGCGTCGGCTGGCATCGCCCCAGCCGCGACTCGTACCCGGCAGATAGAACATGCCGGTCGACACCACGGTGTCCTCCGGCTTGCGCTTGCCGCTGTCCAGTCCTGCCAGCGCGATCAACGGCTTCAGTGTCGAACCCGGCGCCACACCGCCCAGCACGAGGCGGTTGAACTGCGGCCGCGACGGATTGTCGTTGAGCAGCTTGAAGTCCTTGCTGGAGATGCCGTTGACGAACAGGTTCGGGTCGTAGCTCGGCAGGCTCACCATCGCCAGCACTTCGCCGGTGCGCGGATCGACCGCGATCGCCGAACCTTCCAGTTCGCCGAACGAATCCACGATGGCCTGCTGCAGCTTCGCGTCCACGCTCAGGCGCAGGTCGGTGCCCGCCTGCGCGGGAACGCGGCCGACCACGCGCAGCGCGCGGCCCTCCACGTTGGTCTCGACCTTTTCGTAGCCGATGCGCCCGCGCAGCTGTTCGTCGTAGTAGCGCTCGAGCCCGGTCTTGCCGATGTGGGTCAACGCGCTGTTGATCTCGCCGAGTTGCTCGAGGTCCTTCTCATCGACGCGACCGACATAACCGACGATGTGCGCGAACAGTTCGCCGTAGGGATAGCGCCGCGTCAGGTAAGGCACCAGCTCCACGCCGGGGTAACGCCAGCGGTCCACGGCGAAGCGCGCCATCTCCTCCTCGGAGACGCGCAGCTTCAGCGTGATCGGCCGGAAACCGCGCGACGCCTTGCGGGTGGCTTCGAACCGTTCGATGTCCTCGGGCGAGAGTTCGATGATCCTGCCGAGTTCGGCCACGAGCTTGGCCGGCTCCTTGACCTTGTCCGGCGTGACATCCAGGCGGAACGCGGGGACGTTCTCCGCCAGCAACAGGCCATTGCGGTCGTAGATCGTGCCGCGCCCCGGCACGACCGGGCGCGGTCGGATGCGGTTGGCTTCCGAGCGCGTGGCGTATTCGTCGTGGTCCAGCACCTGCAGCTTGAAGTACCAGGCCGCGAGCGCGACGAGGCAGGCGCCGACTACGGCAAAGCCGATCACCGCACGGCGGCGGAACTGGTCGGCCTCCGCGTGCGGATTCTTGCTGCGCCGGCGCAGGCCCGCCATCGCTCAGCCCCGCTTGCGGCGGCCGAGCCGCAGCGCATCCATCAGCACGAACAGCGGCGGCCAGAACAGCATGCCCAGCACCGGCGCCCACCAGTACGGCCACGACAGCGTGGGCTCCCCGAGCGCCAGATGCACCACGGTGGTCACGATGCGGTCGTTGAGCAGCAGGCCGCCGATGGCCAGCGCCTGCTGCGAGACCGGGAAGAAACGCAGCCGCGCACGGAAGCGTTGCAGGATGAAGGCCATGATCAGCAGGCGTAGCGCCTGTTCGCCCAACAGCGTGCCGAACATCAGGTCGGCGATGAGCCCGATGATGACGGCGAACCCCAGGCCCGCGCTGTCCGGCGCCTCGATGACCCAGTAGGCGAGCACCAGCGCGAGCCAGTAAGGACGCAGCGGCTGCAGCAGGTCCGGCAGCGGCAGCAGGCCCAGCAGCAGGGCGACGATGATGCTGAGCGGCATCAGCCAGCCGGTACGTGCGCGGCTCATCGCTGCGGCTCCTGCGGCGGCATGGTCGCGGGCGGCGTGCCGCCGGGCCCGGACTGCGCACCCTGCGTAGGGGCGGAAGGTGAAGCGGTTGGCGCATTCGCAGGCGCGGGAGCCTGCGATTGCGCAGGCGTGGTCGACGACGCCGCAGGCACCTCGGCTTCCGCGCCCTGCGTCGCGGGGGCGGCCTCGGGCAGGAACCTCGTCGGATCGGCCGGCGGAAGCGGCTGCGGTGGCGCCGATTTCAGCAGCAGGACGTCGCGACCGCGGTCCAGGCGCGCGGCCGGAGTCACGTCGCCCACAAGGAAGGCGTGGCTGTCGTCTGGCCGCAGCGCGGCGACGGTACCGACCGGGAAGCCGGCAGGAAACCGCCCGCCGAGGCCCGACGTCACCAGCACATCTCCGACTTCCACGCCGCTGTTCAGCGGCACATCGGCCAGTTCCAGCAGGTCGCTGCGGCCGCGTCCATAGACGATCAGGCGCACGCCGTTGCGCGCGACCACCACCGGCACCGCATGGTCCGGATCGGTCAGCAGCAGCACGGTGGCGTGCGCCGGCGTGGTGTCGATGATCTGGCCCATCAGGCCGCCGGCATCGATCACCGCCTGGCCCAGGGTCGCGCCGTCTCGGCTGCCCGCATCCAGCACCAGGCGTTGCCGACCGGGGGCAAGGTCGATGTCCAGCACGGGCGCGAGCTGGACATCCAGGCCGCGCGAGGTCTTCACGCCGAGCAGCGCGCGCAGTTGCGCGTTGTCCGCGGCCGCGGTCTGCAGGCGGGCCAGGCGTGCATTGGCTACCAGCATGTCGTTGCGCAGGCGCCGGTTTTCTTCGATCAGGCCGGTGCGAGTCGCGGCATCGTCCTGCACTCGGGTCGTGACGCGGCCCGGCAGGCCGGCCAGCCACCACAACGGCTGGGTGACCACGTTGGCCTGCGCGCGCACCTGCGCCAGCCAGCCGCCACGATGGTCGAGGACGACCAGGGCGATCGTCAGTGCGAGATACGCGAGCAGCCGCAGCGTGCTGGCGACTTCACCGGGGCGTGATGCGACGGGAGGACCGGCGTAGGAAGGCACTGGGGGGCCGTCAGGAGGAAGGTCGGCGGCAACGCCGCCCGCAAGGAACAAGGGTAACGCGCAGATCGTAAGGAAGGCGCTGGCCGGCCGGTTCCGCTCCGCCTGCGACGCGCATCCGCGTCCCCTTCCCCTGTACCGCCCGCGGTGCGGGCGGTGTTACCGCTGCGCCGTTCACTCCGGCGCGAAGAACTCGTTGCCGTGCATGTCGACCAGCTCCAGCGCGCGGCCGCCGCCACGGGCCACGCAGGTCAGCGGATCGTCGGCGACCTGCACGTGCAGGCCGGTCTCCTCGCTGATCAGCCGGTCCAGGTCGCGTAGCAGCGCGCCGCCGCCGGTCAGCACGATGCCACGCTCGGCCACGTCGGCGCACAGCTCGGGCGGGGTCTGCTCCAGCGCCAGCTTGACCGCGCTGACGATGCCGGACAGCGGCTCGTGCAGGGCTTCCAGCACTTCGTTGGAGTTGATCTTGATCATCTTCGGCACGCCCTCGGCGAGGTTGCGGCCGGAGATCTCCATCTCCTGCACTTCGGCCTGCGGGTAAGCGCAGCCGATTTCCAGCTTGATGCGCTCGGCCGTGGCTTCGCCGATCAGCATGCCGTGGTTGCGGCGCACGTAGTTGGTGATGAACTCGTCGAAGCGGTCGCCGCCGATGCGGACCGACTGCGAGTAGACGATGCCGTTCAGCGAGATGACGGCCACCTCGGTGGTGCCGCCGCCGATGTCGATCACCATCGAGCCGCGCGCCTCGGTAACCGGCATGCCGGCGCCGATCGCGGCCGCCATCGGTTCCTCGATCAGGTAGACGTCGCGCGCACCGGCCTCTTCGGCCGATTCCTTGATGGCGCGGCGCTCCACCTGGGTGGAGCCGGCCGGCACGCAGACCAGCACGCGCGGGCTCGGACGCAGGAAGCGCGACTTGTGCACCTTCTTGATGAAGTACTTCAGCATCGCCTCGGTGTAGGTGAAATCGGCGATCACGCCGTCCTTCATCGGGCGGATGGTGGTGATGTGGCCTGGGGTACGGCCCAGCATCTGCTTGGCCTCGGCGCCCACGGCCGCGACCGAGCGCGAGCCGCCGATGGCGCGGTCCTGGCGCACCGCCACGACCGAGGGTTCGTTGAGGACGATGCCCTGCCCGCGCACGTAGATCAGGGTGTTGGCCGTGCCCAGGTCGATGGACAGGTCATTGGAGAACATGCCGCGGAGCTTCTTGAACATCGGGGGACGGGTTCCTGCTGGAGGCTGGAAAATCGCGCAAGGCTGGCGATTTTTTGGGCAAAAACGAAGTCGGCTAGCCTAACAATCCGGCATGGAGCGGGCAAGGAAAAATCTCGTGAATCCGCGGGGAAAACACGATGCGCCGGCATTGCACCGAGGCTCCCCCGGCGTCGGCGGCACGCGTGGCGCCCCGCGCGAAGACTGGTCGCCGCCGGTCCCAGCCGGTAACCTTCGCACCGGCGCGCCGGGAATGGGGCGCACGTCCCGCTTTTTCCGGGCGGCCCGGGACGGCCGCACCCTCTCCAGCCGAGTTCGCCGATGTCCGCATTGATCTGTGGTTCCCTTGCCTACGACACCATCATGGTGTTCCCGGACCAGTTCAAGAACCACATCCTGCCGGACAAGGTGCACATCCTGAACGTGTCGTTCCTGGTGCCGCGCATGCGCCGGGAATTCGGCGGCTGCGCCGGCAACATCGCCTACAACCTGAAGCTGCTGGGCGGCGACCCGATCCCGATGGCCACGGTGGGCCAGGACTTCGGCCCCTATCGCGAGCATTTCGTCGAGCAGGGCATCAACCTGTCCCAGGTGAAGGTGATCGATGAGCTGTTCACCCCGCAGGCCTTCATCACCACCGACCACGACAACAACCAGATCACCGCGTTCCACCCGGGCGCGATGATGCGCAGCTACGAGAACCACGTGAAGAACGTGCCCGGCGTGACCTTCGGCATCGTCAGCCCCGACGGGCGCGAGGGCATGCTGCAGAACGCGGCCGAGTTCGCCGACGCGGGCATCCCCTTCATCTTCGATCCCGGCCAGGCCATGCCGCTGTTCAACGGCGAGGAACTGCGCCAGTTCATCGAGCTGACCGACTACGTGACGGTCAACGACTACGAATCCAACCTGCTGCAGGAACGTACCGGCTGGAGCGAGGCCGACATCGTCAAGCGCGTGAAGGCCTACATCACCACGCGCGGCCCGCACGGCTCGCTGATCCATACGCCGGACAAGACCTACGACATCCCGCCGGCGCACGAGCGCCGCGTGACCGACCCCACCGGCTGCGGCGACGCTTTCCGCGCCGGCCTGATCTACGGCATCGAGAAGGGGTACGACTGGCTGACCATCGGCCGCATGGGCAACCTGATGGGCGCCCTCAAGGTCGAACACCCGGGCACGCAGAACCAGCGCTTCGACTTCGACGAGTTCAACGAGCAGTTCAAGCAGCAGTTCGGCTACGCGCTGTAGTACCGGCCGTCCGGGCACTTGCCCGAGCGTGATGACCATGGCGTAAGGTAGTCCCGGGGGAGCCGGGGATGGTCGCACCCCGCGCAGTCGGTCATCGGGCAGGGGCAACATGGTCGGGCAGGTTCGGCACTCCACTCCACGGGACCCTGCGGTCCACGAATCGCCGTTCGCGACATTCCGCCGGCTGGCCCTGCAGGCCCTGCTGGTGGCCTGCGTGGTCTTCGCCGCGAGCGGCCTGGGCATCCTGACCCGCCCGGAACACCAGTTGGCCTCGTTCTGGCCCACCAACGCGCTGCTGCTGGGCCTGTTCGCCCGCCAACCCCGGCTGGCTTCGCCCGCTGGCTGGGCCGCCGCTGCCCTGGGCTACGTCGCGGTAGACCTGCTGACCGGCACCTCGCTGCCGACCACCCTGCGGTTGACGATGGCGAACCTGGCCGGCGTGCTGGCCGGCTACCTGCTCTTCCGCCATGTGCGACACGAAGACCGGCGCCTGCAGCACCCGCTGTCGATGCTGTGGGTGCTGGCGGTCTCGGCTGTGGCGGCGCTCGGGGCCGCACTGGCCGGCAGCCTGAGTTCGCACGCGATGATGCGGATGGGCTTCCTCACGGCGAGCGGCTTCTGGTTCTCCGCCGAGCTGGTCAGCTACGTGGCCATCCTGCCGGTCGTGCTGCTGGCACCGACCCCCATCGGCTTCGTACGAACGCTGCGCGGGCAAGCGGGCCGTGTGCGGCAGCGGCCTGCGCTGGTGCTGCCGGTGATGGCGTTGGCGCTGGCGATCCTGCTGGGCGTGGCCATCGGCGGCCCCGGTGCCATCGCCTTCCCGGTTCCGGCGCTGCTGTGGTGTGCGCTGGCCTATCGGCTGTTCACCACCGCCCTGATCACCATGCTGCTGTGCATGTGGACGCTGATCGCCATCGCCACCGGCATCATCGACCTGCAACTCCTGGAGAGCAGCGTGCAACCGGTGATTTCCCTGCGAATGGGCATGGCCCTGCTCGCGGTGGCTCCGCTGACGGTCGCCAGCGTTAACGCCGCCCGCAACCATCTGCTCGCCACGCTGAACCATGCCGCGGACCACGACGCACTGACGGGCGTGCTCAACCGCAGTGCCTTCCTCCGTCGTGGCCGGCGGCAGCTCGACCAGTCCCGCGAGGACGAGGTGCCCGTTGCCGCGATGATGCTCGACCTGGATCACTTCAAGTCCGTCAACGACCGCCACGGCCATGCCGCCGGCGATGCGGTGCTGGCGGCGTTCGCGCAGCGCGTTCGCACGCACCTGCGCGAGGACGGCCTGTTCGGGCGCTTCGGCGGCGAGGAATTCGCGGTGCTGCTGCCGGGCGTGCAGGCCGATGCCGCGCTCGCCGTCGGCGAACGCCTGCGCCACATCGCCAGCGAGCCCGTGATCCTCGACGACGGACGCACGCTGGACGTGACCGTCAGCGTCGGCATCGCGACGTCGGCGGGCACCCGCCTGGAACGCCTCGAGGATCTGTTGCACCAGGCCGACAACGCGCTTTATCGCGCGAAGGCGATGGGACGGAACCGGGTCATCGCCTCGCCGTGAGGCGCTGCGCGGCGTTGCTCAATCCCACCCGGGCATCTGGCTGCCATCAAGCCCGCCCACTTCAAACACGGCCTTGTGCAGGCTGCCGTCCTTAACCGGGAACTCGATCTCCAGCACTTTCGTCTTGCGCGCCAGGCGCCACAGCGCCTTGTTGTCGTCGATGAACATCGCCGTGGCTTCGTCGGTGTCGGGCCGGTTGGCCGAGATCTTCCGCGCCGCTGCGCCGTCGGCGACCACGCTGACGCTGCAGCGGCTGTAGCACGCCTTGGCGAAATCACTGGCCTGCAACACCAGGTAGCTGCTGCGCTTCCACTTCGGATGGTCGCGGAACACCAGCTGCACCGGCTTGGCGCCGCTGCCATCGACGTCGACCGGCTCCTTGCTGAGGAGGGCCGCCGAACGCTGCGTGCCGCCTTCCGCGGACACCTGCGAGTAGTCCCACAGCGATTCCATCCGCCGCTGCTCGCGTGCGCCCTCGGCCTTGGCCTTGACCTCCTCCAGGCCGGGCGCGATGCGCTTGGCCGCCGCGCTGTCCGGGTACTGGTCGAGCAACGCCACGCCATGGATGCGCGCCATGTCCCAATCGCGCGAAGCCAGTGCGCTGTCGTACTTCTTCGCCACTTCGTCGGCCTGCTGTTCCTGCGCCGCCGCCTGCGCCGCGGCGGCCGCGGCGGCCGCGGCGCGCTCGGCCTCGCGGTCGCCGCAAGCCGCCATCGCGACGGTGCACGCGACCAGCAGCAGACCCTTCCACACATGCTTGTTCATCTTGCCGTTCCTCGTTGGATCAACAGGGCGATGGAGGCCGCCACGTCATCGGGTCTTTCCATGATGGACATATGGCCGCAACCATTGAGTGAAACCTGCATGGCCTGCGGCATCTTCGCGGCATACAGCGCCATCGCGCTGATGTCGATCACCTTGTCCTGCCGGCACCAGAGCAGCAGCGCCGGCTGCCGGATCGCACTCGCCGCCTCGCCGGGCAGGAAGCGCTCACTGCTGCGCCCGATGCGATTCAGCACCTGCTGCTCGAACGGCGCTTGCGCGATGCGCCAGTCGATCACCGCGCGCGAGACCGGCCATGGCAGCGGGGGCTGCGAAGCGCGATCGTTGAATACCGTGTCCAGGTAGCGCTGCAGGGAGGCTTCGTCACTCACGGCGAACGGGTTGCCGCCGGCCAGCACCTCTTCGCCGAAGCGGTTGTCGCGAAAGCGCACGCCGGCGGCGTCGATCAACGCGACGCGCGCGACGAGGTCGGGATGGTCCGCCGCCACCAGCGCGACGATGCCGCCGCCCATCGAATGCCCCACCAGCACGATGGGGCTGCCGTCGCGCTGGATGCCCTTCAGGAACTGCGCCAATCGATCGGCTTGCGCCAGGAACCCGTAGTCGGCCCCTGCGATGCGCTGGCTTTCGCCCCAGCCGGGAAGGTCCGGAATCACCAGGCGGTAGTGCCCACCCAGGCGCTCCGCCAGCGGATACCAGTTCTCCTTGCTGCCGGTAAAGCCATGCACCAGCACGACGGTGGGGGCGCCCGGCTCCGCTGCCTCGCGCGTGTCGTAGGCCCAACGGTGGTCGCCCACGCGCACGCGTGCTTCCGACAGGCCGATCCACCACCCTTGCAACGCCATCGCGGCGCGCAACGGCGCCATCGGGTCGCGCCAAATCCAGACCGCGGCGCCGCAAACGAGAACGGCCGCCACGAGGGCGACCGTCCTTGCACGGGTCGAACGGACCGGCATGCCTTACTTGCCTGCCGAGGCCTTCGCCAGCACGGCCTCGACCGAACCGGTCGTGATCGGGTGGTAGCCCGGCTTGGCGCGTGCGAAGGTGTCCTGCGCGAAGGCCAGGCCATCGGGCGTCTTCACCAGTTCCTCGTAGATCGGCATGATCAGCTTGCGGCGACCGACGCGCTCGATGAACTTCGCGATCTCCGGACGCGCGTCCACGTAGCCGCTGCGGATCGTCAGCGGGTACCAGCGCATGGCGATCTCACCGTTGGCGGTGCCGGTGAAGTGGTAGGCATCATCCAGCTGCTTGACCTGTTCGACGGTCAGCTTGTCGCCCATGCCTTCGATGAAATGCACCCACTGCTGGGTGATCCAGGTGTTGGTGATCTGCGGGTTCGGCAACTGGCCGCTGCCCTGCCAGGCGATGCGCGCGGTGTCGGTGTTGGAGAAGCCGCGCGATTGCACCTGCGGCGCACCGGCCGGGATGCCCGGTGCGTAGATCCATTCCTGGATCTCCGCATCGCTGACCAAATTGGGGTGCTTGTCGAACAGGTTCTTCTTTGCGTACGCCAGGAACTGTTCGGTGGTGATGCTCTGGAAGGCGAAGTGATCGAAGTAGCCGCGCAGGAAGGCGTCGAACTCCTGGCGACCAAAGCGTTCCTCCAGCATCTGCAGGAACCACGCGCCCTTGTCGTAGGACACGGCACTCAACGCGTCGTCGGCATCCAGCTTCGTGCCGGGTTTCACCGCCAGCGCCTGGGTGGCCTCCGGCATGGTGACGATTTCCTTCTTCAGGCCATTGCGCGCGATCGCATACTCCATGCTCGACTGTTCTTTGCCGTACAGGGATTCGACGATGCGGTTCTCGACGTAGCTGGTGAAGCCTTCGTTGAGCCAGCCATGCTTGGCGCTGGAGAACGTCACCAGGTTGCCCGACCAGCTATGCGCCAGCTCATGCGCGATCAGCGAGACCAGCGTCTTGTCGCCGACGATCACGGTGGGCGTGATGAAGCTCAGGCGCGGGTTCTCCATGCCGCCGTACGGGAACGACGGCGGCAGCACCAGCATGTCGTAGCGGTCCCAGCGGTAGGGGCCGTACAGCTGCTCGGTGGTGGCGATCATCTTCTCGGTGTCTTCGAATTCCTTCGTGGCCTTGTCGACCATCGCCGGTTCGGCCCAGACGCCGCTGCGTGCGGAGATCGGCTTGAAGACCAGGTCGCCCGCGGCGATCGCCATCAGGTACGACGGGATCTTCTGCGGCATCTTGAAGGTGTAGTCGCCATCGCGCGCGGCAGCCGGATCGTTGTCGGCGCTCATCAGCACCATCACGTCCGGGCGCGAGGTCACGTGCGCGCTATAGGTGTAGCGAACCTGCGGCGTGTCCTGCAGGGGCACCCAGCTGCGCGCATGGATCTGCTGCGACTGGCTGAACATGAAGGGCAGCTGCTTGCCTTCGGTCATCTCGGGCGTGAGCCACTGCAGGCCCGAGGCCTCCGGGGAGCTCGTATAGGTGACCTTGACCTTGGCGTTGCGCGCGGGGGTCTCGATGGTCAGCTTGCTGCCCAACACCGGGTCCTTGGCGGCCAGCGCGTACTGCAACGGGGCCCAGGCATTGTTCGCTTCGCCCTCGACCTTCGCGATGGTCAGGTCGCGCGTATCCAGCACCAGCTGGGTGGCGGTCTTGTCTTTCCAGTCCAGCGTGTAAGTGGCCGTGCCACCGATGGTCTTGGCGTCGAAATCGACCGCGATGTCCAGTGCCAGGTCGGCGATGGCGACCTTCTGCGGCTCGGCGTACGAATGCTCGTCGTGGTCGGCGGCCTGGGCGACGGCGGGTTTCTTGGGCGTGGCCACGGGGGTGGACTCGGGTTCCTTGGAGCACCCGGCCGCCAGCACGGCGGCGCAGGACAACAGCAAAGCCAGTGAACGCATCAGGGGACTTCCAGCGATCGGGGGAAGCCCCAAGTTTACCGCGCCGCGCGGCGGCCGGCCCCTACGACCCCTGACCGGTACGCCGTCAGACCTTGTAGCCGGTATGGATGGCCACGATGCCGGCGGACAGGTTGCGGAAGCTGGTCCGGGCGAACCCGGCGCCGTCCATCATCCCCTGCAACTCCGCCTGGGGCGGGTGCTGGCGGATGCTCTCGGCCAAGTACTGATAGCTGCCGGCATCCTGTGCGAACAGCTGCCCCAGCTTCGGCAGCACCTTGAACGAATGGAAGTCGTACACGGGCTTGAACCAGTCGACGGTCACTTCCGAGAACTCCAGCACGCGCGCCTGGCCGCCCACCTTGAGCACGCGGTGCATCTCGCGCAGCGCGGCGTCCTTGTCGGTGACGTTGCGCAGGCCGAACGCGATGGTGACCAGGTCGAAGCTGGCGTCCGGGAACGGCAGCGCCTCGGCGTTGCACTGCACGTACTCCAGACCCTGCACCAAGCCGCGATCGGTCATGCGGTCACGGCCCACCGAGAGCATGCCGGCGTTGATGTCGCCCAGCACGATCTGTCCGGCGTCGCCCACGCGATCCTTCAGCAAGGCGGCGATGTCACCGGTGCCACCCGCGAGGTCGAGCACGCGATCCCCGCGCTTGACCTGGCAAGTGCCGACGAAATAGCGCTTCCAGACCCGATGGATGCCGAGGCTCATCAGGTCGTTCATCAGGTCGTACTTGCCGGCGACCGAGGTGAACACCTCGCCGACCAGCTTCTGCTTGTCTCGGGCGGCGACGTCACGGAAGCCGAAGTGGGTGGTGCCGCGCTCGTAGGGGGATTCGCTCATGCCCCGATTATCGCACTACGGCCGGGCCGCGTGGCCCCGCCCACTCAGCGCTCCAGCAATGCGCATAGCATGGGGTGCCGCAGCAGCGCAGGCAGTGCGTCGCAGCGCCCGCGGGCGGTCGAGGTACGCACCGTTGCGACCGGCGGCGACGGCGTTCCCGTGCTCACGGGCGGCCGCGAGGAAGCGGTCTGCGTGGCGGGCTTCACCAGCGCCGGGGCCGGCGAGCTCATCGACCTCGGCCGCGGGCCGACGCGAATCCGGAAACCGTCCGCCGTGACCGCCACGACCTCGATCCAATGCCGCTCGTCCGGGGTGTTCCAGCGCTCGCCGACCTTCAACATGGAGCCTTCGTTGTTGGATACGTCGGCCGCGGGGGTGTCGGTATCGATGCTGTAGGCGATGCCGTAATCCTCCAGCTTGTGGATGATCACCGCGTCACCCGCCAGCCGGGACTCGTACGTGCCCGTGCGGCGACGCGCCTCCAGCGTGTAGATCACCGTCTTGTACGGATCCGGTTGCGCCGGCGTCGCCAGGACGACCAACTGCGTGTTGGTCGAACCTTGCAGACTGGCGGCATCCAGCACGAACTCCTGCGTCTCATCGTTGTCGGGCGCGATGACGCGCTTGCGCGCGGCGGGCAGCCAGCCCAGTCGTTCGCGCTGGTACATGTTGACGTGCTTGGGCAGCGTGCCGAACGTGGCGTCGCTGGTGGCGTTGCGCCAGGCATCGCTCATCAGATCCCACGGATTGTCGTAGGTATCGGCGTCGCCATCTGAGTTGTTGGAGTGCGGCAGGCCGTAGCCATGGCCCATCTCATGGGCGAGCGGCGCGAGGTTGGCGAACGACCAGGGCGGGCTCCACGTCACGCGTGTGCAGGTATAGGCCCCGTCGAGCGTTGCGCAGGCACCACCGCCCCAGGCGTTGCCATCCAGTTCGCCGTTGAACATCAGGTTGACGCCCTGCACGCCGCGGAAATCGACGTCGGCGTCCGCCGCTGCGGCGCAGTCGGCGAAGAGTTGCGACAGTTGCGCCTTCTGCTTGCCGTTGACCAGCCCCAGGTAGGCCTCGCGCGGTTGCGGCAGCGTGTACCAGCCGTGCGCGGAACTGCCGGCCAGATCGATCTGCCCGTACGACACTTCCGACCAGTAATGACCGAGTTGGCCCGGCGCATCGCCGTACTGGGACTGGAAGAACTCGCGCGGCTTCTGCTCGGCGGCGATGTCGGCGAACTTGCACATCAACGTCACCCAGCGGGTGCTACCCAGCACCGGGGCCGACGCCATCACGCGCCCCTCCGTGCCCGCGGCCGTCGCGCGCGCGGCCACGCGACCGGTGGGCACGATCGCGCCGATCGACGGCGATGGAGACCCCGCACGGACCGCCTTGGATAACGGAAACTCGTACGAAACCGCGACATGGCGATTGGCCAGCGCATACAGGTCGCCTGCCGCACGACGCGCCTGCGCGGCATTCAGCGCGACACGCTGTCCTGGCGCGGTCTCGAGCCAGACATCCAGGTGCGGCGCCGCCTGCGCGCGGCCGGGCAGCGCGCGCGGGGGATCCGCCCACTGCAACTGCAGGATGCCTTGCACGACGGTGTCCGCGTGCGACGGCGGAACCACGAACATGCACGCCAGTGCCAACGCGAATCCGACAGCCCACGCATGCGCGCACGACCGCCGCGCGTCGGCGGATCGTTGATGGACCACGCGCGACTCCACTCACGGCTGGCGCGACCGGAATGGCAGCACCATGCTGGGGTGTCGGCCGCTTCGTGGGCGTCTTGAGCGGTCCTTGCCGCGGATGTGCCGAACTGCGATGCGCGTCCGGAAACGCGATGGCGCCGCGCAGGCGCGGCGTCGGGAATTCCCTTACATGTCAGCGCTCGCGAATCGCGCAACCCTCGCGCGCGACGCCAGACGTCGGACAACGCCCGGCCGCGGGCGTGCGCGTACGGCCCACCTCGACCTGCGTGCCGGTTGTCGACGGCGTGGACGATGCAGACGTACCGCCGGGCTTGAGAAGCGGCGGATTCGGGCTGCTCATCACCCGAGGCGGGCCGACGGTCAGCAGGAACCCCGTGGGGGTCTGCGCGGTGACGGTAACCGCGTGCGTCCCTTCCGGCGTCAGCCAGCGTTCGCCGACCTTGAACATCGAACCTTCGTTGTTGGACGTATTTGCCGGCGGCACGTCGGCGTCCACGCTGTACGCCGTACCCGACGCCTGGATCTTGTGGATGATGACCGCATCGCCCGCCAGCGACCCCTCGTAGGCGCCCTCACGCTTGCGTGCCTCGAGCGTGTACACCACCGTGGCATACGGATCGGCCTGCGGCGACAGCGACAGTACGAGCATCTGCACGTTGCTGGATCCAGCCAGATGCGCGTAATCGAGCGCGATCTGGCGTGTCGCGATGTCGCCGAGCGTAAGCACCTGCTGCCGCGCAGCATCCACCCAGCTCAGGCGATGGCGCTGGAAGATGTTGATGTGCTTGGGCCGCGCACCGTAGGTGGCATCGCGCACCACGTTGCTCCAACCGTCGCTCATGACGTCCCAGGGGTTGTCGTAGGTGTCGTCGTCGCCGTCGGAGTTGTCCGAATGCGGGAGGCCGTAGCCGTGCCCCATCTCGTGGGCGAGCGGTGCGAGATTGCTGAAGGACCACGGCGGATTCCAGGTCACGCGCGTGCACAAGCTCGCGCGACCTTCCAGCGGCGCGCAACTGCCGCCACCCCAGGCGTACCCGTCGAGATCGCCGTTGAACATCATGTTCACGCCCTGCACGCTGGCGAAATCGACGGTGGGATCGGCCGCCGCACCGCAGTCGGCGAACAGCTTGCGCAAGTCCGCCTTGTCCTTGCCGTTTTCCTGGGTGATGTAGTAACTGCGCGGCTGCGACAGATCGAACCACCCGTAGGCGCTGCTGCCGGTGAGGTTGATCTTGTTGTAGGACACTTCGCGCCAGTAGTGGCCAAGCTGGCCGACGCCCTCGCCGTATTGCGACTGGAAGAACGGCAAGGCCATCTGTTCCGTCGCGATGTCGCTGAACTTGCACATCACCGTGACCCAGCGGGTGACGCCATTGATCGGCGCGGCAGCGGCCACGCGCGCGGTGACCGCGCTGGCCTGCGCGGACTGGGCAGTGCGGTCCGCCGGTACGATGGCTTCGATCGAAGGCGCGGCCGACATCGCTTTACCCGTGGCTCCGAACGCGACCGCCACGCGCCGGTTGGCGAGTACGTACAGATCGCCCGCGGCGCGGCGCGCCTGCACGGGATCGAGCGCGATGCGGCTGCCGTCGTCCTTCACCAGATGCGCGTTGAAACGGGATTTCGCCCGCGCCTGTCCCGGCGGCGCCGGGGCTGGATCGCCCCACTCCAGTTGCAGCAGCCCCTGCTCGATGGTCTGGGCCTGCGCGGAGGCGACGCCGGCGGTGGCGAGCACGAGCGTGGCGACGATTGCCCATGCGCGACCTGTCGTGGCGCTTGTCTTCATGTCCATGGTCCCCTGGCTCCCTGGCGTGGCGATGCAGTCCACGGCCCCTGGATGCCAGAGGGTCCCTGTCCGTGCTGCGAGTAGCGTCACAGTAGGCGATATGTGAAGCTGGATTCCTAGAGCCTCGTCACGCTCCCCCGCCCGAGAACCCCATGATCGACTACCGCGCTTTGCTCGAAACCGCCATCGCCGAAGCCCGCCAAGGCCTGGCCGAAGGCGGCATCCCGATCGGCGCGGCGCTCTACCACAACGACGGGCGCTTGCTCGGCTGCGGCCACAACCGTCGCGTGCAGGAAGGCGACCCCTCCGTGCACGGCGAAACCGATGCCTTCCGCAAGGCCGGTCGCCAGCGCCGGTATCGCGACACCATCATGGTCACCACGCTGGCGCCGTGCTGGTACTGCAGCGGGCTCGTGCGCCAGTTCAACATCGGCACGGTGGTCGTCGGCGAATCGGTCACCTTCCAGGGCGGCATCGACTGGCTGCGCGAGTCGGGCGTCAACGTCATCGACCTGCAGAGCGAGGAATGCATCACCATGCTCGGCGACTACATCCGCGCCAATCCCGAGGTGTGGAACGAGGACATCGGCGAGGACTGAGGTTCGCCTCAGGCCTTGCGCACGAACTCCGACTTGAGCTTCATCGCGCCGATGCCATCGATCTTGCAGTCGATATCGTGGTCGCCGTCGACCAGGCGGATGTTCTTGACCTTGGTGCCGACCTTCACCACCAACGACGAACCTTTCACCTTCAGGTCCTTGATGACGGTGACGGTGTCGCCGTCCTGCAGCAGGTTGCCGTTCGCGTCCTTGATGACGCGCGCTTCATCGCCGGCGGCGGCGGCATCGGCAGACCATTCGTGGCCGCACTCCGGGCACACCAGCTGCACGCCGTCCTCGTACGTATAGGCGGAAGCGCATTGCGGGCAGGGAGGCAGCGTACTCATCGGAAAGGAGAAGGGGTGCGGGGATGCATCGATTGTAACCGACGCCTCCATGCACCCCGGAAACGAAGAACCCGCCTCGCGGCGGGTTCGGGACTCAGAGGATGTAGCGGCTGAGGTCGGGGTCCTGCACCAGCTCACCCAGGTGCGCATCGACGTAGGCGCGGTCGATGACCACGCTCTGGCCATCGCGGTCGGGCGCCTCGTAGCTCAGCGTGTCCAGCAGGCGCTCCAGCACCGTATGCAGGCGGCGCGCGCCGATGTTTTCCTGGCGCTCGTTGACCAGCGCGGCGATCTCGGCGAGGCGGTCGATCGCATCATCGCTGAAACGCAACGCGACGCCTTCGGTCTTCATCAGCTCCACATATTGCTTGCTGAGCGCCGCCTTCGGCTCGGTGAGGATGCGGATGAAGTCGTCCTTGCTCAGCGCCGACAGCTCGACGCGGATCGGGAAACGCCCTTGAAGCTCCGGGATCAGGTCGCTGGGCTTGGCCAGGTGGAATGCGCCGGAAGCGATGAACAGGATGTGGTCCGTCTTCACCGTGCCGTACTTGGTCGATACGTTGCTGCCCTCCACCAGCGGCAGCAGGTCGCGCTGCACGCCCTCGCGGCTGACATCGGCGCCGCCGACGTTGCCGCTGCGCTTGGCGACCTTGTCGATTTCGTCGATGAAGACGATGCCGTGCTGCTCGCAGGCCTCGATCGCGGCCGCACGGATGTCGTCCTCGTTGACCAGCTTGCCGGCTTCCTCTTCGACCAGCTGCGGACGCGCCGCCTTGATCGTCACGGTGCGCTTGTGGGTCTTGCTGCCGCCCAGGTTGGAGAACATCTGGCGCAGTTGCTGGCCCATCTCCTCCATGCCCGGCGGGGTCATGATGTCGACGCCGACGTTGGCGGAGAGCTCGAGTTCGATCTCGCGCTCGTCCAGGTCGCCATTGCGCAACTGGCGGCGCAGCTTCTGCCGGGTCTCGGATTCCTTCGACGACGGTTCCGCGCCGATGTCGACGGTAGTGGTGGCGGTGTTCGCGCCGAAGCCGAATCCGCCGCCAGCGCCCTCGCGACGCGGCAGCAGCGCGTCGAGGATACGGTCTTCCGCACGCTCTTCGGCCTGTGTGCGCATGCGCGCCTTGGCCTGCTCGCGGTACATCTTCACCGCGGTATCGGCCAGGTCGCGGACGATTTGCTCGACGTCCTTGCCCACGTAACCGACTTCGGTGAAGCGCGTGGCTTCGACTTTCACGAACGGCGCATTGGCCAGCGTCGCCAGGCGGCGCGCGATCTCGGTCTTGCCGACGCCGGTGGGGCCGATCAGCAGGATGTTCTTCGGCATGACTTCGTTGCGCAGGCTGATGTCCAGCTGCATGCGGCGCCAGCGGTTGCGCAGCGCGATGGCCACTGCGCGCTTGGCCGCGTGCTGGCCGACGATATGGCGGTCGAGTTCCTGCACGATCTCGCGCGGGGTCATCGTGGATGAAGTGTTTTCTGTCATGGGGATGTAGTCGTTGGGATGCGAGCGGGCGTCGGAGCTCAGAGCTCTTCGACCACCACGTTGCGGTTGGTGTAGATGCAGATGTCGCCGGCGATGTTCAGCGACTCGACGGCAATGGACTTCGCATCGAGCTCGGTGTGGGCGAGCAGCGCGCGCGCGGCGGACAACGCGTAGGAGCCGCCCGAGCCGATGGCGATGATGCCGTCCTCCGGCTCGATGACATCGCCGGTGCCGCTGATGATCAGCGAGGTTTCCTTGTCGGCGACGGCGAGCAGCGCTTCGAGCTTGCCCAGGCGGCGTTCGGTGCGCCAATCCTTCGCCAACTCCACGGCCGCGCGCGTCAGCTGGCCGTGTTTCTCCAGCTTGGCCTCGAACAGTTCGAACAGCGTGAACGCATCCGCCGCGGCACCGGCGAAACCCGCCAGCACCTGGCCGTCGCGACCGAGCCGGCGCACCTTGCGCGCATTGCCTTTCATGACCGTATGGCCCAGCGTCACCTGGCCATCGCCCGCGACGGCGACATGGCCGTTGCGGCGCACGGACAGGATGGTGGTGGCGTGGAAGACGTTCGGGTTCTGGCTGGGGTCCATGGAGGCCTCCGGGGTGTTCCCACAGAGGTGGGGACGCCGTTCCCCGGTTCAAGCATGACCTTTGGGAGGACGCCCCGAACACCGGCCGTAGGCTGGGATGCAGCGCAGCGCAATCCCAGCAACCCCGCGATATCGACCGCCACGCGCTGGGATTGCGCGTTGCTTCATCCCAGCCTACGGCTCCCCTATTTCTTTCGCTTCGCTCTGGGATGCGCGGCGTCGTAGACCTTGGCCAGGTGCTGGAAGTCCAGGTGCGTGTAGATCTGCGTGGTCGCGATGTCGGCGTGGCCCAGCAGCTCCTGCACGCCACGCAGGTCGCCGGAGGATTCGAGGATGTGGCTGGCGAAACTGTGCCGCAGCATGTGCGGGTGTACATGCTTGAACAGGCCCTGGCGCTGCGCCAGGTGCTTGATGCGGATCTGCACGGCGCGTTGCGAGAGCGGTCCGTCGCCACGGCCGGGGAATACGAACGCTTCGTTGCCAGCGGGACGCTCCTGGCGCCACTCGTCCAGCGCACGGCGCGCGTGCGAACCCACCGGCACGCGTCGTTCCTTGTTGCCCTTGCCCAGTACGTTGACCATGCCACCGGCCATGTCCAGGTCGCGCCAGCGCAGCAGGCACAGCTCGCTCAGGCGCAGGCCGGAGGAATAGAACAGTTCCAGCAACGCGCGATCGCGCAGGCCGAGCGGCGCATCGGTGGGCACTTCCACCAGCCTCACCGCTTCGTCCGCGTCCAGCACTTGCGGCAACTTGCGCGGCGCCTTGGGCGCGCGCAGCGCGGCAGCCGGACTGGCGGCGATGCGGCCATGCTTCAACAACCATTGATAGAAGCTGCGGCACGCCGAGAGCCGCCGCTGCAGGCTCTTGGGCGACAGGCCGCGGCGATGCTCGGCGGCGACGAAGCTGCGCAGCTGTTCGGCCTGGATATCGGCGACGTCGGCGATCTCCTGCGCCTGCGCCCACTCCGTCAGCGCGGCGAGATCGCGCCGGTAGGCATCCAGCGTGTGCGCGGAAACGCGACGCTCGACTTCGAGATAGGCGAGGAAGTCGGCGACGGTCATGCGCGCAGGTCCGCGCGATGCGCCTGGGTCAGGCGAACCGCTTCAGCGCCGTCGCCAGCGTCTCGCCCATCATGCGCAGGAACAGCGTGCCCATGCCGGGATAGAAACGATTGCTGTCGCGACTGCCGACGGCGACCAGGCCGATGCCGGGCAACGGAAGCAATGCGGACGAGGCGACTTCTTCCGCACGCGAGCCGTACAGCAGCACGTGCTTCTCGGGCTGCAGGCGCCCGCAGATCGGCTCGCCATCGCGCAGGCAGTCGCGGAACGGCGCCATGTGCGGATTATCGGCCGGCACGACCTGCAGCCATTCGCTCTCTTCCAGGCCGGCGACGGGCTCGAGCAGGACGATACTGACGCGGTCGCCGTTGAAATCCTCGGCCAGCGACGCCGCCATCGCACGCACGGTATCGGCGGCGCTGCCCTGCTTCATCAGCGTGAGCGCCAGCTGGTGCGTACGCACGGCCAGGCGCTCGTTCTCCTGCGCGTTGCCGAACAGGTCGTTGAGGCGCTTGGACAGTTCGCGATTCTTGTCGCGCAGTACCTCGAGCTGGTAGCTGGCGAGCGACGCGGTGGGGCCGTCGTCGCGCGGTACCACCAGGCTCAGGGCCAGATCGGGGAACTGCTTCAGGAACGTCGGGTGTCGCCGCAGCCATGCCGCGACTTCGTGGGCGCCCAGCTTTTCGAGTGTCTCGCTCATGCTTTCCATTCCCCTTCGAATACGAATGCCGCCGGCCCGGACATGATGACCGGCGCGTCGTCGGACGGCCAGCGGATGCGGAGCTCACCGCCCGGCAATGCGATGGCCACGTCGCGGTCCACCCGGCCGCGGCGGATCAGCACGGCCGCCGCCGCGCAGGCGCCGCTGCCGCAGGCGAGCGTTTCACCCACGCCGCGCTCGTAGACGCGCAGGCGCACGCGGTCGCGCGCGACCACTTCGGCGAAGCCGACGTTGACCGATTCCGGGAAGTGCGCCGAGCGCTGCAGCAGCGGACCGTAATGGTGCACCGGCGCATCGTCCACGGACCGCACTTCGATCACCGCATGCGGATTGCCCATCGAAACCGCGCCGAAGCGCAGCTTCACGCCCTCGTCCACGCTCGCGTCGTACTCGCCGCGCGGCTCGCCGAACCCATGCAGCGGGATGCGGGCCGGCGCGAACTCGGGCACGCCCATGGCGATGGCGTAGCGGTCTTCGCCGAGGCGCTCGACCACGTGCGTGGCCAGCGGACTGTCGACGACGAAGCGGTCGCCGCGCGCCACACCGTCGCGCACCAGCCAGGCCGCCACGCAGCGCGCGCCATTGCCGCATTGCTGGGAGGGCGAGCCGTCGGCGTTCCAGATGCCGTACGCGGCAATGGCCTCGGCCGAGCGCGGGGGTTCGATGGTGAGGATCTGGTCGCAACCCACGCCACGATGGCGGTCAGCCAGGCGCGCGGCGAGCAATGCGTCGGGCGGCGCCAGGCCGTCGCGGAGATCCAGCACGACGAAGTCGTTACCCGCGCCGTGCATCTTGGTGAAACGCATGGACGTCTCCCGCGTGCGGGCCGGCTCAGCCATTCCCGTCGGTGGCCGGCACCGTGGCGGGATCGATCGGCGGTTCGGCGGGCACGGGCGTCGTCTCGGGGGTCGTCGCCGGCGTCACCGGCGCTTCTTCCGCGGGCTTTTCCGGGAGGAACAGCGGGCCCTTGGCTCCGCAGGCGGACAGGACCGCCATCAGGGCGGCGGCGGCGAAAAGACGGGCGTTCCGGTTCATGCGGCGAGTATAGCCACAGGCCGATGAACGCGGCGGCCGAAGGTCAGCGCGGCGGCTCCGGCCGCAGCCACAGCCATGTGCCGACCACAGCCATGCAGGCGACCGGCAGCGCCGCCATCCACCAGCGGTGCGAACCGGTCCAGCGCATCAACGCGAGCAGGATCACGGCGCTGAAGAGCATCGTCCACGTGGCTGCCCACTTGGCGCGCCGCGACACCGCGCGATGCCGGTGCCAGTCGTGGATCATCGGGCCGAAGCGCGGGTGTGTGACCAGGTAACGATGCAGCCG
Source organism: Pseudoxanthomonas sp. LjRoot125 (assembly GCF_964252705.1). Taxonomy (NCBI): domain Bacteria; kingdom Pseudomonadati; phylum Pseudomonadota; class Gammaproteobacteria; order Lysobacterales; family Lysobacteraceae; genus Pseudoxanthomonas; species Pseudoxanthomonas sp. LjRoot125. The sequence goes on along the minus strand of NZ_CAXUOY020000003.1, from coordinate 57,058 downwards.
ATCCGACCCGCGCGAGGCCGCATAGGCCGCGATCAGGATGAAGACCGTCGTCGGCAATCCCGGTACGAACACGCCGAGGATGCCCATGCCCAGGCTTGTGTACGCCAGCAACCACCACGCCCAGCGGAACCGGGTGGGCCTGGGATCGGGCAGATCGCGGGGTTTGGGGGGAGACGTATCGTGCACCGCGCCCTTGTACCCCAAATCCGCCGCCGATGGCGCGAACACGACGTGCGCGCAGCGGACGACCGCGCCCCACCTCGCCATGGCCCACCTCTCCGTTCCGCTGCGGCTCTCCCCCTGTTATCGGCGGGAGAGCCGCGAGACTGGAGCGCCGCCGGTCGGCCAGAGCCGGAAACGAAGAAAGCCGGGTCGCCCCGGCTTTCTTCGCGCCTCGCATCGCTGCTTACTTCGACGCGACGCCCAGCTGGTCCAGCATGAAGGCGAACATTTCGGCGCGCTCGCGGTACTGGCGGAAGCGGCCGGACTTGCCGCCGTGGCCGGCTTCCATGTTGGTGCGGAACACCACCGGGCCCTTGCCGGTGTTGAGGTCGCGCAGGCGGGCGACGTACTTGGCCGGCTCCCAGTACTGCACCTGCGAATCCCACAGGCCGGTGCCGACGAACATCGACGGGTAGGCCTTGGCCTGCAGGTTGTCGTAGGGCGAGTAGGTCAGGATGTAGTCGTAGTAGCCCTTCTCTTCCGGATTGCCCCACTCGTCGTACTCATTGGTGGTCAGCGGAATGGTGGGGTCCAGCATCGTGGTGACGACGTCGACGAACGGCACCAGGGTCAGGATGACCTTGTACTTCTCGGGGGCCATGTTCGACACCGCCCCCATCAGCAGGCCACCGGCGCTGCCGCCCATCGCGGCCACGCGGTCCTTGGCGGCATAGCCTTCCTTCACCAGGTAGTCGGTGACGTCGATGAAGTCGGTGAAGGTGTTGACCTTGTTGTAGAGCTTGCCGTCGTCGTACCACGCGCGGCCCATTTCCTGGCCGCCACGGATGTGGGCCAGCGCATACACCACGCCGCGGTCCAGCAGGCTGACGTTGGTGATGCTGAAGTTCGGGTCCATCGACGCGCCGTAGCTGCCGTAGGCGTACTGCAGCATCGGCGCCTTGCCGTCGCGGGCGACGTCCTTGCGGTACACCAGGGTCACCGGGATCTTCGTCTTGCCATCGCGGGCCGGTGCCCACACGCGCTCGGTCACGTACTTCGAGGCGTCGTAGCCCGGCACCGGCTGCTGCTTCAACTGCCGGCGCTCGCCGGTCTTGGTGTTGATCTCGTAGGTCGTGGCCGGGGTGGTCATCGACGTGTAGCTGTAGCGCAGCCAGTCGGTACCGGTTTCCGGATTGGCGGACAGGCCCATCGAGTAAGCCGCTTCGTCGGCCTTGACGTAGTCGCTGCTGCCATCGGCCTTGATCACGCGCAGGCTTTCCAGCGCATTGGCGCGTTCGGCCACCACGCTGAAGCCGTCGAACAGTTCGAAGCCCTCGACGAACACGTCGGCGCGGTGCGCGATCCAGTCCTTCCAGTCCTTGCGCGAGGTCGAATCGGTCGGCGCGGTCACGATCTTGAAGTTGGTCGCGCCATCGGCATTCGTGCGGATCACCCAGCGGTCGCCGAGGTGGTCGGCCTGGTACTCCACATCGCGCTCGCGCGGGGCCAGCACGGTGAACACACCCGGACTCGCGGCCGGCGTGCAGCGCATCTCGGACGACACGGTGCTCTCGACGCTGATGCAGATGAACTTGTCGTCGCGGCTGCGGCCGATGCCCATGTAGAAGCTGTCGTCTTCTTCTTCGTAGACCAGCTTGTCCTGGCCGGCCGGCGTGCCCAGCGCGTGAGACTTCACCCGCTTGCTGAGCAGGGTCTCCGGATCCTTGTCCACGTAGAACAGAGTGCGGCCGTCATCGGACCAGACCAGGTTCGGTTCGGCGTTGGTGACCGTGTCGGGCAGGATCTCGCCGGTCTGCAGGTTCTTGAAGCGGATGGTGTACTGGCGGCGGCCGTTGGTGTCGTCGGCATAGGCCAGCAGCGTGTTGTCCTGGCTGACTTCGTAGTCGCCGACGTTGTAGTAGTCCTTGCCGGCGCCCAGCGCATTGACGTCCAGCAGCACCTGCTCACCGGTGAAATCGCCGGCTGCGTTCGCCGCCTGGATCGACACCGCATCGACGCCCGGGCCGTCCTTGCGACGGGCATGCACCGGGTAGTCCTTGCCGGTCACGAAGCGCGCGTAATACCACCAGCCGCGCTCACGGTACGGCACGCTGGCGTCGTCCTGCTTGATGCGGGCGACGACCTCGTTGTACAGCTTGTCCTCCAGCGGCTTCAACGGCGCCATCACCGAGTCGGTGTAGGCGTTCTCGGCGTTGAGGTACGCCAGCATCTCCTTGTTCTCGCGCTTGTCGTCGCGCAGCCAGTAGTACTCGTCGTTGCGCTCGGCGCCGTGCGGGGCCTTCACGACGTGCGGCTTCTTGGCCACATCGGGCGCGGTGGCGGTGGCGGCAAGGGCGGAGGTGATCGGGGTGCTCATCAGGACGGTCGCGGCAAGCAGGAAGGAGGTCGTCTTCATGGATGGGGTCCGGGAATGCGGGATGCAATGGCAGCGCCCCTCCGCGAGGGAGGGGCGCCGGGGACTTACTTGGCCAACTGTTGCCAGAGGAAGGTGTAGGCCAGCGCGCTCATGTGCGCCGCCTGCGCGTTGTTCGCCGCGCCGCCGTGGCCACCTTCGATGTTCTCGTAGTAGCGCACGTCCTTGCCCGCTTCCAGCATCTTGGCGGCCATCTTGCGGGCGTGGCCCGGATGGACGCGGTCATCGCGGGTGGAGGTCATGAACAGCGAGGGCGGGTAGTCCTTCTTCGCGTCGAACAGGTGGTACGGCGAGAAGGTCTTGATGAATTCCCAGTCGGCGGTGTCGGGGTTGCCGTACTCGGCCATCCACGACGCGCCCGCCAGCAGGTGGTTGTAGCGCTTCATGTCCAGCAGCGGGACCTGCACCACCACCGCACCGAACAGCTCCGGGTACTGGGTCAGCATGTTGCCGGTGAGCAGGCCGCCGTTGCTGCCGCCCTGGATGCCCAGGTGCTTCGGCGAGGTGATCTTGCGGGCGACCAGGTCCTGCGCGACCGCGGCGAAGTCCTCGTACGCCTTGTGGCGATTGGCCTTCAGCGCGGCCTGGTGCCAGCGCGGACCGTACTCGCCGCCGCCACGGGTGTTGGCGACCGCGTACACGCCGCCCTTCTCCAGCCAGCCCTTGCCGACGCCGCCGGAGTAGCCGGGGGTCAGCGAGATCTCGAAGCCGCCGTAGCCGTACAGCAGGGTCGGGGTGCTGCCGTCATACTTCAGGCCTTCCGGGCGGACCAGGAAGTAGGGCACCTTGGTGCCGTCCTTGGACGTGGCGAAGTGCTGTTCGATCTTCTTGCCCGAGGCATCGAAGAACGCCGGCATCGACTTCAGCTGTTCCGGCTGCTTGCCGATCTCGGCGAGCGACAGCGTGGTCGGGGTCAGGTAGTCGGTGACGGTCAGCCACACCGCATCGCTGTCGTCGCTGTCCACGTCGCTGACGCCGATGGTGCCGAACGACGGCGCGCCGACGAAGGCGCTGGTCTTCCAGCCCGAGGCCGACGGCGTGAGCACGCTCAGGCGGTTCTTCACGTCTTCCAGCACGTTGAGGACGAGGTGGTTCTTCGTCCAGGTGAAGCCGGCCAGCGAGGTCTTGTCGGTCGGGGTGAACAGCACGTCGAAGTCGCGCTTGCCTGCCATGAAGTCGTCGAACTTCGTCGCCAGCAGGCTGCCCGCGGCGTAGGTCTTGCCGCCGACGGTCCACGCTTCGCGCAGTTCGAGGGTCAGCCACTCCTTGTGGACGCCCTTGTTGGCCGAATTCTGGACGTCGATCTTGGCCAGCTTGCCGTCGGCACCGCGCAGGTACAGCTCATCGTTGTAGAAGGCGATCGTGCGGCTGACGAAATCGCGCTGGAAGCCCGGCGTGTCGTCGTGGAACGCGGCGATGTACATGTCTTCCGCCGTGCCTTCGTAGACCACCGAGGCCGACGCCAGCGGCGTGCCGCGCTTCCATTCCTTGACGATGCGCGGGTAGCCCGAGCTGGTCAGGCTGCCGGCGCCGAAGTCGCTGTAGACGTAGACGGTGTCGGCGTCCTTCCAGCCCAGCGCGCCCTTGGCTTCGGGACGGTAGAAGCCATCCTTCAGGAACACCTTGTTGGCCAGGTCGAATTCGCGGGTCTCGTCGGCATCGGCGCCACCGCGCGACAGGGCGACCAGGCAGCGCGTGTAGTCGGGCTTGCGGCAGTCGGCGCCGTGCCAGACCCAGTTCTTGCCCTCGGCCTTGTTCAGCGCATCCAGGTCGAGGACGGTCTCCCACTGCGGCTGGGCCTTGCGGTACTCGGCCAGCGTGGTCCGGCGCCAGACGCCGCGCTCGTGCTGCTTGTCCTTCCAGAAGTTGTAGTAGAAGTCGCCGATCTTCTGCACGCCGGGGATCTTGGCGTCGGAATCGAGGATGGCGCGGATGTCCGCTTCCAACTGCTTGAAGGCCGGGGTCGAGGCGATCTCGGCCTCGGCCTTGGCGTTGACGCCCTTCACCCAGTCGAGCTGTTTCTGGCCTTCGACGTCTTCCAGCCAGGCATACGGGTCGTTGGACACGTCAGCCTCCTTGGCGTGGACGGGGGCGGTCATGGCGCCCGCAACGGCAAGGCCGGCGGCCAGGCAGGCATGGGTGAGTCTGGGCATCGGGAGTGGCTCCGGAGGTGCAATTCATGAACCTCTCACGCTAGCACAAGGCCCGGAGGCCACCCCATGCCGAAGGTCAGGCCGCCTTGGCCAAGCCCGGGTGGCGGGCGCGCAGGCGGCGGGCCTGCGGGGTGCGGCGGCGGGCGGCAGAGCGAAACCGATGCGCTGCCGCAGGCAGGCGGAACCGGTGCAGCGCCCACCATGCCGTGGCCGGCATGCCCACCAGCCACAGCGGCAGCCATCCCAGCGCGTCGGTGCTGGCGCGCGCCAGCGGCACCAGGAGCACCAGCGCCAGACCCGTCAGCACCGCCCGACGCAGCACACGGTCCAGCGCGGCGTCAGGGCGATCGGAAGCAGCAGGGCGGGACGACGTGAATGAGGCGATGGACATGGCGAGTAGCTCCCGTGAGTTGATGTCGGCACGACGTCACACTCGCGCACCTGCATCTCACGGGTTGCGACATCCCCGGTTAACATCGCCGTCGCATCCTGATGACTAGCGTGTCCGTATGACAGGGAGAAAGGAGTCCCGCATGCCCATGTCGTTGTTCTCCCGCGTCGCCCGTTGTGCCCTGATCGCCCTGCTGCTGGTGCTCGTCGCCGGCTGCGCCAGCCGCGGCGAGGCGCAAGCGGGTCCGGCACCCGTGGACCTGCCCCGCTTCATGGGCACCTGGCATGTGGTGGCGCACATTCCCTACTTCGCCGAGCGCGGGCACGTCGCGGCACGTTACGAGTACGCCTTCCGCGACCGCGACAAGGTCGGGGTGGCCTACCACTACCGTGAAGGATTCGACCAGCCCGAACAGGTGCGCGAAGCCCGCGCGTCGGTGAAGGAAGCCTCCGGCAACCGCGAGTGGACGTTGTGGTTCGTCGGCGTGGTGCCGGCCAAGTGGCGCATCGTCGACGTGGCCCCCGACTACTCCTGGGCACTGATCGACTACCCGGGCCGCGACATGGGCTGGATCCTGGCGCGCGATCCGGTGATGGATGACGCGCAGTACCAGGACCTGGTGAAGCGCGCGCGCGACCACGGCATCAATGCCCGCCAACTGGTCCGCGTACCGCAGCTGCCCGCACAGGTAGGCAAGCCGGGCTTCGGCGAGTCGAAGGGGCCCTGAGGCTCGGTCGGACCGCTTGGCGGCTTACTTTTTCTCGTAGTTCGACAGCGCGAGTTCCAGCAGCGCCTTCGCCTGTTCGCGCAGCACGGCGGGTTCGACGATCTCGGCGTCGGCACCGTAGTGGAGGATGTCCATCAACAGCTCGCGCGAAACGCTGTAGGGAATCTTGAGCTCGTAACGGCCGTCGGGCAGGTGGCGGCCCTGCTGTTTGGAATGCCATTGCTCGTCGGCGACCCAGCGCGCGGCCTTGGCACTGAACAGGATCGTCGCCCAGCCTTTCGGTTCGCCGGAGAAGATCCCGTAGCTCGATGCCAGGTGCTGGTTGAGTTCCTCGTTGGGCAGGTCGCGTGCGGGTTCTTCAGCCAACCGCGCGTTGCCCACGCGATCGACGGCGAAGCTGCGCAGCGCGTTGCGCTCGTGGTCCCACGCATCCAGGTACCAGTTGTCGCGGTAGTGGGTGATGCGCTGCGGCGACACCGTGCGGCGCGTCCGCTCGTCGGTGGAACGCGCGCGGTACTCGAACTGCAGCTGCTTGCGCTCCAGCACGGCCGAGGCGACGGTGCGGAAACTGGCCTCGTCCAACTTGCGGCCGCGATGCGGGATGACCCGCACGCGGTCTACCGGCCATTGCGACACGCCGGCATGGTCGGCCAGCAGTCCTTCGATGCGCTTCTGCAGCGGTGCCAGCGCGCCCGAGAGTACGCCGCCACCGGTACGGACCAGCAACTGCTGGGCGGCGAGCAAGGCATACAGTTCTTCCGAGCTCAGCCACAGGCCCGGCAGCTCGAAGCGTTCGCTTTCCGTGGCGTGGTAACGGAAGCCCGCTTCGCCATCGCCCTCGATGGGCGCCATCAGCGCATCGCGCAGGTAGGCCAGGTCGCGGTAGACGGTGGCGCGCGAACAGCCAAGCTCCTCCTGCAGGCGCTTCACCGTGACCGGGTAGCGCGCCGCCTTGAGGATGCGGTGCAGGGCGGTAATCCGTTCGATCTTGTCCATGGGGGGCACGGCAGGGGGCGTGGCCGGATTATCGCCGACGGGTGGCCGTTTTCGCCGCCCGCCTGACGTTGAGCGGAATACAGGGGACAAGCGCCGGCGGCGCCTTGGGCCCGTGCGGTGCCAGGCGTCCCGGCGTGTTTGCGCCGCCGGGACACCCTCAACGCACGGACCCAAGGCGCTGCCCCTTCGACGAGGCCGCCGCCATGCCTTTGCGTACCGCCCTGCTGTCCACGGCCACCCTGCTGATCCTGTCCGGACTGGCCGCATGCCAACGCACACCGCCCGCGGCGGGAGACGCGACCGCTTCCACCGTTGCGCCGGTGCCGCCGCATCGTGTCTCTGCGACGGATGCCGTGGCGGAGGTGAAAGCGTCGATGCACCGATTCCTGGATGCCCGCAGTTTCCATGCACGGATGGAGATGGATGGCGCGCACCCGATGACCAGCGAAATGGAGTACGTAGCCCCCGACCGCTATCGGATCACCCTGCCCACCGGCACGCAGACCGTCATCGGAAGCATGCTGTACATGCAGGTGAATGGCCGGTCCACGCGCGTTCCGCTGCCTCCCGAAACCCTGGCCCCCTGGCGCGATCCGCTCAAACTCCAGCAGGCCCAGCAAGGCCTCTCCGCGGACTTCCTCGGTGAGACGGAGATCGATGGCGTGTCGGCCAAGCACTACCGCGTCCGCAACACGGTGCCCGAGCCGGTAGCGTTCGAGTACTGGATCGGAGCCGGGGGCTTGCCGTTGCGGCTGCGCCACGACGGTACCGACAACGACGGCCGCGCCTACACCGTGGTGCAGACGTATTCGCGTTACGACGATCCGGCGATCGCCATCGAGACGCCTCGCTGAACGCTCGCATGCCCGAGGGTCAGGGCCGGCGCCACAACCGTGACTACGGTCGCCGTCCGACGGTTCATCCGTGGCACAATCCATGTCGCAAACCTGAATCGGAACAAGCACTTGGCTTGTGACTCCGTCGGGTGGCGCCTACCATGTAACCGATTACACCCTCCCCCCGAGGCCCCATGTCCCCGTCCGTGCTCCCTTCTCTTCTGACGCTCGCCCTGCTCACCGGCCTGGCCTCGCCTGCCCAGGCTGCCGATGTGCTGCTTCCGCGCAACGAGAAGGTGGATGCGACGAAGGCCACCAAGAGCTTCGGCAAGGAAGCCACCACGCTCGTGCCCGTGGCGGCCATGGCCGTGCGACCGATTCCGGAAGCCCCGCCCGCTCCGCCCCCGCCCACGCCCAAGCTGACCGGTGGCGGCGAGCTGGGCTTCGCGGCCGCCAGTGGCAACAGCAATACCGAAAGCTTCAACGGCCGCTTGGACCTGACCTACACCGACGGCGGTGCCTGGCGGCACAGCGCCAGCCTGTTCGGCCTGCATTCGCGCTCGGAGTACACCCGCACCGGCGACGACGGCAGCATCGTGCGCGACACCCGCACCACGGCGAACCGTTACACGGTCAACGCCAACAGCGCCTACCTGATGGACGATCGCGGCACGCTCAACACCGCGCTGCGCCACGAGGAAGACGACTTCGGCACGTACAGCCGCCAGCAGTCGCTCAGCCTGAGCTACGGCAACCGGGTCATCGAAAACGAGCGCGCGCACCTCGACCTGCAGGTCGGCCCCGGCTATCGCCGTGCCTACGACACCGTCGACGGACGCACCGAGGCCAGCTTCATCGGCCGTGGCCTGATCGACATGCGCTACGCGCTCACCGACAGCACCGAGATCGTCAACAAGCTGCTGGTGGAATCGGGCGAGTACAACACCTTCGCCCAGAACGATCTCGGCGTGTCGGTGACGATGAACTCGCATCTGGCCCTGAAGGCGGGCTGGCAGGCGCGCCACAACAGCGACGTGGCCGAAGACATCAAGAAAACCGACACGCTGACCACGATGAACGTGGTCTACCGCTTCAAGTAAAGACCGGTCAGGCCAGGAACGCGCCCGCGCCCTGGTCCAGCAGCTGCGCAGCCACGCGGCGCCCCAGCGCCTCCGGATCGCTCGCAGCGCCCTCGCCTTCGGCCCGGATCACCTGGCCCTCCGCGGCGGAGCCCACCAGCCCGGCCAATACCAGCGCGTCGCCTTCGCGCTGCGCGAACGCCGCCACCGGCACGTGGCAACTGCCGTGCAGCGCGCGGTTCATCGCGCGCTCCGCCTCCACGCACAGGCGCGTAGCGGCATCGTCCAGCGGTGCGAACAGCGCGTGCACGTCGGGATCTTCCGCGCGGCATTCGACCGCGATCGCCCCCTGCGCCGGCGCAGGCAGCCAGTCCGGCGCCTGCAGTCGCGCGCGGATGCGTGCATCGAAGCCCAGACGCTGCAGGCCCGCGCAGGCAAGCACGATGGCGTCGTAGTCGCCCGCATCCAGCTTGGCCAGGCGCGTGTTGACGTTGCCGCGCAGGTCGAGCAACCGCAGGTCGGGCCGCAGCGCGCGCAATTGCGCCTGCCGGCGCAGCGACGACGTGCCCACGCGCGCACCGTGCGGCAACGTGGCGATATCGTCGTAATGGTTCGACACGAAGGCGTCGGCAGGGTCGGCGCGCGTGAGGATCGCCGGCAGCGCGAACGGGCCCTCGAGTTCCATCGGCACGTCCTTCAGCGAGTGCACGGCGCAGTCGGCTTCGCCGCGCAGCATCGCGAGCTCCAGTTCCTTGAGGAACAGGCCCTTGCCGCCGATGGCCGCGAGCGAGCGGTCCAGCACCTCGTCGCCGCGCGTGCTCATCGGTACCAGTTCCACGGCCAGGTCCGGATGGATGGCGCGCAAACGGTCGGCGACGTGTTCGCTCTGCCAGAGGGCGAGCGGGCTCTTGCGGGTGGCGATGCGCAGCGTGGTCATGCGGGCATTATCCCGCATGCCGCGACGTCCGCGGGCATCACAGCGTCTTGACGGTCTCGCGCAGGCCGGCCACGCAGCGTCGGCTGACTTCCAGCGGCGCCTTGCCGTGACGCAGGATCGCCTGCACGTGGCCGTCGCCGACGCGCTTGATCTCGACCAGTTCGTGGCGCGCCACCAGGCAGTTGCGGTGGATGCGAACGAAGCGCCCACCGAACTCCTCCTCCAGCGATTTCAGCGACTCCTCGATCAGGTCTTCGCCGCGCGCGTGATGCACCACCACGTACTTCTCCTCGGCCTGCAGGTAGTGCACCTCGTCGACCGGGATCAGGCGCAGGCTGCCGCGCAGGCGCGCACACAGGTGGGTGCGCGGCTGGCCACTCGATGCTGCCGCAGGCGCCTGGGTCTCGCGCCCGGCAATGAACGTGCGTGCGCGCTCCAGTGCCGCCGCCAACCGTTCGGCGCGGATGGGCTTCATCAGGTAGTCGATCGCGGCGGCCTCGAAGGCCGACAGCGCATGCTCGTCATAGGCCGTGCAGAACACCACCGCCGGCCGCGGGTCGAAGGCAGCCAGATGCCTGGCTGCTTCCAGCCCGTCCACACCGGGCATCGCGATGTCGAGCAGGACCATGTCCGGGCGGTGCTGCGAACAGGCTTGCAGTGCATCCAGGCCGTTCTCGGCCTCGGCCACCACGTCGATGCCCGCATGCTCGGCCAGCAACGCGCGCAGGCGCTCGCGGGCGAGGGGTTCGTCGTCGGCTATGACCACTTTCACGGCAAAGGCGTCCTCGATGAACGTTGGCGTGATCCCCCGTGGCCTAGGTTACCCATGGCGGCGCCACGCGTCACCCGGGTGGGGACGCATGGGGATTACAACGCAAACCGCCGTTCCATCCAGTCACCCAGGTCACGGATTTCCTCGGCGCAGACCTGGTGCGCCATCGGATAGCGGTGCCACGCCACGTCGAAGCCCATGTCCCCCAGCGCCCGGGCGCTCTGCTCGGCATGGACCAGCGGGATCACCGGGTCGCCCGCGCCATGGGCCATGAAAACCGGCTGCGCGGTCGCCTTCGAAGCCAGCTGCGAGGCCGCCTGCGACGCGCCCGGCAGGTAGGTGGACAGGGCGATCAGGCCGGCGAGCGGCACCTGCCGGCGCAAGCCGGCGGACAGGATGATGGCGCCGCCCTGGGAGAAACCCGCCAGCAGCAGCCGTTCCGGCGCGATGCCGCGCGCATGTTCGCGCTCGATCAGCGCGTCCACCTGCACGAGGGATTCCTCGATGCCCGCACTGTCCGCACGGGTCGGGAAGTCCATGCCGACGATGTCGTACCAGGCGCGCATGCGCACACCGTTGTTGATGGTCACCGCGCGCACTGGCGCATGCGGAAACACGAAACGCAGCGCGGGCCAGCCGGGTCGCACGAGTTCGGGCGCGATCGGCGCGAAGTCATGGCCGTCGGCGCCCAGGCCGTGCAGCCACAGCACGGACCATTGCGGGGAAGGACCGGTGTCCTGTTCGACAGTTTCGAGAAGCGGGTCGGGGGTCGTCATGACGCCATTCTCGCCGCAGTGCCATGTGGAAACCAATCAGTCCGCGCCACCCTTCGCATCCGCGGGCAACCGGAACCGCACCGTACGCTGCGAGGCATGCGCCTGGCCGCTTGGCTCGAAACGCCAGCGCTGCGCGACCGCCAGCGCGGACGCGTCGAACAGGCCGGCAGGTGACGACGACAGCAGGCGCACGTCGCGCACGCTGCCATCGGGCTGGATGGTGAAGGCCACGTCCGCCTGCCCTTCGATGCGCGCACGCAAAGCGGGCAATGGGTAGCGCGGCTGGGCGTCCTGCACCAGGCGAGGCGTACGGATCGTCGGCGCGACACGCGCGACCGCAGCTGAGGGGAGGGGCATTTCGGCCATGACCGGCGCCGGCGGTGGCGGGGGGTTGGTCGCCACGGGTGTGCTCGCGGATGCGGGCGCTGGTTCTTCGGCCACCGTGGGCGGCGGCGCAGTCGTCGGTCGCGGCGCGACCATCACCGACGGCGGCGGTGTTTCCAGGGCCGCGATGGTGGCCTGCGCGGCCTGTTCCCGTTGCAGCGCTGCGATGCCCGTGCGCAGGCGCGGCAGGGCAGGCGCGCGTGCGTCGACGCGTTCGATCAACGCGAGCAACCGTTCGGCCTCGGCCGCATCGCCGCGCACGATGGCCTGCTCGGCGGCGATCACGACGTAGGGTTGCAGTTCGGCCAGCGCGGTTTGCGCACGTGCGGCCTCGGTCGCGTCCTCACGGGCGGCCAGATAGTGTTCTATCGCGTTGTCGCCTCTGGGCGACATCAGCCGTCGCTCGGCCAGCGCGCGGTCGGCGCGCGCGTACGGCGTCACTGCATCGCCACGGCTGTCGGGCGATGCCGCACGGACGGACGCCACGGACGCCGGCTCTCCCGACGCAGGTTCGGGCGCTCGCCCACACGCTGTCAGGCCAACCACCAACGCCAGGCCCATTCCGATCTTCTTCATGCTTGGATCACCCCCGTCATGCGGCCGGCAAGCCTAGGCGGCCTTCATGACGGCGATGCGTCAGGCCGATGCATCGACCGCCCTTGCCCTTTCGGACACTGGACACCGGCCTCGCCAGCGCCGCACCGGCAATGCCTTGTGCATGCGGATGACATGGAACCGTTTGCATGCATCCGACCCCCGTGTGCGGCACGTAAGTTCGGGTAAAGTGCGGTGATCCGGGGCCGATACCGTTTCGTATGGCCCCACCCCGGGGCGGCGTAGCAGGGACTGCCGTGGCGAACCCGGACCATCCGACGGATAACGTTCTTGGGGAAGACGCGACCGTGAGGCCCACTGCCATCGCCATGCCTGCCTTTTCTGCGCCTGCCGTACCCGATGTGTCCTGGGTCATCGACCACAGCGACAACGCCGTCGTGGTCTGCGACGACGACGCCCGCATCACCTACATCAACCAGGGCTTCACTCGGATGCTCGGTTACACCCTGGACGAAGTGGTGGGCCGCCGGCCCAGCGACTTCCTCGCGGGCCCGCATACCGATCCCGAAACCGTCGAATGGGTGCGTGGGCAGTTGAATGCCCAGCAGGGCTATCGCACCGAACTGCTGGTCTACGCCAAGACCGGTGTACCGCTGTGGATCTCGGCCGTGGTGAACCCGGTGTTCGACGGCGATCGGGGCACGCGTTACCTGCTGGGCGTCTACACCGACATCACCCACAGCAAGCTGCACGAAGAGTTGCACCGCAAGGTGCTGGGCGCCATCGTCCGCGAACAGCCGTTGCAGGACGTGCTGACGCTGGTCTGCCGGGAAGTGGAGAAGGTGATGCCGGAGGCGGTGGCGTCGGTGATCGCGCTCGACGATTACGGCCACCTGCGCGTGCTCGCCGCACCCAGCCTGCCCGACCACATCGCTGGCGCCGTCAACGGCGAGCGTGCCGGGCCGATGGTGGGCGCCTGTGGCTCGGCCGCATGGAGCGGGCAACCGGTGGAATGCACCGATATCGACCGCGACCCGCGTTGGCAGGCCTACAAGGCACCCTTCCTCGCGCTCGGCATCCGTGCCTGCTGGTCCAGTCCGATCAAGGGCCACGATGGCCGCGTGCTGGGTACCTTCGCGCTGTACTACTGGGAAAATCGCGCACCGGACGAGTTCCACCAGCGCGTGGTCGACGTCTGCCTGCACCTCTGCGCCCTGGCGATGGACCGCGAACGCGCGCGCGCGCGCATGCACCAGCTTTCCTTCTTCGACACCCTGACAGGGCTGCCCAATCGGGCGCTGTTCAACAACAAGGTCGAGCAGATGCTGCTGGACGCCGCGCGCAGGGACAGCGCCGTGGCGCTTCTGTTCGTCGACATCGACCGCTTCAAGATCGTCAACGACACCCAGGGCCACACCGCCGGCGACGCCTTGTTGCGCGAACTGGCCCGTCGGCTGAGCGGGGAACTGCGCGAGGCCGACGTGGTCGCGCGCCTGGCCGGCGACGAATTCGTGCTCGCCGTACCCGACTACGACGCCGAGAACGCCGCCAACCTCGCCGACCGCCTGATGGCGCGCCTGTCGCAGCCGGTGAATGCCGGCCGCATGATGCTGACGCCTCAAGCCAGCGTGGGCGTGGCGATGTTCCCCAGCGACGGCTGGGACGTGGATTCGCTGGTGCGCCACGCGGATATCGCGATGTACCGCGCCAAGTCCGAAGGCGGCGCCCGCATCGTGTTCTACAGCGTTGAAATGAACCAGGCCATGCAGGAACGCCTGGCGCTGGAGAATGCGCTGCGCGAAGCCGTGCGCAGCGGCCAGTTGCGCCTGCACTACCAGCCGCAGGTCGGCATGGACGACGACACCCGCCTGCACGGCGTGGAAGCCCTGTTGCGCTGGCGGCATCCGGAGATCGGCGAGATCTCGCCCGGGACCTTCGTGCCGATGGCCGAGGAATGCGGACTGATCGACGACCTCGGGCGGTGGACGCTCGAGGAAGCCTGCACGCAGATGGCGGACTGGCGTCGTCGCGGCGTGCCGGTGCCGCGCGTGTCGGTCAACCTGTCGGCGATCAATTTCGAGCAGCAGGACCTGCCCGCCTTCATCGGCAACGTACTGGGCAAGTGCGGCCTATCGCCCGACGAACTGATGGTGGAAGTGACCGAGAGCGTCATGCTGGCGCAGAAGCCGGAGGTGCTGGCCAACATCGATGCGATCCACCGCATGGGCGTGCATCTGTCGATCGACGACTTCGGTACCGGCTATTCCAGCTTGAGCCATTTGCACCGCCTGCCGATCAGCGAACTCAAGCTCGACATGAGCTTCGTCCGCGACCTCGAGCACAGCGAATCGGCGCGGGCGCTGACGACCTCCATCCTGCGCATCGGCGAGAGCCTGTCGTTGAAGGTCGTGGCCGAGGGCGTGGAGAACCAGGCCCAGCGCGCGGTCCTTGCATCGTTGAACTGCGACATCCTGCAGGGCTATTACGTGTCGCGGCCGCTGTCCCCGCATTCGCTGGAGCGCTGGCTCAGCCTGCAATCGCCGGCGGAGTGACGCGGTAGCGTCCGCCGTCCTGCAGGAACGCCAACGCGTCTCCGCAGGGCGCGGCGATCCGGAACTGGAGCAGATCGTCGGCACGCGTACGCCCCAGGTTCACGGCCGCCACGGGCGTGCCCGCGCGTATTGCGGCATGCACGAAGCGCAGACCCGAATACACCATCAACGACGAGCCCACCACGAGCATCGCATCGGCGCGCTCCAGATGCGCCATCGCCGCCTGGACACGCTCGCGCGGCACGTTCTCACCGAAGAAGACGACGTCGGGCTTGAGCATGCCGTCGCACGCATTGCAGGTCGGGATACGAAACACGCTGAAGTCGCGTCCTTCCAGATCCGCATCGCCATCCGGCGCCGCACCGGCGGTCAGGCCTGCCCACTCGGGATTCGCGTCGACGAGCCGGACCTGAAGCGCCGCGCGCGACGATCGTGCCGCGCAACCAAGGCAGACGATATCGTCCAGCCGCCCGTGAAGGTCGATCACCGACCGGCTGCCCGCAGCCTGGTGCAATCCGTCCACGTTCTGGGTCAGCAGGAGCTCGCAAGACCCCTGCGCCTCCAGGGCCGCCAGCGCGCGGTGCGCCGCATTCGGCCTGGCCTCGGCGATACGTGGCCAGCCAACCAGGCTGCGCGCCCAATAGCGCTGGCGTGTCGCAAGGTCGCCGACGAAGGCCTGGTAGGTCACCGGCGGCGTGCGCTTCCATGCCCCCTGCTCGTCCCGGTAGTCGGGAATCCCCGAAGCCGTGCTGCACCCCGCGCCAGTCAGCACGAACAGTCGCCGGTGGGCTGCCACGAAATCCTGGAGTCGCGTATCGCTCATAGCGGCAGCATAGGCGATGCGTCTTGCGGCGGTCAGGGTTTGGGCGCGGGGCAATAACTGCGCAGATAGTCCATGTGGGCCGGCATCCGCTGCGCGTTGCCCTGCACATGGTGGCGGATATCGTCGAGGAAACGCTGCAGCTCGGCCGGTGATATCGCGTCCGCCGTCGGGTGGTAACGCTTTGGCACCACGCCCTGCCCCATCATCACCTGGATCCACGAATTCTCGCCGAACAGCTCGCCGGGCACATGGAAGACGGTACCGGTCTCGCGGAAAAGTTCGATGCGATGGCGCAGCGTGGACGGGATTTCCATCTCCGCGATCTCGCGCCAGTACGGCGAGTCGCGCCGGTTGCTGAGGTGATAGTGCATCACCACGAAGTCGCGCACGTGCTGCAACTCCTCGTCCAGGCGCGCGTTGTATTCATCGATCGCCGGCTGGGCCACCACCTGCGGGAAGTTCTGCAGCAGGTGCACGATGCCGCGCTGGATCAGGTGGATCGTGGTCGACTCCAGCGGCTCGATGAAACTGCCCGCGAGGCCCAGGGCCACGCAGTTCTTTTCCCAGCACTGCTGGCGCTGCCCCGGCTTGAAACGGATCGGCCAGGGCTGCTTGATGACGTCACCCTCGAGGCTTCCCAGGAACTCTTCGCGCGCCTCGTCGTCGCTGACATGACGGCTCGAGTAGACGATGCCATTGCCGACCCGGTGCTGCAGTGGGATCCGCCATTGCCACCCTGCCTTCCCGGCGATGGCGCGCGTATACGGCACGGCGTCGCGCACGGCGGTGGTCTGGGTGGCCAACGCGCTGTCGTTGAACAGCCAGTGCGACCAGTCGGTGAAACCCACGCCCAGTGTCTTGCCGATCAGCAGCGCGCGAAAGCCGGTGCAATCGATGAAGAAATCGCCTTCGATAGCGTCGCCGTTCTCCATCTTCAGCGCCGTGATGAAGCCCGATGCCGCATCCGTCACGACGTCGGCGATCTTTCCCTCGACGCGCTTCGCTCCATGGCGCTCGCTGAATCGCCGCAGGAACTTCGCGTACAGGCTTGCATCCATGTGGTACGCGTAATTGATGCCGCCATGGGGAAGATGCGCGAAGCGGTCCGCCAGGGCCGCCTTCAACTCGAGGCAATAATCCTCGTAGCCGCTGGCGAAACCTTCCTTGCGTCCCCGTAGCCAGAAGTGCTGGAAGCCGGTCGCTCCCCGGTCTTTGCCGCTGAATCCGAAGGAATGGATGTAGCGATGCTCGGTATCGAGCCAGTTCTCGAACGAAATTCCCAGCTTGACGGTGCCCTGCGTGGCCGCCATGTACTCCCGCTCGTCGATATCGATCATCCGGTGGAAACTCATCAGCGTCGGGATGGTGGCTTCGCCAACCCCCACGGTACCGATCTCTTCGGATTCGACCAGCGTGATATCCAACACCTTGCCCAGGACCCTGGAGACCGCGGCGGCCGCCATCCACCCTGCCGTACCGCCCCCGGCGATGACGACGCGCTTCACAGGGCGATGGGAGATATCGTTGGTGTGGTTGCTCACGAATAGGCCCCTGGGCGTTCTTGATCAGCGATTGATCCGCTTGAGCAGGCGCGCGCGAAGGTCGCGGGCACGCAC
Organism: Pseudoxanthomonas sp. LjRoot125; assembly: GCF_964252705.1. Taxonomy (NCBI): domain Bacteria; kingdom Pseudomonadati; phylum Pseudomonadota; class Gammaproteobacteria; order Lysobacterales; family Lysobacteraceae; genus Pseudoxanthomonas; species Pseudoxanthomonas sp. LjRoot125. The sequence continues at coordinate 39,865 of NZ_CAXUOY020000003.1, read as the reverse complement.
TTCGTCCAGCGGCGAGAGAAGGCGGCGGGCCTCCTCCGGAATATGCGCGACCGTGTCCGCACCGGCTTCGAACACGTAGTGGCGGAACACGTCCTGCCAGATCTCCCGCTCATGGGATGGCAGGTCGCGCATCGTCATCAGCGCGTACATCAGGACGTTCATCGGCGTGTCCATCCAACCCGGCGCCTCGCGCCACCAGTAATTGACCAGCACGTTGAACGGCTCCAGGCCCTCCATGTGGTGCCACCACATGCTGGGGATCAGGACTGCGTCGCCCGGTTCGAGTTCGGCCACCTGCGCGTACCGCATCGCTTCGGCGAAGCGCGGAAACCGCTCCAGATCGGGCGATGCGAAATCGACGAGGCTGACGGCCTGTCCGGCAGGCGTGAAGTCCAGCGGACCGATGTACAGGTTGCGCAACTGGTCCGGCGGGAACAGGGTGACGCGGCGGCGCCCCGCCACGACGCAGGCGATGTTGTCGGGCACGTCCTGATGGGCGGCGATGCGGGTGCGGTTGCCTATCCATATGCTCGCCAGCGGATCGCGACCTTCCAGGGCGAGCGCATTTTCTTCACGGAAGCCTGGCAGCCAGGTGTCGAGCGTGGTCGATGCGACGTAGATCATCGGCGCGGGTTCCCGTGCCGCGTACTTGAGCAACGTGTCGAGCACCGTGCCCAGCGGAATATGCTCCTGGCGGAAGTTGAAGCCGCTCAGGTCGTCGTTGTAGAACACCCGCCCGCCGGCTTCCGGGGCCGCGACCGTCGCGACCACCGGCGGTGCGTCCTGGCGTTCGAAGCCATGCAGATAAGCCACTGCGGCCTGCATCGACTCCCGCGCTGCCGCCACCATCGGCCAATGGGCCACAAGGCCTCGCACCACGGTCGGCCCGGACGCCGATGCCCGCAGCGCCTCGGCCAGCGCGCCGGGCGCTTCGCCGCGAAGCTCGCGGATGGGCTTAGCGTCCGCCGGCACGGCTCCGATTCATCCTGTCGATCAGGGCACGGAAGTTCGAAATCGAAGCCACGGCCATGAAGATCGGCTCCAGGTGCCCGTCCGCATGCAGCTGGCCCAGTGCACCGGCATCGAGGCCGCGGAGACGGTCCTCGTTGATGAGGTAGTACCCGGCCAGCCGGTTGAGCGAGCCATCGTCCAGTTGCACGTCGAGCGCGAACGATTCCAGCAACTCGTGCTTGAGCAGCGCATCGATGAAGGCCGGCAGGCGTTCCAGCCCGTTGTGCAGCGTGAGCAGCACCGATGCGATCCGCTCCAGGTATTCGCTGTTGCCGCCATGCTCGCGGAACAGCGGCTCGCCTTCGGCGCTGCCGACCCGGGGGTTGTCCAGGTCGATATGCACCGTCATTTCGTCGCCGCCACGCCCGATCAGGAAGGGCTGCCGCTCGATCGCCAGCGGCAGGTAGTGCGCATCCCAGCGCTCGCCATCGAGGAACAGGTTCTTTCCCTCCTCGAATCCCAGCAACGCGATCGGCGACAACGCGCCGTGCGCGTCCTTGCGGAACACGATCGGATAGCAGGCCTGCAGGTCGCGGAACTCGGCAGGGAACGTGGCGGCGAAACCGACATCGTCGCCCAGCTGCGCGCCGCGCCGGGTGTCGATGCGCAAGTCCTTGTGGTCGATGTTGTTGACCTGGGCATGTCGGGTCATCGTTGGGTCGTCCTAGATGCGCGGCATTCCGCGCGTCATCACATGATCGAGCATCTCACGATGCCCAGGCAATGCCGGCAGCATCTTCCTCGCGATGTCCGCGGACTGGCGGAAATATCCTTCCGCGGCCTGGACATCATCCATGTGCCGCGTGGTCGGGCGCGTGTCGGGCATGAATCCCATGCCGTAGAGGATGAACTGGTAGCTCGCCGAGGGGAACACTTCTTCGACCCGATTGAGGTCGTACCGGGAGGGCGGCTGGTGGCGCCAGAATTCGAGCAGGTCGCGCAGGCGTTCCGGAATCGTTTCCGGCCTGCGGTTGTCGCGCCAGTAGTCGCTGTCGTCCCGCTTGCTCAGCACGTAGTGCAACTTCAGGAAGTCGACGATGCGGTCCCAGCGGTAGCTGAAGGTGTCGTTGTAGCGCTTGGCAACGATGTCCACGGCGGCGCGCGTGGCGGGCATCTGGTCGGCCAGCATGCCCGCGGCGAGCTCCACCATGACCAACGAAGAGGCTTCGAGCGGCTCCATGAAACCACTGGACAGCCCGATGGCCACGCAGTTCCGGTGCCACGCGCCACGCCGGAAACCGGGGCGGATCACGATCTTCGGCAACGTATCGATGTCCTGCTCACGCCCCCCCGTCGCCACGATGTAGCGTCGCAGGGCGGCCTCTGCAGCCTCGTCGCTCGTGTGGGTGCTGGAGTAGACGTGACCGATGCCGCGGCGGCTCTGGAGGCCGATGTCCCAGATCCAGCCGGCTTCCTGCGCCGTCGAGATGGTCTGGCAGGCGATCTCCACGCTGGGATCCACGTAGGGTACCCGTGTCGCGATCGCCCGATCGTTGAACAACACGTCCTTCTGGGATTCGATTTCGACGCCGTAGTGCTGCCCGATCAGCAGCGCACGCATGCCGCTGCAATCCACGAACAGGTCGCCTTCGATCGCACCATGCTCGCGCGTCCGCAGGGCTGCGATGTCGCCGTTCTCGTGCGTTTCCACCTCGACCATGTGATCGGCCACGTGGCGTACGCCCAGCTTCTCGACGCAGTGCTTCCGCAGGAACATCCCGAGCTTCGCGGCATCGAGGTGGTAGGCGTAATTGGCCACGGAAGCCCACTCCGGCGTGGACATCTGCTTGGGGGATTTCCCGGCCTCGCACAGGTGTGCCTGGAAGCAGGTCAGCATGCTGAAGGGCACGTCGCGGTGCGCCATCCAGCCTGTGGCCAGATGAGTCTCCAGGAATCCCGGGGGCAGCACGAAGGGATGGTGGTAATAGTCGCCGTCGACCTCTTCGCGCCAGCGGACGAACTTGGAGCCCTGCTTGAAGGCCGCATCGCACTCGCGGATGAAGTCCGTCTCGCTGACACCCGTCCTGCGCAAGGTGTCGCGCATGGTCGGCCAGGTTCCTTCGCCCACGCCCACGGTCGCGACATCCGGCGACTCGATCAAGGTGATCCGCAGTCCGCTATCCAAGGCAGTCTGGTGCTCGGCCGCCAGCACCGCTGCGGTGAGCCAGCCCGCGGAACCGCCTCCGAGGATGACCACATGCCTGACAGGAAAATCCACGCTGCCCTCCTCGTCACTACATCCGCGAAACGGGACCCGTGAGGCCCTTCCAAAGCCAAAGCCGCTGGAAACCAGCGGCTTTGGCGATGTTACCCGGACCCGCCTCGGATCCGGGAGAACCATCGAACGTCAGCGGAAGTTGTAACGGAAGCCGACCATGTAGCGCGGACCGGTCTGGGTGCCGTAGAAGAGGATGTTCTTGTGGCGCTCGCTGAGCCGGGCCGTCTCGTCGGTGAGGTTGATGCCCTCGAACTGCACCGTGAAACGGTCGTTGAACTTGTAGCCCACGCTCAGATCCCACTGGCCGTACTCTTCCACATACACCGGGTTGTTCTTCGCGGTGTCGGCGGCATCGCCGTCGTACTGGCTGTTGAGGAACTTGTCGCGCCAGTTGTAGGCCAAGCGCACCTGCCATGGCCCCTTGTCGTAGAAGCCCACCAGGTTGGCCGAATCGCTCAGGCCGATGAGCACCTGCTGAGGTCCCTTGGCGTTGTTGTCGTACGACAGGCTGTCGCTGTCGACAATGGTGTAGTTCGCCGCGATACCGAAGCCACTGTCGCCGAACATGTGCTGCAGGCTGAGTTCGTAACCGTTGAGGGTATGCGAACCCGCGTTGCCCGGGATGGTGATGTTGTACACCGTCAGCGGATCGCCTTCGATGCCGGTGATCTCGCCGTTGGTGCCCGCCGTGCTGTCCACGCCCGGCTGGCCATCGAAGTTGTCGAAGATGTACTGGCGGATGCACCCCACGTCCGCGCTGCCGCAGCCGCCGGCGCCGATGGCGGCGTTCCAGTACGCGCCACCCACGGGCGTGGGCAGGCTGAACAACGTGTCCTGGAACGAGCCCGCGCCGCTGTCGATGTAGTTGGAGATGTTCTTGCGGTAGTAGCCCACCGAGAAGTAGCTCGCTTCGGCGTAGTACCACTCGTACGACAGGTCGATGTTCTTCGACAGCAACGGCTTCAGGTTCGGATTGCCCGAGTTGCCGCTACCGCCATTGACGCGCAGCAACGGACTGACGGTCTGTCCGCCCTGGATGTCCTGCCAGCCGGGACGGCCGAGCGAATGGCCATAGCTGGCGCGCAGCACCATGTCCTCGGTCAGCTCGAAGCTGGCATCGATGTTCGGCAGCCAGTAGTCGTACTCGCCGGTCATGGTGGTGAACGTCTTCTCACCCATGTCGGTGAAGAACTCGTTGTCCGCCACCCAGCGCACCAGGACCGGTGTATCCACCTGGGCCGAGGATTCGATCTCGGTCTTCTCGTAGCGCAAGCCCACGGCCAGGTTGATCGGGATCCGGGTCTCCCAGCTGGTGCTGTATTGCAGATAGGCGCTGCGGGTCTTCTCGGTGGTGCGCAGGTCCGCGCGGTTGTAGTTGTCCGGCGCTCGAGCCAGGTCCGGGCGACCGGTGTAGGCGCCCACGGCGTCGCGCATGGCCTCGTAGTTGAAGACCAGGAACTGGCTGTTGAAGCGCGGATCGTTGAACCCGGGGAACGCGTCGAAGTAGCGCGCCATGTCGTCGATCTGCCAGAGGCTGTCGGCGAAATCGGACGCGTTGCCGATGCCACCCCAGTCCGCATTCTCGTTGATGCCCCAGGCGGTCCGGTTCTTGACCTCGGTGTTGGCCACGCCGAACTTCAGGTCGGAGAAGTCGCCGAACTTGAAGCTGCCGCTCAACTGGCCCTGGTCGACCTCACCACGCGAATAGCCGTTCACGAACTGGCGACCGGTCGGACGCGCCTGCGACGGATCCACGCCGCTGACGCCCGGCGCGAGGTCGTAGCTGAGGATCGGCAGCTTGCCGTCGAAATAGACCGTGGTATCGCCACGGATCCAGGCAGCGGTACCGATGTTGCCCTGCGAACCCCATTCGCTGTCCGGGCTCAGCTCGGCCGTGGAGCGGTGATAGTCGAACGCCAGGTCCAGCGCGTCCGTGACTTCCCACTCGACGTTGAAGCCGACCGATTCGTTCTCGGCCTTGGTTGCGCTGATGCCGCCCGCCATGGCCAGATCGCTGCAGCCCTCATAGGTGCCATTCGGGTTCTGCGTGCCGGTGCAGGCAATGTTCTCGCGATAGAACACCGGACCGGCCGCAGGGCCGTCCGTCCAGGCGCTTTCCTGGCCAACGAAGTTGAACCACACCGACATTTCGTTGCGGCGCTGCTGGATCTTGTTCTCGGAGTACGTGTAGTCCAGGGTCGTGGTGATGCGGTCCGTCGGGGCCCACTGCAGGGTCACCTGCCCGTTAGTCCGCTGGCGCTGGATGCCGTTGACGCTGTAGTTGAGATTCTGCGGCACCGAGTACAGATCGGTCGGGCCCGGCAGATTCTCGTTGCCGGGCGTTCCCGGCGCGATCGCGCCCCAGCCGCCTTCGCCGCCGAAGTGGGTGCGCCAGCCGGCGGTCACGCCGACCTGGCTGAATCCGCTGTCGCGTTCCTGATAGCTGCCGGTGACGGCAACACCGAACTTCCCGTCAGCGAAAGTCTGGCTGAAGATGCCGGACATCTCGGGGGTGTAATCGTCCCCCTGCATGATCTTCGGAAGATTGTCGTTCGATGTGTCGTGAACGGTCTTCACGCCCAGGTTCAGGAGCGGCCCGCTTTCCAACGGGCGAACGGTCTTGATGTTGATCGTCGCGCCGATGCCGCCGGTCGGGTTGGCGGCCAGGCCGGTCTTGAAGACCTCGATGCCCGACACCGCTTCCGATGCGAGATTGGCGAAATCGAACGCGCGCGAGTTCGAAGCAGAGAACCCGTTCAACAGCGCGCCCGGCATCTGGCGGCCATTGAGCAGCACCAGGTTGTGGTCGGGCCCGATGCCGCGCACGGTCACCTTCGAGCCTTCGCCGCTGGGCGTGCGGTCGATCGACACACCGCTGATGCGCTGCAGGGATTCGGCCAGATTGGTGTCCGGGAACTTGCCGATGTCTTCCGCGACGATGCCATCGACGACACCTTGCGCATCGCGCTTGAGGTTCATCGAGGACTCGAGGCTGGCGCGAATGCCCTTCACCACCACCGTGTCCAGCGTGGTCGGATCGGCTTCGGTGGCCGTCGTTGACGGCCTGGCGGTGGTGCTCTGCGGTTCGGCCTGTTGCGCCCAGGCGGGACCCGCCATGGCGATCAGCAACGCGGACGTGAGCACCCGCTTCCTTGGAACGGACTGCACTTGCTTCATGGACTTTCCCCTCTCCGGAAATTCACGAATAGCGATGTTGTAGGTACGTGTGGCGTACGTGCTCGAGGCCCCTTCCCTCTTGCATTGGGCCGCATTGGACGCGCGATTGACAGCGTTGTCAACTTTCTTGAAATTGACCCGGTGTTAGCGGAAAACCCCTTGTTTTAAGCTGTTTCTACGATGCTGCGGCGCAGCTGAAATCGTTTTCCATTCTTCGCGCGCGATGACCGCATGGAAGAAATTTTTCATCCGATCTCGCGGAAGGTTTTCGATTGGTATGGCGTTCCGAGCTCGCCAGATGGGCGCGGCCGGGCCTCGCGAAACACGCGATCGGCGACGCGGACGGAGGGTTGATCAGCGCCGCGTGGGCGCCTGGGTCGATTCCCGGAACACCACTTCATGCTCGACGTGCACCATGCCGCCGGCTTCCGATGTGCGAATGCGGGCCAGCAGTTGGAGCGTGGCCAGCCGGCCCATTTCGGAGGTGGGCTGACGGACCGTGGTGAGCGCGGGATAGATGTGGCGCGCGATCGGCGTGTCGTCGAAGCCGCACACCGAGATGTCGCGCGGCACGGCCAGGCCGCGCTCGCAGGCGGCGCGGATGACGCCGGCCGCCATGTCGTCGTTGGCGGCGAAGATCGCGGTCGGAGGACGCTTGAGGTCGAGCAGGTGGTTGCCGGCTTCGATGCCCGATTCGTACGAGAACGCGCCTTGCACCACGAGGTCCTCGTCGAAATCGAGCCCCGCCTTGCGCAGCGCCTCGCGATAGCCTTTGAAGCGCCACTGGCATGCGCCGTGCGCGGGCGGGCCCTTGATGTGGGCGATGCGTCGATGGCCTTGCGCGACAAGGCCCGCCATCAGTTCGAGCACGGCTGCGGTCTCGTCCATCGATACGCCGATGCGGTCCTGCGGGTGCTTGGGCGCAATGCAGGCAAAAGGCACGTCGTGCCGCTCGAGGAACTCGAGCACCGCGGGATCGTCGGTCAATGGCGGAATCAGCACCACGCCGTCCGGCGCGAAGTGCTCGAACACCACCTTGAGGTCCTCGGCCTTGCGTTGCTTGGGCGAGCCGACCGGCGCGAGCACCAGATTGTAATGGTTGTCGCGACAGGCTTCCAGCATGCCGCTCTGGATTTCCATCAGGTAGTTGCGCGATGGATTGTTGTAGACCAGTGCGATGACGTAGGAACGCTGCCCGGCAAGGCTGCGGGCGGAGAGATTGGGCCGGTACTGCAGTTGTTCGACCGCCTTCATGACGCGCTGGCGCATCTCGTCGCGCACGTTGGGCTCGTTGTTGAGCACGCGCGACACCGTCTTCATGGACACGCCGGCGGCGGCGGCCACGTCCTCGATCCGACTACGCATTCGGCTGCTCCCGCTCCACTCCGCACACCCTCCTGGCAAGACCCCGGATTCTGACAGCGACGCCCGTTCCCTGGATACCGCAGCACGTACCTGCACGCTGCAGAGGCTCCCCACCGCGCAATCCGCGCCGGGAAGGCGCGCGAATCGTTGTTGCAAAGCAGCACATCATTGCGATGGACACGCGACGCGATGTGCCCTGCATCGCGCGTCCCACCACCGAACAGCGCTTACGGTTGACACCAAGATGTACCAACGGTATGACAGCGCTGTCAACTACCGCGCGTCCGGCAAGTCGTTGCCGGCGCTGCATCCACCTTCGAGAGGCACCACGATGCAATCCACCCGTATGTTCGCCGCCGTCGCGCTCGGCGCGACGATGGCCGCCGGCCTGACGCACGCCGATGCCGCGCAACCCCGGGAGACTCCCATGCCGACGTCGGCGACCGTCACCATCTACACCACCGCGCAGGACACCGGGCAGCGCCTGAGCCAGACCGGCACCGCCACCTTGAAGGCCGGCCACAAGCTTACCGAGGTCGAGAATTCGGTCTTCGTCGATCCTGCGAAGCGTTTCCAGTCGATGCTGGGTATCGGCGGCGCGATCACCGATTCCACCGCCGAGGTGTACGCCACGCTGTCGCCGGAGAAGCGTGCCGAGTTCATGAAGGCGTACTACGACAAGGAGGCCGGCATCGGCTATTCGCTGGCGCGCACGACCATCCACAGCTCGGACTTCAGCTCGGCCAGCTACACCTACGTCAATGAAGGCGACAAGGCGCTGGCGTCGTTCTCGATCGACCACGACCGCCGGGCCCGCCTGCCGATGATCAAGCAGGCCATCGCGGCCGCGGGCGGCGACCTGCCGCTGTTCGCCAGTCCGTGGAGCGCGCCGGCCTTCATGAAGACCAACAAGCACATGCTGCGCGGCGGCGCCCTGCTGCCTGAGTACCGCCAGGCGTGGGCGAACTATTTCGTCAAGTTCATCCAGGCGTACGAGAAGGAAGGCATCCCGATCTGGGGCATCACCGTGCAGAACGAACCCATGGCCACGCAGACCTGGGAATCGATGCTCTATACGGCGGAAGAAGAGCGCGACTTCCTCAAGGACTACCTGGGCCCGACGATGCACAAGGCGGGTTTCGCCGACAAGAAGATCATCGTGTGGGACCACAACCGCGACATGATGCTGTACCGCGCACAGGTGATCCTCGGCGATCCCGAGGCGGCGAAGTACGCCTGGGGCCTGGGCTTCCACTGGTACGAGACGTGGGCGGGCTTCGACCCGATGTTCCGCAATGTCGCCGCGGTGACGCAGGCCTTCCCCGACAAGCCCGTGCTGCTGACCGAGGCGGCGGTGGAGAAGTTCGACCCCGCGCGCTACCAGTACTGGCCGAACGCCGAACGCTACGGCACGTCGATGATCAACGACTTCAACAATGGCGCCGTGGGCTGGACCGACTGGAACATGCTGTTGGACGAGAAGGGCGGCCCCAACCATGTGGGCAACTTCTGCTTCGCCCCGCTGCATGCCGATACGCGCACGGGCGAACTGATCTATACGCCCAGCTACTACTACATCGGCCACTTCTCGAAATTCGTCCGTCGCGAGGCGCGACGCGTCAGTACCGCCACCAGCCGCAGCACGCTGCTGGCGACATCCTTCGTGAACCCGGACGGACGCTTGGCCACGGTGGTGATGAATCCGACCGACAAGGAGATCGCCTACAACTTCTACGTCGGCCAGGCTTCGGCCGTGGTCACCATCCCGGCACGTGCGATCCAGACGCTGGTGAACTGACGCCGTGACATTCTCGCTGCGCCCGATGCGCTGCTGGCCGCTGGTCTTGCTGCTGGTGGCGACGCACGCACTCGCCGCGGAACCGTTCGCCTGGCCGGGCGGCAAGCGAGCTGCCGTCAGCCTCGCCTACGACGATGCACTGCCGTCGCAATTGGACCATGCGATCCCGGCGCTGGACCGGCACGGCCTGAAGGGCAGCTTCTACCTGACGTTGGCGTCGGACACGCTGCGCACCCGTCGGCAGGCGTGGGTAGAAGCGGCCCAACGTGGCCATGAGCTCGGCAACCACAGCTTGTTCCACCAGTGTTCTTCTTCGTTGCCGGATCGGGAGTGGGTGCCGCCGCATCGTGATCTCGACACGACCACGGTCGCGCAGATGGCCGACCAGGTGCGCCTGGCCAACGTCATGCTCGCCGCGCTGGATGGCCGCACCGCGCGCACGATGACCGTGCCCTGCGGCGACACGCAGGCGCAGGACGGCAACTACATCGATGCGGTGGCATCCGAGTTCGTCGGCATCAAGCTGGGCCAGGGCGGCGTGGTGATGGACATGGCGACGCTCGATGCCGCGGCCGTGCCGGTGGATGTCCCGGTAGGCGTCACCGGCGAACAGCTGATCGCACGCGTCGAGGAGGCCGCACGGCGCGGCACGATGGTCGGCTTCACCTTCCACGGTATCGGGGGCGACTACCTGTCGGTATCGAACGAAGCACACGACGCGCTGCTGCGGCACCTTGTCGCCCATCCCGATGTGTATTGGGTGGCGCCTTTCGTGGACATCATGCAGTACGTCGTGCGCGTGCGCTCCACCCAGCACGCGACACCCTAGCCCGCGCTCAACGATCGCAGGACACCAGCTTCTTGCGGGCGTGCCACAAGGCGCGCCGCGCCAGGGTGTAGGCCATATCCGCTTCGCGCGGCAACAGGTGTTCGGCGCGCACCGGATCGACACCATGCGCGAACGCGTACTCGATACCCTCCAACTGCGACAGATGCAATCGCACGGGCTTCGCGAACCCGGCGAACAGCGATGCCTGGCAATGCGCGAAGTCCCGGCCAAGCACCGCCAGTTGCCCGCGGATCGCGCGGCTCGCCGCGCCGTCGAGCCCCGGGGCGGGTTCTTCGGCAATCGGTGCTGCCTTGTAAGCATCTCCTGTCGCCTCGCTGCCCAGGTCCGCGGTCCGTTCGTGCAGCCCCGGATTGAAGCGGACGCTCGGCGGCGGCCGTGCGCGCGCGGGCTGGTCGCGCGTTCCGAGCGGAATGGTCACGGATCCCGTCAACGTACCGTGCGTGTCCTCCAGCGCGCTGTCGCCCGCCGTACCCTTGCCTCGCCACGCGCGATCGAAGCGCGTCTGTCGGTAGTCGATGGGATTGACGCGATCGAACGGGCCGCGCGCGTCCGCCTGGCGGGTATCGGGCGCACTGCCCGGCGCACGCTTCGACGCTGGCGACATTGCGCCGATGCCTTCGGGCACGCGCAGCCGACCATCGCGTTCATACAGGGTCGGGGGCGGCGCTGTCTCCAGCGTCGCGCGGCGAGCGGGAGGCGACAGGAGGGGGACGCGCGATCCCCTGTCGCTACGCGCCACGCGCCCGGCCTCCGCCGGCTGCGGCAACTCGGCCATCTCGCCTGCGATACGGGGGATGAAGCGGACGCGCAACGGCTCTGATGTCGCATCGTGCGTCAGCGACGGCTGGATCAACAGGATGCGCAACGCAACCAACACCACGAACAGACTCGTGGCGCCAGCGATCAGTCTGTCGCGCATCGCCGTGGACGCGACCGGCGTCGACACGGCGCGCGTGCGTTGCTCAGATCGCACGCACGCGCATCAACATGCGTCTGGAAGGACGGTACCCATGCACAGGGATCATCGGGCCATCATACCGGCTCTTCCCAACCGTTCGCGGGACCTGCAGGCGGTGGTGGAAAACCAGCCTCTTCGAGGCAGGCGCCGAGCAAGGCGTGCTGTTCATCGCTCAGCTCGGCCCGCTCATCGTCGACGTCGGACGCCGGGGCCGGCAGGTCGAGTTCGTCCGCACATGCCGCGATGGCCTCGTCGACGCCAGGAGGAGGCGGCAAGCGCCGATCGTGCCCGCGCGCATGCGGCGGTGGTGCGTCAGGCCCGAAGTGAGGCGGTGGGCGGTGAGCCCCCAGTGGCCGCGTGCAACAGGCGGCGAGGCCGGCGACGACCACCATGAGGGCGAGGCCTCGGAAGAAGGGAACGAAGAACACGCGATCTCCTGCAGGAAGGGCGGACGATAGGAAAAGGCCGGCACGGGGGGGGCGGAGCGGAACGTGGGAGAGGTGGGCTCCGCGCCGTCCCCGCCATGCCGGGGCGGAACGGGATGCAGCATGGCTCAAGCGTGTGGCGCGCCAATGCCACGATGTGTCGGCAACGTCGCAACGGTGGTCGGCGCGTGCTCTTGCGCGACGATGCGCGAGGCAGCAAGCGTCGCGAGTGCCGACTCCACCCAGCGACGCTGCGACGCATCGAGCACTTCGCCGAATGCATCGCGTGCGCACAGCGGCTCCAGGTTGCGTGCCTTCCAGGGCTCGTCCGCGCGAATCAGTCCGCCCGCGACGGTGCGATAGCGGGACCACAGCGCTACATCGGGTTCGCAGCCAAGGAACGCCAGTACGCGGCCCAACGTGTCGTGTGGCTCGCGCACCAGCGTTTCGTAGCTCACGTGCAGATGACGTGGGTCGCCGCGCCAGCGCTCGCTTTCCCGATGTGCGGTGTCCCAGCGGTCCACGCATTTCTGCAGGGAGAGGAACGGTCGCCAACCGGGATGGTCGCGGGCAGCGCGGTACAGCGAACCGACGACCTGGGTAGCTTCGCGTTGCACATGGATGAAGCGGGCATCCGGCACGCCGGCGCGCAGGTGATCGATGTAGAACAGATGGTCGGGCGTCTTCTCGACCCAGATCGGCTTATGCAGGGCCAAGGCATGGGCGTCCAAGGTACGCACGAACGCTCGCAACTGCGTGGCGAGTCGCCATCGATCCCGGTCCGGCGCATCAACGGGAAGGTTGAGCTGGCGCAGGAACGCCCAGGCGCGGGTGGCGCGACGCGGATCGACCAGCGACCAGCGTGCGAACGCATCGCGACGCCAGTGCCTCAAGCGGGCCACGGGCGCGCGGGGTCGGTCGGCATCGCAACGACGATGCTCCTCACTGCCGAGCATCATCGGCAGGAAGTGGGTTTCCGGTTGCGATCGGATCTGACGGTGCGCATGCAACAGCGACTGCAGCAGCGTGGTGCCGGAACGGGGGCAGCCAACGACGAACACGCGGCGCCGTACATGTCCCGCCTGCGTGCGGCCCGCGGCTTCTCTGAGTGCGTCCGCCAGGCAAGCCTGCTGCTGCGCGCGACGCGCACTCACGAGGCGCACCCGGCGGCCAGGCCTGCGGCCGCTTCGCCAAGCAGCATGGGGATGCTCGCCTGCAGGCGCGCATGGAACGCGCGGCGCCCCGCGAGGAAATGGGTGCGCGCCGCCTCGCCCATCGCGGCGCGCTGCCAACCCGCGAGGCACAAGGCATCGTCGACCGCGCGTTCGATCGCCTCGATGGTGACCTCGTGGGTCGTGTCCAACCCTTGCCGCCGCCCGGGCGATGCCCTGATCAAGATGCCGCGGTCAGGCGTCACATGCTCGTTCATCGGCGCTGCGTCGGTCGCCAGTACCACCGCACCCACGCTCATCGCCTCGACGAGATGATGTCCGTAGCCTTCGACTTCAGACGGGCAGACATGGAACACGTGCCGGTTCTGCATCCACCGCAGCGCACTGTCGTCGAGATAGCCGACGTGATGTTCGATGTTCGGCGCGGCCGGGCCCCGGCGCGCATGGCGCTCGGCCTGGACGACGGTCAGGCGCGGCCACTCCGGATGCTGGCGCCAGGCCGCCAGCAACACCTCGGTGCCCTTCGACGCGCTGCTGCCGGCGAGATGGAAGAAAGCGCGTTCGCGCGCCACCGATACATCGCGCCGGTCATCGCTGGTGAAGCCGAGATACGCCGTGGGGCACCCGCGCGCCTCGAACAGCCGTTGCGCATGCCGGGTCTTGCACAAAACCAGGTCGAATCGCGGCAGCAGGGGCTGCCACTTGTCGAGCAGCCATTCTGGGTTGGGCACCAGCACGTTGCGTTTCGCCAACGGCAGGCAGCGCGGATAAACGCGCTCGAGGAAGACCTGCACATCGATACGGCCGTGCCGCAGTCGGCTCGCCCAGAGATCCAGCTCCATCGCCTTGCCAGAACGGCCGCCAGCGCCGAACGCGACCCGCTCGCAGTCCAGGCCGGCATGAAACAAACCTTCCGCCATCAACCTGAGGTCGCGACTCAGGCCCACCCCATTGTCGCGGGTGAGGAGGCGCAGGGAAGGTGTGGGCATGGCATGCACCGGCGTCGGGGGAGTCGTGAGCCTGCGCGGGCGATGTCGCGTGGATTTGCCCCCGTGTCGCCGTGCGAAATGCCAGACGACACACAGCGTCACACGCCGACACACCGGCGCCATGCGCACCGGGCACGCTGCCTCGGTGTTGGCGTCAGACCAACCGTGTCCTCAATCCCCGGAAATCCTTGCCGCCACGCCGCGTGGCGGCATTTTTTCCAAGGTAGGGCCGGTCCGTGGATGGCGCATACTTCCCATGGACGCCGCCCGCGACGCTACACGATGGACCTGAGCTCCCACATCCTGGTGGTCGACGACGACCCCGAACTGCGCACCCTGATCGGCGACTTCCTCCGCGACCACGGCTATCACGTGGAGGTGGCGGCCGACGTCGCAGGAATGCGCGACGCGATCGCCCGGCGGCGACCCGACCTGGTGGTGCTCGACGTCATGATGCCGGGTGAGGACGGCCTGTCGGCGGCGCGTCGGCTGGCGAACGAGGGTGGCCCGCCCGTCATCATGCTCAGCGCGCTCGGTACCGACACCGACCGCATCATCGGCCTGGAGGTCGGCGCCGACGACTATCTCGCCAAACCCTGCAACCCGCGCGAGTTGCTCGCGCGCGTGCGGGCGCTGCTGCGGCGCAATCCGCCCGCAGCGGATGGAGAGCATGCGCCATCGGGCGGCTTGCAGTACCGCTTCGATGGCTGGAGCCTGGACGTGGCACGCCGCGAATTGCGCGATCCGACGGGGATGCACATCACGCTGTCCGATGGCGAGTTCACCCTGCTGCGCACCTTCGTCGAGCACCCGCAACGGGTCCTGAGCCGCGACCAGTTGCTGGACTATGCGCGCGGCCACAACGTCGACGTCTACGACCGCGCCATCGACAGCCAGGTAAGCCGCTTGCGTCGCAAGCTCAGCGAACGTGGCGGTCCGGACATGATCCGGACGATCCGCAACGAGGGTTACATGCTGCTGCCGTCGGTCGTGCGCCGATGAGCGCACGCCTGCGCCGCATGCCGCTGTTCGCGCGGACGTTCCTCCTGCTGCTGGCCGCGCTTGCGGTGGCGTATGCGATCGGCATGGCGGTGCTGCTGTATCGCCCGCCGGTCGACGGCATCGCCTTCAGCGAACTGACGGCGCTGCTGTCTTCGCGCATGCCCGCCACCGGCCCGGACCTGAAGGTCTACGACGCCGAACAACCGCCCACCCCGGATCCGGCACGCTACCGCGCGTCGCCCTTCATACGCGACCTGCTTGCGCAATGGCTCGGCAGCGACGCGCAGCATGTGCACTTCTACCACCTGCAGGGGCCGCAGCCGTTCTCGCCGGCACCGCGTGCGCCGGGCGGACCGCCGCCCATGACCGGCGCCGGGATGCAGGCACCCCCCCTGGGCGGCCCCGCCCGTCCGCCGGAAGACGCAGGCAATCCGGCGGCGCAACGCTTCCCACTGGCATGGCGACCGGATGCCCCGCTGCGGGGCGATTTCGTCGCCGCGTTCCGACAGACAGACGGACGTTGGCGGATCGTCGAGAACACGCGCAATCGCACGAGCTTCATGACCCGGCTTGCCACGCTGTTCCTCGCCGGCATGCTTGCGCTGCTGCCGTTGGCGTGGTGGTTCTCGCGCGCGCTCGCGTCACCGATCCGCCAGTTCACCCGCGCGGCTGATCGCATGGGGCGCGAAAGTGGTGCGCCGGCACTGCCATTGACCGGCCCGAGCGAGTTCGCCAGCGCGGCGGCGGCGTTCAACGCCATGC
Source organism: Pseudoxanthomonas sp. LjRoot125 (assembly GCF_964252705.1). NCBI lineage: Bacteria > Pseudomonadati > Pseudomonadota > Gammaproteobacteria > Lysobacterales > Lysobacteraceae > Pseudoxanthomonas > Pseudoxanthomonas sp. LjRoot125. The sequence goes on along the minus strand of NZ_CAXUOY020000003.1, from coordinate 24,138 downwards.
AGGCGCGCCTGGACCGCCTGCTGCAGGAACGCAGCGAGATGGCCGGTGCCATCGCGCACGATCTGCGCACGCCGCTCGCGCGGCTAGCGTTCCGGCTGAACGCGCTGCCGGACGAAAGCCGCGCCAAGGCGAGCGCCGATATCGCCGAGATGTCGCAGATGATCGATGCCACCCTCGCCTTCATCCACGACCAGAACCGCCGTCCGCTGCGCGAGCCTCTCGACCTCCGGTTGCTGGTCGAAGGCGTGGCCGACAGCCTGCGCGACATGGGCCACGATGTGCGTGCCGAGGCAGGATCTTCGGCGCCGATGACAGGCGATCCGGTGTCGCTGCGGCGCATGGTGGGCAACCTGGTCGACAACGCGCTGAAGTACGGGCATCGCGCACGCATCACGCTGTCGCCCGAAGGACAGGGCTACCGTCTTTGCGTGGACGACGAGGGTCCCGGCATCGATCCAGCGCAAGCGGAACAACTGTTCATGGCCTTCGTGCGCGGCGAGGCGTCGCGCAATCGCAGTACCGGCGGGATCGGACTCGGCCTGGCGTCGGTGAAGCACACCGTGCTCGCGCACGGCGGCGAGGTACAGCTGTCCAATCGCACTGAAGGCGGCCTGCGCGCCAGTGTCTACCTGCCGCGCGGCGTCGACTGACCTATCACTGGGCCGCCCAGTGCCAACGGGCACCCAACGTGAAGGTGCGTCCGGCGCCGGGTTCGTAGAAGCGCCCGTTGCCTTCGTTGACGATCACCGAGCCGATGTGGAACCGGTCCATCGCGTTGTCGATGCGGCCGAATACCTGCAGGCGTCCGCTCGCCCACGACCACGCGCGACCCGCTTCCAGGTGGAGCACGCCATAGCCCGGCGCACGTTCGCTGCCGGTGTCGTTGACGGTGACATCGTCCATGCCGACCAGCTGCGCTGCGGCGTGCCAACGTTCACCCTGCCAGCGCAACCGCAGCGATGCCTGCTGGCGCGCGATGCCGGGGATCCGCGTCCCCGCGGCGACCTGCACGCCGGGCGTGGTGCAACCGGCGGCAGTGCAGATCGGAAAGCTGTCGCGGAATGTCGCGTCCAGCCAGGTGTAGGCGAACTGCACCCGCCACGCATCGCTCAGCGGCACGTCCGACTGAAGTTCGAATCCCTGCCGGCGTGCAGCGCCCACGTTGCGGTAACTGCTGCGTCCACCGACATTGCGCGCCACGGCGAGCTCGTCGTCGGTATCGGCGCGGAACACTGCCGCCTCCAGCGTCGTTCCGCCTGCCGCGCGCCACTTCGTGCCCAGCTCGAGGTTGCGGCTGGCCGCCGGTCGCAGGTCGAAGGCCAGGCCGGCGGCGCCATCGGCGCGATAGCCCAGTTCGTTGAAGGTCGGCGTCTCGAAACCTCGTCCGATCGACGCATACACGCGCAGCGCGTCGTGCGGCGCGAACACCAGGCCTGCCACCGGCATGACGCGGTCGTACGTGACCCGTCCGCTGTCGTCGGGATTGGTCGCGGTGACGTAGGCATCATCGGACGTGAAGGTGATGCGGCTGCGGCGCGCGCCCGCCAGCAATGACCAGCGCGGTGCGAACTTCCACCACGCCTGCAGGTACTGGTCCGCGTTCTCCACCTCGTTGCGTTCATCCCGCCGCAAGGCGCCGCGCACACCCAGCACGGAGCCGACGAAGTTCTCGTAACCGCGGCGCCGCTGGCGTTGCCGGTCCGCATTGAGGCCGGCTGTGAGTTCCACCGGTTGCCCCGCGAGCTGCCCTTGCCAGGACCAGCGCAGGTCGGCGCCACCGTAGGTGTTGTCCAGGTCGATCACGCCACCGGAATTCAGCGGATTCCCTTGCGCTGCAACCGGCAGGGCGAGGAACTGCTCGACGTCGCGCTGACCACCATAACCCATCACCCGCACCTGGTGTCCATCGCCGAACGGGAGCGCATAGACCGCACCCATCTGGTCCTGGGAAACCGACTTGCGCGTGTTGAACACGATGGCCACCGGCGACGCCTGCCGTGGCGCCTGCCATGCCTGCGCCCGCGTCAGTCCCAGCGGGTCCTGCGCATCGGGCGCATCGAAATGATTGGCGACCAGGTCCAGCGTGCCTGCGTCGGGACGGAGGCGCAGCAAGACATTCACTGACTCGCGTCGTGCAGCCGCATGCTCGCGGTAGCCCTGCGTATCCAGCACCGAGGCGGCCACGTTGTAGCCCACCACATCGCGCGCACCTCGCACGCGTGCGCCCAGCAGATAGGTGTCGTGGCTCGCGACGCTGGCCTGCAGCCGTGCATCGCGTCCATCTTCGGGAATGTCGCTCCATGCCTGGATCACGCCACCGGACGAGTTGCCGTGCAGCGCGGAGAAAGGCCCGCGCAGGACTTCGACACGGTCCGCGCCCAGCATGCTGAAGTGCGACACCTGGCCTTGGCCATCCGGCATCGTCGCCGGCACACCGTCGGCATACAGGCGCACCCCGCGCACGCCGAAAGTGGAACGCGCACCGAAGCCGCGGATCGAGAGCTGCGTGTCCTGCGCGAGGTTCTGGCGCTCGCGCGCCTGCAGCCCGGGGATGCCGTCCAGCACTTCGGACAGCGCGGCCTGCGTGCGCGTGCCACCGTCGCCCAGCGACACCACGTCGATGGACGCCGGCGTGTCGAAGGCGGTGACGCTTTCGAGCCGCGTCGCAGTCACCACCACGCGGTCCAGTGTCTCTGCGGGTAGAACGGGCTCACCCGCGGGTGCGGCGAGGGCGCATGGCGCGAGTACCGCGCTTCCGAACAAGGGCCAGCAGGTCGACCACCGTTTCATCCGAACACCAGTTTGCCTTTCATCATGGTCCAGTTCCCGGGCACCGAGCAGAAGAACGAGTAATCGCCGCCCTTGCGCAGCACCGACGTGGAGAAGGTGAAGGTGGTCGACTGTCCGCCGCCTACCACCTTGCTGGCCGCCAGCACGCGCGCATCGCCCTTCGGCACATGGTCGCTGCTGGCGGGAAGCTTGCCGGCGGCGGTGGCGAGCGCTTCAAGATTGGCGGTGGTCGTCAGCACCCAGTTGTGGCCCATCACTTCGGCGGGAAGGGCGCCAGTATGCCGCAGCGTCAGTTTCACCTGCGTGCAGTCGGCGGCGATGCGGATCTCCTGCTTGTCGAACTGCATCGCATCGTTGCTGCCGATGGCGACGTTGCAGGTCTTCGCAAAGGCCTGCGGGGGGCTCAGCGCCAGCAACGCGACGATGAGCAGGGTGACCATATGCTTCGATGACATCGAACGATTCCTGTAATCGGGAAAACCTTGCGCGATCCCGCTACGGGATCGCGCAAGCCGGACGGTGAATCCCGTGCGGATCAGTCGCCCAGGGCGAACACCCACACCGAACCGCCTTCGGGCACGGCTTTCTCCCAGCCCGCCAGGTCGTGCATCTTGCCCTGGATCCACTGGGCATCCACGCCCCAGCCGGACACCACCGCAATGTATTGCTTGCCATCGACGGTGAAGGTGCTGGGCGGCGCGATGATGCCGGACGGCGTGGGGAACTCCCACAGCAGCTTGCCCGTCTTGGCGTCGTACGCGCGGAACATGCGGTCGTTGGTGCCGCCGGCGAACAGCACGCCACCGGCCGTGGTCATGATCGAACCCCAGTTCCACGAGTGCGGGTACTTCTCGCGCCACACTTCCTTGCCGCCATCCACGCTCCATGCCTGGATGCCGCCGATGTGGTCGAAGCCCTTCTTCACCGACAGATCGAGGCGGTTGATGTCCACGCCGGCCGACCACTGGCCTGGGATGCGCGGCTGGATCAGGCCGGTCAGGGTCAGGCAGTGGTTGTCGTTGTACGGGATGTACAACATGCCGGTCTTCGGGTTGTACGCCTCGTACGGCCAATCCTTGCCGCCCCACAGGCTCGGGCAGTAGGTGCGCGTCTTGCCGGTGGCCGGCTTGGCGTTCTCGTTATAGGTCGGCCGGCCGGTCTTCGGATCGATGCTCGCGAACACCGTGTTGTGCACGTACGGCTCGGACTTGTTGTAGGTGATCTGGCCCTTGTCGTCGCGGTCCAGCCAGTACAGGCGGCCGTTGCGCTGCGCACTGATCAGTCCCGACACCTTCTTGCCGTTGCGGTTGAACTCCACCAGCGTCGGCGCGTTCATGCCGGCCCAGTCCCACGAATCGTTCCAGTGGTACTGGAAGTGGCTGACGATGTCGCCCGTCTCCGGATCCAGCGCCAGCACCGACGCGAGGTACAGGTTGTCGCCGGGACGCTGGTCGCCGAGCCACGGCGCGCCGTTGCCGACGCCCCAGTAGATGACGTTGTTGGTGGCGTCGTAATTGCCCGGCATCCACATCGTGCCGCCGCCATTCTTCCAGGCGTCCTTCCACTCGCCGTCCTGCGGCCACGTTTCGAAGCCCTTCTCGCCCGGCCCCGGCACGCTGTAGCGCGTCCAGGCCAGCTTGCCGGTTTCCGCATCGAAGGCCTTCAGGAAGCCGCGCACGCCGAACTCACCGCCGGACGGGCCGATCAACACCTTGCCCTTGACCACCAGCGGCGCGGACGTGATGTAGGCGCTGTCCTGTTCCCAGTCGCACACCTGCGCTTCCCATACCAGCTTGCCGGTGGTGGCGTCGAGCGCGCTGAGCATGCAGTCGATGCTGCCGACATACACCTTGTCGCCGTACAGCGACACGCCGCGGTTGGTGCGATGGAGCGCGCCGAGACCTTCGGGCACTTCGCGAACGAACTTCCAGCGGACCTTGCCGGTCCGCGTGTCGTAGGCGATCACCTGGTTGTGCGGCGTCGCCACGAACATGTAGTCGCCGTTGACGATCGCCGGCGCCTCGTGGCCCGAGTTGACGCCGGTGGCCGCCGACCACACCGGTCGCAGCTTTGCGACGTTGGCGGTGGTCACCTGGTCCAGCTCGCTGTAGCTCCAGCCTGCGTAGTTGCCCTTGGTCAGCAGCCAGTTCGCAGGCTCCTGGTTGGCGAGGCGGGCGTCGGTGACGGGTTTGTAGTCGGCCGCGGCGAGCGGGGCCGAGGCAAAGGTCGCGACGAGCGCGGCCGTGATCAGTTTCAGGTGCATGGGTCTCCTCCCGGGTGAAGCGTTGGTGTAGGTCATGGACGTTGGAACGGAATGGCGATCAGGTCGTCGGCGGACCGAGCGGGCCGTCGAACTTCCCGCTGACGACCAGGGCGCCGTCCTTGAGGGTCAGCGGCAGCATGGCCAGCCGCCGTGTCGCGGGTCCCTGGGTGACGGCGCCGCGGTTGCCCGCGTCGAACACCGAGCCGTGGCAGTTGCAGACGATCTGCGTCTGGCTGGGGTGCAGCGTGGTGATGGGACAGCCGTAGTGCGTGCACAGCGACGAGAACGCGACGATGCCGTCGGCGGCATTGCGCGCGCTGGTCGGCTTCAGGTCGGCCGGCTTCAGCCGCACCACGGTCAGCAGGTTGGCTTTCGAGATCAGCACCTTGCCGGTCGCCGGATCCATCGGGTACGCGAGCACGGGTGGCTTGCCGACTTCGATGTCCGCGGGCTTCACTTCCTTGCCCGCCTTCGGTCCGATCATGAAGGCCAGCTTGTCGCCGGGCTCGGGTTTCGGACTGCGCGTGGGCGCAGGCGCAGCGGACTGCGCGCCCGCCGCGCCGCTGACCATCGCCATCGGCGCCAGCGCGGCGAGGGCGAGCGCGCCGGTCAGCATGCTGCGGCGGCCGGTGTCGTCGGGATGTCCGGCGCACGCGCACGCACAGCCGCCGTGTTCTTTCGTTTCGCTCATCGTGTCGTTCTCTTCTTCAAGGCGTCTGCAGGTAGACCACGTGGGTCTCGGTGAACTCGAGCAGGCCGTGCTTGCCGTCGGCGCCGCCGATGCCCGACTTGCGCCGCCCCGCATGGAAGCCCTGCATCGCCTCGAAGTGCTCGCGGTTGATGTAGGTCTCGCCGAAGCGCAGTTCGCGCGCAGCCTTGATCGCCGCGTTGATGTCGCGGGTGAAGATCGAAGACGTGAGGCCGTACTCGGAGTCGTTGGCCAGTGCGATGGCTTCGTCGAGGCTGTCCACCACCTGGATGGGCAGCACGGGGCCGAAGGTCTCTTCGCGCATGATCGCCATGTCCGCGCGCGCATCCACGATCAAGGTGGGCTCGTAGTGGAAGCCCTTGCCCAGATCGGCCGGCTTGCCGCCGGTGACGATGGTGGCGCCGTCGCGCTTGGCCTGCTCTACCGCGGCCGACACCTTGTCCAGGCCCGCCTGGTTCACCAGCGGCCCCATCTGCAGGTCGTCGCGCTCCGACGGGTCGCCGTACTTCGTGTCGCGGAACAGCTTCACCAGTCGCTCCACCAGCGCTTCATGTGCGCCGCGCTCGACATAGACGCGCTCGGCGCAGTTGCAGACCTGCCCGGTGTTGATCACGCGCGAGTCGTAGATCGCCTTGGCCGCAAGGTCCAGGTCGGCATCGGCGAGGACGATCGCCGGCGCCTTGCCGCCGAGTTCCAGGTTCACGCGCGTCAGGTTGCGGCCGGCCGTCTGCATGATGCGGCTGCCGGTACCGACGCTGCCGGTGAAGGTGATCAGATCGACTTCCGGATGTTCGACCAGCGCCTGCCCGGTACTGCGTCCCAGGCCACCGACGAGGTTGAACACCCCCTTCGGCAGATCGGTCTCGGCCACGAGCTTGGCGAACTCGTAGGCATTGATCGGCGTTTCTTCGCTCGGTTTGATCACGATGGTGTTGCCGGTGATCAGCGCCGGCGCGAGCTTGCGTGCGATCAGGAAGAAGGGGAAGTTCCACGGCAGGATGCCGGCGACCACGCCGATCGGCTTGCGGAACAGGAAGATGTTCTCGTTGGCACGGTCGCTGGTGAGGATCTCGCCTTCGAGGCGACGCGCCCACTCGGCCATGTAGTCGATGTAGTCGGCGGTGAAGTCGACTTCGACCTGCGCCAGCTGCTGGATCTTGCCCTGTTCGCGGACGATGACCGACGCGAGGTCCTTGCGGTGTTCGCGCAACTTGGCGGAGATCTGGCGGAGATAGCCCGCACGCTCGATGGGCGCGCGCTTCTCCCACGCCGGTTGGGCGCGGCGCGCGGCGGACACGGCCGCATCGACGGTGGCCGCGTCGCTGTCGGGAATGCGGGCGAGCAGCTTTCCGTCCGCGGGGTTGGTCACGTCGATGGTCGCGCTGCCACCGGCGACGAAGGCGCCATCGATGTAGTTCTGGTAGGTCTGTGTCATGGGATTTCCTAGGCGTGCGTTGTCCTTGCCGGCCTGCCGCCCATGGGGAGCGGCAGGCCTCCTGCGTCCTTCACCAGACGTAGGCGTACTTCAGGTTGAGGCTGTCGTTGACGCTGTGGTTCTTGCCGTCCAGCGAAGTGGAATAGCGCAACGTGATCGACTGGTTGTCGAAGGTGTGGATCATCAGGCCGGCGCCACCATCGAGCGCCCAGCCCGACGGCAAGCCGTCGTTGGCTTCGGTGTGCTCGGCGTCCAGCGCGACGAAGGGCTCCAGGCGCTGCGTGGCCCGGTAAGCGAAGCGGTTGTTGGTATGAAGCGACAGGCCGGGCTGGATGCCGTTGTCGCGGCGGCTCTGCCAGACGAAGCCCGCATCGCCGGTCCAGCCGAACTTCTCGCCCATCCGCCAATCCCAGAAGAAGCTCGAGAGGTTCTTCCAGTTGGTGTCGCTGACGCGTTCGGTGCCGGTGGGGATCTGCACGAACGACTGGAAGCCCAGGGTCGCGCGCTCGCTGGGCTTGTACCAGATGGCGAAACCGGTGAGCGGATCGCCGATGCCGCTGATGTGGCGGTCACCCGCCGCGGCGGAGGTATTGCGGATCGCCACTTCCGGCACGATCACTTCCCAGGCCACGCCGATGTTCTTGTTCGACTCCGGCGTCCAGAAGCGCACGTACTTCGACAAGCCGGTCAGCGCCTTGCTGCCCGAGCCGTCGACGCGATCGCCATCGGCATCGAACATCCGCGCGTTGTCCTGGTACGTGGCGTACTGCACGAATACGTTGAACGGCTCGAAGCCGACGGGCAATTCGTACTCGCGCGGCCCGATCACGTCGAACGTGGTCTGCGCGCTGGCCGTTCCCGCGACCGCGAGCAGCGACAGCGCGAGCAGCGGCTGCAGGCGCGACACCGACCGCATCGTCTCTTTCTTCATGGTGATGCTTCCCTCCCGTGTGAATGGACCGGTCGCCGCGGGTCCTTGCCCGCGTCGCGACGGTGGTTCCGGGACGTTGGCGCGCGTGCGCACCAGGTCCGCAGGAGAGGTAGCGCAAGGCGCGTGCCACGTTGCAGCGCAGCGAGAAATGCGTACGTCAACGCGATGAATCAATCACTTGGCGCGATCAGGCAATGCGGAAGACGCGCGTTTCATGCGGCAGCGCAGCGCAGTTGCAACACCTGCCTGCGACCATCTGTCGCAGGCCCCTGCGACAGGTGTCGCAGGCACGCATCGTCGGAAAAGCAAACGGCCCGTCACCAGGACGGGCCGTTGGGCGAGGCACGCGGTCGAGCGAGGTCAGCCGGACTGTGTGGGCGAGACAATCTCCAGCCGCTTCATCCGTCGATAGACCGTCGCGCGACACGAGCCCAGGTCGCGCGCTGCCTCGCTGATGTTCCATCGATTGCGGCGCAACACCTCCAGCAACTCGCCACGTTCGTCATCGCCGGCCGCAGTCTCGCGCGGGAACGGAATGACGGTCGCCATCGCTGGCACAGCGGATGCCTCGTCCTCGAAGACTTCCTGGGGCAAGTGGTCGATGCCGACGGTGGCGCCATCGGCGATCGACAATGCATAGCACAGGGCATTGCGCAGTTCGCGGATGTTGCCAGGCCAGTCGTGGCGCAGCAGCACCGCCACGGCGGCCGGATCGATCGCGGCCCGCACGCCCATCGCTTCCGCTTCCATTTCCAGGATGCGTTCGATCAGGAACGTCTTGTCGCCGCGTTCGCGCAGCGCCGGCAGGGCCAGCGTCGCGCCGCATAGGCGGTAGTAGAGATCTTCGCGGAAGGTGCCCGCCACGATTTGCCGGCGCAGGTCGCGGTGCGAGGCCGCCACCACGTTGAGGTCCACGCGCACCGGTTCGTCCGCACCGAGCGGCAGCACTTCGCGCTCGGCCAGCACGCGCAGCAACCGCGTCTGCAGCGGCAGGGGCATGTCGCCGATCTCGTCGAGGAACAGCGTGCCGCCGTCGGATCGCTGGATCAGGCCCTTCATGCCCTTGCTGCGCGCGCCCGTGAACGTGCCCGGCGCATAACCGAACAGTTCGCTTTCGATCAGCGACTCCGGGATCGCGGCGCAGTTCACCGCCACGAACGGCTGGTCCGCGCGACGGCTGGCGTCGTGCAGCGCACGCGCCAGCACTTCCTTGCCGGTGCCGGTTTCGCCCTGCAGGAAGATGCTCACCGGCTTGTCGACCAGGCGCGCGGCGCGCTCGAGCAGCTGGTCCATGCGCGCATCGCCGCCGGACAGCCGCGACAGCACGCTGTTCTGCACGGGGTCGCGCGGCGGTTCGCCGGCGTCTGCCGCCTGCACGCGCGGTGCCGTCTTGGGCGCGATCATCGAGGCGTGGTAGCCCTGTCCGTCCCAGGTCGTGACCACGCCGCGCGAATCGTGCGAGGTACCCTTCGTCAGCCGCCAGATATCATCGATGCGCGTGCCGAACACGCCGGTCAGGTGGTTCCCGACCAGTTGCGCGCGCGCGTCGTCGCGGATGTGGATCGACTCCAGCAGGCGCAGCTGCTGGCGGGCCCCGCTGTTGGCGCCGACGATGCGGCCATCGCGATCCACCGCCAGCATCAGCTCGCCGCACACGTCCACCAGCGGACCGACCGTGCCGAGGCGCAGGATCCAGTGCGCGCGGAACTGGCGGATGAAATTGGCGTCTTCGATCATCCGCGCATGCAGCACGGTCAGGTGACGCGCCAGGTGCAGGCTCTCGCGCCGGTCCGGCGACGAGAGCGCGGACACGTCCAGCGCGCCCATGAACGCGCCATCGGGATCGTAGAGCGGCGTGCTGGTGCAGCTCAGGCCGATGTGGCCGATGTAGAAATGGTCCTCGCGATCGCAGATCACGGTGGACTGCTCGGCGATGCAGGTGCCGATGCCGTTGGTACCGGCGTGGATCTCGTTCCAGTTCGCGCCCAGCGCCAGGCCGGCGCGCCGCAGCGGTGCGTCCCAGGTGTCGTTGCCGATGAAATCGAGCGTGACGCCCTCCGCATCGGTCAGCAACAGGACGTAACCGAGATCGGACACGTGCTTGTAGAGCTGCTCCATGCCGGCGCGCGCCACGTGCAGGTGTTCCTCCACCTGCTGGCGGCATTCGCGCAACCGCGACCGGGTTTCGATGCGCACGTCCGGACGCATGGCGGGATCGAGCGCGTGTTCGTTGGCGCACCGGCGCCACGAACGGTGGATCAGATCGGTATTGGCGTTGCTTCCGGTATGCGGCGATCCCGAATGGACCACGCGCAACACCGTTTCGACGTGTTGCTGGACAGTTGCCATGCCACCCCTCCCAGGCCGGCCGAAGACGTTCCTGCTTGCGTGCCGTTGATGTGTATGGACGCGCGGATGCTCCCGGTCCGGCGCCTGCTGCTTCGTGTTCCCCTACTCCTCCCGTGCGTCCGGCGTGATGGCGCGCACCACCCGCAGGCGCTCGCGCAGCGAGCGCGGCGCGGGCGTCAGCGGTGTGCGCGAGCGTGTCCAGCCCCCCTGGCGCGCCGGCGTGAGGCCACGCAACCGGGAGGCGATCCATGCAAACAGGCGATACCGCACCGGACTCGAATACAGCACGCGCCATGCCTTCCAGGCGATGACCTCCGGGATGCTACGCACTGCTCCCTGCCCCTTCAACGCTTGGCGTTGCTGCATTGCGGGAGCGCGATGCCGCCCCGCTTCGCGCAAGCGCACCAGCAACTCGGGGATCGGAATGCCGACCGGGCAGACATCGCCGCATGCGCCGCACAGGCTGGAGGCCGTCGGCAGATCGCGCGTCGACTCGAGCCCCAGCAGGTGCGGCGAAATGATCGCGCCGATGGGCCCGGGGTACGTGGTGCCGTAGGAGAGACCGCCGATGCGGGCATACACCGGGCAATGGTTCATGCACGCGCCGCACCGGATGCATTGCAGCGTGGCGCGGAAATTCTCTTCCGCGAATGCCTGGCTGCGTCCGTTGTCGAGCAGGACCAGGTGGACCTCGCGCGGGCCGTCCTTCTCGCCCTCGCGGCGCGGCCCGCTGATGATGTTGAGGTAGGTGGTGACGGCCTGGCCCGTGGCCGATCGCGTCAGCAAAGTGAATAGTGGCGGCACGTGCTCCAGTTTCTCGACGACCTTCTCGATGCCGGTGATCGCGATGTGCACGTCGGGCACCGTCGTCGACAGCCGTCCGTTCCCTTCGTTCTCCACCAGCACCAGCGAGCCGGTCTCCGCCACCATGAAGTTGACGCCCGAGACGCCGATGCGCGCCTGCCGGAATTTGTCCCGCAGCGCGACGCGCCCGATCGCGATGAGCTGGTCCACGTCTTCGGTGTAGCCCGCGTCCGGGATGTGCTCGGCGAAGATCGCCGCCACGTCCTCCTTGGTCTTGTGGATCGCCGGCATGATGATGTGGCTGGGGCGGTCGCCGTCGAGCTGCAGGATGTACTCGCCCATGTCGGTTTCGACGCAGGCGACGCCGTGGTCCTGCATACGATGGTTCAGCTCGATCTCCTCGCTGACCATCGATTTTCCCTTCACCATCATCGTCGCGTCGTGGCGGCGGGCGATGTCCAGGAAGATGCGGTTGGCGTCGGCGGCGTCTTCGGCCCAATGGACCTGTACGCCGCGCGCGCACAGCGCCTGTTCCAGCTGCTCCAGCAACTCAGGAAGCCGCGACAGCGCGCGCTTGCGGATATGTTCGCCCAGCCCGCGCAACCGTTCGAACGCGTCGTGGTCGGGAAACTGCGCGGCGCGCTTGTCGGCCAGGTAGTCCATGGCGCCCCGGAATCCCCGACGCAACACAGGGTCGGCGAGCACCAGGGTCGCGTTGTCCTTGAACGCGACGGGATCGGCGACGGGGCGCTGGGCGCTCATGCCGCGGACTCCGGACGAAGCAACAGGATGACCAGCTCGCGCGGGCCGTGCGCGCCGTAGACCAGCAGGCGCTGGATGTCGGCGGTCTTGGAAGGGCCCGTCACCAGCAGCGCATTGGTCGGGAGCCCCGCCGCCCAGTCCTGTTGGCGCATGGCGGCGTGCAGCGTCGGCTGCAGCGTTTCCTCGCGCAGGACCGCGATATGCAGCGGCGGCAGCAGCGAGAGCGTGCGCGGTTCGCGCGCATCCGGCCAAAGTATCAGGCTGCCGGTTTCGGCGATGCCACCGAGTGTCGTGGTGATGCCTGCATCGATCGTGTCGAACAGCACCGGCTTGAGCGTTTCGATGGGCGCGTCGTACCAGTCCAGCGCGACCCCGAGGTCGTTCGCCTGCAAGGCGTCCGCGATCGATGTATCGCGACCGGCCATCAGGCGGCGCACCCCTTTGGCGGCCAGGATGCCGGCCAATGCCGCGGGCCATCCGTGCGCATCGGTCTCCACCACCTCGGCACGCCAACCGCGCGCCTGCGCGATGAAACGCGTGCGCCATGCGTCCCGTGGGAACGCCTCCGCTTCCGCGTAGTGGCCGGCGACATCGGGCGCGGCAAGCGCGACCGGTTCGGCAGCGCGCAAGCGCGAGAGGATCGCGCTGCGCGCGCGCGATGGCGCCGCGGATGCGCTCATGCGCCACCCTCCGGTCCCGGCAAGCCCCAGCGCTCGCGCAGGAAGCTGGCGATATGCCGGCCCTGCAACACGGCTTTGCGGCGTGCCAGCGTGCCGTTGAGGTTGAGCAGGCAACCGCAATCGCCGCTGACGAACGCATCGCAGCCGCTGTCGCTCAGCGCATCGGCCTTGTCGCCCGCCATGGCGGCGGAAATCTCGGGCTGCTTCACGGCGAACGTTCCGCCGAACCCGCAGCACTCGGATTCGTACGCCTGGATCTTCAGCTCGACGCCCGGCAGCGCTTCCAGCAAGCGGCGCCCGCTGGCCAGCGCACCGGTTTCGCGACGCGCGCTGCACGACGTGTGCAGGCACACCGACACCGGATCGTTCGTGGCGGCGACGGGCAAGGGCAGATCGGTGGCGGCCAGGAAATCGCTGAACTCCACCACGCGCGCACCGATGTCGCGTGCCTGCGCCTGCAATGCGGGATCGCTTTCGAACAGGCGCGGCCAGTGGTGGCGCATCATGCCGGCGCACGATCCCGAAGGCACCACGATAGGCCACGGCTGCGGGAACAGATCGAGCTGCGCTGCCGCGACCCGGCGCGATTCCTCGGGGAATCCACTGGTGTAGGCAGGCTGGCCGCAACAGGTCTGCGCATCGGGCACATGCACGCGGCAGCCCAGGCGCTCCAGCACCGCGATCGCATCAAGGCCGGCGTCGGGCATGAACAGGTCCACCACGCACGTGGCGAACACATACACATCCCGAGAGGGGGAGGAGCCGGCAGGATCTGGCGAGCGCATGGCGGGCGGGTCTGTCTTGTCCGGACCGGAGTCTGTGCCGGCCCACCAAGGGCGGTATATTGGTCAGACCAATCCAGTGCGCAGGTCACCATGTCGTCCCAGGTCGCCGAGGTCACCCGCCATCTCGAACAAGGCATCGCGGACGGGCGCTACGTCGCCGGCCGACGGCTGCCCGCCGAGCGCATGCTGGCAGAGCGCCTGCAGGTGTCGCGCGCCACCGCGCGCGAAGCGATCGGCCGATTGGTCGCACGCGGCGTGCTGGAGCGCCGGCAAGGGGACGGCACGTACGTCATCGCCGCGACCGAGCGCCGGATGGCGGAGATCTGGCAGGACATGGCGCGCAACCACCCGATGCTGCAGGCGGACCTGGTGGAATTCCGCGCCATGCTGGAAGGCCGCACCGCCGAACTGGCGGCGCTGCGGCACGACGACGGCGACCGCGCGCGCCTGCAGGCGGCGCACGCCGCCGTGGACGCGGCCTACAGCGGCAGCGACCGGCTGGCGCAGATCCGCAGCGATGTCGCATTCCATCGCGCAATCGCCGACGCGACGCACAACCCGGTCTTCTCCTACCTGATCGCTTCCCTGCTCGCGCTGCTGCACGACCACGTGCAGGTCAGCCTCGCCGGGCTGTCGCCACAGTCACCGGTCTCGCAGCAACTGCGCACGCAGCACGACGCTCTGCTGGCGGCGATCCTGCAGCGCGATGCCGAGCGTGCGCGGGCGGTCGCCGGCGGCCACATGGACTATGTCGCCGTGCAGCTCAACGCGTTGCCGCGGGTGACGCGGGCCGCGCGCACCTCGGGCTGAGCAGGACGAGACGCACCGCGGGCGCTGGTTTGACGCGGCGCACAAGAATCTGGCTAACTCGGGGTTGCCCCATGATCCGGCGACAGGGACCGAGCCGTTTCACTTTCCCTGGTCTTGTTCGTCTAGCTGCATATGGAACCCGCCCGCCACCCCGCTGCCGAGAGCGCCGAGCCTGCCATGCAGGCCGGTCCGGGCGAACGTTCGAGCGACACGCAGCCGGGCATGGTCGCGGGCCAGGCCGCCGAGCTCGTCAGGAACCTCAACACGACCCTCATCCGATCGCTGCAATTGCGATTGGGGTCCTACGAGGACGCACGCGAAGTCGCGCAGGAGGCCTACGCCCGCCTGCTGAACCTCGGCAACGACCAGGTCGTCAGCTTCCAACGCGCCCTGCTGTTCAAGATCGCCCAGAACCTGGCCACCGACCTGCTGCGCCGGCGCGCGTATACCGAACTGCCGGAACCCGACGGGCTGGATCTCTGGCCGGATCCGGGCGCCGATCCCGAGCGGTCCGCCAGGGCGCGATGGGTGGTCGAACGGTTGCCCGCCGTGCTGGCCGAATTGCCGCCCAAGTGCGCCGAAGCCTTCCGGCTCGTGCGCATGGAGCAATGCAGTTTCAAGGAAGCGGCAGAGCGGCTCGATCTCACGGACAGGATGGTGCGGATCCATGTCGCACGGGCACTGGCCCTCTGCCAGATGCGTTTCGATGAACTCAGGGACGACCGGGAAGGCGCCGATCATGAGTGACCACACCCAGACGGCACGCGAGCAGGCGCTGCAGGAAGCCGCCGAATGGCTGCTGCGCCTCAGCGAGCACGACCTGCAAGATGCCGACATCGATGCGTGGAACGCGTGGATGGAGGCATCGCCGCTGCACGCGCAAGCCTTCGAAGATGTGCACCTGCTGTGGGATGCGGCGGCCGACGTCCGCGCCGAAGACGTGGTGGAAGCACGGCAGTCGCTTGCTCCCGCAGGCGCGGAGACACCGCGAGAAGCCGCGCCCTCGCGGCCCGCCATCACCGACGCGACCTTCCGGCCGCGCTCGACGACGGTCGCTGCGCGCCGGCCGGTGCGCTCCCCTGCGCGTCGATGGGGCGCGCTGGCGGCGAGCGTCGCGGCATTGGCTGTCATGGTTGGCCTGTGGAAGCACGAAGCGCCGCGCACGCCGTCCGAACTCCATCTCGTCGCCGACATCGGCGCGCCGCGGAAGACGACGCTGCCGGATGGTTCGCGCCTCGACCTGGATGCCGGCAGCGCCGTCGTCGTGCAGTACAGCAGCCAGCGCAGGCAGGTGGAACTGGTACGCGGGCAAGCCTATTTCTCCGTCGCCAAGGATCCGGGCAAGCCGTTCGAAGTACGTGCCGGCGGCGCGATGGCGCAGGCGTTGGGCACCCACTTCAGCGTCGCGCGCCGGAACGAAGGCGTGCGGGTGGTGGTGACGGAGGGGCGCGTGCAGGTGAGCGACCTGCGCGCGAATCGCGGCGGCATCGCCAACCATGTTGTGCAACTGGTGGCCAACCAGAGCGCGACGCTGGTGGAAGGCGGACCGCTCGAGGGCCCCGTCGACCTCGATGCGGCGTCGACGCTCGCGTGGCTGCAGGGCAAGGTCACCTACCGCAGCGAGACGCTGGGGAATGTCGTGGCCGACCTCAACCGGTACTCGCGGCTGCCGATCGTCCTCGAAGACAAGCAGTTGGCGCAGCTGCGGGTGACCGGTCGCTGGAGCACGACCGACCTGGATGTGTGGCTGGACAGCGTGGCCCAGGCTCTCTCGCTGTCGGTGGTACGCAAGCAGGATGAGATCCTGCTGGTGCCGAACGTACCGAGTTCCCGCCTGCCCGCTGGCAAGGGCGCGGCGGCGCCGAGTCCACCCACGGTTCGACGCTAGGGAGACGACCGGGGATCTTGAGCGCACGTGCAGTCCGACCAGCAGCGAGCGTTCCCCGCGCGAAGCGACCGGGGTCGGTCCTGTGCTGGCTGCGCGTCGTGCTGCTGCTCGCCCTCGCGTCCTTCGGCGCGGCGACGCATGCACAGGATCGGTCGCGGCAGTCCTCCACTTTCTCCATCCGCGCGCAGTCCCTCGAGGACGCGCTGATCGCGTTCTCCGAACAGTCGGGTATCCAGTTCGTCGCGATCGGCGACCTGAAGACAGCGCCACGCACACCGTCCGTGCGCGGTCGGCTGGCCAATGAAGACGCGCTTCGCCTGCTGCTCGCCCGCAGCGGCTTCGGCTACGCATTCCGCGCCAATGGCGTCGTCACGATCTCGCCCGAGGCCGCGGCGCCCCGCCCCGCGCCGTCGCCACCACCGATCGCGCACGTCCCCACCGAACTGGCGACCGTGCAGGTGACCGCGCGGCGTCGGGTGGAACGCAGCATCGATGTACCGTTGGCGGTGACCGCCCTCGATGGCGACCAACTCGACGCCATGGGCATCGACAATGCCGCGCAGGCGATCGATTCGGTACCCGGCGCATCGTCGGTGGACGTCGGCGGCGGCTTCACGCAGGTCCAGATCCGCGGCGTGTCCAGCTCGTTGGGCGGCAACGACAACGGCTACTACCTCGACGAGATTCCTTTCACCGGCGTGACCGTGCCCTGGCATCCCGACGCGCGCGCCTTCGACCTGGATCGGGTCGAAGTGCTCAGGGGACCGCAGGGCACGCTGTTCGGCGAAGGGTCGATGGGCGGCACGGTGCGCATCCTCACCCACAAGCCGGAACTGGACCGCGTCGCCTTGCGGGCCCAGGCCGGATGGTCGACCGCGAGCGGAGGCGGCACCGGCTGGACGGCGAAGCTGATGCTCAATCTTCCGCTGCTGGAAGATCGCTTCGCGATCCGCGCCGTCGCCACCGATGAGTCGCTCCCGGGCTGGGTCGACCATGCGACGGACGGCCGCCGCGACATCAACACGCAACATGTGCGGACCCGACGGGTGCGCGCGACACTCCTTCCCACGGCGCGCTGGCAACTGGACGCGGCGCACTGGTCCTACGACTCGAGCGCACCCGGTGGCGGCTATGCGGCCAACGACGACATGCAGGTGTCCTACTACTACGGACGCAACGCCGATTGGACCACGTCCAATCTGGTGAGCACGTACGAAGCCGAGGGCTCCACCCTCACCTATACCTATGCGGAAGCCGACCTCACGCAGCACCAGCAAGGCGAGATCCTGCCGCAGACCGCCTACGACAGCATGATCGACATCGACGTGCGCACCCATGAGCTGCGCTGGAGTTCGACGGGCCCGCGCACGGTCTCGTGGACCTGGGGCGCCTACCATCGCCAGGCGCGCCGTTTCGATGCGAGCGCGATCGGCGATGTCACGCCGAGCCGGTCACGCCAGGAGAACGAGGGTGGCGCGCTGTTCGGCGACCTCACCGTGCAATTGCCGCACCCTGCGTGGAGCGTCAACTTCGGATTGCGCTACTTCCAGGACCAGGTGTCCGGCGTGTCCCTGACCCGCAATGCGCAGACCTCGCTGGACGAACGCTTCCACAGCTGGAACCCCCGCTTGGGCGTGTCATGGAAGCCGGCGGACGACACGACGGTCTACGCCAGCCTCGCGAAGGGCTTCCGCTCTGGCCAATTGCAGCCGATCACCTCGCTGCTGCTTGCGGAACAGGCCGGGATCACGCTGCCGACCCGCATCGATTCCGACCGCATCGTCACCGCCGAACTCGGCGCGAAAGCGCTGGCGTACGGCAGCCGACTGCTGCTGGAAGGCGCGGTCTTCCAAAGCCGCTGGCGCGATGTGCCGGTGCGGGTACCGGTGACGGACGTCTTCAACGGCCTGGTCAACTCCGATGGCGCCGAGATCCGCGGCGCGGAGATGGGCCTCACCTACCAACCCAGCGACCGCCTCTCGTTCCAGCTGGAATCCGCATGGATCGATGCGACGTACACCGCCGATGTCGAGGGCACGGCGATCACCCGCGGCACGCCGGTATACAACGCGCCTCGCCTGACCTGGAGTGCATCCGGCGAATATCACCGGACACTTGCTCGCGGCATGCAGGGCGTGGCGCGCGCGGGCTTGCGCTACCACAGCGCGCGGCAGGTCTCGCTCACGCAAGGATCTCCCGGCGACGACATCCTGTCGGCCAATGTGCGGGTCTCGCTGGAAACGACGGCAGGCTGGAGCATCACGATGTACGGCGACAACCTCACCAACGAGCAGGGCTCCGACGATGCACGCACGACACGCGGCCTCGCGACGCGGCTGCGTCCACGCACGCTGGGCGTGGAGCTGGAAGTCCGT
The DNA here is from genome assembly GCF_964252705.1 of Pseudoxanthomonas sp. LjRoot125. NCBI lineage: Bacteria > Pseudomonadati > Pseudomonadota > Gammaproteobacteria > Lysobacterales > Lysobacteraceae > Pseudoxanthomonas > Pseudoxanthomonas sp. LjRoot125. The sequence continues at coordinate 5,557 of NZ_CAXUOY020000003.1, read as the reverse complement.
TACTGATGCAACGAAAAAAGATGTCTCGAATATTTCACTTCTGATTCACCTGATCGTCACGGCTTTCTGAGAGGCCAGACATCAGACGCCTGGTCCTCGATCGCGCACACGCGCCCCCATCGAGCCTCCAGGAGAATTCCGTGAATCGCATCGCCCGTTCTTCGTCATTTCCCTCCACGTTGCTCCCCGCGCGCAAAGCCCTGTGCCTGGGTGTCGCCACCGCCCTGCTGTTCGCGGGCAACGTCCATGCGCAGGACAGCGACGCCACTGCGCAGGCCACGGCGGAAGCGCAGCCGAAGGCCGAAGGCGTGAAGGACCTCGGTTCCGTGACCGTCACCGCGCGCAAGCGCAACGAGCGCCAGATCGACGTGCCGATCGCGATGACAGCGGTGACCGGCGAACAGATCGATGCGTTCGGCATCGCCAACGTGTCCGAGATCATCACGATGACGCCGGGCGCCGGCTCCGTCGACAACGGCGGCGGCTTCACCCAGGTGCAGATCCGCGGCGTTTCCAGCTCGCTCGGCGGCAATGACAATGGCTACTACCTCGACGAGATCCCCTTCACCGGCGTCAGCGTGCCGTGGTATCCGGAAGCGCGCTCGTGGGACATCGATCGCGTCGAGATCCTGAAGGGCCCGCAGGGCACGCTGTTCGGCGAAGGTTCGATGGGCGGCACCGTCCGCATCCTGACGCGCAAGCCGGACTTCAACGTGTTCGAAGGCGCGATCGAAGCCTCGGCTTCCACCACGCAGGGCGGCAGCAACGGCTGGGGCGGCAAGGCGGTGATCAACATCCCGCTGATCGACGACCGGCTGGCCGCGCGTGTCGCGGTGACCGACGAGAAGCTGTCGGGCTGGACCGACGACAACAACACCGGCAACAAGGACATCAACGAACAGCGGGTCAAGACCGGCCGCGTGAAGGTGCGCTTCGCGCCCGTCGACCAGTGGACCATGGACCTGGCCTACTGGAAGTACAAATCCGAAGCGCCCGGCGGCGGCAACGGTGCGCTGGACGACCTGACCACCAATTCGTTCTACAGCAACAACGACGAGTGGCACACCGCCAGCTTCGTGAGCACCTACGATTTCGGCGGCTCGGAATTGTTCTACTCCTTCGCCGACGCGGAGCTGGACTACGCCAACGACGGCATGCTCAACCCGACGACGACCTACGTCAGCAACATCAACCTGCAGGTGCGTACGCAGGAACTGCGCTGGTCCTCCACCGGCGAGCGCAATGTGGACTGGACCGTGGGCTACTACCTGCGCGAAGCAGAGCGCAACGACGCTTCCCAGGTGGGCACGGCCGCACCCAGCAGCTCCAGCCAGACCAACGATGCTTATGCGGTCTTTGGCGAAGTCACCGTCAAGCTGCCCGACCCGCGCTGGGCGGTCACCGGCGGTATCCGCTACTTCAGCGATGACGTGGACGCCATTTCCGTCTCCACCACGCGCGTGTCGACCCTCAACGCGACCTTCGACAGCTGGAACCCGCGCGTGTCGCTGTCCTTCAAGCCCGCCAAGGACACCACCCTCTACGCAAGCGCCGCGCGCGGCTTCCGTTCCGGCCAGTTGCAGCCCATCTCGTCCATCCTGCTGGCCGAGGCCAACGGCATCGAACTGCCGTCGACGATCGATCCGGATTCGATCACGACCTATGAACTCGGCGCCAAGTCGCTGTTCCTGGACGGCAGCCTGCTGGTCGAGGGTGCGGTGTTCTACAGCGACTGGGAAGGCGTGGCGGTCCGCGTGCCGATCACCTCGACCATCAACGGCCTGACCAACTCGAAGGGCACCGAGAACAAGGGCGTGGAAGTCAACGTGGTCTACACGCCCAGCGCCTCACTGATGCTGCAGATCGGCGGATCGATCATCGATGCGACCTACGTGGCCGACGTGCCGGGCACGCCACTGAACAAAGGCACCGACGTCTATAACGTGCCGCGCAACAGCCTGAGCGCATCCGCCGCCTACAGCTGGGACATCGGCAGCGAGCTGCGCGGCGTCGTGCGCTCGGGCGTGGTTTACGACTCGGCACGCGAAACGGCGCTCACCGCCGGTTCCCCCGGCGACGAGATCACGATGCTCGACGCGCGCATCGGCGTGGAATCCGACGCGGGCTGGTCGGCCTTCCTCTACGGCGACAACCTGACCAACGAGGACGGCGCGCTCAACGCACGCACCACGCTCGGCGTGGCCAACCGCCTCCGTCCGCGCACCTACGGCGTGGTCTTCCGTTACAGCTTCTAATCCGACCGGCCGGCCGCCTCGCAACGGCGGCCGGCCCTTTGACAGGAAAGAACCCATGCACATCGATATCAAGACGCCGCGCCTGCACGCGCTGGCGCTGGTCGCGTTGGCCGCAGCATCCCCCGCGATGTCGCAGACGCCCGACGATCCCCAGTGGTTGGAAGCGCCACACGACACACAGGCCTTGGCGTGGGCGCGCGCGAAGACAGCGGCATCGCAAGCGAAGCTCCGTGCCCTGCCGGCCTACGCGACGGTCAAGGCCGAACTGGCGACGGCGCTGGCTACCGGCGCGGCCGAACCGGACATCACGTTGATGGGACCGCGCGCCGTGCGCTTCCTGCGCGACGCCGAGCACCCCTATGGCTTGCTCCAGCTTGCAGCGCGGGATGCCAAAGGCCTGCCGGGACCATGGCGCACGGTCCTGGACGTAGGCCAGTTGCGCAAGGCGGAAAGTGCACCCTTGGAACTGCAGGCCTACGATCTCTCCAGCGCCTGCCTGGCGCCCGCCTTCAGTCGATGCCTGCTGCGCCTGTCGCCGGCGGGCGGCGACGAAGTCGAAATCCGCGAGTTCGACCTCGACAAGGGCGCGTTCGTCGACCGCGGCTTCCGGACGCCGAAGGCGCGCGCCTTCGCCGAATGGATGGGGCCCGATCAGATCATCGTCGAGCACACGGCCAACGGCGCCGCGAAGACGCTGGCCGGGTGGCCCGCGTCGGTGCGGCTGTGGAAGCGCGGCGAGCCGCTCGCGAACGCACGCGAGGTCTACGCCGCCGAACCCTCGGATGCGATCGTCCAGTTGTTCGCGGTCGGGGAAGGTGCGCAGCGGCGCGGCATCATCGTGCGCGCGATCAACTACTCCACCTTCGATGTGTTCGCCGTCACCCAGCAGGGCAAGATCGAGCAGGCCGCGCTGCCGCGCTCGCTGAAGCCGATGGCGGTGCAGGCGTTGGTCGGCGACCAGGTGATCGTCCAGCTCGGTAGCGACGAGGTGGTCGAAGGCAAGGCGTATCCGGCCGAAACCCTGTTGGCCTGGAACAGCGATCCGACCGTTCCTGCCGGCAGCAAGATCACGCAGGTGTACACGCCGTCGGGCGGCGACTACCTGGGAGGGCGCAGCGACATCGCCAGTGCACAAGGCAAGCTCGCGTTCGTGGTCAACCGGCAGCTCGTGCCCCGGGTGTTGCTGGCCGCGCCGGCGACCGGTGGCTGGAAGGTCGAAGAAGCGCTCGCCGGACGTCCTGGCGACAACATCTCGGTACGCGGTGGCGGCAGTTCGGACGACGACTTGATCGTCGCAACGAACGGTTTCGTCGCGCCACGCCGGCAGGAGTTGTTCCGACCGGGCCAGCCGCTCACGCTGCTGGCGAAGGACCGCGTCCTGTTCGATGAGGATCGCTACGTGACCGAGATCCGCACGGCGACCTCACGCGACGGCACGCGGGTGGACTACTACCTGCTGCGGCCGAAGACGCCGGCCAATGGCCCGCAGCCGTTGTTCATGACCGGCTACGGCGCGTTCGGCATCTCCTACCGCCCGGGTTACTTCGACTACACGGTCGGCGGACCGGCGTTCAAGTTGTGGCTCGACCGGGGCGGCTCGCTCGCGATCCCGGCCATCCGCGGCGGTGGTGAACGCGGCGAAGCCTGGCACCAGGCAGCCATCCGCAAGGATCGCCAACGCTCCTACGACGACTTCATCGCCGTGGCGGAACAACTGGTGTCGACGGGCTACACCACGCCGGAACACATCGGCGTGTTCGGCATGTCCAACGGCGGCCTGCTGTCGGCGACGTTGGGCACGCAGCGGCCGGACCTGTTCGGCGCGGTCGTCAGCGACGTGCCGCTCACCGACCTCATCCGCATGCGCCACATGGGCATGGGAGCAGCGTGGATCAATGAGTACGGCAACCCGGACAAGCCCGACGAGGCCGCCGCGATGCTCGCCTACTCGCCGATGCAGAACGTCAGCGCGGGCACGACGTACCCGTCGTTCCTGGTCACCATCTCGACCGAGGACAACCGCGTGGGCCCCGGGCACGCGCGCAAGTTGGCCGCACGCCTGTCCGATGCGGGTGCACCGGTCTACTTCCTGGAGGACGAGGAAGGCGGACATGGCGTCAGCGACGCGTTCCGGAATCCGGAGCTCATGGCATTGCGCATGACGTTCCTGATCGATGCGCTGATCCCGGCAAAGACTCGTCCGCGCTGAGTCGATCCACCAGAGCGTAGCGCCGCATCGCCGCGCTACGCTCGCGGAACGCCTCCCGATCGCGTCGACCACCCGCTTCCGATCGGAAGCGGGCGTCGATCAGCGTGCCACGCTCAGCCGGACCTCGACGCGACGGTTCGGAATCAGGCATTCGCGCAAGGCGGCCTGCGGCTTCACGCCATCGCACTGCTGCACCTGCTCACTGTCGCCCTTGAAGCGGTAGGTCACCTTGGCGGCGTCGATGCCCCGTTCGACCAGCAGCGCCCGCACGGTCTGTGCGCGGCGCTCGGACAGCGCCTGGTTGTAGTCGTGGCCGCGGCCCTGCAGGCGGTCGGCGTGGCCGACCAGCTCGACGCCGGTGAGCGTCAGGCCCTCTTCGCGCAGGCGGCCGAGTTCGCGGTCCAGGCTCTGCAGCGAGTAGCTGCGGATGTCGTTGCGACCGGAACGGTCGAACTCGAACAGCACGTTCGCGGTCAACACCGTGTCCACCGGCAACACCGCCGGCGTGTTCGGCGCGGTACCGCACTGTCGCGACAGCGCTTCGGCATCGCTCACCCAGTCTTCGGCGATCTGGATGTACGGCTTGGCATGGCGCCACTGCTGCTGGTTGAACTCATTGCCGGCGTGTACCAGCTCCACTTCGCCGCACGCGACCGCCTGCTGCGCGCACGCGAAGCCGGGCGTGCCGTGGATCGCGCCCAGGCGCTTCCACAGGTCCTCGCGCACGCGTGCGGCATTGTTCACCAGCGGCGTGTCGGTCGGCAGCGGCGTGACGCCCTGCTCCATGCCGACGATCAGCTTCTCCGACTCGGTCAGTGCTTCCTGCGGGAAGGCGCTGCGGTCGTTGCGCGAATACTCGTGGAACGAGACGTCCAGCCAGCATTGCGCTTTCGACAGGTGGTAGTCGCGGACCGGACGGCCCCCATCGTTCAGCGCCTGGATGCGCCCCTGGGTGTGCTCGTAGCCCGTCAGGTCGGCGTGGATCGCCTCGTCGGTGATCCGCTCGCGCGCCGGCGTCAGTTGCGTCTGCTGGGCATGCGCAGTGGAGACGAGGCCGGCCAGCACGGCGGCGCACAGGAGGGAGGTTTTCGTA
>NZ_CAXUOY020000002.1:0-306704 GCF_964252705.1 Pseudoxanthomonas sp. LjRoot125 | reverse complement strand
GGCTGCTAGTTCTCGAGTGAATCGTCAATGGGAAGTGGTGCTCACGAAAGGAATCGAACCTTCGACCTCCTCCTTACCAAGGAGGTGCTCTACCGACTGAGCTACGTGAGCGTGAAACCGTTTGGTGTTGCCTGGACTTGCTGCAGACCCTGTACTGGCGTTCAGTGGAGCGGGAGACGGGAATCGAACCCGCACTAGTAGCTTGGAAGGCTACAGTTCTACCATTGAACTACTCCCGCACCGGGAGACCACTACAACTCGAAACAACAACGAAAAACTGGTGGAGGGAGGTGGATTCGAACCACCGAAGGCGTAAGCCAGCAGATTTACAGTCTGCCCCCGTTGGCCGCTTGGGTATCCCTCCGGGATCACCGGACTGACCGGCCAGGCGGCCAAATCAAACCAGGGTGAAACAGCCCGAGATTTTGGCGTGTACGGACCCGTCTGTCAACGCGCCCGATGCACTTTTTTCTCAGACGTTGAATCGGAAATGGAGGACGTCGCCTTCCTGCACGCGGTACTCCTTGCCTTCCAGCCGCAGCCGGCCGGCGTCGCGCGCACCCGCCTCGCCCCGGTACTTCAGGAAGTCGTCGAACGCGATGGTCTCGGCGCGGATGAAGCCCTTCTCGAAGTCCGTATGGATGACGGCCGCCGCCTGGGGGGCCGTGGAGCCGGCCTTCACCGTCCAGGCGCGCACTTCCTTCACGCCGGCCGTGAAGTAGGTCTGCAGGCCCAATAGCGTGTAGGCCGCCCGGATCACCCGGTTCAAGCCCGGCTCGTCGAGTCCGAGGTCGGTCAGGAACGCATCGCGGTCGGCATCGTCGAGCTGGGAGAGCTCTTCCTCGATGGCGGCCGACACCGGCACCACCTGGGCGCCCTCGGTCACGGCACGGGCACGCACGGCCTCGAGGTGCGGGTTGTTCTCGAACCCGTCCTCCAGCACGTTGGCCACGTACATCACCGGCTTCAGGGTCAGCAGGAACAGGTCGCGGACCAGCGCTTTCTCTTCATCGTCCAGGCCCAGCGCACGGCCGGGCTTGCCGTCGTTGAGGCCGGCCTGCAACTTCTGCAGCACGGGCTTGCGCGCGATCGCGTCCTTCTCGCCCGCCTTGGCGGAACGCTCGGCGCGGTTCAGCGCCTTCTCCACGCTTTCCAGATCGGCCAGCGCCAGCTCGGTGTCGATGGTCTCGATGTCCGAGATCGGGTCGATCCGGTTGTTGACGTGGATGACGTCGTCGTTCTCGAAGCAGCGGACCACGTGGGTGATCGCATCCACTTCCCGGATATGCGCCAGGAACTTGTTGCCCAGGCCTTCACCACTGGCCGCGCCGGCCACCAAACCTGCGATATCGACGAATTCCACGGCAGTTGGGATGACCTTCTGCGGCTTGACGATGTCAGCGAGCTGATTGAGGCGCAAGTCCGGCACCGGCACCACGCCCACGTTCGGCTCGATGGTGCAGAACGGGAAGTTGGCCGCGGCGATACCCGCCTTGGTCAGCGCATTGAACAGGGTGGACTTGCCGACGTTCGGCAGGCCGACGATGCCGCATTTGATGCCCATATCGTGAATCCGTCTTGATGATTCGGGATTCGGGACTCGCGGCAGAACCGGAATCCCGAATCCCCAATCGACCCTCAGGCCTTGGAGGTGTGCAACCGCTTCATCGCTTCGTTGAAATCGCCCTGCACCGCCAGCGGCAATGCGTCCATCGCATCGTCGATGGCGCGCGCGATCAGGATTTCATCGTCCTTGCCCGGCTTGCCGAGCACCCACCCGGTGACGCGATCCTTGTGCCCGGGATGGCCGATGCCGATCCGCAGGCGATGGAACTTGCCATGCCCCAGGTGCTGCATGGTGTCGCGCAATCCGTTCTGGCCGCCATGGCCGCCGTCGAACTTCAAGCGTGCGGCGCCCGGTGCCAGATCGAGCTCGTCATGCGCCAGCAATGCCTCTTCCGGCGCGATCTTCCAGAAGCGCAACGCGGCCGCGACGGACTTGCCGCTCAGGTTCATGAACGTGGCGGGCTTGAGCAGCCAGACCGGCTGCCCCGCCACGATGATCTTGGCCGTCTCGCCGAACAGCTTGCTGTCCAGGCCGAACCGCTCACCCTGCCGGTCCGCCAGGGCGTCGACAAAATGGAACCCGGCGTTGTGCCGGGTTCGGGCATGTTCGGCACCGGGATTGCCCAGTCCGACAATGAGGCGCAAGCCTGCCATGGGGACGCATCGCGCACCTGCGCCCGCCGAAGCGGGCGCAGGATCACGCGATTACTTGTCGTCCTTCTTGGCGACCTTGGAAGCCGGCACGTCGGCCGATTCCGCCGGGGCTTCTTCGGCTTCTTCCTTGCCGTGCTTGGCGATCACGACGGCGACGTCGTGTTCCTTGCCCAGCTTCAGCTCGGGAATGGTGACGCCAGCCGGCAGCTTCACTTCCGACAGGTGGACCACCGCGCCGATGGCCAGGTCGGCCAGGTCGATTTCGATGAATTCCGGCAGGTCCTTCGGCAGGCACTCGACGACGACTTCGTTCAGTTCGTGGGTGACCACGACTTCGGCGGACTTGCCGGCCGGCGACTTGTCTTCGTTGAGGAAGTGCAGCGGCACCGCGGTGCGCAGCGTCTCGTTCTCGTTCACGCGCTGGAAGTCCAGGTGCATGATCTGCTGCTTGAACGGGTGGCGCTGCATGTCACGCAGCAGGACCTTCTGGATGTCGCCGTTGAGGCTCAGGTCCAGGATCGACGCGTAGAACCAGTCGTGCTGGGAGGCCAGCCAGACTTCGTTGTGGTTCAGCTGGATGCTGACCGGCTTCAGTTCGCCACCGTAGACGATGGCAGGCACGGTGCCCGCGTGACGGAGGCGGCGGCTCGCACCCTTACCCTCGTCTTCGCGGCGCTCGACCTTGATTTCATGTGTCTTAGCCATTTGCTTCACTACCTAGGTTGTTGGACCGCCTTTCGGCGATCTGATGAAGGCTCATCCGCGACCAGATGAACCCGAAAAGCCGCGCCCCGATGAACCGGCGCGCGGCGGAGACTCAATCCACGTACAACGAGCTGACCGATTCGCCGAAGGCGATGCGGCGGATCGTCTCCGCCAGCAGTTCCGCCACCGACAGCTGGCGGATCTTGCTGCAGCCCTGCGCCTGCGGCGAGAGCGGGATGGTGTCAGTGACGACGAGTTCGTCGAGCACCGAGTTGTTCAAGTTGTCCACCGCCGGGCCGGACAGCACGGGGTGGGTGCAGTACGCCGCCACCTTGTTGGCGCCGTGCTGCTTCAGCGCCGCGGCCGCGGCGCAGAGCGTGCCGGCGGTGTCGACGATGTCGTCCACCAGCACGCAATCCTTGCCTTCCACGTCGCCGATGATGTTCATCACCGTGGCGACGTTGGCGCGCGGACGGCGCTTGTCGATGATCGCCAGGTCGGCGTCATCCAGGCGCTTGGCGACCGCGCGGGCGCGGACCACGCCACCCACGTCGGGCGACACGACCAGCAGGTTCTCCGTGCCGTAGGCGCGCCAGATGTCGGCCAACAGCAGCGGCGACGCATACACGTTGTCGACCGGGATATCGAAGAAACCCTGGATCTGGTCGGCGTGCAGGTCGACCGTCAGCACGCGATCCGCGCTGACCGCGCCGAACATCTTCGCCGCCACCTTCGCCGTGATCGGCACGCGCGAAGAGCGCATGCGGCGATCCTGGCGCGCGTAGCCGAAATACGGCACCACCGCGGTGACGCTGCTGGCCGATGCGCGCTTCAGCGCGTCGATCAGGACCAGCAGCTCCACGAGGTTCTCGGCGCTCGGCGCACAGGTCGGCTGCACGACGAACACTTCCTGCCGGCGCACGTTTTCCTGGATCTCCACCTGCACTTCGCCGTCGGAGAACCGGGACACCAGCGCCTTGCCGGGACGCACGCCCAGCTCGCGGCAGATGCTGTTCGCCAACGGCTTGTTGGCGTTGCCGGAGAACACAAGCAGGTTACGTTCGTCTTGCATGGGTCGTCTCGGCGGATGCGGCTGGACTATGGATTTGGCAGGGGCGGAAGGATTCGAACCTACGAATGCCGGGATCAAAACCCGGTGCCTTAACCACTTGGCGACGCCCCTAGGCGTTTTTCTCCGTTCCGCGAGCCTGCGCCAGCGCATCCAGCAGCGGCGAGCGCGCCGCGCCCTCCGCCACCCAGGCACGAAGCCCGGCAGGCAGGGACACCAGCGCATCCTCGGCGGCGGCCCGGTTGGCGAACTCCACGAAGCAGCCGCCGCCGGAGCCGGTCAGACGCGGGCGGCCGACGTGCGAAAGGGCCGAAAACACTGCCTCGATGGCAGATTCACGGCGACGCACGACCGGCTCGAACGCATTGCCGAGCAATGATCCCGAAACGAAGTCCGATATTTTCGCGGGTGCAGCATCACGCGTCAAATCCGGAGACTGGAACAGCCCTGCCGTGGGGACATGGACCCCCGGATCGACGACCAGATACCAGGCCGGCGGCAGACCCAGAGGGGCCAGCACCTCGCCTACCCCCTCCGCCCAGGCGTTCTCACCGTAGACGAAGACTGGAACATCGGCCCCGAGGCGCAGGCCAAGGCCCGCAAGCCGCTCCCTGCCCAGATAGGTGCCCCAAAGCCGGTCCAGCGCGACCAGGACGGTGGCCGCATCCGACGAACCGCCACCGAATCCTCCACCCGCCGGAATCCGCTTTTCGATGCCGATATCGACACCTTGGGCGACATTGGCTTCAGATTGAAGCAGTTTCGCTGCCCGAATCAACAGATCATCGGCTTCGGCCACGCCCGGGACCGAGTCGCCGACACGGCGCACCTGGTCGTCGTTGCGCAGCCTGAGGTACACGGTGTCACCCCATGCCAGGATCCGGAACACGGTCTGCAGCAGGTGGTAGCCGTCGGCTCGTCGCCCGGTGATCTGAAGGAACAGGTTCAGTTTCGCGGGGGCCGGCCAGGCCGACCAGCCCTGGTCCGCGGGGAAGCGGGTCACGGCGACGCCAGCTGCCACTGGTCGATGGCGAGCTTCACCGTGGCGCCCTCGCGCCGCGCTTCGATCCTGCGCGGCATCGCCGGCTGGCCGGCCTCGGCGGGACTCCACTCCATATAGTCCACCCGCCAGCCGCGCTGGCGGAGCGTGCGCAGGCGGCCGTCGGCCCCGTAGTCAGCTGCTTCGGTCGCCGTCGACGGATCTTCCAGCCCCCGCGCCCACTGCGCCATCGACGCCACGGGAATACCCCAGCCCGTCGCCTCCCGTAGCAAGCCCTCGGCATCGGCGCCCTCACGGGTGCCGCCCTCAAGTCCTTCCAGACGCCCGCCGCCCGAGCCTGTGTCGCCACTCAGGCGCCAGCTCTGACGCGTCACCGGCGCACTCAGCGCGACCTCGTAGGCCGACGCGTCCTGTTGCCAATCGATCCGGCCGCTGCCGCCCTTCCCGTTGGCGTTCACGGCCACGCGGCCGGAGAACGACCATGCCGCGTGCTTGTCCAGCCAGGCCTGGCGTTCGGCCTGCGCGCTGCGCGCGGCGGCCAAGGCCGCCGGATCGCGCAACACCGGCGCATCGGACGCCGGCCCACGCGTGGCGCAGCCCGCCATCAGCAGGGCGAACAACCCTGCCACGAGGATTCGAGAAACACTCATGCGCCCGTCTTCTCCAGCGCCCGTTGCAGCGAGCGGTTATCGGGGTCGATCTTGCGCGCCTCTTCGAAAAACCGGCGCGCCTCGTCCTTCTGCCCTATCACCCACAACACCTCGGCGACGTGGGCGGCGATTTCCGCATCCTTCTGCATCGTGAAGGCGCGGCGCAGCTCCACCAACGCCTCGGCATTGCGGCCCAACCGGTAGAGCACCCAGCCGTAACTGTCGATGATCGCGGCATCGTCGGGCGCCGCAGTGCGTGCGCGATCGATCAGCTCCAAGGCTTCCTGGTAACGCGTCGTGCGGTCGGCCAGCGTGTAACCCAGCGCATTGAGCGCCGCCACGTTGTCCGGCTCGATCACCAGGATGCGGCGGAAATCGGCTTCGGCGTGCTCGATGCTGTCGCGCCGCTCCCATGCCAGGCCGCGCGAATAGAGCAGCGCGAGATCATCGGGATACGCCGCCAGCCCGCGCGCGAACACGTCGAGTTCGCCCTCGGCCTGCCCGTCCTTCTGGCGCAGTTCGGCTTCCATCAGATAAGCGTCGCGGCGTGCGCCATCCTCGACGCTCGCATCGGCCTGCAGCTTGCGCGCTTCGGCGAAGGCCTCCTCTTTGCGATCGAGGTCGAAGAGCGCCGAGATCGCGCGCAATCGGGCCTCGGACCGCTGTTCGCCTGCCGGCACGCTGCGGTACCAGGCGAGCGCCTCGTCGTGCCGCTTCAGGAATTCGGCCATCTGGCCCAGCAACAACCGACGGTCCGGGCTGAACTCGGTTGGCTGGTCCGCGCCGTTCGCAGTCTTCTTAACTTCTTCATACAGCGCGGCGAGCGCTTCCGAGTCGTCGGCCTTCGCCAGCAGCCGCGCACGCAGACCGTAAGTCAGCGTGTCCTGCGGCCCCTGCCCCAGCGCACGCGAGGCCGCCGCCGAATCGCCCAGGCGGTCGTACTCTTCGGCCAGCTTCAGGCGCAGCCCGCTGTCGTCCGCCGCCTTGGGCAAGAGGCCGTCCAGCACCTTGCGCGCTTCGTCCTTGCGGTCGGCCTGGATGAACTGGCTGGCCTGCAACAACGCGACCTGGGGCTCGCCCGAGAAGCGCTTCACCACGTCGGCCACCATGCGCTCGGCCAGCGCCGGCTGGTCGAGCTGCTGGGCCAGGCCGGTGAAGGCCAGCCACGCCTGCAAGGTGCCGGGGATCGCGCCGTCGTCGACCAGTTCGCGCAGCAGGCGCGCCGCCAATTGGGGATCCTTGCCGCCGCTGGCCAGCGCCGTCAGCGCATGGCGCCAGCCCAGTTCGTCGGGCTCCTTCATCAAGGAAGCCAGTTCGCGCCGCGCCACCCTGGCCTGCCCCTGGCGAAGGGCGAGCGTCGCCTCCGCACCGCGAAGCGCCAGCGTGCGGGGTGAGCGGGCGCGCCACAGCTTGATGGCCTCGGCGGCGCGCGCGTCGTCCTTGGCCAGCAAGGCGATGCGGGTCGCGCGCTCGGCCAGGCCGGCATCGTCATCCTGGCGGGCCGCTTCCAGGTACCAGCGGGAAGCATCCGGCAGCTGGCCGGCCTGCAGGGCGAATTCACCGGCCATGACGGTGGTCAGCGCGTCGTCCTTCTCGACGCGCGCGGTGGAAGGCGCCGCCATTGCCAGCGGGGCCAGCGCCCCCAGGACCAGCACAGCCAGCGTGGTGCGAATCATTTCGGGCATGAAGGTCATGTCGGCCGTAAAATGGCGGCCCTGATGAGCCAGCAGCTTACTGCAAGCACCTGAACGATGACGTTGTGGGTCCTCGGATTGAACCACCAGACCGCGCCGGTCGACCTGCGCGAACGGGTGGCGTTCGACGCCGGCACGGTGGCGCATGCGCTGTCGTCGCTGCGTGCGCTGCCGAACGTGGCCGAGGCCGCCCTGCTCTCCACGTGCAACCGGACCGAGCTCTATGCGGTGGCCGAGGATGGCGACGTGCTGGCCAGCTGGCTGGCGACGCATGCCGACGGCCTCGACGGCTATCTGTACCGCCACCGTGATGCCGATGCCGTGCGCCATCTGTTCCGGGTAGCGACGGGGCTGGACTCGATGGTGTTGGGCGAACCCCAGATCCTGGGCCAGGTAAAGGACGCGTGGTCCACCGCGCGCGAACACGGCGCGCTGGGCAATCGCCTGGATCGCCTGTTCCAGCAGACCTTCGCCGTCGCCAAGCGCGCGCGCACCGATACCCGCGTCGGCGCGAATCCCGTGTCGGTCGCGTCCGCGGCCGTGCGCCTGGCGCAGAACGCGTTCGCCCGGCTCAGCGAATCCACCGTGCTGCTGGTCGGTGCCGGCGAAACCATCGAACTGGCCGCCAAGCACCTCAGCGAAGGGCGCGTGCGCCGCCTGTTGGTGGCCAACCGCACGCTGGCGCATGCGCAGGAACTGGCCACGCGCCACGGTGGCTACGCACTGCCGCTGACCGAACTGGACCGCCACCTGGCCGAAGCCGACGTGGTGTTCTCCGCCACCGCCGCGCGCGAACCGGTGGTGTTGCAGGCGCAGGTGTCCGCCGCGCTGGCCAAGCGCAAGCACAAGCCGATGCTGCTGTTCGACCTGGCCGTGCCGCGCGACATCGAAGCCTCCGTGGCGGACCTGCGCGACGCCTATCTCTACACCGTGGACGACCTGGAGCGCGCGGTCGAAGACAACCGCCGCGGCCGGCGCGAAGCCGCCGACGCCGCCGAGGCGATCATCGACGTGCAGGTCGGCCGCTTCATGGAAACGCTGCAGGCCGGCACCCGCACCGAGCCGCTCAAGCGCCTGCGCGCCCTGGGCGAATCCACGCGCGAGGACGTACTGGCCAAGGCGCGCCAGCAACTGGCCAACGGCCGCGAGCCGGAGCAGGTGCTGGAATTCCTCGCCCACACACTGACCAACCGCCTGCTGCACCCACCCACCGCCGCGCTGCGGGAAGCGGCGCTGAGCGGCGACGCCGAGCTGACCCGCGCCGCCGACCGGTTGTTCCCGGCGCAGGCCCCGTATTCGCACCTGAAGAAAGACGATGACGCCGACGCTGCGCCGTAAGCTCGAAGCGTTGGCCGAACGCCGCGAAGAACTCGAACGCCTCCTCGCCGATCCCGGCGTGATCGGCGACGTGGAGCGCTTCCGCAACTTCTCGCGCGAATTCGCCCAACTTGAACCGGTGGCCGTCGCCCTGGCCGACGAGCAGCGCGCGCGCGCCGACCTCGTCGCCGCACAGGCGATGCGCAACGACCCGGAACTGGCCGACCTCGCCGAAGAAGAGATCGCCGCCGCGCAAGCGCGCCTGAGCGAACTGGATGGCGAACTGATGCTGTTGCTGGTGCCGCGCGACAGTCGCGACGAAGGCAACCTGTTCCTCGAAGTGCGTGCCGGCACCGGCGGCGACGAAGCGGCCATCTTCGCCGGCGACCTGTTCCGCATGTACGCCCGCTATGCCGAACGCCAGGGCTGGAAGGTCGACGTCGAATCCGACAATCCCGGCGAACATGGTGGCTACAAGGAAGTCGTCGCCCGCGTGGTCGGCCGCGGCGCGTACTCAAAGCTCAAGTTCGAATCCGGCACCCACCGCGTCCAGCGCGTGCCGGAAACCGAATCGCAGGGCCGCATCCATACCTCCGCGGCGACGGTGGCGATCATTCCCGATGTCGAGGAAGTCGACGACATCACGATCAACCCGGCCGACCTGAAGGTCGACACCTTCCGCTCCTCCGGCGCGGGCGGCCAGCACGTCAACAAGACCGAATCAGCGATCCGCATCACCCACGTGCCCACTGGCGTGGTGGTGGAATGCCAGACCGAGCGCAGCCAGCACGCCAACCGCGACAAGGCGATGAAGCGGCTGAAGGCGCAGCTGCTGGAGGCCGAGCGCAGCAAGCAGCAGGCCGCGCAGGCCGAATCGCGCCGCCTTCAGGTCGGCAGCGGCGACCGCAGCCAGCGCATCCGCACCTACAACTTCCCGCAGGGTCGCATCACCGATCACCGCGTCGAAGGCCTCACGCTCTACGATCTGCCCAACATCATCCAGGGCGACCTGGACGACCTGATCGACCGCCTCGGCCGCGAGCACCTGGCCGACGAACTGGCCCGCCTTTCGGAGGCACCATGACCCTCGATATCCGCCGCGCGACCTCGGCCGACCTGGACCTCGTGGCGCCGTTGTTCGATACCTACCGCGTGTTCTACGGCAAGCCGTCGGAGCCCGCGCTCGCCCGCGATTTCATCCAGGCGCGGATCGCGCGCGAGCAGTCGGTGATCCTGCTTGCCCTCGATGACGGCAAGGCCGTCGGCTTCACCCAGTTGTACCCCGCGTTCTCGTCCGTCAGCGCTACCCACGTGTGGATCCTCAACGACCTGCTGGTGTTGCCCGAGGCGCGTCGCGGCGGCGCAGCGCGCGCCCTGCTGACGGCTGCGGCCGACTTCGCGCGCGCGGACGGCGCCTTGCGGCTGGAGCTGGAAACCGACCACGACAACCACACGGCGCAGGCCCTGTACCACGCGATGGGCTGGACGCTGTACGACGGCACACTGCGTTATCGCCTGCCGCTCCGCTGACGCGCGATTGCGTTACCCTGCGCGGCATGAGCCATGCCGATGAACTGATCCCGTTGCAGTTGTGCGTGCTGACCGTCTCGGACAGCCGCAGCCTGGCCGAGGATCGCTCCGGCGATTACCTGGTCGAAGCGCTCGCGAATGAAGGCCATCGCCTGCATGCCCGTGCGCTGCTGCCCGACGACCGTTACCGGCTGCGCGCGCAGGTGTCGCAGTGGATCGCCGATCCCGCCGTGGACGGCATCCTGGTCACCGGCGGCACCGGCTTCACCGGCCGCGACTCCACGCCCGAAGCGCTGCTGCCGCTGCTGGACAAGGAGATGCCGGGCTTCGGCGAACTGTTCCGGCAGATCAGCTTCGACGAGATCGGCACGTCGTCGTTGCAGTCGCGCGCCTTCGCCGGTTTGGCGAACCAGACCTTCCTGTTCTGCCTGCCGGGTTCGACGTCCGCCTGCCGCACCGCGTGGGAAGGCATCATCCGCGCGCAGTTGGATGCGCGCACCAAGCCCTGCAACCTCGCCACGCTGCGTCCCCGCCTGAAGGAATGAGCCAGGAGATCCGCGATGTCGCTTGATACCACCTTGCGCCTGCTCGCCAAGGCGAGCGGCCTCACCGCTGCGGACCTCGCCGCCGCCATTCCCCGCGCCGGCGTGGCGACGGTGAAGTCCTGGATGGCCGGCGACAAGCTACCCGGCCGCGACCAGCTCAACGCCCTCGCCCGCGCGCTCGGCGTGCCGGCCGGCGCGCTGCTGTCGGAACTCGCTTCCACGTTCGACCCCGCACGCACGCAAGGCGAGCACGACCTGCTCGCCGCCTACCGCGCGCTCAACACGCGCCAGCAGGGCGCGCTGCTGGAAGTCGCGCGCGGCATGGCCGGACACGCCTCACGCCGCAAACGCTGACCTTCCCCCCGCCGCACAGGACGATGCGATGAAGCCGTTGAAGCGCAAGGATTACGAAGCCCGCCTCAAGCCCCTGCAACTGGAACTGGCGGCGATGGCCCGCTGGGCCTCGCACTGCGGGGCGCGCATCGTGGTGGTGATGGAAGGCCGCGATACCGCCGGCAAGGGCGGCGCCATCGGCGCGATCACCGAACACCTCAATCCACGCCAGTGCCGCGTCGTGGCACTGCCCAAGCCGAGCGAACGCGAAGCATCGCAGTGGTATTTCCAGCGCTACATCTCCCACCTGCCGGCGGCGGGCGAGATCGTGTTGTTCGATCGCAGCTGGTACAACCGCGCGGGCGTTGAGAAGGTCATGGGCTACTGCACCGACGACCAGTACGAGCGCTTCCTGCAGCAGGCGCCGGTGTTCGAGCGCGGCATCACCGACGACGGCATCCTGCTGTTCAAGTACTGGCTCTGCGTGGACCAGGCGCAGCAGGAAGAACGTTTCGGCGAACGTGCCGAAGAGCCGCTGAAGAGCTGGAAGCTGTCGCCCATCGACCTGAAGGCGCGCGAGAAGTACGCCGACTACACCGCCGCGCGCGAAGCGATGCTCAAGGCCACGCACACGGCCAATGCCCCCTGGACGCTGGTGGATTTCAACGACCAGCGCGTGGGCCGCCTGACCCTGATCCGCGACCTGCTCGACCGCCTGCCTGATACCCAGGTGCCGGTCGAACCGCTGGGCCTGCCACCGCTGCGGGGCAAGCTGCACAAGGAACGCTACGGCGTCCTCAAGCCGATCAAATCGCAGCGCGGCGGCTGAGCGTGCGCCTGCCCTTCATGGCCGCGCTGTGGCTGGCGGCATCGCGTGCGGTGGCCCAGGACGCCGCAGGCGCGGACGACACACCCAAGGACGACGCATCGGCAACCACGCTGGAAACCATGGTCGTCCGGCCGGACCCGGAAGAAGTGGTGGATCTCTATCGCTTCCGCAACCCGATAGAAGTGGAACCCGGCGGCCTCGGCGACGCCTGGCGCGAGCCTCCCAGCCTGGAGCAGCTCGGCAAGAACGGCGGCATCGTGCCGGTGCTGGCCGGCATGGCGGCGCAGCAGATACAGAAGGGCGCGCGCAAGATCCCGGGCTGGAAGGAACCCGTGCAGGCGGCCGTCGCGCGACCGCCGCCGTTGAGCGACGAACAGGCGGCCCGCGCGTTGAGATTGCAGGAAGCGGGCGACCCCTGAGCCCACCTTCAGCCGGTGACGAAACCTTCGTTCACCGCATCGTGCCAGGGCGTACGCACCACCGCATCGACACGTGCCGCAGGCGGCCCCGCCTGCAACCAGGCCTCCAGCGCATCGAGTGCCTCGGCCGATCCTTCCGCCACGACGTCCACGCGCCCATCGGGCAGATTGGTCGCGCATCCGTTTACGCCCAGATCGAGCGCGCGCTCGCGGGTGGAGGCGCGGAAGAACACACCCTGCACCTTGCCACTGACCAGGAAGCGCGCGGCCGGCATCAGGCCTTGGCCTTCGGCCCACCTGCCGCGGTGATCGCCGCTTCGATCTCCTTGCCCGTCACTGGACCCAGGAACTGTTTGGCCACCTTGCCGTCCGGCGCGATCAGATAGGTCAGCGGCAGGCCACGCGGCGTGGCGAAATCCGCCGGCGGGTTGTACACGTCGAGGATCGCGATCGGATAGACGACAGGCCGTTCCTGCAGGAACGCCTTCAGCTCGTCCGCCTCGATTTCCTCGTAGGCCAGGCCGATCACTTCGATGTGCTCGTTGTCCTTGTCCAGCGCGGACAGATCCGGCATTTCCTTCAGGCACGGCGCGCACCACGTGGCCCAGAAGTTCACCACCACCCACTTGCCGCGATGCGCGGCCAGCGCGTAGTCGGCGCCATCCAGGGTCTTCACCTGCAGTGTCGGGATCTCGGCCGTGCGGTCCGCCGCGCGGGTGGTGGCCGGATCGACCGCCTGCACATGCGCTTCGATCGCGGGCGTCGCCGCTTCGGTGGGCGCGGAGCCGGCACTGCAAGCCGCCAACGACAGCACCATCGCCAACGGAAGGGGAAGGAACGACTTCATGCAGACTCCTGGGGGGGTTCGACGTACAGATCGCTGACGCGCTTCTTCAACAGCTCGCGCAGCGGCACGCGCAGATCGTCCAGCGCGGTGCGCGCGGCGCGGCCGAGCGCATCGTCATGGAAAGGCAGATGCGCCTCGGCGACCGGCACGCGCAGCTGGCAGGCTTCGTAGAGGTCGCACAGGGTCAGGTCTTCCAGGTCACGGGCCAGCAACCATTCGCCTTCCTCGTCGCGACGCAGCAGGTTGATTTCCGACAGTTGGCCGAGCATCTGCTGGATCAGCGAATCGGTCAGCATCGGCTCCATCGCGAGGATCTGGTCGCTGTGCAGCCCCTTGCCCTTCTCGCGCGCCTGCGAGAACCGCCCGAGCATGCGCAGCAGCCCATACAACTCGTAACCCAGCGGCAGGCGCAGCGCGACCGGCTGGTAGCGGAACGCCGCCATGCCCGAGGCGAGCGACGCGCCCAACAACACGGCCACCCAGCAGAGGAAGATCCACAACAGCAGGATCGGCGCCGCCGCGACCGCGCCGTAGATCTTTTCGTACGCGTTGAAGCTGCCCAGGTAGAGGCCCAGGCCCCACTTCGCCAGTTCCAGCAACACGGTGGCCAGCAGCGCACCCGCCACCGCGTAGCGCCACTTGATGGTCCGGTGCGGCACCACGCGGTAGATCACCACGATGGCCAGCAGCTCGATCAGCACCGGCGCCAGGCTCAGCGACAGCGTCTGCAACCACTTGCCCCCGCTGGTTGCGAACACCGGCAATGCGTAGAAGCGCGCCGACAGGGCGAGCGACGCGGCCGCCATCAGCGCGCCGAGCGTCAGCACGGTCCAGTAGACCAGGAAGCGCGACAGCTTCGGCCGTGCGCTGCGCACGCGCCAGATGCGGTTGAACGTGGCTTCGATGCTGTTGAGCGTGATCAGCAGCGACGCCACCAGCGCGATCACGCCGACGGCTGTCAGCTTGCCCCGATTGGCGAGGAAACCATCGAGCTTCGCCTTCAGGCTGACTGCCGCGCCCGGCAGGAAGTTGGCGAAGATGTAATCGCGCAGCTGGTCGCTCCATTCCTGGAACACCGGGAACGCCGACAACACGCCGAACACCACCATCGCCAGTGGCACCAGCGCGAACAGGGTGGTGTAGGCCAGCGAACCCGCGGCCTGGAACAGGCGGTCGTCGAGGAAGCGCTTGGCCAGGAAACGGAAGAACGTGCCCATGCGCGCGCGGTCGCGCACGCGTTCGGTCCAGCGGTTCAACGAGTCCAGTGGCTCCATGGGCGGAAGGGTAACCGATAGGCCAAGGGCACGACATCGCCGATACTAGGCGCTCCCCGAACGACGAAGACGGCCCATGCCCGAGATCCTGGTGCTCTACTACAGCCGCGGCGGTTCCGTGGCGAAGCTGGCCCGGCAGATCGCGCGTGGCGTGGGCGAAGTCGACGGCATGACGGCCCGCCTCCGCAGCGTGCCGCCGGTGGCCGCGGTGACGCAGCAAGCGGCCCCGCCGGTGCCCGAGGACGGCGCGCCCTACGTGGATCGCCAGGACCTGGCCGAGTGCGCAGGCCTGGTGCTGGGCAGCCCCACCCGTTTCGGCAACATGGCCGCGCCGGTCAAGCATTTCATTGATGGGCTCGGCGCCGAATGGGCCAGCGGCACGCTGGTCGGCAAGCCGGCGGCGGTGTTCACCTCCACCGCCACCCAGCACGGCGGGCAGGAATCCACGCTGCTCTCGATGCAGGTGCCCCTGCTCCACCACGGCTGCGTGATCGTCGGCATTCCCTTCACCGAACCGCAGCTCAGCACCACCCGCACGGGCGGCACGCCCTACGGCGCCAGCCATGTGGCCGGTGGCGAAGACGATCCGCATCCCAGCGAGGAGGAAGCCGCGCTCGCGCGCGCGCTCGGTCGCCGCGTCGCCGATATCGCCCGTCGGCTGGAGGTGCGCTGATGGACCGTTCGCGCCTGGTCCTGGCCGGCCTGCTGCAGCTGCTGGCCATCCTCTACGCCGCGTGGTTCTTCGGCGACCGCCAGTACACGCTGGCGCTGCTCGTATTCTCGCTGCCGCCGCTGCTGTTGATGATCGGGGTGATGACGCGCCGGCGCACGGCCGCATTCTGGGCCGGCGTCGCCGCGCTGTTCTGGTTCTCGCACGCGGTGATGGTCGCGTGGGCCGATCCGGTGAAGGCGCCCTTCGCCTGGGGCGGCATCGTGCTGTCGATCGCGATCGTCATCGCCACCAGCTGGCCGGCCTTCGCCAAGCGGTTCGGCAAGAAGGCGTGATGCGCCTCGCTGCCGCGCTGCTGTTCTGCCTGTGGGCGCCCGTCGCCTGGGCACAGGACGCGGTGTGCGAGCCGGCCGATCCCTTGCGCGCCGAGAATCGCGACGGCAGCGTGCTGACGGTGCAGACCGAATGCGCGTCACCGGAACTGCGCCGTTACGTCGCCACCCTCACCTGCGACGGCGGACGCACCTGCGACCGGCAGGCGTATACGCAGGAGGTCGTCTACAACAGCATGGGCCACGCCGATCTGATCGACGTGGACCAGGACGGCATGCACGAAGTCGAAGTCCGCGGCATGTGCGGCGCGGGACCGAACTGCGAAGGCACCGTCTACCGGATCGATCCCGCCACGCGCACGCTGCAGCCGTTCTTCAGCGGCGGCTACTACGAGCTGCAGGTCATCGACGGCTGGCTGGTGGAAGCCGGCCGCAGCAGCTGCTGCAGCTGGGAGTTCCACCTGTGGAAGCTCGATCTGCCCCGTCCGCTGCCGCTCGAATACGACAACATGGACCTGATGGTGCAGGTGGGCGCCAGTGGCGACGACGACGGCAACGTCACCGGGGTGGAATGCACGTTCACCCGGCAAAGCGGCGATAATTCCCGCGTGGTGGCCCCGCCCTCGCGCGCGCTGGAAAAGATCTGCGAGCACTACGGCGAGCCTTACGACCTGACACCCCCGGACACAACGCCAGGCGCACCGTGAGCGCCGGCAGGAGCACTGAGATGGAAGAGCTGCTGATCGTCACCACCGGTGGCACGATCGACAAGATCTACTTCGACGACAAGTCGGATTATCAGATCGGCGACCCGCAGATCGGCATGATCCTGCGCGAACTGGGGGTGACGTTCCGTTTCACGGTCATCCCGATCCTGCGCAAGGATTCGCTGCACATCACCGACGAGGACCGCGAGCTGATCCGCGCGACCATCGCCGCGCAGCCGACCAGGCACGTGCTGGTCACCCACGGCACCGACAGCATGGTGCAGACCGGCCACGTGCTGGCCTCCATCCCGGACAAGACCATCGTGATGACCGGCGCACTCAGCCCCGCCCGCTTCCGCGGCTCGGACGCCGAGTTCAACATCGGCTGCGCCATCGGCGCCGTGCAGTCGCTGCCATCGGGCGTCTACATCGCCATGAACGGCCGCATCTGGGACCCGGCGAAAGTCAGGAAGAACGTGGCGGCGAATCGCTTCGAGGCGGTTTGAGGCGACCCGCTTCAGCTCGGTAACAAAAAGGCCCGCGGATGCGGGCCTTTTGCTCTGCGGAAGAAGGGATGGTTCTTCCACCCCTATGACCTACGGCGGTGAAATGGCGAAGGCGCAGAGGCTTGCCGACAGCGGGATGGCCTTTGCACCCAGGGCCTCATAGAGCGAGATGGCCCTGTGGTTGCTGGAGCGCACATTGTTGATCACAAGCTCGCGGCAGCCCTCGTCACGCGCCTTCTGGCGGAGCCGCTCGATCACCGTACTTCCATAGCCACGGGAGCGCTGTCTTGAATCGATCTCGATCTTCTCCAGCACGAAGCGCTCGCCGGACTCGAACCAGCCATGGGCACGACCTACCCGGCGGCCATCGAGCCAGGGCTCAATGACGTAGTGCCGCCGCTGCTGGCTCTCCTCGAAGCGCCAGTCTGTTTTCCATTGGAGGGGGGTTGCTTTCAATGAGGTTCCACGTGGGTGCGATGGCCGCACACCCGCGTCAAGCCAGGCCATGTCGCGGCCTGGGCGAAGGGAGACAGGCCGGAAGCGGGAGGCAGGATACCTTCTCCGAGCTGAATCTCCGCTCGGCCCAGGACAGTCGCTGCCGTCCAGCGTCCACATCGCCATGAACGGCCGCATCCGGGACCCGGCGAAGGTCAGGAAGAACGTGGAAGCGAACCGCTTCGAGGCGACTTGACGCGAACGGCTTCAACTCGGTAACGAAAACGCCCGCGAATGCGGGCTTCTTTATGGAACGTCAGGCCGTGGCATAGCCGAATTGCCACGAGAGCCCGCACACCGTCATTCCGACCACCAGGACGGCGACGATCGCCACCCGCTTCGGTTGCTGGCCCGAGCGCACCAGAAGGCAACTCCCCGGAATCCAAAACAGGAACGACAGCCCTGCCAGCAGTGGAGCGATCAGAGCCGTCCATTCGCCGCGCCGGTCATCGGGAAAGTCGGTCCACCCCCAGAGGGAGGCCGCGCTAGACAGCACCACCCCCGTCAAGCATGCCGCAACGATAAGCAGCAGCCAGCCGAAGAACTTCTTGAACGGATGCGGCCGAACTTCCATGCGACTGATACCTGAGTCAAACCGCGCCAAGAGGCGGATTCGGCGCGGATGGATCGATGGACGGCGCCGCGCAGATGTGCTCCCAGCGCCGACCGACCTTCAGTGTGATGATCCAGGTCAGTGCCAACTGCACGGGCGGCACCAACAGCCACCAATAGTTGGCGAAGAAGCGCGCGACGCTGAGCAACCATGCGCCGTGGGCAAGTCCGGCGCTTTCAAGCTGCGGCGCAATGAAGATGCTGTACGCCTCGACAGGCACCAGTATCGCGAAGGCAAGAAACGAGAACACCCCGTACACCAAGGCGGCGACGGTTCCCACGAAAAGATACGGCCGAGGAAACGCGGCCCTGCGCCGGAAGGCGAACACCGCAGGCCACCAGACGGGCGCGAAAGAGATCAGGCAATAAACGACCGCCATCGCAACGATCAGCGCGCTGAGTCCTGGCCCAAAGATCTCAATGGCTCCCATGGTCATCTGCCTCCGCGCTGATCCGAATCGCACAGCGGATCCGGCTTGAATGCATGGGTGGGCAGAAGCCCCGCACGGCGAAACACCAGCAAGAGCAGCGTGGTGATCAGCACAGACAGCAGCGCGGCTTGTATCGGGATTCCACCGATAGCAAACACGCTTCCAAGGTCGCCCAGGTACGCGAACAGGCGATGTACAGGGGAAAGCCAGAGGGCGCATGCGAGGACGACCCCAATAACAAGGGCCCCGCTCAACCAGGCCACACGCCAACGCCGGCCCCGGAGCAGCTGCCAGTGCAGCAGGGCGGCGACACCGAAGATGGGCAGCCAGAGGACGGCCAGCAACCCGATGAGTTCACCTACAGTGATGTAGTCGTCCACGCTGCCTCCTAACGACCGGATTCAGGCGCGCCAGGAAGCGCGGTCGGCTCCAACGCGTTGTTGACGGGCTAGTCCCACGACAGCCACCACCAACGCTGGCCCTCCGTCGCTTGCGGGTACACGCGGGGCGCTCCATAGGGCCATCCCTCTCCCGCACCATCGGAACGCAGTTCCGCAGCCCAGTCCTGGACCACGTCCTCCGCTGCCGAGGTAAGGATGTGGACGTTCTCCACGTACGGCCAGCCGCCATAGATGACGGGGTCCATGTCGTAGATGTTCACCAGCACCGCCGCTACGTCAGGCTTGGCTGCAATGTCCGCCAGTCTGGTACGGAAGAAGCCGACGCCAGGATGATTGTCGAGATTGGCGGCGATGCATTCGTTGTCATCGTTGTCGGCGAAGAACATCTCGGCCGGCACGACAGGAGGCGGCTCCTTGTGCCGCCAATCCGGTGTACGAAAGCCCTGCGCGAAGATCTCGCGGAGAAGTGCTGCGCGCTGCTTGGATTCTTCCATGGTTTCTTGCACCTCGGCTAGGCCGACCCGCGAGGCGGGCTCGGCTTGAATGAACCGTCAGCTCTGCAGTCCGAAATACGTCGCACACTGGCCACCGAAGGTGAGCAGTCCCGAGACGATCAGCACGTCGAACAACGCCAGTGTCGCGAGCGCGCCGCGCTTGAAACCCCGGGAGCGGAAGAAGTAGTAAGGGAGCACCAACGTCTCTATAGCGATAGCGCCAACATTCAGCTAAGGGGCACGAAAGGCCCTCCAGCTCTCGGCGGCAATGCCATCCTGACACGAGACTCAGATAGCACCCTCTAAGAGAACATGCTTGTAAGCTTTTTGTTCTCGTGAAAATAGATATTGAAGCCGTATGTGGAATGAGCGCCGGGCACTAACTTCACCAAGGCGGAGGCAGCTTCGTGCGCCATCTTCCGCGGCGATAGCTTTCCTTTCTTCTTGCTCTTGTTAGCCACGTACAATTCAGCGAGCTTCGAGAAGAAGATCATGTCTATTGCGCTTCCGTCGATCCAGTCGACGGAGTCACGATAACCAGCAAGCCACTCGAGCTTGGTGCTCGTATTTTCGAGAAAGAATTTCGCTACCGCAGCATTACCGGTCAGACACGTGCCCAGGTATAAACCCTTGATCTGAGAGGCCTTGTTCGCGAAAGAAAGAATGTTTCTGACCTCGGTCCGGCTGATCGCATTCGTTGCGTTCGGCCCAATATTCTTAGCATCCCCATGCGTCGCGAGATAGAGAACCTGTGTTTGCGCGTCTTGGCCGCGCATCTTTAGGACCGTAGAAAGCGAAGATCTATCTGCAAACATGTCGTAGTAGAAACATGTCGGATTGTTGTAGTGGATTGCAGCAACAGCTTCAAACAGCGCACGGACACTGTGATTGCCCTTTGACCACCAGCGAGATTCAACTACAGAGAATGGGCATGCAGACAAGTGAATCTCCTATTCAAGTTTGCGCCAGCAAAATTCTCAAGCAACACCACCTCCGCACAGAGGCAGATGAACTCCTCAGCCAGTCTGCGACGAGGTCAGAAGAATGGACAGCACAAGCCACGTAGCTACCGAGAATGAAGAAAGAGCACCCAAGTCAACTACAAAATCGATCCATGATTGCTTGTTGATCCAATGCCAAACCCGGTAGGTGCGCGACTCATGGTGTCGCCCACAAGAATTATCTCCGACCAAAGTCAAATGCCTATCGTATCCGCCGCTATACATATGCCACGCCGCCCACTTGTTTAGGAACGCGAGCAGAATCTGGGATGCGACACCCGCAACGAAAAGGGAAACAATAAGCTCGATATGAGGGGACTTGGATAGCTTCTCTGGCGCGTCCTTACTTATAAGAAAAAGAACTGGACCGCCAATCCCATATGCCACCAGCCAAGAACGCAAAGTTTTCGAGTACTCCGCGTAGTTGGAAAAATGACCCTCGAAATCTTCAACGTCTTGCCCCATCGATAATCCCCCCCAGGCACCTTATCGCCAAATAGCCGCACCCCAGAGTCCCGATACCGGAATCGTCTACCGCGCACTGCATGACTCCCCCTTCCTGCGGCCTGATCTTAGGGCGACCTGTCTCGACTCACAAGCCGCCCCCTGGATAAGCGTCACCCAAATCAATAACGACCCACATCTCGGGGCCGTTCACTCTCCATCAATCGCTTAGCGACAAGCCACACGTCACACCCCATTCTCCTCGGCGGCTCATCCGTATCGTGTGGATTGACACTTCAGCGGTCGGCCAGGTCGCTACGAGACACAGGCCCTTGCCCTATCCGGCCGCTTTCAAAGAGATGTTTGGAAAGAACAAAGCGACTCCAACGACGTTGCCTCACCCCTCCCCAGCAGCACACACCAACCACACCCCATCGCCGTAGTCGGTGGTCGGGGTTACGACGTCCGGTGGCACGGTGCCGTCGGAATCCTGCACGTCCACGACGGCGCCTTTGCCTGCGGCCCAGCCCACGAACACCGCGACCAGGTGGCCGCGCGCGTCGAAGAGGGTGCGCTGGTACAGGGGCTTGGATGCCACGGCATCGAACTCGGGCGCGACGGCGACGCCGTACCGGCCGGGCAGATCAGGCGGCGTGTCCGGCCTCACCAGCGTGTTGACCTCGCCGAGTTCGCCCGCATCGAACTGCCGCTGCACGGCATCTTTCAATTGGGTGCGATACGCCGCATCGGAGAGCGCCTTGCCAGCGGCCACGCAGTCGGGATCTTCCCGCGTGCAACCGGTGAAAGCAGTGACCAGCAGGACGATGCAAGCTGCGGGGACGATTCGGTTTCGCATTGAGGGCCTTGTGGGTGGGGACAGGAGTGGGGGATCACGCGTCCGGGCGACAAACACCACGCCCACGCGAAGCCATCTGAGGGGCTTCCCGCAGATCGCAGACAAAGGAGATTCGCTCAGGTGGATAGCCCATGCCGAACGCTCTCCAGCCCTCAGTGAACTGATCATCTGACTCTATGCACAACGCCCAACGGTTCGGGCGATCGCCGACGACGGCAAAAAGCTCGAACGCTTTATGCCCCTCGAAGGAAAATCGCCCATGGGAATCCGTCGTCGCGGTGAACTTGG
Source organism: Pseudoxanthomonas sp. LjRoot125 (assembly GCF_964252705.1). NCBI lineage: Bacteria > Pseudomonadati > Pseudomonadota > Gammaproteobacteria > Lysobacterales > Lysobacteraceae > Pseudoxanthomonas > Pseudoxanthomonas sp. LjRoot125. Next base: position 285,035 of record NZ_CAXUOY020000002.1, on the reverse strand, counting down.
ACGAACCGCACCGCTGCGCTGTCAGGGCATGGTGGAGGTGCACGACCGCTCCCGCGACGGGAAGACCATGCGACAGGACGACACCTGCAACTTCGGGAGTGTGCTGGGTGCGGTGTGGCCAGATAAACGCGGCGCAGCCCGACAAAGCAAAGACAGGGAGCAGGATGAGACATCGCATCCAGAGCACCCCCCCATGCTTCGATTGGCACTTTGAGGAGCCGTCCATGCACCTACTTCCTAGTGCCGGACACCCGACGTCTATCCAGACGCGCACCCCACGGCGCGCCATGCCGATACCGCGACCCGATCTTAGGGCGACCCGGTTCAGCTCACAAGACGGGAACAGGGGGTAAGTCCCCTCACCCGCTTCCTAGCCTCCTCGCTTGGCCTTGTGATACGCCACCAGAGCATTGGCATGCCCATGGCCCACCTTGTGCTCGGTCTTCAGCAGGGCTACCTGCTCCATGTGCTTCCGGTCGCTGACGGCATCCAGGACCTTGAACCAGTGCTCCACCGGCTTGCCGTACTGCTTCTCTATCGAGGGAAAGTAGGAAGCCGGGCCTTTCACTTTATCGTTCGTCGTCATGCATCGCTCCTTAGGGTGGCGTGGCGGCAGAGGCCGACCTGGATGGACTGCCCCGCCCTTGTCCAGTCGACGAAGCAGCAGGTGGCGGATCGACATGCCGGCGGCGTCAGGCACCACCTGGGTTGGGGTGAGCGCAGCGAAACGAGTTTTTTCCTTGGGTCTGACGCCTGACTTAAGCCAACCCGCGAAGCGGGTTCGGCTTGGATGGTTTGTTAGGCCTGCCATTCGACTGACCAGCCTGCCTCCGTGAAGAACCGCCGCAGAGAATCCGCATTCGGAACCCAAGCATCAAAAGCCCCTTGTGCATTAGGCCCACCTGAGTCATCCCACCATTCGTAAATGATGAAGCCACCGGAGGCAGTAGAGTCGTCCACTCTGATCTTGTGTCCAACCCTGGCGCTGTTCAGTACGTCGCCAACAGAATCGATTTTGATCACCATGGCAGATTAAAGCCTGAATTAGGCCAGCCCTCCAAGCGGGTTCGGCGTGAATGAACTGCTACGCCCCACTGCGTGCCGGACAACGTATGTAGCGCGCGAAGCCGTCGCTGCCGCTCACCTCAATGGTGTCCTTATCCACGACACGGTAATCCGGATCGTTGACCAGTGCGGTGTTTGGCCTGTATGTACCCGGCTCAAAGCAACCACCCGGACCGCAGAAGGACACCGAGTACAGCTTGTCGCCAGCGGGAGCGATGGCAAGGCCAAAATCATCAGTGCAATGGCCGTCCTTCCAGAACCCGGCATACGGATGGCTCGCAGATGGAGTAGCCGTTAGTTCGGCTTCTCGAGACGAGTCACTCGCGTCTTTGAATCGACACCCTGCAAGGCAAATGGCGAGCGCCAAGGCTGACATCAGTATTCGCATACTCTCTCGTGGGTCCCAACGCATGAATAAGACCGACCCGCGAGGCGGGTTCGGCTTGAATGTAGTGTCAGCCATCATGCCGATCCTCTCGGAGGGCCGCAGCCCGATAGTAAGGGCCCAGCGCGATGCGCTCGAAAGCGAGCAGTATCCCGACACAAAGCAGGATGGCCGGCAGCCAGACGACGGCGAAGACCATGAGCTGGAATCCCCAGGTCCAGGCATACGTATCGGGGTCAGGCGGCCCGGCCAGGTACGCGATCGTGCGGAAGTAGAACCAGACCGCGGCCGTACCCACAACGAGCACAACCTGCCCTGCGGCCAGAACCCAGAACGTCGGCAATCGAACGATCTTGCCCATGAGTCTTAGCGCCTGAATCTGGCCGAGCCGCCCAGAGGCGCCGGCTTGACTGAATTGTTAGCGCCCACCTTGCGATCTTGGTGATTGTCCGCAAGGGATGGACGCGCGGGCAAGAAATGAAGCCAGCGCCGGAGTCGATTCAGAACAGCGCACTGATAGACCAACAATCGCGACCCGGGGCGTCAGGTTGATGGAGAACTTGTCCGGCAGAAGCTTGGCGGCCGCAGCAGAATCGTGCCGAAGATTGGTGTGGGCTAAAACTCTTGCGTAAGCCCGCTCGATAAGCTCAGCGGCTCCATGCTGGCTGTCTAGACGTTGCCCACAATGCGCCTCGAGCTTCTGGCTCTGCGTTTGATAGAGCGCCACCCCAATTGCGCCAGCTTGTGCTGCCCAGTCATCATGGCTGGAATCGCGTGCAACTGACTCTGCCTGCAGGATTGCCTGCTCCGGCATTAGCGCGGCTGGGACCTCGCGCAAGTAGAGCTCCTGCAGGTCGGCAAATGTAACCGACCGGTTGATTTCGAAGCGCTCGGGCCAAGCGGGTGGAACACAAACGTCGGAAGTCATCTCCGGACCGCTAGAGAAGGAAATCACTGCGGCCAACATGTACGAAACCATCATGGGCGCTAACGCCTATCAGACCCCTAAGTGGGGGGTGGCGCGATTCTGATAGCGCCCTCTGCCCACCGTCAATTCACAGGAAGCCCTGAGGAACGGGGCTCCCCACCGGTCGCCTTGGGTCGCCCGTACCGGCTGCCGGTGTACGCCGGCGAAGCCGCGGCCAGGTCGGCGGGCCGGCGAACAGGGACCTGGGTTGAGCAGATTGCGGCGGGCTTGAGAGAAGAAACACTGAAAAAGGGTCAGCGCTGGATCTTAGTGAGAGAAGAAACACCGAAAAAGGGTCAGCGCTGGATCTTAGTGAGAGAAGAAACACCGAAAAAGAGTCAACGCTCGACCTTAGTGAGAGAAGAGACGCCGAGAAAGAGTCAACGTTCGGCCTTAGTGAGAGAAGAAACACCGAAATAGGGCCAACGCTCGACCTTAGTGAGAGACGAAACACCGAAAAAGCATCGACGCTGGACCTTAGTGAGAGAGGAGGCCGTCACGGGATGACGACGGCCCAGGCACCCTCGCCTTCAAGGTAAAAAAAGAACCCCGGCCTTGGCCGGGGTTCTTCCTGCACCTCCCTGTGCTCCCCTCGAGGGGAATCCTCAGAAGGTGATGCTCCAGCTGTTGATGTAGCCGGTGTCCACGCTGGCGCGGTCGCGGGCACGCAAGCGCCAGCTGCCGTTGAGCGCTTCGCTCGACAGGTTGACCGTGTAGGTCTGGTTGATGTTGTCGGCGCTGCCGCCGGTGCGGTTGTGCAGCACATACACCGAACCATCGGGCGCGATCAGGTCCACGATCAGGTCGCCGATGTAGGTATGCACGATGTTGACCGCCACCTGCGCATTGCTGGGCGCGTTGCCCGTGCGGCCGGACACGGCGATGGTGCTGCTGATGCCCGTGGTGTTGTTGTCCGGGATCGAGTAGTCCGTCGCGTTGCTGTAGGTCGTCGTGCCGCCGCCCGGCGGCGTGCCGCCCTGTGCGGCCACGACCGCGCCGTCCGCATTGGCGATGCCCGCGCCGCAGCCGCCGGAGCACGTGCCCGGCAACGGGCGTGCAGTGCTCTTCAGGATGCTTTCCACCTGGGCCGGGGTCAGCGGCGACGGTGCGGCTGCCTGCATCAGTGCGACCACGCCGGCCACGTGCGGCGCCGCCATCGACGTGCCGTTGTACGACGCGTAGCTGGCGCTGCCCGCGGTGGTGGTGCCGGAGTTCAGCGTGGACAGGATGCTCTGGCCCGGCGCGGAGATGTCGATGCCCGTGCCGTAGTTGGAGAAGCTGGCACGCGAGCCCGCCGAGGTGGTCGCGGCGACGGCCACGACGTTCGGGCAGTTCGCCGGCACCGCGGTGGATACGTTGGCGTTGCTGTTGCCCGCCGCGACCACGACCGTGGTGCCGCGACCGACCGCACCGTTGATCGCGTTCTGGTAGGTGGCCGAGCAGGTGCCGCCGCCGCCGAGCGACATGTTGATCACTTCGGCCGGGTTGGCATTGGCGGGCACGCCGCTGACGGTGCCGCCGGACGCCCAGGTGATCGCGTCGGCGATGTCGGAGGTCAGGCCGCCGCAACGGCCCAGCACGCGTACCGGCACCACCTTGGCGCCGAACGCGGTACCGGCCACGCCGGTGGCGTTGTTGGTCACCGCGGCGACCGTACCGGCCACGTGGGTGCCATGCCAGCTGGAGTTGGTGACTGGCGAGCCGCTGTAGCACTCGCCCGCGACCGGGTTCCAGTCGCCTTCGTCGTTCGGGTTCGAATCGCGGCCGTTGCCGTCGCGCGACACGAAGGTATCGCTGATGAAGTCGTAGCCCGGCAGGATGTTCGCGTTGAGGTCGGCATGGTTGGTGATGCCGGTGTCGATGACCGCGACCACCACGCCCGCGCCGGTGGACTTGTCCCACGCCGGCTGCACGTTGATGCCCGACGCGGTGGTGCCGAAGCCCCATTGCTCGGAGAAGCGGGTGTCGTTCGGCGTCAGCACGGCGTACATGCGCTGGTCGACTTCCACGTATTCCACGTTCGGATCGGCGGCCAGCTGGCGCATCAGCGATTCGGCTTCGACGCGGTCCAGCTTGCGGTCGGCGCGCACGACCTCGGCGCCGCCGGCGGCGAGCCGACGCAGCTTCTGCAGGCCCAGCGCGCGACCGCCGCGCTTGGCGACACCGGTGCCGGCCGCCTTGGTCAGCGAGCGCTGCAACTGCGTCGCGCTGGTGCTTTCGGTACTGCCGTCGCGGTACTTCACAATGAAGCGGTCGTAGCCACCCGGTTCTTCCACCTGCAGGCCACTCATGTCGACGCGCCCGGCCATGGCGGGCAATGCGTACAACGACGCCAGCACGGCCGAAGACAGGCACAGCAGGCGGACACGCGAACCACGCTTTGCAAATCCAGACATCAGACTCTCCCTCAAAGTTGTCGAAAGCCGAAAAACGGCAAGAGCCCGGTCGAGGGCGCAGGGGCTGGCACGGGAGGGGGTGGACGGGCTGTTGCGTTCGACCGGGTGCGCACCGTGCAATGCACGGCGCATGACGACGCTAGCGGTTTACGACAACGTGAATCAGCGATGAAAGACACACTTCATGCCATCACGTTACAAACGTAATCATCGGAATACACGCATGAAGCCGAAGTCACCGGTGGACATCGTCGCGTAGATTCATTTACGTGCGTTGCGCGTGATGAGTGCGAATTTTTTATTCGCGCAATGCACGTTGCGCGAAGAAAAAAAGAAAGCCCGCCATGCGGCGGGCTCTCGTTGCGCGGCGATGCGGCGACGGTCAGTCGCGCAACTTCACCAACCAACCGTGGCGATCCGGCAAGCGGCCGTACTGGATGTCGGTGAGTTCCTTGCGGATACCCATCGTGACCTCGCCGGCCGGTGCATTGAGGTCGCCGACGGCGAAGTCCTTGCCCTTGAGCTGGCCGATCGGCGTGATCACCGCGGCGGTGCCACAGGCGAAGACTTCGACGATGTCGCCGGAGGTGACGCCCTGCTTCCACTCGTCGATCGACACCTTGCGCTCTTCGACCGCGTGGCCGCGATCGCGGGCGATCTGGATGATGCTGTCGCGGGTGATGCCTTCCAGGATGCTGCCGGAGAGTTCCGGGGTGACGATGTGGCCGTCCTTGTAGACGAGGAACACGTTCATGCCGCCCAGCTCTTCCAGGTACTTGCCTTCCACCGGATCGAGGAACAGCACCTGCGAGCAGCCCTGCGCCTGCGCTTCCTGCTGCGGCAGCAGCGAGGCGGCGTAGTTGCCGCCGCACTTGGCGGCACCGGTGCCGCCCTTGGCGGCGCGGGCATAGTCTTCCGAGAGCCAGATCGACACCGGCGCCACGCCCTTGGCGAAGTACGCGCCGGCGGGGCTGGCGATGACGTAGTAGCCGGCCTGGTGCGCGGCGCGCACGCCGAGGAAGGCTTCGGTGGCGATCATGAAGGGACGGAAGTACAGGCTGGTTTCCGGCGCCGACGGCACCCAGTCGCCATCGATGGCGACCAGCTGGCGCAGCGATTCGACGAATTCGTTCACCGGCAGCTGCGGCAGCGCGAGGCGTGCGGCCGAGCGCTGCAGGCGCGCGCCATTGGCGTCGGGACGGAAGGTCCAGATGGAGCCGTCGGCATGGCGGTAGGCCTTGATGCCTTCGAAGATCTCCTGGCCGTAATGCAGCACCGAGGCGGCCGGGTCGAGCGACAGCGGACCGTAGGCGCGCACTTCGGCGCTGTGCCAGCCCTGCGCCTTGTCCCAGGTGATGGCGACCATGTGGTCGGTGAAGTGAAGGCCGAATCCGGGGCTGGCGAGGATGGCGTCGCGCTCGGCCGGGGTGCGGGCCTTGTCGGAGCGGTTCACGCGGTAGGTCAACGGGGCGGCGTTCATCACGTTCATCTCTTCCTTCCTGACGGGTTCTGCATCGGGTGAGCCGGCGGCTCAGAGCATGCCGGTTTCCAGCTTGGCGGCTTCGGACATCATGTGGCGGCCCCACGGCGGATCGAACACCAGCTCGACGTCGGCTTCGGCGACGGTGGGGATCATCTCCAGCTTGCTGCGCACGTCGTCGACCAGAATCTCGCCCATGCCGCAGCCGGGCGCGGTCAGCGTCATCTTCACTTCGACGCCGCGCTGGCCGTCGTCGCGGGTGCTGAGGTTGGCTTCGTAGACCAGGCCGAGGTCGACGATGTTGAAGGGGATTTCCGGATCGAAGCAGGTGCGCAGCTGGTTCCACACCAGGGCTTCGACTTCTTCGTCGCTGGCGTTGTCGGGCAGCGACAGCGGTTCGGTCGGCTCCTTGCCGATGGCGTCGCCGTCCTTGCCGGCGATGCGGAAGAGATTGCCTTCCACGAACACGGTGTAGCTGCCACCCAGCGCCTGGGTGATGTAGCCGTAACTGCCGGCCGGCAGGGTCACGAGCTCACCCTGGGGGACGAGGACGGCCGCACAGTCGCGGGAGAATTGGACGGGTTCGCTGCTGCGGGAATACATGCCGGATCAGATGGGGGCGCGCGTGGGGCGCTGCAAGGCGACCTATTGTAGCCCCACCCCCCGGGACAGGGCCGAGGCCTTATCCTTGGCGGCCCCTGCCGGAGTCCCCATGTCCCCCGCTGCACGTCGCCCCTTCCATTGGCTGGTTCCCGTGATGTTGCTGCTCGGCGGCGCCTGCCTGGTCCTGATCTGGGTGACGGCCGCCCTCTACCTGCAGCGGCAGGCGGGCTGGATGGCGCTGGTGGCGGCCCTGGACGTGATCGTGGTGCTGCGCCTGGCCGGCATGCCCGCGGGCACGCCGCGCGCCGTGCTGGCGCTGGTCGCGACGGCGGTGATCTGCGGGGTGTCCCTCTGGGGCATCGTGGCGACGCAACTGGGCTTCGCGATGGGCCTGACGCCGTGGGATTCGGCGCTGAAGCTGGGCCTGCACCATGGGTGGACGCTGCTGACCCTGGCGATGACGCCGCTGGACTGGATCACGGTGGCCGCCGCGCCGGTGCTGGCAGCCTGGTGGTCGCGCTGACGAGGTGAGCGGCGGGCTCAGTGCCCGCCGTCGAGCGCCTTCAGTTCGCTGACCAGCGCATTGGCCATCTCGCTGCCGTCGCCATACAGCATGCGGGTGTTGTCGGCGTAGAACAGCGCGTTCTCGATGCCGGCGAAACCGGTGCCCTTGCCGCGCTTGATGACGATGGTGTTCTTCGAGTTCACCACGTCGAGGATGGGCATGCCGTAGATCGGGCTGGCCGGGTCGGTCTTCGCCACCGGGTTCACCACGTCGTTCGCGCCGATCACCAGCGAGACGTCGGTGTTGGCGAACTCGGGGTTGATGTCGTCCATGTCGGCGATCAGGTCGTAGGGCACGCCGGCTTCGGCGAGCAGCACGTTCATGTGGCCGGGCATACGGCCGGCGACCGGGTGGATGGCGAACTTCACCTTCACCCCGCGATCGATCAGCTTCTGGCTGAGTTCCCAGATCTTGTGCTGCGCCTGCGCCACCGCCAGGCCGTAGCCGGGCACGATCACCACGCGTTCGGCGTAGGCCATCATCGCGGCGACGTCGGCGGCCTCGATGGGCTTCATCGACCCGCCGATTTCCTGCATCGCCGCACTGCCGCCACCGAAGTTGGAGAACAGCACGTTGGTGATCTTGCGGTTCATCGCCTTGGCCATCAGCCGCGTCAGCAGCATGCCGGCCGCGCCGACCATGGTGCCGGCGATGATGAGCGCTTCGTTGCCGAGCACGTAGCCTTCGAAGGCGACCGCCAGGCCGGTGAAGGCGTTGTAGAGCGAAATCACCACCGGCATGTCGGCGCCGCCGATGGGCAGCGTCATCAGCACGCCGAGCGCCAGCGACAGCACGAAGAACGCGATGATCCACGGCATCGCCAGGGTGGTCAGCGCCATCACGCCGCTGGCGATGGCGGCCAGCGCCACCAGCGCGTTGAACCACTGCTGGCCCGGGAAGGTGTAGCGCTTGTCCATGCGCCCGTCGAGCTTGGCCCAGGCGATCACCGAGCCGGTCAGCGAGACCGCGCCGATCAGCGCGCCGATGACGGCCAGCGACAGCGTGAACGTGGACGGCGCCGGTTCACCGGCGGAGTAGCGCACCAGTTCCACCGCACCGATCGCCGCGGCCGAACCGCCGCCCATGCCGTTGAACAGCGCGACCATCTGCGGCATGTCGGTGATGGCGACCTTCTTGCCCCAGATCCAGTTCAGGCCGACACCGATCACGATGGCCGCGATCATCAGGCCGATGTTGTGCAGCCCCGGGAGGAAGAACGTGGCGATCGTGGCGATCAGCATGCCCACGCCGGCCCACTGGATGCCGCTGCGCGCGGTCTTGGGACTGGCCATGCGCTGCAGGCCAAGCAGGAACAGGGTGGCGGCCACGAAGTAACTCAGCTTCACCAGCGTCAACGCACTCATGCACGGCTCCCTTCAGACGACGACGCGGGTTGCTTGTCCAACCGATGGTGTTCACGCATTTCGATGGCGGTCTTGAGCAGGCCGACCATGCCCAGGCCGAAGGCCACCAGGCCGAGCGACAACTGGTTCACCACCGTGGTATCGGCGAGATAGGCGCCGACCAGCCCGGCCACCATCGCGCCCAAGGTATAGAAGGAGATCAGCAGCAGCAGCCAGCGGCCCTTGCGCGGGTCCTGCCAGACGCGTTTCGACACTTCGTTCTGCGTCTTGGTGGGGTCCTGCAGCGAAGACAGGCCGATGCCGATGCCGGCGTAGAGCAGCACGTAGTTCCAGTCGTCGTAGACCGTCGCCCAGCCGCCGTCGCCCGCGGTCGCGAGCGTCCAGCCCGATCTGGCCCCGTACCCCAGCGCCACCAGCAACGCGGGGTACTGCAGGTAGCTCAACCACTGGAAGATGTCGCGCGCCGTGGCGCGCCCGCGTGCCGGCATGGCCGTTGCGCCGTGGCTCACTTGCCACCCGCGGGCTTGCTGCTCTTGAACATGTCCAGCATGCGCTCGGTGACCACGTAGCCGCCGGCCGCGTTGCCCGCGCCCAGCAGGACGGCGATGAAGCCGATGGCCTTTTCCAGCGTGGTATCGGCGTGGCCCAGCACGACCATCGCGCCGATCAGCACGATGCCGTGAATGAAGTTGGAGCCGGACATCAGCGGCGTGTGCAGGATCACCGGCACCCGCGAAATGATCACGTGCCCGGCGATGGCCGCCAGCATGAAGATGTACAGCGCCACGAACCCGTCGCTCATCCGCTCCCCCATCCTGTCCACGTTGTCTGCGCCGCCGCCGCGTGGCGGGGCGTGTTCCGCATCATAACCGTACCTGAACCCGCAGGGACCCCGGCGGCGGGCTGTCAACCGCACGCCACGTGGCGCGTTTCCCTCGGCGACCCTCAGGGAGATCCGTCCATGCCGTGCCCGTCCGAACCGTCCTCGCCGGCTGTCCACGCCGTCCGACCGGCACGTCGCGGCTGATTCACGGCGCCGGTCGCTAAGCTATGTTGGTGAGCGCCACCCCCAACCCGTTGCCGGACACGACCGCCTCGCCCGCGCCTGCGGCGACGCTGGAGCTGTTCCTGGCCGACATCGGGCCGCGCGCATTCCGTTTCGCCGAGGCCGGGCTGCGCCATCGCGACGATGCGCTGGACGTGGTGCAGGACGCGATGATGAAGATGCTGGTGTACCGCGACCGGCCCGCCGACGAATGGACCCCGTTGTTCTGGAGCATCCTGCGCCGGCGGATCGTCGACGTGCAGCGCCGCGCCGGTTTCCGCCTGCGCTGGCTGCTGCCCACGGGCGACCGCGGCGAGGAAAGCCCGGTGGACTGGGCGCCCGACACGGGCGTGGGTCCGTCGCAGGCGCATGACCAGCGCGAGGCTTACGCGCGCCTCGTGCAGGCCTTGCGCGCATTGCCGGCACGCCAGCGCGAAGCGTTCACGCTGCGCGTGCTGGAAGAACTGGACGTGGCGGACACCGCTCGCGTCATGGGCTGCTCGGAGGGATCGGTGAAGACGCACCTGTCCCGCGCGCGCGATGCCCTGCAGAAGCAACTGGAGGAATTCCGATGAACCCCGTCCATCCCCACGACGACACCGGCTTCGATGCGCAGGCCCGCGGCCTGCATCGCGCATCGCTGGCGCAGGTGTCCCCGCAGACCCTGATGCGCCTGCGCACGGCGCGCCACGAAGCGCAGCGCGCGGCACCCGCCGGGGGGGCGCGCTCGTGGCGCTGGCTGACCGCGACGGCGTTCAGCGCGGTGCTCGCGGTGGGCGTCGGATTGCAATTCCTGCCGCGCACATCGACGGCACCGGCGCCCGGCGCGGCGACGCCCGTGGCCGTGACCGACGGCGAGGCGTCGCTGGACGAGGCCACGACCGGCACGCTGGAAGAAGACCCCGACCTGTACCTGTGGCTGGCGTCGGCCGATGCGCAGCCTCTTGCGATGGAGTGACCCATGACATCCCGTACCTCACGCCTGCTCGCCCTCGGCCTGCTGGTCTTTGCGTCCGCCCAGGCCTTCGCGCAGTCCGCGCCGCCTGCGCCCCTGCCCACGTGGGAGCAGCTGACCCCGCAGCAGCGCGAAGCGTTGATCGCGCCACTGCGCGACCGCTGGAACCGCGAACCGGAAGAACGCCCCCGCATGCTGGAGCGCGCACAGCGCTGGCAGTCCATGTCGCCCGAGCAGCGTGCACAGGCGCGGCACGGCATGAAGCGCTTCGAAGGGATGAATCCCGAACAGCGCCGCCAGGCCCGCGCGCTCTATGGCCGGATGAAAGAGCTCACGCCGGAACAGCGCACCGCGCTCCGCGACGAGTGGAAGAAGATGACGCCCGAACAACGCGACGCCTGGATGAAAGACAACGCGCCGCGGCGCCGGCCGCAGCGCGAGGAGCGCTGATCGCGTTTTCCTGTTGCGTCAGGCTGCCTGTGCGGGGGCGCCGGGCCGTTCTGGCCACACGGTCTTCGCCAGTAGTTCGTCGTCCCAGTCGAACTGCAGCGCGCCGTCCTTGATGAACAAGGACACGAAGTTCAGCACGTTGCGCGCATACATCTCGCTGGCGTGCACCGCGCCGAGGCTGGCGAGATTCAGCGGCCCGGCCACCGTCACGCCCTGCTGGTCGTAGGTATCGCCCGGCCGGGTGAGTTCGCAGTTGCCGCCGGTTTCCGCGGCCAGGTCCACGATGACGCTGCCGGGCTTCATGCCCGCGACCATCGCGGCGGTGATGATCTTCGGCGCCGGACGCCCCGGCACCGCGGCCGTGCAGACGACCACGTCGATGCCCTTGAGGTGATCGGCCAGGCGTTGCTGCTGCAGCGCGCGTTCTTCTTCGGTGAGCTGGCGCGCATAACCGCCCTCGCCCGCCGCGCTCACGCCCAGGTCGAGGAACTTGCCGCCGAGCGATTCGATCTGCTCGCGCGTCTCCGGACGCACGTCGAAGCCTTCCACCTGCGCGCCCAGGCGCTTGGCCGTCGCGATGGCCTGCAGGCCGGCCACGCCGGCACCGACGATCAGCACTTTCGACGGACGGATCGTGCCGGCGGCGGTGGTAAGCATCGGGAAGAAGCGCGGCGCCAGTTGCGCGGCGATCAGCACGGCCTTGTAACCCGCCATGCCGGCCTGCGAACTGAGCACGTCCATCGCCTGCGCGCGCGTGGTGCGCGGCAGCCGTTCGAGCGGGAAATTCTGCAGGCCGCGTGCCTGCAGCGCCTCGGCGCGCGCGGGATCGGCGGTGGGCTGGAGCACGCCGACCAGGCTGGCGCCCGGCTTGAACGCGGCAATCGCATCGGCAGGCGGCGCCTGCACGCAGAGCAGCACGTCGGCGTGCGCCCGGCCCTCGCCACCGTCCAGGGTGGCGCCGACGTCCGTGTAAGCCTGGTCGATGAAACCGGCACCGGCACCTGCGCCGCGCTCGACGACGACCTGCGCGCCGGCGGCGATCAGCTTCTTCACTGTTTCCGGCGTGGCGGCCACGCGGCGCTCACCGGCCGCGGACTCCTTCAGTACCTGCACTTCGACCGCCATGCGCCCCTCGTCGTTAGGCCAACCGTACGACGATGCTAGCAGAGCGCGGCAGAGCCGCGCAGGCTCAGGTCAGCGGGGTCGGCGGGACCGGCTCGAGGCGTTCGATCACGCCCTGCATGGCGCTGTCGAACGCATCCTCGCTCTGGTGCGTGCGCAGGCGGCCCAGGCGGACCATCGCGGCCAGTTCTTCCGGCGAGGCGACGCAGAAGCGCACGCCGCGGCGATTGACGAACAGCAGGCGCGAGGAGATCGGGCTGACCCACGACAGCTTGCCCGGCTGCACCTTGTTGTCCTTGTCGATGAAGTCCAGCCAGGTGCCGATGGCGAGATTGCGGAAGTGGTCGGCGTCGCTGTGGTCGAAGTCGAGCGTGTCCGCGCCGGCCACCAACTGGATCGGCGTGGTGTCTTCTTCCACGGCGGGCTTGGGCAGCACCACCTGCGGCAATTCCGGCAACGCACGCTCGAGATCCGGGCGTGCCGCGGCCACGGCCTGCAGCGTGTCGTGCAGCGCATCGACCGCACCGGCGGCGGCATCGAGGTTCATGCCGACGCTGGAAAACACTTTCACCAACGCCGGACGCCACGCCTGCAGCCACGGCTTGCCGATGACATGGCGCTGGGCTTCGGTGAGTTCTTCCAGCACGCCGTCGGCGAGCGCCAGCGATTCACGCAGGCCGTCGCCTTCCTCGCCCTCGCGCAGCACGGTCATGGTGACGTGGTGGGCCCAGGGCTGACGCAGGAAATCCTCGATGGCCTGCGGCACGGTGCGCTCGGACAGCCGCTCGTCCAGCTCGGTGTTCATCCGCGCGCGCGCGGCTTCCAGGCGTTCCTGGCCGCGCTGGATCTCGGCGGCCCGGCGCTCGGCAATCTCGATGCGGCGGCGGTGCTGTTCGAGGAACGAGCGGAATTCTTCTTCCAGGGTCAGGAAGATCGCCAGGTTCTCGTTGAACTCGGCGGTGAGGCGATCGACGACCTCTTCGACCTTGGTCAGCAGCGTGCGCTCGGCGGCGCTCTCGCCGTTGTTGCCCTCGCAGGCCTCGGCCAGCACGTTGAGCAGGCGGCGCGCAGGATGCGTCTTCTGGACGAACATCCGGCGGTCCAGCAGGGCGACCTTGACGAACGGAACGACGAGGCGCCCGATCAGTTCGCGCGGACGGCCGTCCAGGTCGCGTTCGTCCAGCATCACGTCGAACAGCATGCCGACCAGGTCGATGGCGTCCTCGTCGACCGGCGCCAGGCGCGCGGTGGACGGATCCACGCCCAGCTGCATGGCGCTGCTGAGCACTTCGTTCTTCAGCCGCTGCGACAGCGACTCGCCGGTGTCGCCGATGGCGGCGCGCAGCGTGGCGCTCGGCGTGGCCTGCAGCAGCGACAGCACGGACAGCATCTCGCGCTGGGACAGATCGCGCTGCGGATGGGAGGATCGTGGCTGTTCCTGCGGCACGTCCCGGCCCCGGCGCGATTCCTGCAACAGGTGATGCAGGGCTTCCAGCAGGACGCCCTGGGTACCGGGCGCCGCGGAGTAGCCCGGCGGCACGTCGCCGAAGCCGGCCGGTGATGCGGGCGCCGCATGGGACGCCTGCAGGCCGCGGTTCATGCCGGCCATGCGGTTGAGGAAACGGGCTGCCCAGGCGGGTGCGCCGGGCTCGTCGCCGGACATCAGGTCCTCGATGTCCTGGGCGGCTTCCGACTTCGGCGCCCGACGCATCGGCTCCTGCACGTCCGGCGCCACGCCGAGCTGGGCGAGGCGCTGGTCCAGCGCGGCGTAGATGCGGGCGATCGCCGGTACCAGGTCGCGTTCGCACAACTTGATGACGACCAGCCGCACTTCAGGCGCCAGGTCGCAGGCCGCGAAGCCCTGGTGCACCGCGACGCCGATGTGTTCGGCGCCCACGGGGTTGTATTCGGCTTCCAGCGCCGCCTGCCCGGCCAGCCAGCCGAGGCGGCGGTCCAGGCGCGTCAGCACCGGCTTGCAGTCGCGCAGGATCACGCTGGCCAGGTTGCGCACGGCCAGGCGGGATTCCAGCTCCTGGTCGGTCACCAGGGTGAGGGCGTCGTCGGGAGAGTGCGCGAAGGCGCTTTCCATCGACAGCGGGCGACCTTCCTGCAATGCCTTCCAGGCGAACTGCAGGTGGGCACGGAAGCGCACGATGATGTCTTCGCGCCGGCGACGCAGCTCGCGCATGGCATCCAGGAACGCCATCTGCGACGGACCCGCACGCTCGGCACGGTCGAACAGCGCATCGTCGAAACGGCCGAGTGCCACCGCGAAGGCGTCCACCAACGGCGGAATGGCCGCGTCGCGCGCTTGGTCAAGCATGCGCGTTTCCCGGCCGGGACGATCGGCGATATTGAGGACGTTCGACATGCACAAGGTTCCCCGCCTTGGCAGGCGAAAGGAGTTCGGGGGAGGCGGACCGGAATCCGCAACGCCATCGTAGGAAATCCGCGGGACGGGCAACCGTGATGGCCTCGGCATTTTAGTGCCATGCAACAAGATGTGACACGCTAAACTTGACGCATGTCGCTTCCCTCCCCCCTGCAGTTCCTCGACGCCCGCCGTTCGGTGCCCTCCAAGCAACTCGGCGAACCCGGCCCCGACGACGCCACCCTCCTTCGTATGCTCGCGTCCGCGGTCCGCGTGCCGGACCACGGCAAGCTGGTGCCGTTCCGCTTCATCCGCATCGAGGGCGACGCCCGCCATGCGCTGGGCGAACGCCTTGCGGCACGCACCTTGCATCTCGACCCCGATGCCGCCCCTGCAGTGGTGGAGAAGGATCGCGCGCGCTTCTCGCATGCGCCGACCATCATCACCGTGGTCGCCCGCCTCACGGCCGGCCACAAGGTTCCCGAACAGGAGCAGTTGCTGACCGCCGGCAGCGTGTGCTTCGCGCTGCTGCAGGCCGCACAGGCGCTGGGCTTCGGCGCGCAGTGGTTGACCGGATGGATGGCTTACGACGAAGCCGTCGCCGCGACGCTGGGCCTCGCGCCGAACGAGCGCGTCGCCGGTTTCATCCACGTCGGCACACCGCAGATGGAAGCGCCCGAGCGCGATCGCCCCGATCCGGCCGCGCTGCTGACCGACTGGGCACCCTGAGGCCGACGGCGTGCGCGCCCTCTACCTGGTCGACGCCAGTCTCTACATCTTCCGCGCCTGGCATTCGATGCCGGACGAATTCCAGGACGCCGATGGCTGGCCCACCAACGCGGCGCACGGCTTCGCGCGGTTCCTGCTGGAGGTGCTGGAGAAGGAGCGCCCCGCACACATCGCGATCGCCTTCGACGAGGCGCTGGACAGCTGCTTCCGCAACCGGCTGTATCCGGCCTACAAGGCCAACCGCGACCCCGCGCCGGAAGAACTGCGCCGGCAGTTCACCCACTGCAAGGCACTCTGCGCCGCGCTCGGCCTGAGCGTGCTGTCGCATGGCGAATACGAAGCCGACGACCTGATCGGCAGCGCGCTGCATGCTGCGCGGCCGCAGGACTTCCGCGGCGTCATCGTGTCGGCCGACAAGGACCTCTCCCAGTTGCTGGCCGAACACGACGAGCAATGGGACTTCGCGCGCGGCCAGCGCTGGGGCATGGCCGGCGTGAAGGCGCGCCATGGCGTGGAGGCACGGCAGATCGCCGACTACCTCGCGCTCACCGGCGATGCGGTGGACAACATTCCGGGCGTCAGTGGCATTGGCGCGAAGTCGGCCGCCATCCTGCTCGCGCACTTCGGCGATCTCGACACGCTGCTGGCGCGCGTGGACGAAGTGGCGTTCCTGCGCCTGCGCGGCGCCGCGACCATGGCGACGCGTTTGCGCGAGCAGCGGGAGCACGCACTGCTGTGGCGCCAGCTCACCACCATCGCGCTGGATGCCCCACTCGGTGACATCGCCACCGGTCACGCACGCGGACAGGCCGACGGCGACATGCTCGCCGGGCTGTCAGACGCCCTGCGCTTCGGCCCGATGACACGGCGCCGGCTGCGCGTGGCCGCCGGGCTGGAGGATGGCGGCTACGCCCGCCTGTAAATCGTCATCGCCAGCGGCTAGCATCGGGCCATGGACGAACACGACAAGCGCAAGGCGCCGCCGCAGGCGGTGTGGGAAGGCAAGTACCAGCGGATGATGGTCCGCGGCACCTGGGAATACGTGGAGCGCGCGCATGCCGGCGGGCTGGCGGCCATCATCATCGCGGTCACACCCGAAGACGAAGTGTTGTTCGTCGAGCAGTTCCGCGTGCCGTTGCAGGCGCTGACCATCGAAATGCCGGCCGGCCTGGTCGGCGACATCCATGCCGACGAATCCATCGAGGTTTCCGCGATCCGGGAACTCGAAGAGGAAACCGGCTGGACCGCGTCGCATGCCGAGGTGCTGATGATCGGCCCCACCTCGTCGGGCAGCAGCAGCGAGAAGATTGCCTTCGTCCGCGCGACAGGACTGCGCAAGGTCGGCGAAGGCGGCGGCGATGGCGATGAGGACATCACCGTGCACGCCATCCCGCGCGCGCGTGCCGCCGCGTGGCTGGCGCAGAAGATGGCCGAAGGCTACGAACTGGATGCGAAGCTGTGGGCGGGCCTGTGGATGATCGACCACACGCTCGACGGCACGCCGCGGCAGTAGCGGATCAGGATGCCCTGACCGCGTAGCCGGCCAGGCGCCAGACGCCCTCGTCTTCTCGTCGCAGGGTCACCGTTTCGCGATGCGGCGCGGCGGCTGTGCCGAACGCGACGGAGAACTCCAGCACCGCATACGTGCCCGGCTGCCAGTGCGGACGCTGGTCCGGCTGGTCGACCCGCACCGCCGCCCAGCGTCGATCCATGCCGGGACCGAGCGCACCGTGGCGTTGCGCGAGTAGGGCGATGAAGGCTTCACGGCCCATTGCACGACGGATGGTGTCCGAGGCCGCTTCCCACAGGACCTCGTGCTGGCCGCGCTCGATCGCCTTGATGAAGCGCATGGCCGACATGCCCAGGCGCGGGATATCGACATCCTCCAGCCCGATCCGGGTTTCGTGCACCGGCGCGGCTTGCGCGATCGTCATGGCTTTTCTCCGGGAGCGGCTGATCCGTGTCGCCGTCTTTTGCAGAAAGGTATCGGCACACATGCGGGAGGTTCGCGTCCGCGCTCGGCTACCGGACACGCGCCCGCTCCAACGACTGAATGCCCGCCAACACGTCGGGATCGAACGTCATCCCACGCCGCTGACAGGCGTTCCGCGCTCATCCCCCACGAGCCGATGACGTGCGCCTGACCTACTGCCTCCTCGCCGCCCTGCTGGCCACCTCCCCTTCCGTACTGGCCCAGGCGTCCTCGCACGACCCCTCGGGCGAATGGCAGCCCGATGTGGAGACGAATACGCAGCTCCTGCAGGAGGCCGAGCGCGCCATGCCCGCGGGTGCGCGCCCCGAGCACGGCGCCCGTCCCGGTCGCGGCGGCGGACCTGGCGGCGGATCTGGCGGCGGGCCGGGAGGTGCGGGAGGGCCTCCGCCCGGCAACAGCGGGGATGGATCGATGGGTCCACCGCCGGGGGGCGGCGGCCCGATGGGACCGCCACCAGGCGGCAACCGGCCGGCTGGCGGTCGTCCTAGCCTGAAGGGCCTGCTGCCGACGCAGGGCGCGTTCGCCGCGCCCGACGATGCGGTGCTGGTGCTGCAACGGATGCGCGAATCGGTGGTATTCGGCACCTCGGATGGTCGCGACGTGCTGGTGATACCCCTGTCGGGCACGCTGGATCTCGCCGACGGCACACGCGCCACGCTGCGCGATGAAAGCGGCCAATTGGCGCTGCAACTCGAGGTTCCTGACGGGCGTCGCGCGACGTATCGCTACACCCTTCCCGACGCGGCCTCCGGCGCGCTTCGCATCGACATCACCGTCGAGGGCGACCGCCTGCCCGGCGGCAGCGTGCGGCTGCAGCGCGCGTATCGGCGCATGAAGGTCGACGTCGCCAGCCCGCAGCGCGCGTCGCCGTAAGTGCGATCAGCGCAGGTGCTGGCCGAAGAAGGCCAGCGTGCGCTGCCAGGACAATGCCGCAGCGGCCGCGTCGTAGCGTGGCGTGGTGTCGTTGTGGAAGCCGTGGTTCACGTCGGGATAGAGGTAGGCCGTGTAAGGCACGCCCGCGGCCTTCAACTGTTGCTCGTAGGCGGGCCATCCTGCGTTGACGCGCGTATCCAGCGCGGCGAATTGCAGCAGCAACGGCGCCTTGATGCGCGCCGCCTCTTCCGCGGACGGCTGGCCGCCGTAGTACGGCACGCCCGCGTCGACGACCTCCGGCAGGCGCGCGGCCAACACATTGGTCACCAACCCGCCGAAGCAAAAACCGACCACGCCGAGCTTGCCGTTGCCGCGCGGTAGCGCATGCGCGAAGCGCGCGGCGGCTTCGAGATCGGCCATGACCTTCGCGCGGTCCAGCGTGGCCTGCATCTCCCGCCCGGTGTCGTCGTTGCCGGGATACCCGCCCAGCGGATACAGCGCGTCCGGCGCGAACGCGATGAAGCCTGCCACGGCAAGGCGACGCGCGACATCCTCGATGTACGGATTCAGTCCGCGGTTCTCGTGCACCACCAACACCACCGGATGCGGTCCCGGCTCGCGCGGCATCGCCAGCAAGCCGCGCCCTTCACCATGGCCCTGCGGCGCGGGGAACGTGCGATAGACCGTGGTGATGCGCGCATCGTCCACGGCCACCTGCGCAGCGAACGCGTACTGCGGCGCCAACGCCGCGAGCAACGCGGCCGCTGTCGTACCGCCGACGGCGAACTGCGCCGCGCCCGACAGGAAGCCGCGCCGATCGACCCGGCCATGGACGTAGTCGTCGTACAGGTCCAGCACGCGCTGGTCGAACGCGGAAGCGGTGGCGCGCGACGAATCCATGAGGCTATCTCCGCTGCGAAGTCGTCCCGTCAGGCGAAGGCGTCCGTCGCGCGCACCAGCGCGTCGACGTTCTCGGCTTCGAACGCAGAATGGCCGGACGCCGGCGTGATCTCCAGCTTCGCCTTCGGCCAGGCCTTGTGCAGCTCCCACGCGTTGGCGACCGGGCAGACCACGTCATAGCGGCCATGCACGATCACGCCCGGGATGTCGGCGATGCGCGAGGCGTCGCGCAGCAACTGGTCTTCGACCTCGAAGAAGCCGCCGTTGACGAAGTAGTGGTTCTCGATGCGCGCGAACGCGAGCGCGAACTCCGGCTCCTCGTGGCCACTGACGAAATCCGCGTCGACGTGCAGGAAGCTGGTCGCGCCTTCCCACACGCTCCACGCCTTCGCCGCCGCCAGGCGCGTGGCCTTGTCGTCGGAGGTCAGGCGGCGATGGAACGCCGAGATCAGGTCGTGGCGTTCGACCGACGGAATCGCGGTGACGTAGTGTTCCCACGCATCGGGGAACAGACGGCTCGCGCCTTCCTGGTAGAACCATTCCAGCTCCCAGCGCCGCAGCATGAAGATGCCGCGCAGCACCAGTTCGGTGACGCGCTGCGGATGCGCTTCGGCGTAGGCCAGTGCCAGCGTCGAACCCCAGCTGCCGCCGAACACCTGCCAGCGCTCGATGCCGAGCTTTTCGCGCAGTTTCTCGATGTCGGCCACCAGGTCCCAGGTGGTGTTGTCCACCAGGTCCGCATGCGGCGTGGAGCGACCGGAGCCGCGCTGATCGAACAGTACGATCCGGTACTTCGCGGGATCGTGGAAGCGGCGCATCTTCGGGCTGCAGCCCGCGCCCGGGCCACCGTGCAGCAGCACCACGGGCTTGCCCTGCGGGTTGCCGCACTGCTCGTAGTACAGCTCATGGCGGTCATCGACCTTCAGCGTGCCGGTGTCGAAGGGTTCGATATCGGGGTAAAGCGTGCGCATGGGCAGCCCGTCCTGGAGGAAAGCGACAGTCTAGCGGCTCGCGTCTTGCCCTTCCGTGACGCGCCCAAGGGTGACGCGGTCCCGCTGCTCCAGGTCCGTCTCCGTGGCCACGTCGAAGAAGCCTGCGGCGGTCATGAGCGCGCGGATCGCCGCGCCCTGGTCCCAGCCATGCTCCAGCAGCAACCAGCCGCCGGGCATGAGGTGCGTCGATGCGTCGCCCACGATCTCGCGGATCGCCTCCAGTCCGTCCGCGCCGGAGGACAACGCCGTCGGCGGCTCGAAGCGCAGGTCGCCCTGCGCCAGGTGCGCGTCGCCCTCGGCGATGTAGGGCGGATTGCTCGCGACCAGGTGGAAGCGTTCGCCCTGCAGCGGCGCCCACCAACTGCCGTGGCGGAATTCGACGTTGGCGATGGCGTTCGACACACCGTTCGCACGTGCAACGGCCAGGGCGTCTGCGCTGAAATCGGTCGCCACCACCTGCGCCTGCGGTCGCTCGCTCGCCAGCGACAGCGCGATCGCACCGGTGCCGGTGCCGAGGTCCGCGATGCGCAACGGCCTGTCCGCCGGCAGGCGCTCCAGCGCCAGTTCGACCAGGCGCTCGGTTTCCGGGCGCGGGATCAAGGTGGCAGGCGACACCTGCAGGTCGAGCGTCCAGAAACCGCGATGCCCGACCAGGTAGGCCACCGGCTCCCCGGCGACCCGGCGCGCCAGCAGCGCCTCGAACGCCGCAGCATCCGCGTCCGCCAGCGCGGCATCGCCATGCGCGAACAGCCAGGCGCGGTCGCGGCCGATCACATGCAGCAGCAGTTGCTCGGCTTCGTGCCGCGCGTCCTGGCCGGCCAGTCGGCCCGTGGCGGCGCGCAGGGCGTGGTCGAGACGCAGGGAGGCGGGATCGGACATGGCACGCATGGTACCGGGCGGCGGTACCCCACACGCCCGCGCATCGCCGCGACGCACCATCATGGTGCTCAATGGCGTATGGAGCCCGCGGGGCTTCGTACCGCGCTGGCGATAGCCTCGTTTGGAGGTGGGCCGCCAAGGAAGCCCTTAGGGCATCCTGGTCCAGTCAGACCGCAAATCCTGTAAGTAACTGAAATATATGAAGTTAAATTTCAGCCTTGCCAGTGACGTGTTCCGACCCCACCTAGTGATAGCCAAAGACTATCTATTCAATTCCATCAATCGATTTGAGATATCAATAGTCGCTGCCTACCATGGCGCCATCACTTCACCACACCCACTCCACTCACGAGGATCTTCCATGTCCCTGATCAACACCGCGATCCAGCCGTTCAAGACCACCGCCTTCCACAACGGCGAATTCGTCGAAGTCACCGACGGCACCCTGAAGGGCAAGTGGTCGGTCCTGATCTTCATGCCGGCCGCCTTCACCTTCAATTGCCCGACCGAAGTGGAAGACGCCGCCGCCAACTACGCCGAGTTCCAGAAGGCCGGCGCCGAGGTCTACATCGTCACCACCGACACGCACTTCTCGCACAAGGTGTGGCACGAAACCTCCCCGGCGGTGGGCAAGGCCCAGTTCCCGCTGGTCGGCGACCCGACCCACCAGCTGACCCGCGCGTTCGGCGTGCACATCGAGGAAGAAGGCCTGGCCCTGCGCGGCACCTTCGTCATCAACCCCGAAGGCGTCATCAAGACCGCCGAAGTCCACAGCAACGAGATCGCCCGTGACGTGTCGGAAACCCTGCGCAAGCTGAAGGCCGCGCAGTTCACCGCCGCCAACCCCGGCCAGGTCTGCCCGGCCAAGTGGAAGGAAGGCGCGCAGACGATCGCCCCGTCGCTGGACCTGGTCGGCAAGATCTAAGCGTCACCGTGGCATCGGCGCATCCCCGCGTGGATGCGCCATCGCGACACCGCATCACGCCACCTCCGGGCCACGGGCCCGGAGGATGGCCCGGACGTTTGCAGCAGCGGCATGCGCCGCTTGCCGGTTCCCTCCTCCCTGACCGGCGCCCCTCCCTCGGCACATGCCGCTCCTGCAAACGCCTGACTTCCCCTCCTCCCTGATTTCCTCCCCGGAGACGTTCGCCATGCTGGACGCCAATCTGAAGACGCAGCTCACCGCCTACCTGGAAAAGGCCGTGCGCCCGATCCACATCACTGCGCAGCTGGACGACAGCGCCGGCTCCGCCGAGCTGCAGGCGTTGTTGAAGGACCTGCAGGATGTCTCCGACAAGATCACCGTCACCGAGCAGCGTGGTGGCGAACGCACGCCGTCGTTCGCGCTGACCTCGCCCGGCCATGACATCCATCTGGCCTTCGCCGGCCTGCCGATGGGGCATGAGTTCACCTCGCTGGTGCTGGCGCTGCTTCAGGTCGGCGGCCATCCGTCGAAACTCGCGCAGGACGTGATCGAACAGATCCGTTCGCTCGATGGCGAGTACCGCTTCGAAACCTATTTCTCGCTGTCGTGCCAGAACTGCCCGGACGTTGTGCAGGCGCTGAACCTGATGGCGGTGCTGAATCCGAAGATCCAGCACGTCGCCATCGACGGCGCGCTGTTCCAGCAGGAAGTCGAGCAGCGCGAAGTGATGTCGGTGCCGACGATCTTCCTCAACGGCGAGGTGTTCGGCGCCGGTCGCATGGGCGTGGAAGAAATCGTCGCCAAGCTCGACACCAACGCCGGCAAGCGCGATGCCGAGAAGATCAAGGCCAAGGCGCCCTACGACGTGCTCGTCGTCGGTGGTGGCCCGGCCGGCGCCGCAGCCGCCATCTACGCCGCGCGCAAGGGTATCCGCACCGGCGTGGCGGCCGAACGCTTCGGCGGCCAGGTGCTGGACACGATGGCGATCGAGAACTTCATTTCCGTGCCGTATACCGAAGGCCCGAAGCTCGCCGCTGCGCTGGAGCAGCACGTCAAGGACTACCAGGTCGACGTGATGAACCTGCAGCGCGCGGAGAAGCTCGTGCCCGCCGGTGCCGATGGCCTGGTCGGGATCCAGCTCGCCAACGGCGCCTCGCTGAGGTCCAAGACGGTGATCCTCTCCACCGGTGCCCGCTGGCGGCAGATGAACGTGCCCGGCGAGAACGAGTACCGCAACAAGGGCGTGGCCTACTGCCCGCACTGCGACGGCCCGCTGTTCAAGGGCAAGCGCGTGGCGGTGATCGGCGGCGGCAACTCCGGCGTCGAGGCCGCGATCGACCTGGCCGGCATCGTCGCCCACGTGACCCTGATCGAGTTCGACGGGCAGCTGCGTGCCGACGATGTACTGCAGCGCAAGCTCCGCAGCCTGCCGAACGTGCGCATCGTCACCAGCGCACAGACGACGGAAGTCCTGGGCGACGGCAGCAAGGTCAACGGCCTGGTCTACAAGGACCGTACCGGCGGCGATACGCACCGCATCGAACTGGAAGGCATCTTCGTGCAGATCGGCCTGCTGCCGAACACCGAGTGGCTGAAGGGCGTGGTGGCGCTGAGTCCGCGCGGCGAGATCATCGTCGACGACCGCGGCCAGACCAGCGTGCCGGGCGTGTTCGCGGCTGGCGACGCCACCACCGTGCCGTACAAGCAGATCGTCATCGCCATGGGCGAAGGTTCGAAGGCCGCGCTGAGCGCCTTCGACCACCTGATCCGCACCTCGGCCCCGGTGGAAGCAGCGGACGCAGTCGCGGCATGATGTGCCGAGCGGGCGGCCCGGCCGCCCGCCCCGCAGTTCCTTGAGGGAGGGTTCCGATGAATCTGCGCGACCTGAAGTACCTGGTGGCCCTGGCCGACCACAAGCATTTCGGACGGGCCGCCGCCGCGTGCTACGTCAGCCAGCCCACGCTCTCCACCCAGATCAAGAAGCTGGAGGACGAACTGGGCGTGCCGCTGGTCGAGCGCGCGCCGCGCAAGGTCATGCTGACGCCCGCCGGGCGCGATGCCGCCGACCGCGCGCGCCGCATCGTGGCCGAGGTCGAGCAGATGAAGGAGGCCGCGCGCCGCAGCCAGGATCCCGAGGCCGGCACCGTGCGGCTCGGCATCTTCCCCACCCTCGGCCCCTACCTGCTGCCGCACGTCGTGCCGCGCATCCGCACGCGCTTCCCGGACCTGGAACTGCTGCTGGTCGAGGAGAAGAGCGACGTGCTGCTCTCGCGCCTGCGCGAAGGCAAGCTCGATGCCGGCCTGCTGGCGTTGCCGGTGGCCGACGACCAGTTGCACACCGAATTCCTGTTCGAAGAGCCGTTCGTGCTCGCCGTGCCCGAATCGCATGCGCTCGCTCGCCGCGACTCGCTGGCCTTGGCGGAGCTCGCCGACCAACGCCTGCTGCTGCTCGAGGACGGGCACTGCCTGCGCGAACAGGCGCTCGATGTGTGCCGCCTTTCGGGCGCGAACGAGAAGTCCGAGTTCCGCGCCACCAGCCTGGAAACCCTGCGCCAGATGGTCGCCGCCGATGTCGGCATCACCCTGCTGCCGACGCTGGCGGTGAAGCCGCCCGTGGCGCGCTCGGAGAACATCCACCTGCTGGGCTTCAGCGATTCGCACCCGAGCCGGCAGATCGCGATGGTGTGGCGGAAGAGTTCGGCGATGAGCGATTTCCTGCTGCAGCTGGCGCGTGTGTTCCGCGAACTGCCTCCCAGCCTCTTCGAACCCGATACAGGCGGTGCGCAACCGCCGGCCGGACGCCCCACGCCGCGCGCGCGCGCGGCTTGAACCGAGCCGCCTTCCGGGCTACGGTAAAGCGGCAAACAGGACTCCGATGGGCGGCGCGGCGACGCGTCGCCCGTTTCCTTTTGCGCGACCCCAAAATCCACAGAGGACCCCGATGAACAACACCCGCACCAGCGGCCTGCCGCCCTCGCTTCCCCCGCTCGTCGTGTCCAGCCGCGATCTGTCGCGCCTGGAGGCCTTGCTCGATACGCCCGTGCTGCGCCGGCACCCGGCCGCGCTCGCGCTGATGGACGAACTGAACCGCGCCGACGTGCGCACGCCGGACCGGATGCCGGACAACGTGGTGACGATGCACTCGCGCGTGGAGTGCGACGACGAACTCACCGGCGAACACCATCGCCTGACCCTGGTGTATCCCCACGAAGCAAACGTCGAGACCGGACGCGTGTCCGTGCTGGCGCCCGTCGGCAGTGCCCTGCTCGGCGTGGCCATCGGCCAGACCATCGACTGGCATGCGCCCGGCAACCGCCCGCTGCGCCTGCGGGTCACCGCCATCGACTACCAACCCGAAGCCAGCGGCGACCTGCACCGCTGAGCGCGCAACGCGCGCTATCGCGTCAATCCACGAAAAGTACGCTCCCGCGGCCGGGCCTGCCCCCGCGGGACAGGGCATACTTGTCGCCCGATTCCCCCGCCTCGCCGACCCCATGTCCGATACGTCCCCCTCCAAGCTGCAGCAGCTCCGCGAACTCTCCGTCGTCGTCGCCGATACCGGTGATTACGACGCCATCAAGCGCCTCAAGCCGGTGGACTGCACCACCAATCCCACGCTGGTGAAGAAGGCGCTGGACCTGCCGGTGTACGCCGAGCTGATCGAAGAACAACTCGCCTGGGCGCGCGCGCAGGGTGGCGGTGGTGCGCTGGTGGACGAGGTGGTCGATCGCCTGACCGTCGGCGTTGGCGCGAAGCTCGCCGGCCTGATCCCCGGCCGCGTCTCCACCGAAGTCGACGCCGACCAGGCCTACGACACCGCCGCGACAGTGGCCAAGGCGCGCAAGTTCGTGCAGATGTACGCCGACCAGGGCATCGGCCGCGATCGCATCCTGATCAAGGTCGCCTCCACCTGGGAGGGCGTGGAAGCCGCTCGCGTGCTGCAGGCCGAAGGCATCGACTGCAACCTCACCCTGATCTTCAACCCCACCCAGGCGATCGCCTGCGCGGAAGCCGGTGCGTTCCTGATCTCGCCGTTCGTGGGCCGCATCCTCGACTGGTACGTGGCCAACGGCCAGGCGCCGGCGACCATCGACGAAGACCCGGGCGTGGTGTTCGTGCGCGGCGTCTACGCCGAATTCAAACGCCGCGGCTCGCCTACCGTGGTGATGGGCGCGTCGTTCCGCTCCACCGCGCAGATCGAGGCACTGGCCGGCTGCGATCGCCTGACCATTTCGCCCGACCTGCTGGAGAAGCTGGACCAGGACCATGGCGACCTGCCGCGCAAGCTGTCGCCCACCGCCGCTGAAGCAGTCACTGCGGCACCGGTAACGGCCGACAGTTTCGCCGCCGCGATCGAAGCCGATCCGATGGCGAAGGAAAAGCTGTCGACCGGCATCGAGATCTTCGCCAAGGACCTGGCCGCCCTGCGCACGACCATCCGCGAGAAGCTCACCGCGTGAGCCTGCGGACGCTGCTGGTGATCGGCATCCTGGTCTGCATGGCGGGGTGGTGGTTCTCCGACAAGCGCCACGGCCCGAAGGCACCCGCGTCCGCCGGCGACCTGACGCTGGCCTGCCCGTTGCCGCCCCGCGTGGCATCGGGCGAGCCGCCACTGCAGACGGATGTGCCGGGCAGTCTCGCGCCGTTCGCGCTGGATGCCGCCACGCTGACGCCGCTCGCCGGCTTCAGCGTGGAAGCGCGCGTGCTGTCGCGCGAGGACTACGGCAGCGGCCGCGAGTCGGACCTGTCGCCGACCGACCTCGCGCTGGGTTGGGCCCGCATGACCGAAGATGCGGTGATCGACGCGCTGGACATCAGCCAGTCCTCGCGCTGGTACCGCTACCGCTGGAGCGACCAGCCGCCGCTGCCGCCGAACGAGATCGCCAGCAGCAGCGCCAACATGCACATGATCCCCGGCAACGACAGCGTCGCGCAGGCGCTCGCCGGCGTACGCAAGGGCGAGCGCGTGCGGATCGATGGCTGGCTGGTGGAAGCCAATGCGCGCGACGGCTGGCGCTGGCGCAGTTCCACCAGCCGCACCGATACCGGCGGCGGCGCCTGCGAAGTGGTCTACGTCTGCGGCGTCACCCGGCTGTAAGGCCGGGCAACGGCCTGGGCCTCACGCATCCAGCCCGATCGGGCAACTCACGCCGGTCCCGCCAAGCCCGCAGTAGCCGTTCGGATTCTTCGCCAGGTATTGCTGGTGGTAGTCCTCGGCGTAGTAGAACGCCGGCGCGGGATACACGACTTCCGTCGTGATATCGCCGTAGCCCGCCGCGCGCAACGTCTGCTGGTAGGTCTCCAGGCTGGCCTCCGCGGCCGCCTGCTGTTCCGGTGTATGGCAATGGATGCCGGAGCGGTACTGCGTGCCGACATCGTTGCCCTGGCGCATGCCCTGGGTGGGGTCGTGGCTCTCCCAGAACACCTGCAGCAGGCGCTCGAACGAGACCTGCGCGGGGTCGTACACGACGCGCACGACCTCGTTGTGGCCGGTCTGGCCGGAGCAGACTTCCTCGTAGGTCGCATTCGGCGTACCGCCGCCGGCGTACCCCACCGACGTGCTGTACACGCCGGGCACGTTCCAGAACTTGCGCTCCGCGCCCCAGAAACAGCCCAGGCCGAACTCGACCTGCTGCAGGCCGTCGAACGCGTCGCGCAGCGGGTGTCCGTTGACGAAATGAGTGTTGTGCAGCGGTAGCGGCGTGCCGCGTCCCGGCAGCATGTCTTCCGCGCGCGGCATGCGCTGTTTGTAGGCTCCAATACCCAGCATGGCGAACCTCGTGTGTCGGGAGAAAGCGGATCAGGCCGGCAGGATGCCCAGGCCTTCGTCGTCGCCTTCCAAGATGGGGCCATTGCTGCCCGAATCCAGTCCCAGGCCCTTCACGATCCCTTCCGCGTCGGGGAACGCTGTGTCCGGAACGCAGACCCGCAGCACGCCGAACAGCGGCAGTTCGCCCATGCCGCCCAGCAGCGATTCGCCGAACACGAACGCCGGGATCTCCGCTTCCTCCAGTGCGTGCTTCACCAGATGGGCATCGAACAGGTTGTCGGCCAGGTAGACCACGCGCATGGGTACGTCCTCCGCCGCCAGCCTACACCCGCTCAGGCGGGCAACGGCTTGCGCAAGGCTTCCGTGGCCGGCACCGATTCAGGCTCGACCGCGGCTGCGGCCCGCCACGCCTGCATCGCAGGCAACGCGAACAACGCCTGCATGTAGTGACGCGCGGTGTCGTCCACCTCCACGCCATAGCCATCGAAACGCACCGCCACCGGCGCGTACATCGCGTCGACGATGCCGAACTCGCCGAACAGGAAGTCGCCGTCGCCGCCATGCGCCGCGCGCAGCGCGCGCCACAGCGCCTGGATGCGGTCGATGTCGCGCTGGGCCGCGGCGTCCCAGCGGTAGGCATCCGGCGCGCGCCGGCTGTTCATCGGCAACTGCGTGCGCAGCGCCGTGAAGCCGGAATGCATCTCGGCCGCCGCCGCGCGTGCCACCGCGCGCGCGGCGCGGTCGCGCGGCCAGCCCTGGCCATCCAGCCAGCGCTCGTTGGCGTATTCGCAGATCGCCAGCGAATCCCAGACGTGCACCCCACCATCGTGCAGCGCGGGCACCTTGCCGGTCGGGGAATGGCGCCCGACCTCCGCGGCGAACGCGGGCGTGTCGAGCGGGAGGCGGATCTCCTCGATCTCCACGCCGAAGTGCCGCAGCAGCAACCACGGGCGCAGCGACCAGGACGAGTAGTTCTTGTTGCCGATGACGAGCGTCGGGAGGCTCATGCGGGGACCGGGTGCGCGAAGGCTGTTCAGGATAGACCAGCCCGGGCGCCAGACCGGCTAAACTGGCGTTTTTCCACGCCTCCCGCCCCGATGTCCGATACCGCAGCCCCCTCCGCCCCCCTGTCTGACGATGCCGCCCCCGAAAAGCGGGACTTCATCCGCCAGATCGTGCGCGAGGACCTGGCCAGCGGTCGTCATGCCTCGGTGAAGACCCGCTTCCCGCCCGAGCCCAACGGCTACCTGCACATCGGCCACGCCAAGGCGATCTGCCTGGACTTCGGTATCGCCGGCGAGTTCGGTGGCGTCTGCAACCTGCGCCTGGACGACACCAACCCGGCCAAGGAAGACCCCGAGTACGTCCGCGCCATCCAGGACGACGTACGCTGGCTGGGCTTCGAGTGGCACGACCTGCGCCACGCTTCCGACTATTTCGAAGTGCTGTACCTCGCGGGCGAGAAGCTGATCCGCCAGGGCGACGCCTTCGTCTGCGACCTGAGCGCGGACGAAGTGCGCGCGTACCGCGGCACGCTGACCGAACCGGGCCGCAACTCGCCCTACCGCGACCGCAGCGTCGAAGAGAACCTGGACCTGTTCCGCCGCATGCGCGCGGGCGAGTTCCCGGACGGCGCACGCACGCTGCGCGCGAAGATCGACATGGGCAGCGGCAACATCAACCTGCGCGATCCGGCGCTGTACCGCATCAAGCACGTCGAACACCAGAACACCGGCAACGACTGGCCGATCTATCCGATGTACGACTACGCACACTCGCTGAGCGACGCGGTGGAAGGCATCACCCATTCGCTGTGCACGCTGGAGTTCGAAGACCACCGTCCGCTGTACGACTGGTGCGTGGACAAGGTGGACCTGGCCGGCTCGCCGGACCTGGTCGCGCCGCTGCTGGCGAAGGGCTTGCCGAAGGAAGCGAGCAAGCCGCGCCAGATCGAGTTCTCGCGTCTGAACTTCAACTACCTGGTGATGAGCAAGCGCAAGCTGCTCGCGATGGTGGAAGACAAGCTGGTCGATGGCTGGGACGACCCGCGCATGCCCACGCTGCAGGGCATCCGTCGCCGCGGCTACACGCCGGCGGCGCTGCGCCTGATGGTGGACCGCGTGGGCATCAGCAAGCAGAACTCGCTGCTCGACATCTCCATCCTCGAGGGCGCGTTGCGCGAAGACCTCGATGCCGCTGCGGCACGCCGCATGGCGGTCATCGATCCGGTGAAACTGGTGCTGGCGAACCTGCCGGACGACCACGAGGAAGCGCTGACGTTCTCCAACCATCCGAAGGACGCGTCGTTCGGCCAGCGCAGCGTGCCGTTTTCGCGCGAGCTGTGGATCGAGCGCGAGGATTTCGAGGAAGTGCCGCCGAAGGGCTTCAAGCGCCTCACCACGGGCGGCGAAGTGCGCCTGCGCGGCGCCGGCATCGTGCGCTGCGATGAAGTGATCAAGAACGACGCCGGCGAGATCGTCGAGCTGCGCGGCTGGCTGGACCCGGAATCCCGCCCGGGCATGGCCGGCGCCGAACGCAAGATCAAGGGCACCATCCACTGGGTCAGCGCGAAGCATGCCGTCGAAGCGGAGGTGCGCCTGTACGACCGCCTCTTCACCGTGCCGAATCCCGACGACGATGCCGAAGGCAAGACCTACCGCGACTACCTGAACCCCGACTCGCGCCGCACGACCACCGGCTACGTGGAACCGGCTGCGGCCGATGCCGCGCCCGAGCAGTCGTTCCAGTTCGAGCGGATCGGCTACTTCGTCACCGACCGCTACGACCATACGGCCGCGCGCCCGGTGTTCAACCGCAGCGTCACCCTGCGCGACACCTGGGCGACGAAGGCCTGAGCCCCCGCTTTCACCGGCCGTTGAGGCGGCCGGCCTCAGGCTGGCGTTTCATCCATCCCGGAAAGGAGTTCGCCATGCCCCGCACAGTCCTGCGCCTGCCGTTCGCCCTGATGTTGATGTTGGCTGCCGTCCTCGCGATGGCCGGCTGTGCGGCGCCCGCGTCATCCGGAGATGGCGCCGAACCGCCAACCACCTCCACGCCGGCCCCGAAGCCGACCGGTGGCACGCTGCCGCCGCGCCAGGCCGGCGCGATCACCGTCGACTATGCGTGCAGCAGCAACGCCGACTGCGCCGTGAAGGACGTGGGCAATTGCTGCGGCAGCATGCCGGCGTGCGTCAACAAGAACAGCCCGACCGATCCGCAGGGCGTGCGTGCGCAGTGCGCCGCCAGCGGCATGGCCGGCGTCTGCGGCTTCGCCGAGGTGACTGCCTGCCAGTGCGTCAGCGGTCGCTGCGAAGCAGATTCCCCCTCCTCCTCGACCTTGCCTGCCCAGTAATGCTCTACCAACAGATCCACCTGACCCTGCCTGCCTGGACCCACGACCTGGTCGATCCCGCCGCGTCCTACGCGAGCGACGACGACAAGGTCGCGCTGGCCATCGACCTGTCGCGCCGCAACGTGGACGCCAACACCGGCGGCCCGTTCGGCGCCGTCGTGTTCGGCCCGGACCATCGCGTGATCGCGCTCGGCGTGAACCGGGTGATGCCGCACACCTGCTCGCTGGCGCATGCGGAGAACATGGCCTACATGCTGGCGCAGCAGCGCCTGCAGACCCCGCGGCTCAACGATCGGATCGCACCGGTAACGCTGGCCACCTCGTCCCAGCCTTGCTGCCAGTGCTACGGCGCCACCGTATGGGCCGGCATCGATCGCCTGCTGATCGGCGCGCGCGCGGAAGACGTGATGGCGCTGACCGAGTTCGACGAAGGTCCGCTGCCGGCGGACTGGGTGGGCGAACTGAACAAGCGTGGCATCGAGGTCGTGCGCGACCTGCGGCGCGACGACGCGCGCGCCGTACTGAAGCACTACGGCGAGAGCGGCGGCGACCGCTACTGATCCGACGGCTGCGCCGCGCATCGCGTCGCGGCTACACTGTCCCCATGTCATCGACGACCGGCCTGCTGGGCTACTGCCGCCAGGGATTCGAACCCGAACTCGCCGCCGAGCTGAGCGAACGCGCGGCGCACGCGGGTTTCGCGGGCTATGCGCGCGCACAACGCAACGACGGGCACGTGCTGTTCGTCTGCGAAGACGCGGCCGGCCTGGATCGCGCCCTGCCCTGGCGCGACCTGATCTTCGCGCGGCAGAAACTGCGCGTGCTCGCCGAGCTGCGTGGCATCGACCCGAAGGACCGCATCACGCCCATCCTCGCTGCACTGGCAGGCGCCGGACGCTTCGGCGACCTCTGGGTGGAACACCCCGATTCGGATACCGCCAAGCCGCTGGCGGGGTTGGCGCGCAGTTTCGGCAACGCATTGCGTCCGGTGCTGCGCAAGCAGGGCTTCCTCAGCGAGAAGGAGGACACCCGGCTGCCGCGGCTGCATGTGGTGTTCGTGCAAGGTGACCATTTGTTCCTGTGCGTCGCCGATACGCGCGACAGCGCGCCCTGGGCGCTCGGCATCCCGCGGCTCAAGCTGCTGCCCGACGCCCCGTCGCGTTCCGCGCTGAAGCTGGAGGAAGCCTTTCTCTCCCTGCTCGACGACCGCCAGCGCGAGAACCTGCTCAAACCCGCCATGACCGCCGCCGACCTCGGCGCGGCACCCGGCGGTTGGACGTGGGTGCTCACCCGGCACCACCTGCGCGTGACCAGCGTGGACAACGGCCCGCTGCGCGAGCACGTACTGGCCACCGGACTGGTCGAGCACCTGCGTGCCGATGGTTTCCACTGGAAGCCGCCGCACGCGTTGGACTGGATGGTCTGCGACATGGTGGAACAGCCGCGCCGCGTGGCCGAGCGCATGGCGCAGTGGTTCCGCGAGGGGTGGTGCAAGCACGCCGTGTTCAACCTCAAGCTGCCAATGAAGAAGCGCTGGGATGAAACCCGGCTGTGCCTGGACCTGTTCGCCGAACAGGCCGGCCGGCCGCTTGAGGTCCGCGCGCGGCAGCTGTACCACGATCGCGAAGAGATCACCGTGTTCGCCACGCCGGGCTGATCCGGCAGCGTGGCGCACGCCGGCAAGGGGAGACGGATGACGGCACGACACATCAGGCCGCTGGCCACCGGCATCGCGCTCCTGCTCGCAGGCTGCGTGCATACGACCGCGAAAACGCCATCGCCCGGCGATGCCTTGTACGTGGCACGCGATGTCGTGGGCGACGGCGTCTTCAGTGCCGGCATCGAAGGTCCTGCGTGGGGTCCGGACGGTGCGCTGTATGCGGTCAGCTTCGGCCGCGACGGCACCATCGGGAGGGTGACGTTCGATGCAGATGGGAGCGGCAACGCGGCGCTGTTCGCTACCCTGCCGACGGGCAGCACGGGCAACGGCATTCGCTTCGCGGCCGACGGCAGCATGTTGATTGCCGATTACAGTGGACATCATGTGCTGCGCATCGCGGCAGGAACGCGCGAAGCGAAGGTCTTCGCATCCATGCCGCAGGCGAACCAGCCCAACGACATTGCGCTCGCGCCGGACGGCACGCTCTATGCCAGCGACCCCAAGTGGGCCGACAACACCGGCCAGTTGTGGCGCATCGACCGCACGGGCACGCCGCATCTTCTCGAAACGGGCATGGGCACCACCAACGGGGTGGAGGTCAGCCCGGGTGGCAAGCACCTCTACGTCAACGAGAGCGTGCAGCGCACCGTGTGGGTTTACGACCTCCTCGCCGATGGCGGCGTGACGAACAAGCGCCTGCTGATCGCCTTCGACGATCACGGCCTGGACGGCATGCGCACCGACGTGAAGGGCAACCTGTACATCGCGCGCTACGGCGCCGGCGTGGTCGCGATCGTCTCGCCCGAGGGCAAGGTGCTGCGCGAGGTGGCGCTGAAGGGACGCAAGCCCACCAACGTCGCGTTCGGCGGACCGGACGGCCGCACGGTGTACGTCACCCTGCAGGACCGCGGGGCCATCGAGGCCTTCAGGGCCGAAACCCCGGGCCGCGAAGCCGGCCTGTGACGCCTGACAAGGCAGGTCTCAGGTACTGACACCCCCGCGTGGCAAGATGCCTCCCTGACAAGGAGACCGCCATGCTGCCCATCGAACTCAAGGACCCTGCCGGCTTCGGCACCGAGTTCATGCGTCTGACCCTGCTGCAGGGCTTCCAGTCGCTGACCAAGCGCGACCTGGAGTTGCTGATGTTCGTGCTGCTGGAGCGCGACGGCGCCATCGGCCGCGACGAATCCAACTTCACCGTCGCGGGCAAGCTGCGGGTCACGCCCGCCAAGATCAAGGCGCTGCGTCGCGACGGTTATGCACGCTGGCGGGCACTGGTGCCCGAGGAACGCGACGCGGCATTGCAGCGCATCGTCGCGACCGTGCTCACCGAAACCAACCTGAAGTCCGGCGCGAAGCACGTCAGCGAGCGCAGCCGCAAGGACGGCTTCCTCGCCATCCGCATCGAGCACCCGGACGATCACCAGCAGTTCGAGCAGGCCATCCTCGACGTGGGTGCGCTGCCGGTCTACGAGCGCAACCGCGAAGTCGTCGCGGTGCGCTTCGACACACTGCTGGCGATCGCCGAGCGCTGGGGCTACCTGCAACCGGATCCGGCGGCAGTGGTCGCGGAGTTGAAGAAGCTGACGCCGACGGCCGAAGAGGTCGCCGACCTGCTGAAGAAGGACGTCGGCAAGCTGCGCTGGCAGGACGCACGCAATGCGTTGAACAGCCTCGGCGCCAAGGCCATCGCCAGCACCGCGGAAGGCGGGCTGAAGGGGCTGCTGAAGATCGTGTTCCCCTTCATTCCCGGCTGAGCCGCCTCACGCCGTCGCGATCTCGACACGCGTTCCGCCGCCACGCGCCGAAGCGAAGATCGCATCCAGCGCGCGCATATCGCGCAATCCCTCTTCGCCGGGCACGCGCGGTGGTCGTCGCTCGAGGATCGCCAACGCGTCGTCGTCCATCTGCCGCGCTTGCTGCGCGGGTGTGGCACCAGTGGCTGCGTCGAAGCGACGACCGTCGCTCGCGTCGCCGCGAATGCCTTCATAGGCCTGGAACGGCGACAGTTCGTACCAGCCCTTTTCGCACTCGGCGCGCAGTACGTTCATGTTGCGGCCAAAACTGGTGGCGCAATCCGCGACGACGCCTTCGGGGAACTCCAGGCGGAAGCGCATCGATTCATCGACGCCACGGAAGATCGCCGGCCGCTGGATCTCCTGCGTGGCCGTGACCGCGAGGGGCTCCGTGCCCGTGGTGTAGCGCGCCGCATTGAGCGCGTAGACGCCCATGTCGTACATCGCGCCTCCGCCTCGCTTCGGATCGAGGCGCCAATTGTCGGCGCTCGCGCCGTCGAATCCGTGGAAGCCGGCTTCGGCACGAATGCGTTGCAGGCGCCCGAACGGCCGTGTCTTCGCCAGCGCCATCACCGCTTGCGTATTGGGTTCGTGCTGCATGCGGTAGCCGATGGCGAGCTGTACCCGGTGATGGCGGCAGGCGTCGATCATCGCTTGCGCTTCCGCGGCGTCCATCGCCATCGGCTTCTCGCACCACACGTGCTTGCCCGCCGCCGCCGCACGCAGGGTGAACGGCTTGTGCAGATGGTTGGGCAGGACGACGTAGACCACGTCGATGTCCGGGTTGTCGGCGATGCGGTCGAAGCCGTCGTAGTCGTAGACGTTGCGATCGGGGATGTCGTACCGCCGCTGCCACTCGGCCGCCTTCGCCGGCGTGCCGGTGACGATGCCGGCCAAGCGGCAATGCTTGGTGGCCTGCAAGGCGGGCGCCAGCAGATCGCGGCTGTAGTAGCCCAAGCCGACCAGGGCAACGCCGAGCGGACGCGAACCCTTGGCATGCACGCGTGGCAACACGCCGGCCAGGCCGGCTGCACCGAGCGCGCCGAGCAGGCGCCGGCGCGCGGGATCGTGCACGGAAGAAGCGTCGTCGTTCATCGCGGCAATCTCGTCGGGGAACCGCGAGGCTACCGCATGCTTGCGGCAGACGTCGTCAGCGCGCCCGCTGGCCGGCCGCGTGGCGCCAGAAGAAATCCACCAGCGGCGGCAGCTTGCCGGCGAGGCCTAGCAACGGCCCGCGCAGCAGGGTCAGGTGCATTTCGTCGTTGGAGAACAGACGGTTGATGCCATCGAACGCATGCGCGGCGGTGGCGTTCTCGCTGCGGCGCTGGCGCGCCCAGCGCTCCAGCCGGTGCGGCGCATCCCAGTCCGCGCGCTTGGCGCGAGCGGCACGGATGCCGTCGCGCAACGCCGCGACATCGCGAAGACCGAGGTTGACGCCCTGTCCCGCCAGCGGATGCACCACGTGCGCGGCATCGCCCGCGACGATCACGCGGCCGGCGACATAGTCCTTCGCCAACTGCCGCTTCAGCGGGAACGCGGCACGCGACGAGGCCAGCGTGACCTCGCCGAGCTGCCCCCCCATCGCCAGCGTGAGTTCGCGGTTGAATTCGCTTTCATCGACGGCCAGCAGGCGCGCGGCTTCGTTGTCGGGCAACGTCCAGACGATGGAACTGAGGCCTTGTTCGAACGGCAGGAAGGCCAGGGGTCCGGTGGGCAGGAAGCGTTGCCAAGCAGTGTCTTCGTGCGGCCGCTCGGTGCGCACGAACGCGACCACGCCACGCTGCGCATAGTCGCGCCCGCTGACCTCCAGGCCCGCCAATCGACGCAACGTGGAATCGGCGCCGTCGGCCGCCACCGCCAGGCGCGCATCCAGGCGCGT
Source organism: Pseudoxanthomonas sp. LjRoot125 (assembly GCF_964252705.1). Taxonomy (NCBI): domain Bacteria; kingdom Pseudomonadati; phylum Pseudomonadota; class Gammaproteobacteria; order Lysobacterales; family Lysobacteraceae; genus Pseudoxanthomonas; species Pseudoxanthomonas sp. LjRoot125. Next base: position 248,519 of record NZ_CAXUOY020000002.1, on the reverse strand, counting down.
GCCGTCGTCCAGCCGGAGCACGACACCGTCCGCGTCCTGCTCCATCGCTTCCACCCGCGCCGGGCAGCGGACGTCGACGCCGGCCGCAGGCAAGGCCGCCCACAGTCGGTCCACCAGCAGCGCGTTCTCGACGATCCAGCCCAGCTGGGTACGACCCAACGCGTCCGCATCGAAACGGAGTTCATCACCGCCTGCGGCATCCCAGACGCGCATGCGGCGGTAGGGATGCGCACGCGCCCCACGCACGGACGACCACGCGCCGGCGTCTTCGAGCAACGCGGCGTTGTCGGGCGCGAAGGCGTACACGCGCAGATCAGGCTGTTCGCGCGACCAGCGTGCGGGTTCGCGGCCTTCGACCAACACCACCTGCAGGCCTTCGCGGGCAAGCACCAAGGCACAGGCCGCACCCACCACGCCGCCACCGACCACGGCGACATCGATCTGTCCGCGACGCTTCATGCCGCTTCTCCCCGGCAGAGGGCCGGTACGTCGCCACGGAACCCCATCGCGCCACCCACCAGGAACGCCTGCAGCGACGCATTGGCATCCACGGCGGCGAGGCCCAGGCTGCGCAACGGACGCAGCAGCGGCGAAGGATTGGAGGTCAATCGCGCCAGACCGTCGGAGAACGACAGCGTGCGCTCGCGATCCTCCTGCCGGCGCGCAGCGTATTGCGCGAGCGCGGCCGGATCGCCGGGATCGCCCGCGCGTGCGATTTCCTCGGCGAGCGTCAGCGCATCGCGCAGGCCGAGGTTGAAGCCTTGTGCGCCGATCGGATGGATCGTCTGCGCGGCATTGCCCAACAGGACCGCGCGTTCGCCGACCAGGCGCTGCGCGACTACGCGCGTCATCGGGTAGGCACTGCGCTCACCGCTTTCCAGCAACCGGCCGATACGCCAGCCCACGTGCTGCTGCAGGCGCTGCAGCCATGCGGCTTCGTCGAGCGCGGCGACCGCTTCCGCCTGCGCACGCGGTACGCCGTGCACGATGCCCCAGTGGCGGTCCCCGCGCGGCAGCAAGGCCGTCGGCCCGTCTTCGCGGAAGCGCTCGTAGGCGGTGCCGTCCGGCGTGCGCTCGGCGCGCACGCGGGCAACGAACAGGGTCTGTCCGTAGTCGTGCGTGTCGGCCGCAACGCCCAGTGCCCCGCGCACGCTGCTGTGCGTGCCGTCGGCGGCGACCACCAGGCGGGCGCGAAGCGCGCGCTCCTGATCGCCGGTGGCGATGCGGACGATGCGATGGCCGTCCTCGGTCTCGCCCAGGCCGGTGAAGCGCGCGGGCCGGTAGCGGGTCAGCCCGCGAAGATCCTGCAGGCCGGCCTCGAGGGCCTCGCCGAAGTCGCGCGCCACGACCACCTGGCCGAAGGCTTCGCGTGCGTAGTCGGCGGCGTCGAGCCTGACGCGCCCGAAGTCGCCCTGCCGGCTGATATGGATGCGACGGATGGGACCGGTTGGCGCACGCAGGCGGGCCATGATGCCGAGCGCGCCGAGCGCATTGACGGTGGCGGCGGCGAAGCTGAGGTTGCGCTGGTCGAACACGGCAGGCATCTGCCCCGCCGGCGCGGCTTCGACCAGCCCCACGTCGAGACCCTGCCGGTCCAGGGCGATCGCGAGGCTGGCACCCACCAGGCCTCCGCCCACGATTACTACGTCATGCCGATCTGTCATCCCGCCATGATAGCGCCCCGCCCCGTGGCGCCGACCCGGCGGCCCGGTGCGCGCCGGCTCCGGTAGAATGCGGGGCTGAGTCTCCGGAACCGTGCCTGATGAACACCACTTCGCAACGCGCCATCGTCCTGGCGCTGGTCGCCGCCCTGCTGGTCCTCACCCGTCTCCACCTGCCCACCACGTTCGGCCACATCGGGCCGTTGCCCGACGCCAGTTGGGCGGCGTTCTTCATCGGCGGCTACTACCTGCGCAACTGGTCGCGCTGGGCTTTCCCGCTGTTCATGGCGGCGGCGGTCGTGGTCGATTACGTGGTCATCAGCGGCCAGGGCATCAATTTCTGGACGCACTACTGCGTGTCCGCAGCGTACTGGTTCCTCGTCCCCGCCTATCTGGCGATGTGGGCCGGCGGTGCGCTGGTGCGTCGCTACCAGACCGCGCGCCACGGCCGCACGCTCGCCCTGCTCATCGGCAGCCTGCTGGTCTCGGCCACCGCCTGCCACCTGCTGAGCCAGGGCAGCTTCTACTGGCTGAGCCCGGTGGTCAGCGAACCGACCTTCGCCGGTTGGTGGAAGAACTTCAGCGACTGGTACCTGCCGTACCTGCGCGTGGCCGCCATCTACGTGGGCCTGGCCGTCATCCTGCACGTGATGGTCGAGCAGGTCGTGCGCCTGGCCAAGCCGCACGGCCGCACGGCGGACTGACCGGTCCCTGCGCCGACGATGGGCAACCGCCTCTCGAAGATCTACACCCGCACCGGCGACGACGGCAGCACCGGCCTGGGCGATGGCACGCGCGTGGGCAAGGACTCGGCGCGCGTCACCGCCTACGGCACGGTGGACGAAGCCAATTCGGCGATCGGCGTGTTGCTGGCCGTCCCCAGCGTGGCGGAAGACATCCGCGCGCTGCTGACCACGGTGCAGCACCAGTTGTTCGACCTGGGGGGCGAACTGTGCATCCCCGGCCATGCCGCCATCACCGGCGAGGACGTGGACGCACTCGAGCGCCAGTTGGACCACTACAACGACGACCTGCCGCCGCTGAAGGATTTCATCCTGCCGGCCGGCGGCGAGGCTGCCTCCCGCTGCCACCTGGCGCGCACCATCGTGCGCCGCGCCGAGCGCGAAACGGTGACCCTGGCCCGCCACGACGCGGTGCGACCGGAGGCCATCCGCTACCTCAACCGACTGTCCGACCTGCTGTTCGTGCTGGCCCGGGTGCTGGCCCGCGCCGACGGCCATGGCGAGGTGCTCTGGAAACACGAGCGGCGGCACGCCCCGCGCTGACCTCGTGATCATCTTCACCCACCCCGCCTGCCTGGCCCACGATCCCGGACGCGAACATCCGGAGCGCCCGGCGCGGCTCGAGGTGGTGCTGGAAGTGCTCCGCCGCGAACACGGCGACGTCGAGTGGCGCGAGGCGCCCATCGCCAAGCTGGGCGACCTCCGCCGCGTGCACGACGAAACCCTCGTCAACGAGGTGCTGGAGACCGACGTCGCCGGCTACCGGATGCTGGACCCCGATACGGTCATGTGCGCGGCCTCGCCCGCTGCCGCACTGCGTGCCGCCGGTGCCGGCGTCGCTGCCGTCGATGCGGTGATGAATGGCGACACGGCCACGGCCTTCTGTGCGGTGCGCCCCCCGGGCCACCATGCCACCAGCGGCACGGCAATGGGCTTCTGCCTGTTCAACAACATCGCCGTGGCCGCCGCCTATGCGTGCGACCGCCATGGGTTGGAACGCGTGGCCGTCGTGGATTTCGACGTCCACCACGGCAACGGCACCCAGGCGATCTTCTACAACGACCCGCGCGTGGCCTATTTCAGCAGCCACGAATCGGGCATCTACCCGCACAGCGGTGCTCCCTATGAACGCGGCGCCGGCAACGTGTTCAACGCGCTGCTGCCGCCGGGCAGCGGCGGATTCCGCTTCCAGAACACCTGGGCGGACGAGCTGCTGCCGGCGCTGGACGATTTCAAGCCGCAACTGCTGCTGATCTCCGCCGGCTTCGACGCGCACATGCGCGACCCGCTGGCCGACCTGATGCTGGAGACCGAGGACTTCGGTTGGCTGACCCGCCAGCTGCGCACCCTGGCGCAGCGACATGCCGGCGGCCGCGTGGTCTCCATGCTGGAGGGCGGCTACGATCTGGACGCCCTTCGGGACTCGGTGGCCGCCCACGTCGACGAACTCCGCTGAGCCCGCGGACGCCGTACCTTCGAGCTCGCTGAACCCTGGCCGACACCGCCCCGTCGGCCTTCATTGCCCGCATGCAGGGGATGGGGCAAGCTAACGACCGTTTTTAACCTGCCAGCGAGCCCAGCACCGCGTGCGTCCTGTCCTCCGCCTGCTCCCGTTGCCCTTCAGCATCGCCCTGTGCCTGCCGGCGCTGGCTGACGATGAGAAGCCCGAAAGCTGGGCCCTTTGCCCGGTCCAGGACGTGATCCCGGTTTTCAGCGAGGCGCCGCAGCCCGCAGCGGGCGGCAGCGCCCAGGCGAAACGCGAGCAGCGGGCAGAACAGCCCACCTCGATCGAGGGCGACCAGCTGTCCGGCACCGAGGCGAACCCCGAATACAGTGGCGCCGTGCAGCTCACCCGGGGCGACCAGTTCCTGGGGGCCGACAACCTGAAGTACGACCAGGAAAAGGACACCTACGTCGCCGACGGGCACATCCGTTACCAGGATGCCGGCATTCGCCTGGTTGCAGACAGCGCGCGTGGCGACCAGGGCGCCGATTCGCACCAGATCGACAACGTGCGCTATCAGTTGGTCTCGCGGCGCGGCAACGGTGGCGCGGACCGCATCGACATGAAGGGTGCCGAAGGCAGCCTGCAGCATTCCACCTATTCCACCTGCGATCCCCAGGACCGCCGATGGGAGTTGCGCTCGCGCCGCATCGACATCAACACCGACGACGGCTGGGGCGTGGCACGTGGCGCAACGATCCGGCTCGGCAAGGTGCCCGTGCTGTACGTGCCGTACCTGAAGTTCCCGATCGACGACCAGCGCCACACCGGCCTGCTGTATCCGGCGGTCGGCCTGTCCGGCCGGAACGGCTTCGACTGGAAGCAGCCGATCTACCTCAACCTGGCGCCGAACTACGACGCGACGCTGGAACCGCGCTACATGAGCGAGCGCGGGTTCCAGATGGGCGCGGAATTCCGCTATCTGTACGAGAAAGGACGCGGCGAGATCCAGGGCACCTGGATGACCAAGGACGACCTGGTCCGCGACCGCATGAACGATGCGGATTACAGGCCCCAGAATCCGAACAACCCGGATCCTGACGATGGCCGCGGGTTCTTCGCGTTCGAAGGCGAGCATCGCTTCTCACGGAACTGGCAGGCCCGCGCCAACCTGATCTGGCTGAGCGACGCGCGCTACCAGGAGGACTTCGGCAATTCGCTGTACGGACAGGCGTACTCCTCGGTGACGAGTACCGCCGGCGTGTACGGCGCAGGCGAGTACTGGAGCGCCGGCCTGATGGCCGACCACTGGCAGCTCTCGGACTACCTGAGCAGCGAAGCCTCGCTGCCGTACAACCGGCTGCCCCGCGTCTACCTCAACTGGAACCAGCCGCTAAGCCGCTGGATCAGCGTGGGCGGGCATGCCGAAGCCGTGCAGTTCCAGCACGATGAGCATCCCGGCGGCAGCCGCCTGGACATCAAGCCCACCATCTCCTTCCCGTTGCAGGGCGCAGCCTGGTATGTCACGCCCACTCTGGCCTATCGGCATACCGAGTATCGGCTCGACCCCGAATTGGCCCAGACCACGGCAATCGGTCGCGCGCGCGCCGCTTACGGCATTCCGGCAAATCAGTCCGTAAGCGCGGCGCAGATCGCCGAGTTCTACGATCGCTCGCCGAGCCGCAGCCTTCCCATCGGCTCGCTGGACGCAGGCGTGTATTTCGACCGCGAGACCGAGATCAAGGGCGACCGTTTCCTGCAGACGCTGGAACCGCGGCTCTTCTACCTCAACGCACCGTACCGCGAGCAGGATGGGCTGCCGATCTTCGATACACGGCCCTTCAACTTCAGTTACGGCCAACTGTTCCGCGACAACCGCTACACCGGCCCCGATCGCCAGACCGATGCGAACCAGCTGACCTTGGCACTGTCCACCCGCCTGCTGCGGCAGAAGGATGGCTTCGAGCGCCTGTCGGCCAGCATCGGTCAGATCCGCTACTTCGACGACAGCCGCGTCGTCCTGCCAGGTGAAGTGCCGCTGGAACAGGGCAAGTCGGCCTGGGTCGTGGACGCCAACTACGCACCTACGGACCGCTGGACCATCGGTGCCTCCTACCAGTGGGATCCGAAGTTCCGTCGCGAAGATCTGGCCAGCGTCCGTGCCCGCTACCTGCTGCCGGACGACGGCGTGGTCAACATCACCTACAGGCGCCGCCGCGACCTGCTGGAACAGGCGGATTTCTCGTTCCTGTACCCGGTCACGCCGTCCTGGAGCGTGGTGGGCCGCTACTACCACTCGTTCTATCGCGATGCGGCCACCGACCAGGAACCCGGCCTGCTGGAAGGCGTCGCCGGCGTCCAATGGGACAGCTGCTGCCTCGCCGTCCGCGCCCTCGTACGTCGGTACGTGCGCAATCGCGAGGGCGAAATGAACACGGGCTTCCAGGTCGAATTCGTCCTGAAAGGCCTGGGCTCGGCTGGCCAGGACACGGAGCGCACCCTGCGCCGTGCTATCCTCGGCTATTACCGAGACGACCTCTATCTCGTCCCGCCGAGCAATATCGCGCAGCGACCGGACGACACCTCTTACGCTCCGGATCCGATTCCATGAACAAGCCGATTTCCCGCCTTCTGGTCGCCAGTCTGCTGGCCTTTTCAACGGCCATCACCCCGGTACTGGCGCAGAACCTGCAGCCGCTGGATCGCATCGCCGCCGTGGTCAATGAAGATGTCGTGCTGCAGAGCGAACTCGATCGCGCGGTGCAGAACGTCGTCAGCCAGTACGCCAGTCAGCCGGGCCAGCTGCCGCCGCGTGCGGTACTGGAACGGCAAGTGCTCGAACGCCTCGTGCTGGTGAAGCTGCAGGTGGCGCGCGCTGCCGAGAGCGGCATCCGCATCGGCGATGCAGATCTCAACAACGCCGTCAACGCGGTCGCCCAACAGAACGGCACGACGCCGGACGGCCTGCGTCAGCGGCTCGAGGCCGACGGCATGTCGTTCGCCGAGTTCCGCAACTCGCTGCGCGACGAAATCACCATCCAGCGCCTGCGCCAGAGCTACGCGCAGAGCCGCGTGCAGGTGAGCGAGGGCGAAGTCGACGCCGCGATCGCCGCGCAAGCGGCCACCGGCGCGCAATACCATCTGGCGCACATCCTGGTGGCGCTGCCCGACGGCGCCAATGCCGAGCAGATCAGCACCGGCAAGGGCAAGGTCGATGGCATCAAGGCGCTGATCGACAAGGGCGAACTGGAGTTCTCCGCCGCTGCCGTCCGCTATTCCGATAGCCCCAACGCGCTGGAAGGCGGCGATCTTGGCTGGCGCAGCGTCGACGAGATCCCCACGGCATTCGCCGACCTGCTCAAGGGCATGACCCCTGGCCAGGTGGTGGGACCGCTGCGCGGCCCCAGCGGCTTCCAGTTGCTCAAGCTGGTGGAGGTACGCGACTCGGCCCAGGCCGACAAGCGCAACGTCACCGAGTTCCACGCCCGCCACATCCTCGTCCGCGTCACGCCGACCCAGGACGCTGCGGCGGCGAAGGCCAAGATCGATACGCTGCGTGCGCGCATCGCCGGCGGCGCCGAGTTCGCCGCAGTGGCGAAGGAGTCCACCGAGGACGCCAACAGCCGCGACGACGGCGGCGATCTGGGCTGGTTCCCGGCCGACGCGTTCGGCCCGGCGTTCGGCCAGCAGATCACCGGTCTCCAGGATGGTCAGGTCAGCGCGCCTTTCCGTACCGATGCGGGCTGGCACATCGTCGAACGCGTGGAAAGCCGCCAGACCGACGTGACAGACCAGAACCGCCGCGCCCAGGTCCGCGAGACCATCGGTCGTCGCAAGGCCGAGGACGAGTACAACCGCTACCTGCAGGAACTGCGTGGCGAAGCCTACGTCAGCTTCCGCAGCGGCGACCGCGCCGAGACCACCCCGGGCGGCTGACATGGTTCCCCGGCTCGCCTTGGTGCCCGGCGAGCCGGCGGGGATCGGTCCGGAGCTCTGCATACGGCTGGCCCAGCAGCCGCGCACCGACTGCACCCTGCTCGCATTCGCCGACGCGGCCACGCTGACCTCCGCCGCTGAGGCCCTGGGGCTGCCCCTTCAGCTCATCGAAGAAAACGCCGTCGCTGCGCGTCCCGGCGACCTGCGGTTGCGACCCATCCCCAACGCCGCATCGACCAGCTTCGGCCAGACCGATCCACGCAACGCGCGCGCCGTCATCGACGCGCTGACGCGCGCAGCAGGCGCCTGCCTGTCCGGCGAACTCGATGGCTTGGTCACCGGCCCGGTGCACAAGGCCGCCATTAATGCGGGCGGCATCGCCTACAGCGGCACGACCGAGTTGCTGGCCGAACAGGCGAGCCGCCCCGTGGTGATGATGCTCGCCAACGAGATCGTCCGCGTGGCACTGGCCACCACCCATCTTCCGCTCCGCGACGTGCCGGATGCCATCACGGCCAGCGCGCTGGAAGAGGTGTTGCGCATCACCGATCGCGCACTGCGCACCGACTTCGGCATCGCCCGCCCGACACTCGCCGTCCTCGGACTCAACCCGCATGCTGGCGAAGCGGGGCATCTGGGACGCGAGGAGATCGACGTCATCGAACCCGTCCTGCACGCGCTGCGGGCAGATGGCCTGGATCTCATCGGCCCCTTGCCGGCCGATACCGCCTTCCTGCCGCAAAAGCTGAGCGGCTTCGACGCCGTGGTGGCGATGTACCACGACCAAGGACTGCCGGTGCTGAAGTACAGCGGCTTCGAGCAGGCCGTGAACCTGACGCTTGGCCTGCCCTATCCGCGCGTGGCCGTCGACCACGGCACGGCGCTCGATCTCGCCGGCAAGGGCGTCGCCGACCCGTCCAGCCTGTTCGCCGCCGTGGCCACCTGCGCGCGCATCGCGGCGACCCGCCGCACGCGCTGACGCACGCCGATGCCGCGCGGCTTGCGGCGTTCCCGCATAATCCGCGCATGTCGCATTTCAAGGCTCCCCCCAAGAAGGCCCTCGGCCAGCACTTCCTGACCGATCGCGCCTACATTGAAAAGATCGTCATGGCGGTGAACCCGCAGCCGGGCGATCGCCTCGTCGAGATCGGCCCGGGTCAGGGCGCGATCACCTTCCCGCTGCTGCGCAGGCACGGCGAGCTGACCGCCATCGAGTTCGACCGCGACCTCATTACGCCGCTGATGGAGGCCTCCGAGGGCGTAGGCCGCCTGACCATCATCCACAAGGACGTGCTGGAGGTGGATTTCGGCAAGCTCGCGGGCGAGGACGCGCTGCGCCTGGTCGGCAACCTGCCCTACAACCTGTCGTCGCCGATCCTCTTCCATGCCATTGAACACGCGGCCTCCATCCGCGACATGGTCTTCATGCTGCAGAAGGAAGTCGTGGACCGCATGGCCGCCGAACCCGGCAGCAAGGTGTACGGGCGCCTCAGCGTGATGCTGCAGGCCTATTGCCGCGTCGACAGCCTGTTCGTGGTGCCGCCGGGCGCGTTCCGGCCACCGCCGAAGGTGGACTCCGCCGTGGCACGGTTGGTACCGCGCGCACCGGACCAGGTCGGCATCCACGACCACCGCCGCTTCGCCGACGTGGTGCGCGCCGCCTTCGGCCAACGCCGCAAGACGTTGCGCAATGCGTTGTCCGGCACCTGCACCACCGAGCAGATCGAAGCGGCCGGACTGCGCCCCGACCTGCGCGCCGAACAGGTACCGGTCCCTGACTTCATCCGCCTGGCGAACCAGCCCGACGCGCCCTGATCGCGCGAGAACCGGCGTTGTTTCCGCTTTGACGTGGCATTGCATACACTGAACGCATGGATTCCCCCGACTACGCCATCGACGTCGACGTCGCCACGCGTTTCCTCGACGATCAGTCCGCGCCCGAGGACGGGCGCTATGTGTTCGCGTACACCATCCGTATCCGCAACCGCGGCCGCGTACCGGCGCAACTGCTGCGCCGGCACTGGGTCATCACCGACGCCAACGGCAAGATCCAGGAAGTGCATGGCGAGGGCGTGGTGGGCGAACAACCCTGGCTGAGGCCCGGCGAGGATTTCCGCTACACGTCCGGCGCCGTCCTGGAGACCGCGCTGGGCACCATGCGGGGACGCTACGACATGCTCGCCGACGACGGCACCCGCTTCGACGCCCCCATCGCCACCTTCACCCTGTCCGTCCCGCGGACGCTGCACTGAGGCCCCGGCGCGATGAGTGTCTGGGCCATCGGCGACCTGCAAGGCTGCTACGACGCGACGCAGCGATTGCTGGAAAAGATTCGCTTCGATCCGGCGCAGGACCGTCTGTGGTTCTGCGGCGACCTGGTGAACCGGGGCGGCCAGTCGCTGGAAACATTGCGCCTGGTGCATTCGTTGCGCGAGCACAGCGTTGTCGTGCTCGGCAACCACGACCTGTCCCTGCTCGCGATCGGCGAACGTTCGCCTGACGAGCAGCGCAAGGTCAATGCCGATCTGCAACGCGTGGTGCTGGCCGACGATGCGCGCATGCTGCTGGACTGGCTGCGCCTGCAGAACCTGTTGCACGTGGACCGCGACCTGGGCTGGATGATGGTGCACGCCGGCCTGGCGCCCAAGTGGACCACCACGCTGGCCGAGAAGCACGCGCGCGAGGTCGAGGTGCAGCTGCATGGCAACGGCTATCGCAAGCTGTTCCGCAACATGTACGGCGACAAGCCGAACTGGGCCCCGCATCTGTCGGGCCACGACCGTTCGCGCGCCATCATCAACGTGCTCACCCGCATGCGCTACTGCACGCCGCGCGGACGCATGGCGATCGAGGAGAAGGGCGCACCGGGACGACAGGCACAGGGCCTCTATCCTTGGTACGAAGTGCCAGGCCGCGCCGAGCGCGACTTGAAGATCGTTTGCGGCCACTGGTCCACGCTGGGTCTGATGATCGGCCATGGCGTGCACGCGATCGACACCGGCGCGGTGTGGGGAGGGAAGCTCACCGCACTGCAATTGGACACCGATGATGTCCGCCTCGTCCAGGTCGCGGGCCGCGACGTACCGCCGCCGCCCAAGGGCGAATTGCCGAAGGATTGAGCATGCGACCGGCACGGCTTTCCACGCTGTGCCTGATGCTGCTGACACTCGCGGCATGTCGCAACGACGCGCCCTCCACCAACGCGCCTGAATCGCCTCCCGCAACGTCTGCAGACACACGACCTGCTGTCTCCCCGCCTCTGGTAGCTGCCGCCCGTGCGCAGGTGGGCGTGGTACGCCTCTACGATCCAGCCTACTTCAACATGCCCTATCCCGATGGAGACGTGCCCGCTGATCGAGGTGTCTGCACGGACGTGGTGATTCGCGCGCTGCGCACGCAGGGCCTGGACCTGCAGCAAGCGATCCACGAGGACATGCAGGCGCACTTTGACCAGTATCCGCGGCAATGGGGATTGAGCCGCACCGACCGCAACATCGACCATCGCCGCGTGCCGAACCAGATGCGCTGGTTCGAACGGCATGGGTGGGAACTAACGATCGGCCAATCGGTGGGCGACTTCGCGGCAGGCGACATCGTTGCGTGGCGGCTGAGCGGCAGCGGGCTGTTGCACATCGGCATCGTGTCCGACAGGCGGAGCGAGGACGGAACGCCATTGATCCTGCACAACATCAGTGCTGGCACGCGGGAAGACGACATCCTCTTTCATCACGCGATCATCGGCCATTACCGCACGCCGACGGACACGGCATCCGGCGCATCCCGATAACGTCGAATGACACGGCGACGCGCTGGGATTGCGCTTCGCTTCATCCCAGCCTACGGGTGGGCGGCTCAGCGGCGCCGGTATTCGACGAAGTCGAATGCAAGCGCGTGCTTCGCATCGACGGGATGCGACTCGCGTGCGACTTCGCGCCATTCCGTCGGATCGAAGGCCGGGAAGAACGCATGCGCATCCTCCACCACCGTATCGACCTCGGTCAGGTACAGCACGTCGGCGCGCCCCAGGGTGAGCGCGTAGACCTCGCCGCCGCCGATCACGCTCAGCTCTTCGGCGCCTTGCGTCTCGGCGATCGCGAGCGCTTCATCGACCGACGCGACGGCCTGCATGCCCTCGAAGGGCACGCCACCGCGACGCGTCAGCACCAGGTTCAGGCGGCCCGGCAACGCGCGTCCCAGCGATTCGGCGGTCTTGCGCCCCATCAACACCGGCTTGCCCAACGTCAGCGCCTTGAAGCGCTTCAGGTCGTCCGGCAACCGCCACGGCAGGTCGTTGTCGCGGCCAATGGCGCGGTGGCGATCGAGGGCGACGACCAGCGAAATGCGCATCGGGTCAGACCGCCACCGGCGCCTTGATCGCCGGGTGCGGATCGTAGCCATGGATCTCGATGTCGTCGAAGGTGAAGCCGAACAGATCGTTGACCTCGGGATTGAGGTGCAGCTTCGGCAGCGCGCGCGGTTCACGCGCCAACTGCTCGCGCGCCTGATCGTAGTGGTTCGAATACAGGTGCGCGTCGCCGAGCGTGTGCACGAAGTCGCCCACGCCGAGCCCGCAGGCCTGCGCCACCATGTGCGTCAGCAACGCATAGCTGGCGATGTTGAACGGCACGCCGAGGAAGATGTCGCCACTGCGCTGGTAGAGCTGGCAACTGAGCTTGCCGTCGACGACGTAGAACTGGAACAGCGAGTGGCAAGGCATCAACGCCATCTTCGGCAGTTCGGCCACGTTCCAGGCGCTGATCACCAGGCGGCGCGAGTCCGGATTGCGCTTGATCTCGTCCACCAGCCACTGCATCTGGTCGATGGTCTTGCCGTCGGCGCCTTCCCAGCTGCGCCACTGCTTGCCGTACACCGGGCCGAGTTCGCCGTGCTCGTCGGCCCACTCGTCCCAGATGCTCACCTTGTTGTCCTTCAGGTAGGCAATATTGGTTTCGCCTTTCAGGAACCACAGCAGCTCGTGGATGATCGAGCGCAGGTGCAGCTTCTTCGTGGTGACCAGCGGGAAGCCGTCGTTGAGGTCGAAGCGCATCTGCCAGCCGAACACGCTGCGCGTGCCGGTGCCGGTGCGGTCGGACTTCTCGGCACCCTGCTCCAGCACATGGCGCAACAGGTCGAGGTATTGCTTCATGCCTGGTCTCCGGCGAAAGGCTTCACGGTTTACTTGCCGGCGACCGGCGCGGGAACAACGGGTTGCAGCGTCGGCGCACGGCGCGACAGCCACAGCAGGTACAGGCCCAGCAGCACCAGCGGCACGCTGAGCACCTGGCCCTTGGTCAGCCAGCCCCAGGCGACGTAATGGCCTTCATCCGGCACGCGGACGAACTCCATGAGGAAGCGGAACACGCCGTACATCAGCGCGAACAGTCCCGACACGAGGTAGCGCGGCCGCGGCTTGCGCGAGACTGTCCACAGCACGACGAACATCACCAACCCTTCGAGGAAGGCCTGATAGAGCTGCGACGGGTGACGGGCGAACTGGTTCAATGCGCCGGCGGCATACTGCGCCTTGAGCTGCAGCGCATCCAGATGGCGCAGCTCAGGGTCCGTCGGGAAGATCACGCCCCAGTTGGCGTGCGTGTATTTGCCCCACAACTCGGCGCCGATGAAATTGCCCAGCCGGCCGAAGCCCAACCCGGGCGCGGCCAGCGGTGCGACGAAATCCATCGTGTCGAAGAAGTGCAAACGGTGCTTGCGCGACCACCACAGCGCCGCGGCCATCACGCCGAGCAAGCCGCCATGGAAGCTCATGCCGCCTTCCCACACCTTGAAGATCGCCAGCGGATTCTCGAGGAAGGTGCCGAAGCCGTAGAACAGCACGTATCCGATGCGTCCGCCCAGCACCACGCCGAGCATCGCGTAGAACATCAGGTCGGAGAACGCATCGGCATTGACGCCCGGCAGGCGCCCCTGCGACGCGCGCATGCGGCCGAGCCACCAGGCGACGACGAAGGCCAGCAGGTACATCAGGCCGTACCAGTGCAGCTTGACCGGCCCCAGCGAGAAGATGATCGGATCGATCTGGTGGAGGTAGATCATGCGCCTCGGCGTGGCCGGTGGAGATGGGCTATTTTGCCCCACCCCGCCCGCGCGTGGATGACTGCGCGCGCGTCGGAGCGTTCCGGCTCAGTCCAGCAGATGCGGACGGTTCGGGAGTTCGTCCTCGTCGACATCGCCGGCCTGCTGCGGGAAATGCCGCGCCAGCAGGGCCGATGCCGCCGCGATGCCATCCAGCACGGCCTGTTCGGCCCGGCCTTCCCCCATGCCTGTCTCGATCAGCTGGCAGACGTCGCGCCATTGCGCGTCGCTGACCCGACCGGCGAGGCCGCGATCGGCCACGATCTCGATGCGGTGGTCCGCCAGCAGCAGGTAGATCAGCACGCCGTTGTTCGCTTCCGTATCCCAGGTGCGCAGGCGGACGAACACGTCATGCGCGCGCTCCCGGGGCTCCACGCCCGCGATCACGGCGCTCGGCGGCAGGTTGGACTCCACCGCGAACATCACCTCGCCGCGATGCAGGCGCTCGCCTGCCGCGATGGCATCGGTGATGCGGTGCAGGCTGTCCTCGGGGAACAGCCGCCGGGCGGAACGTGCGAACAGATGGCGCAGCAGGCGCATCACCAGCTCCCCGAGGCGCCACCGCCTCCGGACATGCCGCCACCTCCGCCCCAGCCACCTCCGCCCCAGCCACCACCGCCGAAGCCACCCCCGCCTCCACCAAAGCCACCCCCTCCCCAGCCGCCTCCGCCGCCACCCCAGCCGCCCCAATCGCGGTGCCGGGCATAACCACCGCGCGTCGACACCGAGGCCAGGCCGTACAGCAGGCCGAACACGCCCGCGATGCCGGCGGGAATGAGCGAAGACAGCAGCAGCGCCACCCCGGCGGCGGCCCCGCCGGTGAACAGGCCACGCAACCCCGCGGGTGCGCGGCCAAACATGCCGCGCACGATGGTCGCCACGATGAAGGCCGCGAAGAGGGCGAAGAACCAGTCGCCCCCCCGACCACCGCCCGGACTGGCGCGATGCGTGCTGACCGGGGCCGGCAGGGATTCGCCATCAATGAGCTTCACCATCACGCCGGTGGCGTCGGTGATGCCGCCCGCGTAGTCGCCGGTACGGAACTTCGGCACCAGGTACTCCTGGATGATGCGGTTCGCGATGGCATCCGGGATCGCGCCCTCCAGGCCATAGCCGGTGTGGATGCGCACGCGCCGGTCATCCTTGGCGACCACCAGGATCGCCGCATCGTCCACGCCCTTGCGCCCCAGTTTCCACTGGTCGAACGCGCGCTGGGTGTAGTCGAAGATGTCTTCCGGCTGCGTGCTGGGCACGATCAGCACCTGCAGCTGGCTACCCTTGCGCTGCTGCAACGCCAGCGCCTGCTGTTCGAGCTGCTGCTTCTGCGCGGCATCCAGCGTGCCGGTGGTGTCGACCACCGGCGAATCCAGCGCAGGGATCGCGGCCAGCGACTGCGCCCATGCGGGCGCCGCCACCAGCAGCAGGCAGAGCGCCAGCGCGCGCAGCAAGGGGGCGATGGGCGTAACTCAGTTGCCAGGCGACGGCGGCGGCGGCGGTGTGGGCGCCTGCGGTGCGGCCGGTGGCGGGGTGCCGAAATCGACGGCCGGCGCTTCGGAAATCGCGGCCTCGTTTTCGACGGTGAAGTTCGGCTTCTCCTTGGCGCCGGTGATCTTGGCGGTGATCACCTGCGGGAACTGGCGGATGTAGGTGTTGTAGTCCTGCACCGTCTGGATGTAGCGACCGCGTGCGACGGTGATGCGATTTTCCGTGCCTTCGAGTTGCGCCTGCAGGTCGCGGAAGGACTGGTCGGATTTCAGGTTCGGATAGTTCTCGGTCACCATCAGCAGGCGCGACAGCGCGCCACCCAATTCCGTTTGCGCCTGCTGGAATTGCGCCAGCGAGGCCGCATCGTCGGCGTTCACCTGGATCTGCCCCACCCGCGCGCGCGCGTTGGTCACGTCGGTCAGTACCTGGCGTTCCTGCTGCGCGTAGCCCTGCACGGTCTTGACCAGGTTGGGGATCAGGTCGGCGCGGCGCTTGTACTGGTTCAGGACTTCCGACCAGCCGGCTTTCACCGCCTCGTCCTTCTGCTGGATGGCGTTGTAACCGCAGCCGGACAACAGCGCGATCAGCACGACGAGCAACCACAGACGCGACACCTGGCGCATGGCACGACACTCCCTAGGGCGGACGAACCGATTGCAGCACCTTGCCCATGGCGGCGCAAGCAGGCGCTCCGGTCACGCATGCAGCGCTTCGTTAGGCTTCCGTGAAAAAGAAAGGGCTCCCGAGGGAGCCCTTTGCAACATGAGGCGGGAATGCGGCGTTACTCGCGCAGCATGCGCTGGTTGGCGCGCTTCTTCGCCCACAGGTTGAGGCACTCGACCAAGGCCGAGAAACCCATCGCGCCGTACAGGTAGCCCTTCGGGATGTGCAGCTCGAAGCCATCCAGCAGCAGGTAGGCGCCCACCGCCACGATGAAGGCCAGCGCCAGCATCTTGATGGTCGGGTTGTTGTCGATGAACTGGCCCAGCGGACGCGCCGCCAGCAGCATCACCGCCACGGCCAACAGGATCGCCGCCACCATCACCGGGGTGTGGTTGGCCATGCCCACGGCCGCGATCACCGAGTCGAGCGAGAACACGATGTCGATCACCGCGATCTGCGCGATCACGCCGGCGAACGATGCGGCCGGACGCGTATGCACGTCTTCCGAATCGGGCTCGCCCTTGACCAGTTCCAGGATTTCCTTGGTGCCCTTCACCAGCAGGAACACGCCACCGAGGATCAGCACCAGGTCGCGCACCGAGATGCCCTGGCCGAACAGCGTGAAGAGGTCGGCGGTCAGGCCGGCCAGCCAGGCCAGGGTCAACAACAGCAGGATGCGGGTGATGCACGCCACCGCGATGCCGAACTTGCGCGCCACTTCGCGCTGGTGCGGCGGCAGCTTGCTGACCGCGATGGAGATGAAGACCAGGTTGTCGATGCCCAGCACGATCTCGATCGCACTCAACGTGACCAGCGTGATCCACACCTGCGGATCGGTAAGCAATTCCATCATCGGGGGGTACCTAGGTTCAGATCAGGAGTTCAGAGGTAGCGCGGCGCGAGGATCAGCGCCCAGCACAGCAGTACATTCATCATCAGCACGAACACGGCGGCGGAGCCCATGTCCTTGGCCCGGCCGGCCAGCTCGTGGTGTTCGGGACCATAGCGCTCGATCACCGCTTCGACCGCGGAGTTCAGCAGCTCGGCCGCCAGCACCAGCAGGCAGCTGCCGATCATCACCGCGCGTTCCAGGCCGGTTTCGCCCAGCCACAGCGCCAAGGGCGCCATCACCACCAGCAGGTAGACCTCGAGGCGGAACGAGGATTCATGCATCCACGCCGCGCGCAGGCCCTGCAGGGACCAGACGGTGGCTTTCAGGATGCGGCCGGGGCCGCGCGGGAAGTGTCCGGTTTCGTCTGCCATGGGGCGGGTAGAGGCGGAAAGGGGTCCCGCATCGGCCCTTGCCGGTCGGGCCGAAGCCGGATCCAGCAGAGGGACGTGTGGGTGGAGCCGGCGCATTCATCGCGCCCAAGGGGCCAATTTTGCCACAAGGCGATCTCCGGCCGCCTCGCCACCGGTTTGCATCCCCGGGAACGGGCTGGTCCACTAGGGTCCGTCCGCGTCCAAGGAGCCCTCCCCTCGTGCCATTCCTGAGTTTCGTCCGCCTGCCTCTGATCGCCGCCGCGCTGATCGCCCTGCTAGCCGCCTGTGCCGGCGCCCCCCCCACGACGCCCGCCGCGGCGACACCCACGGCCACCAAGGCGGCACCGCGCATCCCGGAACAGGTCTCGAACCCGGCCTGGGAAGCCGACATGCAGCGCTTCGAGGCCGCCGACGCGCAGTCGCCGCCGCCTCGCGGGGGCGTGCTGTTCATCGGCAGCTCGTCGATCCGCTTCTGGGACACGCTGGCGCAGGACTTCCCGGGCGTGCCGGTGATCAACCGCGGCTTCGGCGGTTCCGAGCTGCGCGACAGCACGTGGTACGCCGACCGCATCCTCGTCCCGTACGCGCCGCGGCAGATCCTGATCTATGCCGGCGACAACGACCTCAATTCGGGCCGCACGCCACGGCAACTGCATGCGGACTTCATCGCGTTCGTCGAACGCGTGCGCCGCGACCTGCCCAAGGCGAAGATCGCATACATCAGCAACAAGCCCAGCCCGTCGCGCGCGCAATTGCTGTCCGTACAGCGCGAGGCGAACACGTTGATCGCAGCGGAAGCCAAGCGACTTGGCGTGGACTACATCGACATCTTCACGCCCATGCTGGACGCCAGCGGCCAGCCGGACGAATCCTTGTTCATCGAAGATCGCCTGCACATGAACCGTGCCGGCTACGTCACCTGGCAGCGCGTGATCGCGCCCTACCTGAAGTAACCGCGTCCGCGCAAAAAAGAAGCCCGGCGATGCCGGGCTTCTTCGTTACACGCGGATGTTCCGTCAGAAACCGCTGACGTTGAGGCGTCCGCCGGTGACCGTCTTGCCCTGCAGCGACGGCGTCGGCACGGTGGCGCCGAGGATCGCCGCCTTGATCTGGGCCGCGGTCGAACCCGGACGCGTGGACGCATACAGTGCGGCCGCGCCGGTGACGTGAGGCGTCGCCATCGAGGTGCCGCTGTAGCTGGCGTAACCGGACACGATCTTGCCCTTCGACGAGGTCGGCACCGTCGACCAGATGCCGTAGCCGGGCGCGCCCAGGTCCACGGTGGTCGCGCCATAGTTGTAAACCAGCGCACCGGTGGAGCGCAGCGCCGCCACCGAAATGATGCTCGCGTTGGGATACGACGCCGGATAGCACGCACCTGATGTGTTGCCTTCGCAATTGACGCTGTCGTTGCCGGCGGCCACGATCGTCAGGATCTCCGCCTGGCCGGCGCGATCGATCGCATCGCTGAGCGCCTGCGAGTAGCCACCACCGCCCCACGAGTTGTTGGTCGCGACCAGGTTCAGGCCATGACGCGTCTTGAGGTCGGTGAAGTAGTCCAGCGCCTTGACGGCGTTCGCGGTGCTGCCGCCACGACGGCCCAGGAACTTGCCGCTGATCAGCTTCACGCCGCTCCAGCAGACGCCGGCCACGCCCTTGCCGTTGCCGCCCACGCCGGCGATCGTGCCGGACACATGCGTGCCGTGATCGTCATTCGCGCCACCGGAGTTGATGTCGTTGGTATTGCCGTCGAAATCCCAACCGCGCACGTCGTCGACGTAACCGTTGCCGTCGTTGTCGACGCCATCGACCGGGTCGTAGGGATTGGTCCAGATGTTGGCGGCCAGGTCTTCGTGCGTGTAGTAGATGCCCTCGTCGATCACGCCAACGACGACGTTGCCGCAGCTGGTGTGGCCCGCGGCCCACGCTTCGGATGCCTGCGAGCCATAGACGTTCGCGGGGGTGCCCGCATCGCCATACATGCCCCACAGCGAACCGTTGGTGGAATAGGTGTCGTTGGACACCGCGTTGTGCTGGTAGGTCCAGTTCGGCTCGGCGTATTCCACGGCCGGATCGGCGCTCAATGCCTGCACGGCGGCAGACAGGTCGACGTTGCCCGGCAGCTTCAGCAGCGCGATCTCGCCGCTGCGGCCGTTGCCACGACGCACCGTGTCCAGCTTCTGCGCACCCAGGCCATGGACCACCGCATCACGGTCGGCCGATACCGCGCCATCGCGATACTTCACGAGCAACTCGCCACTGGCGTGGGGCTTGCCTTCCTTCAGGCCCTTGATCACCAGGTCGGGCCTGCCGCCCGCGCTGGCCGCCTGCGCCGCCCCCATTGCCACAAGCGTCAATCCCACCCATACCGCCATGCGACTCTTCTTCATAAACCGATCCGACTCCGAGTGTTGTGGTTGCCGCGCCTAATGGCGCAGTGGGTCGAATCTAGCTTGTAATTTCGGTTCTAGAAATCCAATTTGACTCACATTTTCGCCACGCGAAAGATCGCCCCGATGGCACCGGTAGCCATGAGAATGACTCGCATCGCAACGGCTCTTTCCGTTGCGATGCGGCACGGATGGCGACGAGATTCAGCGCCTGCGCGACGCGCCTTCCGGCTGGTGCAGGCTCAATACGTTGCCGTCCGGATCGAGGAAATCCAGCGACAGTCCGCCATCCGGCGACTCGCTCACCGGCACCACGATTTCCACGCCTTTCGCCGCCAAGGCTTCGGCATGGTCGTCGATGCCGCCGTCGAGGCTGAAGACGACCACGGGCGATTCGCCCGCGCGCGCGGGCCGCGGGATGAACACCAGGCTCAAGTCGCCCACGTCACCGACGGCGAACGGGCCGTCGTGGCCGTCCACGACCTGCACGGGCAGGCCGAGCGTGTCGCGATAGAAATCGACCGACCGGGCGAGGTCGGAAACGAAGAATACGATGGCGCCCACCTTGCAGTTACTGATCATGGGATTTCCTCCTGTGTGGTTCCCTTTCTTTCGTTGCCGCGGAGATCCGATGTGTGAGCACGCGCATCGATCAGGACCAGATGTCCGTCGGGATCGTGCGTTCCGAGGCCGTCGCCGGCGCGCATGGCCGCCTTCAACGCCCGGCGGACCAGTCCGAACTGCAGGTCGACGGCGCGTGCCGGATCGCGCAGGTAGGCCAGCGCCAGACTTTCCGAGCGCATCTGCGGGGTTTGTTCGGCCAGCGCGCGCCGGATACGGGTCAGGCGCTGGCGGAAGGCGGTGGGTTCGATGCGCAGGATCCAGCGGATCTCGTCTGTCGACAGGCCGTGCAGCGCGAGCAGCGCGAGACGGCGCGCCGACGGGGGTAGCGTGGCCAGCCAGGCGGGAGGCGGCTCGTGCCGTTTTTCCGGAATCGCTGCGTCGCCATGCGTTTCGTCCTGGAGTGCGACGACAGCCTCCCGCGCGCGTCGGCGCACACCGCTGCGCGCAGCCAGTGCGGCCTGCCGCCTCAGTACGCCCGACAGCCAAGGCAGGTCGTGCCGACCCGCGACGCACGCCGCAAGCAGCGTTTCCTGGACAAGGTCCTCCGCATCCTCCACCCGCCGGCACAGGCGCAGCGCCTGTGCACGCAACTGGCGATAAGCAGCCAGCGTCAGCGGCTTGTCCGCATCCTGTTCCGTCGCCGCCGGCACTCAGTCGTCCCGATGGATGGCCGTGCCGCGGCTGCCGTCGGGACGGATCCAACCGCGGTACATCCCACGCGTACTGAGGACCAGCACCACGTTGCCGTCGCGGTCGAGTGCGATCACGCCACCGTCGCCGCCATGCGCGGGGACTTCGCCCAGCACCACATCCTCGGCGGCATCGCGCAGGCGGTCGCCGCGGTACCGCACGCGCGCGGCGATGTCATGGGCGACGACGTTGCGGATGTAGTACTCGCCCCATCCCGTGCAGGACACGGCGCACTGCGCATCGGCCCAGGTACCCGCGCCGATCAGCGGCGAATCCCCGACGCGCCCCCAGCGCTTGTTCGTCATGCCGCCTGTCGAGGTGGCCGCGGCGAGATGACCGCGACTGTCGAGCGCGACCGCGCCCACCGTGCCGAAATAGCGTCCGCGCAGGTCCTGGTTGGCTTGCCAGGTCTGTTGTTCCTGCCGCTGCGCCTCCAGCAACTGCAGGCGGCGCGCTTCGGTGGAGAACCAGTCGTTCGGCACGCGCTCGATTTCCGGGTGCAGATCGGCGAACTGTTCCGCGCCGTCCCCCACCAGGAAGACGTGCGGAGAATCCTCGAGCACGCGCCGTGCGAGCCGCACCGGATTGCGCACGCTGGACACGCCCGCCACCGCGCCGGCGCGCCGGTGATGGCCGTCCATGATCGACGCATCGAGTTCATGGCGACCGTCGGCGGTGAACACCGCACCATGCCCTGCATTGAAATAGGGCGCATCTTCCAGAACGCAGACGGTCGCCTCCACGGCGTCCAGCGCGCTCCCGCCGGAGGTCAACACCGCGTGGCCGGCATCGAGCGCCCGCTCCAGGTCCGCATGGATGCGTTGCGCAGTCGCTTCGCCCAGCGTCGCCATGTCGATCACGCCCGCCCCGCCATGGATAGCCAGCGCGAGCGGCCTGCGCGGGGATTGCGTGCTCATGGCGCCTCCGGTGTGCGGGACCCGATGGCGCCAGCATACTCCGCGCTACTGCGAACGGAGCGCTTCGATCGGGTCCAGCTGCGAGGCCTTGCGCGCCGGGTAGTAGCCGAAGAACAAGCCTGTTGCGATCGAGAACCCGGCGGCCAAGCCGATGACTTGTCCATTCAACGCCACCGGCAGCTCGCTGAACTTGCCGACCAGCAACGCACCGACGATGCCGATGACGATACCCAGTACGCCGCCGCCCAGCGACAGCAGCATGGCTTCGGCGAGGAACTGCCGTCGCACGTCGCTCGGTCCCGCGCCCACCGCCATCCGCAACCCGATCTCGCGGATGCGCTCGGTCACCGACACCAGCATGATGTTCATGATGCCGATGCCGCCGACGATCAGCGAGATGGTCGCCACCGCGCCCAGCAGCAACGACATCAGCTTGGTCGTCGCGGTGCGCGTGGCCACGATCTCCGAGATGTTGCGGACGTTGAAGTCGTCCTCTTCACCCGGATTGATCTTGTGCCGCTGGCGCAGCAGCGCTTCCACTTCGCCCTGCACGTAGCTCAGGTCCTTCGCGTCCGAAACGGTCAGCGCCACCTGCATCACCGCACCCGGCGGCAGGCCCATCGAGCCCATCAGTCGGCGGCGCGCGGTTTCCAAGGGCACCATGATCACGTCGTCCTGGTCCTGGCCGAAGCCACCCTGGCCCTTGGGCGCCAACGTGGCGACCACCGTGAACGGCACACGCCCCAGGCGCACGGTCTGGCCCACGCCGCTGTCTTCGCCGAACAGCGTGCGACGCACGGTTTCGCCGAGGATCACCACCTTGCCGGCGCTGGAATAGTCCTGCGCGTCGAAACCTTCGCCGTTGGCGATCACCCAGCTATTGATGTCGAAGAAATCGGCCTGCACGCCCTGCCAGCTGGTGGAGGCGTTGTTCTCGGCGAACACCACTTGCGTGTTGCCGCGCAGTGCGCCGGCGACGTACTGCACTTCCGGGATCTCGTTGCGGATCGCGTCGACGTCGCCCTCCTTGAGGGTGAAGAAGCTGCTCGAGCTCATGCGCACGCCGCCACCGCCGGGGCCACGGCCGGCACCGGGGCTGATGTCCAGCCGCTGCGAGCCGAGGCCGGAGACCAGCTTATCGATCTCGGCCTGCGTGCCCTGCCCCACCGACACCATCACGATCACGGCCGCGATGCCGATGATCACGCCGAGCGAGGTCAGTGCACTGCGCATCCAGTTGCCGCGCAACGCGTGCAGCGCGGTGCGCAGGATGTCGGAGAACTTCATGGACGGCCTCCTGCGTGTTCGAGGTCTTCGTGCAGCTCGCCGTCGCGCATCACCAGGATGCGGTCGGCGTGCGCGGCGACTTCGGCGTCGTGGGTGATCAGGATGACCGTGTGGCCGTCATCGCGCAGGCGCTTGAACAGCGAGAGGATCTCCTCACCGGTCTTGCTGTCGAGCGCGCCGGTGGGCTCGTCGGCCAGCAGGATCGGCGGCTGATTGATCAGCGCGCGCGCGATCGCCACGCGCTGCTGCTGGCCGCCCGACAGCTCGTTCGGACGATGGCCCGCACGCTCGGCCAGGCCGACCGCGGCCAGCGCCTGCCGGGCACGTTCGGTGCGCTCGCCAGGCGGTATCTGCGCGTAGCCCAGCGGCATCGCGACGTTCTCCAGCGCGGTCATCCGCGGCAGCAGGTGGAAGCCCTGGAACACGAAACCGATCTTCTCGCGGCGCAGGACCGCCAGCTGTTCGGCATCGAGCGTGGCCACGTCGATGCCATCGCACAGGTAGCGGCCGTCGGTGGGCGTGTCCAGGCAGCCGATCAGGTTCATCAGGGTCGACTTGCCCGAGCCGGACGGGCCCATGATCGCGACGAAGTCGCCGCGGTCCACGCGCATGTCAACGCCCCTGAGCGCGACCACTTCCGCCTCGGTACCCGCGGAATAGACCTTGCCCAGCGTGTGCGTCTGGATGACCGGTACGCGCTCGCCGGTGGTCGGGGACGACGTGCTCATTCCTTCGCGCGCTCGCCCACGACCACGACGTCGCCTTCCTTCACGCCGCCGGATACCTCGGTGCTGGTGCCGTCGCTGGCGCCGATGCGGAGCTGCACCATCTCCGGTTTGCCATCGACCAGCTTGTAGATCGGCGCGCGCTTGGCGCCGAGCAGCGTGCGCAATTCGCCATCCCAACGCTGCTGCTGCGCATCGTCGAGCGTGTTTCGGAACGGCGCGAAGTCCTGCTGCATGCGTTCGGCCATGCGCTGGCGGATCTGCGCCTGCATGGCACCTCCGCCACCGGTGTTGCCGCCCGCGCGCGGACCGCCACCCGGACCGCCGCCGAACATGCTGGCACCGCCTCGCTGCTGCGCTTGCGCCATGCGTGCGGCCTGGCGTTCGCGGAGTGCCGCCAGCGCGCTATCGAAGGCGGCCTGCTGCTCGGGCTTGAGCTGCAGGCTGCCGGCCACGCGCACCAGGTCATCGCTGACGCCACTGCCGCGGTTCTGTCCGGCCTGCGGCGCCTGCGTGGCTGCGGCGGCGGCGTTCGCCTCCTCGCCGGTCGGCTTGTAGCGCAACGCGGCGTTGGAGATCTTCAGGATGTTGTCGCGCTTGCTGACCTCGATCTCGGCGTTGACGGTCAAGCCGGGCAGCAACGTGCCGTCGGTGTTGTCCACGCTGACGACGACCGGATAGGTCACCACGTTGTTCGTGGTGGTTGCCGAGAGCCGCACTTGCTGCACTTCGCCGCGGAACTGGCGGTCGGCAAAGGCATCGACGGTGAAGGACACGCTCTGGCCCACCTTGACCTGGCCGATGTCGGCTTCGTCGACGGCCAGCTCGATCTTCATCTTCGAGAGGTCTTCGGCGATGGTGAACAGCTCCGGCGCCTGCAGGCTCGCGGCAACGGTCTGCCCGGGCTCGATGGAGCGCGTCAGCACCACGCCGTCCACCGGCGAGCGGATCACCGTGCGGTCCAGGTTGACGCGGGTCGTCTGGGTCGAGGCGGTCTGCTGGCGGATCGAGGCCTGCGCCGCATTGACCTGCGCGCGGGCCTGGTCGCGGGCTGCGCGGGCCAGGTCCACGTCGCTCTGCGCGACCAGCTTTTGCTTGCCCAGGTCGGCCTTGCGGCTGTAGTCGAGTTCGGCGTTGGCCAGGGTGGCCTGCGACTGCTTGAGGTTGGCCTGCGCGTTGGCGATCTGCGCATTGCCCTGCGCGATCTGCGCCTCGTAGGTGCTGGGGTCGATACGCGCGAGTACCTCGCCCTTCTTGACCTCGCTGTTGTAGTCGACCAGCACGTCGGTCACCTGGCCGGAGATCTGGCTGCCGACGGTGACGGTGGAGATCGCACTGAGCGTGCCGGTGGCGGAAATGGCCACACGGATGTCGCCGCGCTCGACGGTGGCGGTGCGGTAGGCGCTCTCCGCGGTATCGCCCTTGCGGCTGGTCCACCACCAGGCGCCGCCGCCGAGGAGGGCGAGCACGGCAATGCCTAGCAGGACGTTGGGGACGATGGACTTCTTGCGGAGGGAGGAACGTGCAGGCTGGCTCATGCAGTGAGTCGGCTCGGAAGGTGGGGAATCGGGAAGGGGAACGCGCCAGGGGCCGCGGCGTTGACAGCCCCGGGCACCCGTCAGTTCCCGTATAGATTACGGAACGAAGCGGATCGTCGCTGTAGTTCCGCGTCCCAGCTCGCTGTCGAGCTCGATCTTCCAGCCGAACCGGTCGCACAGGCGGCTGACGATGGACAGGCCAAGCCCGCTGCCGTGGGGACGGTTGGGATCGGCACGGTAGAAGGGCTCGAAGACCCGGACCATCGATTCGGCCGACATGCCGATGCCGGTATCGCGCACGATCACCCGGTCCGGCTCGAGGATCACGTCGATCCGGCCCCGGTCCGTGTACGCGCAAGCGTTGCGCAGCAGGTTGCTGACCACCACCTGGAACACCCGCGGCGGCGCGTGCAGGCGCGGGCGGGCGTGCAGGGTCACTTCCAGGTCCACCGGCTTGTTGAGCAACAGCGCGCGTGCGTTCTCGGCCTCGTCCATGACGATGTCCGCCACGTCGAAGTCCTCGCTCTGCGGTTCGACCTCGGCTTCGCGGGCGAGGATGAGGAAGGCGTCGATCACCGCTTCCATGTCGCGGCCGGCGCGCTGGATGCGTTGCAGCGCCCTCGCCACCCTCGGCGGGGCGTCCTCGGCCATGCCCATGTCGGTGGCCACGCGGATCACCGTCAACGGCGTGCGCAGCTCGTGGCTGGCGTCACGGGTGAAGTCGCGCTCGCGCGCGATGTGCGCCGTGACGCGCTGGGCCAGGCCATGCAGGGCGGAGGCCAGCTGGCGGGCCTCGCCCTGCACGTCGTTGGGCAAGCGGTCCGGGGCCAGGCCGCTGACATCGGGACGGCGCGGATCCCATTCGGCGACCTGACGCGCCAGCCAGCTGACCGGTGAAACCAGCCGTTTGGACGCCCGGTAGGTCAGCCACGAGACCAGGTAGATCGCCACCAGCGTCATGATGATCGGCACGGTGCCGAAGTAGAACGCCAGCCGCTCGGCCTGCGAGCGCAGGAACACGAGGTAGAGCCGGCCGGCGGGCTGCTCGTCCACCAGCACCAGCAGGTCGTCGGCCTTGAGCTCGTGGAATCCGGGCTTCAGCTCGCGCAGGTTCTCCGGCAGTACCAGGTTGGAGTGGCCCTTGAGTACCAGATAGCCGCGGAGGTTGTGGGTGTTCGGTGGCGGCTGCGCGGTGGACGCGCTGTATAGCTCCCAGAAATGGGTGGCCTCTTCCTGCAGCGCGGTGTTCATCAGGCTGTGCTTGATCACCGCAGAGATCAGGTACACGCCCAGCACGATGGCCAGGCTGACCATGACGGCCTGCAGGATGAAGGCGATCCTGAGCTTGCGGGGCAGTCCGTGGCGCATCGGCGTGTCGTCGGGCGAAGGGCGGAGTATGCCGCGCGCCGACGCCCGGGGTCAGCCGATGTCGGCGATGCGGTAGCCCGCGCTCTGCACGGTGTGCAGCAGCGGCTTGTCGAACGGCTTGTCGATGACCTTGCGCAGGTTGTACAGGTGGCTGCGCAGCGTGTCCGAATCCGGCAGCCCGTTGCCCCAGATCTCGCGCTCGATTTCCTGGCGGGTCACCACACGCGGCGACTCGCGCATCAGGATCGTCAGCAGGCGCAGGCCGATGGGCGACAGCATCAGCTCGGTGCCCCCGCGGGTGGCGCGCATGCTGACAGGGTCCAGCACCAGGTCGGCGACCTTCAGCACCTCGGCACCGACTTGGCGGCGCTCGCGGCGGATCAGGGCCCGCAGGCGGGCTTCCAGTTCCTGGATCGCGAAAGGCTTGGTCAGATAGTCGTCGGCACCGGAGCTGAGGCCGGTGAGCTTGTCGTCGAGTGTGTCGCGCGCGGTCAGCATCAGCACCGGCGTGGACTTGCGCGCTTCGTTGCGAAGGCGCTTGCAGACTTCCATGCCGTCCAGGCGCGGCAGCATGAGGTCCAGGACGAGCACGTCGTAGCTGTTTTCCACGGCCAGGCGGTAACCGTCCAGTCCGTCGGTGGCGTAGTCGACCTCGAATCCGCGCCCTTCCAGGTACTCCCCGATCATCTCGGAGATGTTGCGGTTGTCTTCCACCACCAGCACGAGACCTGCGGTTTCCTGACTGTGTCGCATGACGGCTCCTTCTAAAAGCTTCAGGTTTGTGAAACTACCCGGGCGCGGGTAGACGTCATGTGAAGATGGCCGCTGCATTCAGCCGGCAGTTGGGATTAGGCTTCGCCATCCTTCCCCAGACCGCCCCGCCATGATCGAACGCGTCCTGCCCCTGTTCCTGCTGCTGGCCTCCAACGTCTTCATGACGTTCGCCTGGTACGGGCACCTGAAGTACAAGTCGTCGCCACTGTTCGTGGTGATCCTGGCCAGTTGGGGCATCGCCTTCTTCGAGTACACCCTGATGGTGCCGGCCAACCGGATGGGCAGCGCGGTGTACTCGGTGGTCCAGCTGAAGACCATCCAGGAGATCCTGACCCTGCTGGTCTTCGCCGGCTTCAGCACCTGGTACCTGGGCCAGCCCCTGAAGTGGAACCACTACGCCGCCTTCGCCCTGATCGTGGGCGCGGCCTTCCTGATGTTCTACGAGTAAGGGGCGTCGCCCGGGTTCAACGGGCGTGTCCAGAGCGCGTCAGCAACCACGCCGCACGCGCCTCCAGCCGCCCTCTGTCCCGTAGCACATAGGAACCTTGGATGACAGCGACCGTGCGCGCCGCTTCGAGGGGCGACAAAGCATCGAGGGATTTGCCATGTTCGCGGCGGGCGAATGCCGTCAGACCGTGATCGATACCGTTGTAGGTCCGGGATGCGATGAGGCCGTACATCGCGCCATCTTCCAGATGCAGCGGGAGCAGTATCCGCCACAGCAGTTCACGTGCATGCCGGCGCAGGGATCCTCGTCCCGCCTCGCTATCCACGTGCGACATCGCCAGACGCGCACCGTAGGCCTCCGGCGAACTCACGCCCGCATCGATGAGATCGCGGACGAGCTTCGGAGGCGATGCGTCGAGCGGCTCCGCCTCCGTAAGCAGGGCCTCGATTTCGGCTACGTGCGGCCTGACCGCCACCAGGTCGTACGCGAACAGTCCGGCCAACGGCAAGCCGACCAGCAATGCCACTGCGTGGACGGTATGCCGGGCCACGCGGCTCATGTGCCGGTCAGAACCGGATCTTGCCGGTGAGGATGTCCTTGAACATCACCCAGTCGCCGGCGAAGGAATAGAACGGATGCTTGAAGGTCGCGGGCCGGTTCTTCTCGAAGAAGAAGTGGCCGATCCAGGCGAAGCCGTAGCCGCAGAACAACGCGGCGAGCAGCCACCACGCGTTGCGTTCGACGATGGCCCACGCCAGCAGGGCCAATACGCCGCAGCTGCCGATGAAATGCAGGCGTCGCGACGTGCGATTGCTGTGCTCGTTGAGATAGAACGGATAGAACTCGCGGAAACTGGCGAAGCGGCTCATGTCCCCTCCC
Organism: Pseudoxanthomonas sp. LjRoot125; assembly: GCF_964252705.1. Lineage (NCBI taxonomy): Bacteria > Pseudomonadati > Pseudomonadota > Gammaproteobacteria > Lysobacterales > Lysobacteraceae > Pseudoxanthomonas > Pseudoxanthomonas sp. LjRoot125. Next base: position 219,591 of record NZ_CAXUOY020000002.1, on the reverse strand, counting down.
ACAGGGTCAGGCGGCGCGTGGCGAGAACATGATCACCGCCATGCCGGCCAGGCACAAGCCGGCGCCCAGCAGGTCCCAGCGCGTGGGTTTCACTGCGTCCACCGCCCACAGCCAGAAGATCGCCATCGTGATGTAGACGCCGCCATAGGCGGCGTAGACGCGGCCCGAGGCCGTGGGGTGCAACGTCAGCAACCAGGCGAACAGCGCCAGGCTCGCCGCGGCCGGCACCATCAGCCAGGCGCTCCCGCCCTTCCGCAGCCACAGGTACGGCAGGTAGCAGCCGACGATCTCGGCCAGCGCGGTGACGAGGAACAGCAGCAGGGTCTTCATGCGGCAAGCCTACCGCAGGCGCGGGTCACGCCGGGTTCCGCTCCGTTGCCTTCACCCGCGTCCACAATGCTTCCTGCGCATCCAGGTCCAGGGCGGACATGGTGGTGCCTTCCGCGGCGGCGATCGCTTCCATGGCGCGGAAGCGGCGCTCGAATTTCAGGTTGGCCCGGCGCAATGCGCCGCCCACGTCCACCTTCGCGTGGCGCGCCAGGTTCGCGGCGACGAACAGCAGGTCGCCGATCTCGTCTTCCAGCCGCGCATCGCGTTCCGGCGACGGCGCCGCGGCGAGCTCGACACGGACTTCGTCGATCTCTTCGTGCAGCTTGTCGATCACCGGCGCGGTGCCGGGCCAGTCGAAGCCCACGCGCGCCGCACGCGACTGCAGCTTCACCGCGCGCTGCCATTCCGGCAGTCCGCGCGACACGCCGGCCAGTGCGGACGCATCTTCTTCGCCAGCGGCCTTGCGCTCGGCGGCCTTGATGGCTTCCCAGTTGACGGTCTGCGCCTCGGCATCGGCGAACGAGGCGTCGCCGAACACGTGGGGGTGCCGGCGCACCATCTTGTCGCAGATGGCGGTGACGACATCGTCGAACGCGAAAGCGCCCTGCTCCCGCGCCATCTGCGCATGGAAGACGACCTGCAGCAGCAGGTCGCCGAGCTCATCTTTCAGCGCGGGCAGGTCGCCTCGGTCGATCGCATCGGCGACTTCGTAGGCCTCTTCGACCGTGTACGGCGCGATCGTCGAGAAATCCTGCTCCAGGTCCCACGGGCAGCCCCCGTCGGGATCGCGCAGGCGGGCCATGATGGCCAGCAGCCGCGCGATGCCCGCTTCAGGCGCTGAGGACATGTCCATGCTCGTCCCCGAGCGCACTGGCCAACCATGTGCGCCACGGCAGCGTCATGTCGCCCATCGCGACGAAGTCGCCGTTGAGCAGCGTCTCGCGGCGGTTGTAGCGGAACGCACGGCCGTCCGGCGCCAACAGCGCGCCGCCCGCGGCTTCCAGCACGCATTGCGCGGCAGCGGTATCCCACTCGCTGGTCGGACCGAAGCGCGGATAGACATCCAGCGTGCCTTCGGCGATGCGGCAGAACTTCAGCGACGACCCCAGCGACATTTCCTCGATGCCGCCCATGGCGTCGAGGAAGGCCTGCGTGCGCGCATCGCGGTGCGAGCGGCTGGCGGCGACCTTCAGCGGCGCGGTGGCGGGCGAACGCGTGCGGATCTGCGTGTCCACGTCGCCGACGCGGCGATAGGCGTTGCGGCCCTGGCGCGCATGCCAGGTCTCACCGGTCACCGGCGCATGCACCACGCCGAAGATCGGTTCGTTCTGTTCGATCAGCGCGATGTTGACGGTGAACTCGCCATTGCGCTTGATGAACTCGCGCGTGCCGTCCAGCGGATCCACCAGCCAGTACGTCGGCCATTGGCTACGCTCGGCCCACGGGATGTCCGACGCTTCTTCCGACAGTACCGGCCACTGCGGCGTCAGCCGGCGCAGGCCATCGGTGATGACGCGATGCGCGGCCATGTCGGCGGCGGTCAGCGGGCTGTCGTCGTTCTTGTGCTGCACGTCGAAGGCGCCTTCGTACACGGCCATGATGGCCTGGCCCGCTTCGCGGGCGATGACGATGACGGCTTCGTGCAGGTCTGCGGTCATGCGGCTCATGTCCGCTCTTTCAACCATTCGCGGGCGATGAACAGAGCCGCCAGCGAACGACCTTCCGAAAAATCCTCGCGCAGCATCAGCTGGTCGAGGTCTTGCAACTTCCAGGGCACTACTTCCAACTCCTCGGGTTCATCCCCCGGCAGGCGCTCGGGGTACAGGTCTCTTGCCACCACCAGCCAGGACTGGTGGCTCATGTAAGTGGGCGCCAGGGTCAGGCTGCGCAGCACGTCGAGACGTCGCGCGCCGAAGCCGGCTTCTTCCTTCAGTTCACGGTCGGCCGCCTGCTCCGGCGTTTCCCCCGCGTCGATGCGGCCTTTCACCAGGCCCAGTTCATAGCGGTGCATGCCGGCCGCGTATTCGCGCACGAGCAGCACGGTGTCGTCATCGCGCATCGGCACCACGACCACGGCGCCGTGGCCCTGCGAACGCAACCGGTGATAGCGACGGCGTTCGCCATTGCTGAACTCCAGGTCCAGCTCTTCGACATGGCGGTCCGGCCCGTCGGTGCGCTGGGTGATCCCGTGGATGATCGGCAGGCGGCTCATGCGGGGAAACGGCGTCCACGCCAGGCGCGCAGGGCGCGGCGACGGCAGGGGGCGGGGGCCGATATCATGGGGGGATGCGACAAACGGATCATCAAGCCAGCATGCTAACAGAGCCCGACGAATGGCGTGCCCGCGACCTGTCGGTGGTATGGCACCCCTGCACCCAGATGCGTGAACACCCGCACACCTTGCCGCTGGTGCCGATCGCACGCGGCGAAGGGGCCTGGCTGGTCGGCCACGACGGCACGCGCTACCTGGACGCCGTCAGCAGTTGGTGGACGAACCTGTTCGGCCATGCCGAGCCGCGCATCGGGGCCGCCATCGCCGCCCAGGCCGGCGCACTGGAGCAGGTGATGCTGGCCGGCTTCACCCATGCGCCGGCGGTGGAACTGGCCGAGCGCCTGTTGGCCCTCGCCCCGCGCCAGCCGGACCGCGCGCCGCTGGCGAAGGTGTTCTACGCCGACAACGGCTCGGCCGGTGTCGAAGTGGCGCTGAAGATGGCCTTCCACTGGTTCCACAACCGTGGCGACCACCGGCGCACCAAGTTCATCGCACTGGAAAACGGCTACCACGGCGAAACCCTCGGCGCACTCGCGGTGGGCGATATCCCGCTCTACCGCCGCGTATATGCACCGCTGCTCACCGAGGCCGTGTTCGCGCCCTCGCCCGACGCCTACCTGGCCCGCGACGGCGAATCACCCGCAGACTGCGCCGCGCGTGCCGCCGATGCCCTGGCGGCGTTGCTGGACCAGCACGCCGGCGAGATCTGCGCGGTCATCGTCGAGCCGCGCGTGCAATGCGCGGGCGGCATGCGCATGCACCATCCCGATTACCTGGCGCGGGTACGCGAACTCTGCGATGCGAGCGGTGCGTTCCTGATCGCCGACGAGATCGCGGTCGGCTTCGGCCGCACGGGCACGTTGTTCGCCAGCGAGCAGAGTGGCGTGATGCCCGATCTGATGTGCCTGTCGAAGGGCCTAACGGGCGGTTTCATGCCGCTGGCGGCCGTGCTGGCGACGCAGGCGATCTACGACGGCTTCCTGGACGACTCGCGCGAGCGCGCGTTTCTCCACTCGCACAGCTACACGGGCAATCCGTTGGCGTGCGCGGCCGCGCTTGCCTCATTGGATATCTTCCGCGACGACGACATCCTCGCGCGCAACCGCGCGACAGCGCGCGCGATGACCGCGCTGGCCGAGCCGCTGGCACGGCACCGCAACGTCGCCGACGTGCGCCAGGCGGGGATGGTGCTGGCCTTCGAGCTCACCCGCGACGGCGACAAGGCCACGCCCTTCCCCACGGCCGCGCGCGTTGGCCTGAAGGCTTACCGTGCCGCACTCGAACGCGGCGTGGTGCTACGCCCGTTGGGCGACGTGCTGTATTGGATGCCGCCGTATTGCGTGGAACCCGACGACCTGCAGCAGCTCGCCGACGTCACCCTCCAGGCTATCGACGAGGCCACCGCATGCGCCTGACCCGCTGTTATGTGGATCTGCCGCTGCGCTCCGGCACGCGCATCGCCCTCCCGGACGCGAACGCCAACCACCTCGCTCGCGTGCTGCGCCTGCGCGAAGGCGACGCCTGCGTGCTGTTCAACGGCGACGGCAACGACTACGACGCCCGCATCGAAGCGATCAGCAAGCGCGAGGTCGTCGTCGAACTCCAGGGTTCGCGCGCAGTGGATACCGAATCACCGCTGCACGTCACGCTGCTGCAGGGCATCGCGCGCGGCGAGAAGATGGACCTGATCTTGCAGAAGGCGACCGAGCTCGGCGTCGCCGCGGTCATCCCAGTCGTCGCCGAACGCACCGAAGTAAAGCTGGATGCCGAACGCGCCGAGAAGCGCGTGACGCACTGGCGCAGCGTCATCGCGTCCGCCTGCGAACAAAGCGGACGCGCGCGACTGCCTGCGTTGGCAGCACCGACGGCGCTCAACGACGCGGCACGCGGCCTCGAAGGTGACGCGGTGCGCTTGACCTTGGACCCCACGGGCGAGGTATCGCTGGCGACGGTGCAGATCGCAACAGGCGCGGTGGTGGTGGCGATCGGTCCGGAGGGTGGCTGGTCGCCTCGCGACCGCGAGATCCTGTCGGCGGCCGGCTTCATCGGGTTGCGATTGGGGCCGCGCATCCTGCGCACCGAAACCGCCGGATTGGCGGCTATCGCGGCATTGCAATCGCGGTTCGGCGACCTTTAACGCAAGCACCCGTCCGCCGCGAGCGGGATCGGGTAGGCCGGAATACCGGCCGTTGGATCGAGTAAAGGTGGGCCAAGGCCCACCCTACGCGGGCAGTGCGTCAGGCCGCGTTGGCCAGTGCGTCGCCGATCATCGTTTCCACGATTTCCAGATCCGGCAGCACGGCGGCTTCATCACCGAGCAGCACGCGGACCTTCACGCCGACCGGCAGATCCTCTTCCGTCGCGTCCGCCAGCAGGCCATCGCGCGGCACCGAGACCAAGCGCGGGAACGAGGGTGTCAGCAAGGCGAAATAAGGGCGATCCTTGTCGCCGCTCAACGCCTTCAGCACCACGATCTTGCTGTTGAGTGCGACCGGGTCGTTCGGATTGCCGCTCAGGCGGCCGAAGGCCACCAGCGGCACGGACCAACCGTGCCAATCGATCCGGCCGGGCAGCCAGTCCGGCATGCCCTCGATCGGTTCGACCGGCGCGCGCGTCAACACTTCGGCGACCGTCGCGTTCGGCAACAGCAAGCGGTACTCGCCCGCCTGGATCAGGACGCCGCGGATTTCGTCGTTGGAATGGGCCATCGTGTGTTCCTCAGAACCAGCGGTCGGTCAGGCGCTGCGCGAGTTGCGCGGGCGAGCCCAGTTCGGCGCCACGGGCGGCCAGCGCGCGCGGCGCGGCGGGATCGTAGCAACCGTCCTGCGACTGACCGAGCACCAGCGCGCCCTGTGCGGCGAGCGCGGCGACCGGTTCGACCAGTGCGGTGTCGCTGCCGCTGAGCAGCAACACGGCGCTGTCGGTGGGGGGCAGTTGCGGAATCATGGTGTGGATGACGGCGCCGGGACGGAAACCGACCACGCCTCCGTCGACCAGCGGCACGACGTCGCCCGGCATCACGTAGATGTGGCCAGGCTCTGCGGCGGTGCCTGCTTCCGCCAGCGCCACCGGCATGTGCGCCACGCGCTCCATCTGCCGCACAAGGTTGTCGTAGCGACCGCCATCCAGGCGCAGATGCACGAGCACCGGCTTGGGAAAGCCGTCGGGCAGTTCGGCCAGCAGTTTGCGCACGGCATCCGGGCCGCCGATGCCGGCGAACACCAGCACGGCGCCCTGCACGCGCTCCGCGGTCTTGCCACCCGCGGCGTCCAAAGGCTCCAGCGAGAGCGAGGACAGGTCGAACTTGGGGCTCGGCAGCGGAGGCGGCGTCGCCGCTGACGGCTCGGGCAGCGGCGGCGGAAGCGGTGGAGGCGTCTCGGCTGCAGGACTCGACGTCTGCGCGGCGTTGCGCAGCCAGTCGTCCGCATCGATCACGTTGTCGCCGCCTTGTCGCGCCAGCCCGCCGGTATAGGCGAAATCGTCGCGCGGCAATTCCTGCGCGATGTCGGCGGCTTCTTCCAGGTGCAGCGAGATCTCCGCATCCTGGTGAAGCTGCGCGGGCGTCACCGGCAAGCCCGGCTCCAGTTGCAGGCTGACTTCTTCCTCGCGGCCGGGCGGCAGCACGTCCTGGTGCCCATGCAGCTTGGCCGCCAGGTGGCGCGCCCATCGCTGGGCTTCCCAGCCCTGGCGACGCGCGGCCAGTTCCGCTTCATCGAAGATCACCGAGACCGCAGGGTCGTGCAGCACGCCGTCGAAACGTTCGAGGCTGTCCTCGATCGCCGGCTCGAGTGCGACCAGCACCACCTGCGGCGCGCTGGTGCCCAGCGCATCGGCATCGAGCGTGTTCGGATCGTCTTCCAGCACGATCTCCGCGCCGGCTTCGTGCAGGGCCACCCGCAGGCGCTCGCGCGCCTCACCCGGGCGGGCCAACAGGGCAACGCGCTTGGCTTCACTCACGGACACGGGCGATTCCCAGCAGATCGTAGACGTTACGCAGCAGGTCGAGTTCCTGGTACGGCTTGCCGAGGTAGCGCTGCACGCCGATGTCGAACGCGCGCTGGCGATGCTTGTCGCCGGTACGCGACGTGATCATCACGATCGGCACGTCCTTGAAGCGCGGGTCGGCCTTCATCGCCGTGGCGAGCTCGTAGCCGTCCATGCGCGGCATCTCGATGTCGAGCAGCATCAGGTCGGGAACGCGCTCCTCCAGTTTCTCCAGCGCTTCCACGCCGTCGCGCGCGGCGGCGACTTCGAAGTTGTGGCGTTCCAGCACGCGGCTGGTCACCTTGCGCATGGTGAGCGAGTCGTCCACCACCATCACCAGCGGCACGCGTCGCTGTTCGACGGCCGTGGCCGGCTGCGCCGGCTGTGCCGGCTGCGCAAGATGGCGACGCACCAGCGGAGCGGCGTCCAGGATCACCACGACGCTGCCGTCGCCGGTGATGGTCGCGCCGTAGATGCCCTGGATGGAGGCGATCTGCGGGCCCACCGGCTTGACGACGATTTCGCGGTTGCCCAGCACCTGGTCCACGGCGACGGCAGCGCGCAGGTCACCCGCGCGCACCAGCAACAGCGGCACCTGTGCCTGGCCTTCCGCCTTCGCGGGACTGTGGCCCACGAGATGGCCGAGGTTGTACAGCGGGTAGTCCTCGCCCGCGTAGTGGTAGCTACCGGCTCCGGCGTTGAAGCGCGCGTGGCTGATGCGGCCGATGCCGCTGACCGCCGCGACCGGCACGGCGAACTGGGCCTCGCCGATCTGCACGAACACCGCCTGCGTGACCGCCAGCGTCTGCGGCAAGCGCAGGGTGAAGATCGCACCCTTGCCCGGCGTGGACGCGATGTCCAGCGAACCGCCGAGCTGGCGGACTTCGTTGTGGACCACGTCCATGCCGACGCCACGGCCTGCCAGCTGGCTGACCTTGTCGTACGTGCTGAAGCCGGACTCCAGGATCAGGCGGTCCAGGTCGGCGTCGGCCAGCGTGGCGCCCGGCTGGATCAAGCCGCGCTGTTCGGCGCGACGGCGGATCGCATCGCGGTTGAGGCCGGCACCGTCGTCGGAGACGACCAGCACCATTTCCGAACCTTCACGCCGCAGCGCCACCTGCACGGTGCCCTCTTCGGGCTTGCCGGCCTTGCGACGGTCCTTCGGCGATTCCAGGCCGTGGGCAACGGAGTTGCGCAGCAAGTGCTCCAACGGCGCTGTCATGCGCTCCAGCACGTTGCGGTCCATTTCGCCGTGCGTACCCGACAGCTGCAGGTTGACCTGCTTGTGGGTATCGGTACCGGCCTGGCGCAGCACGCGACGGAGGCGCGGCACGATGCCTTCGAACGGCACCATGCGCGCGCGCATCAGGCCGTCCTGCAGCTCCGAGCTGACGCGCGACTGCTGTTGCAGCAGGCTGTCGTACTGGCGCGACAGGTCGTCCAGTACGCCCTGCAGGCCGCTGATGTCGGCGGCCGATTCGGCCAGCGCGCGGCTGAGCTGCTGCAGCGTGGAGAAGCGGTCCAGCTCGAGCGGATCGAACGTCGGGTCCTGCTTATCGTGCTCGCGCTGGTAGCGGGCGACGATCTGCGCTTCCGTTTCGAGGTCGAGGCGACGCAACTGGTCGTGCAAACGAATGTTGGTGCGGTCGAGCTCGGCCATCGCGCCGCGGAACGCGCCAAGTTGCTGCTCCAGGCGTGCGCGGTAGATGGCGACTTCGCCGGCGTGGTTGACCAGCCGGTCCAGCAGGTCGGCGCGGACGCGCACCTGTTCCTGCTGGCCCATCGGGAAGAATTCTTCCTCCGCGTGTGCCGTCAGGTCCGTCTCGATCGGCGCCGACAACGGCGCCAATTCCACCGGTGCAGCCGGCGCTTCGCTTGCCACCGGCGCCTCCGGCAATTCGATGCCGCGGGCGCGCGCGTTGAACTCGGCGATCATCCCATCGGGGATGGTCACTGCGCGGCGCGCCGTGACGCGCGCCAACTGTCCGTGCAACGTATCGAATCCGCGCTCCAGCAACTGGATCGCGCGACGATCGAGTTCGGTCCGCTGGCCGACGATCGACTCCAGCATCGATTCGATCGCATGGCCCAGGTCGCCGACGGCATGGATGCCCGCCATGCGCGCGCCGCCCTTCAACGTATGCAGATCGCGCTGCAGGCTGATGAGCAGCGTACGGTCCTCGGGGGTTTCGCGTAGTTTGGCCAGCAGATCGTCGGAGTGGTCGAGCAGGTCGTTGCCTTCCTCGATGAAGATCTCCACCAGGTCCAGGTCCAGACCGGTCAGGTCGAGGGCCTCTTCCGGCTCCGGCATGTCGGCGGGCGCACTGGTCACAGCAGACTCCTCGGCTTCGGCGGAGGCGACGACTTCTGGCTCGGCGGATTCGCTGGTTTCCAGCGTCTCGGCCGACGCTTCGAGCACCGCGATGTCGTCGATGACGGCTTCCTCGACGGCAGCTTCGTCCTCGATAGGCAGCGCTTCGGCCACCACGTCCTCGACGACGACTTCTTCCACGGGCGCCGTTTCGGCAGAGACATCCTCGACAGCGGCGTCTTCGGTGGCGATCTCGACAACGACCACGTCTTCGACGGGCACGGCAACCTCGGCCGCGTCCTCGAGCACGATCTCTTCGATCGCGATCTCCTCGGCCCCGGCAGGCTCGATGACGCCCTCCCCGGTGGCGGCCAGCTCGATCGCCATCTCCTCGATCGCGATCGAATCGTCGACCTCTTCAACCACGCGTTCGTGGACGGCGGCATCTTGCGCCGGCGCGTCTTCGACAGCGGCGTCTTCGACATCGGCGTCTTCGGCAGGCGCGGCCACGTCGGTGGCGGGCTCGATCGTATCGGACAGGAAGGCCGGGAGGTCGGCATCGACGACAAGCGCGTCGTCGATGGCGGCCCCTTCAGGTGCGCCTTCGACGGATGTTTCGCCTGTATCGGCCTGCACGCGTTCACCATCGACCGTGTCGGTCGCGGTGCCCGTCGTTTCTACGTGGGTACGCGGCAGGATGCGGTAGTCGATGTCGTAGAACGTCACTTCCGGAGACTGCGCCGCCGGCGTTTCGGCGCCTGCAGCCACGCTCTGTTCGGCATTTTCGGCCGCGGCGACGTCCGGCACCAGATCGCCACCGGCGCCGCGCGCGGTATCGTCCAGGTAGGCCGACAGGTCCAGCGCGGCGAGTTCGATATCGCTGGGAGCGACCGGCGGCGCGATCGTTGGCATCTGCTCGGTGTAGGTGCCCTGGCGCGCGTCGTCGACGATCTGTGCACCTTGGCGCTGTTCGGGCAGGCTGTCGCGCAACGCGACCAGCTGGCCGGCGAGCGAGGCGAACACGGGAATGCGCGGCGAAGGCGCCTGCAACGCGGCGACGCTGCGGCGGATCGCCTGCGCGGTGTCCGCGATGGCGGACACGCCTTCCGGCGTCGGCGTCTCGCTGGCCGCGAGCAATCGCTTGACGTACTGTTCGGCCGCCGAGGTGACTTCGGTGATTTCCGGCACGTCGGCCATCGCCAGCGCACCGTTCATCGTATGCACGGCGCGCAGCAGTTCCTCGTTCACCGGTACCGCATTGACCTGCGCTTTCAGCAGCCAGGTGTCGACGGTGTCGAGGTGGTTGTCGACCTCCGCTTCCAGGATCTCGCGTAGCACCGCGTCGACGGACGCCGGCGTGCCTTCGGTTTCGGGTTCGAATACCGCGGGGACATCCTCGATCACCGGCGTGGCGATCGCGGCGTTCGCGGGCTCCACGAACCCGGCGCCCTCGTCTTCGTCCATCACGGTCGGCTGGGCGCTGTAGTACGCCTCTTCGCCGGCTGCCAGGCGATCCGCGACATCCTGAATGCCTGCCAGGTCGGCCGTAACGCCGCCCTGGCCGCGCAGTGCGGCGTTGAGCTGCGGCAGGGCATCGCACGCCAATTCGAGCAGGGCCTCGACGGCATGGCTCGGCTCACGCGTGCGATCCAGCACGCGGTTGAGCATGTTCTCGACTTTCCAGCTGAACTCGCCCAGCGTCTTGGCGCCGACCAGGCGCCCGCTGCCCTTCAGCGTGTGGAACACGCGACGGATCGGCCGCAGGCGCTCCAGGTCTTCCGGATTGCTGCGCCATGCGGGCAGCAACTGGCGCAGATTGACGATCTCTTCGTCAAATTCCTCGAGGAACACCTCGCGGATCTCATCGTCGATGTCGGTGGCGTCGCTGTCGAAACCGCCGATCACGGTCGCGGCCGGCAACGCGGCGGCCGCCGCTGCGATCTCGTGCCTCAGGTCGGGCAGCGTTTCTTCTTCGGGCTCGAACGGCGCGGAGGGCGCGGAGGGCGCGAGGTGCTCGCCTGCCGCCTCGATCTCTGCCGGAGCCTCGATCTCTGCCGGAGCTTCTATCTCTGCAAGCGCATCGATCGACGCCGGAGCAGCCTCTCGGTCTTCAAGTTCGACGACGAAGTCCGTAGCCTCGACGCCCATGTCGGCCTCTTCGAAGCCGACCGGATCAAAGGCACTCGCATCGGCCAACACCGGCGCGGCGTCGATGGGTTCCAGCGTCAGTGCGCCGAATGCGGGAGCACCCGCATCTGCGGCCGCCGCTTCGACGGGCGTCGGTTCTGCGACAGCTTGCGCAGGCTCCGGTTCGACCACGCGCGGGACGGCCGCAACGGCCGCGATCGCGGGCTCGACAGCCGCCGGCGCTTCGGGCGGCAGCGGCCAGTAGCGCAAGGCCTCGAGGCTGCCGCGCGTGATCTCCAGGATGTCTTCGCGGTTCGGGCGGCGCTCGCGCAGCGCTTCCAGGTAGTACTCGAGGCTGGCCATCGCATCGGCCAGCGTGTCCAGCTGCTGGCCGCCGGGCACGCGCTTCTTGCCGATCAGTTCGCCGCTGACGTAACGGCGCACACCGACCACGTAGTCGCCGGCCTGGCCCAGTTCGAGCATGCGCAGGGCACCTGCCACCTCGTCGAGGAGGCGCGGCACGTCGGACAGTTCGGCGTGGTCCCAGTTGGTCTCGATGAACGCGACGAAGCGTTCGCGTGCGCCGGCGAAGTTGATGATGGCCTCCTGGGCCAGCACTTCGACGGTCCGCTGCGATTCCGCGGCGCTGGGGTCGGGGCCGGCATCGCCGGCGCTGCCCAGCCGGGCGACCTGGTCGTCCAGCGAAGCATCCACGTACAGCAACGCTCCCGCGACGTCGAGCAACGTTCCCTCGTCCGCCGGGCGGCTGCCCGAGACGACTTCGCGCAGGGTGTCGCGCTGCTGCATGACCACGTCGCGCGCCACGCCCAGGCCCATCATGCCGAGCGTATCGGCGACGTTGCCGAGTTCGGCGACCTGCGGCTCGAGTTCGTCGGCCGCATTGCCGGTACGCAGGTGCAGGTCGAGTGCGTCCTTCACCCGAAGCAGCTCTTCCTTCACCGCATTGCCGACGGTATCGAGCAACTCGCGGTTGCGACCGCTCAGGCTGCTGCGCGCGTGGTCGATCTCGGCTTCGCTGGGCGTCGCCTCCTCGCTGGCGCCGCCTGGGAACAACATGCTCTCGTTGAGGCCCGACGCGCCACGCGCGGCACGGATCTCGTTGAGCAGCGGCAACAGCACGATCGGAATGTCGCGATGGCCTTCCTGCAACCGCTCCAGATAGTCGGGCAGCAGCACGGCGCCGCGCATCAGCGTGGCACAGGCCTCGTCGCGATCGTTTACGCCACCGTCCTGCAGGGCCTTGGCGAGCAGTTCTAGCTCTTCGGCCACCATCGCGGGCGCATACAGTTCCACCATGCGCAGCGTGCCTTGCACCTGGTGCAGGTAGCCGGCGCAGAACCGCATGCGGCTGGTATCGGCGGGCGCCTCGACGAAGGATTCGATCTCCTGCCGCACCAGGCGCAGGGTTTCGTCCAGTTCGGGCTTCACCCAGCCGAGTACGGCATGGCTCATGGCCTCGCGCAGCGCACTCATCGGCGGATCCCCGCGGCAACGGCGGAACCGTCAGCCTCGCGCTGCAGGCGGGCGGGATGGCGTAGGAAGTTCATGCGGTACGTCCCGTCCTCAGCCCGGCAGCTTGAAGTCGGCGACCGAGCGGCGCAGGTCCGACGCGAGTTGCGCCAGGTGGCCGATCGATTCGGCGGTCTGGCCCGCACCCAGCGAGGTCTGCGAGGTGATCTGCCGGATCACGCCCATGGTCTGGGTGATGTCCAGTGCGGCGGTGGACTGCTGCTGCGCGGCGGAGGAGATGTTCTTGATGAGGTTGTTGAGGTCGTTCGACACGCGTTCGATCTCGCCCAGCGCGGTGCCTGCGTCCTCGGCCAGGCGCGCACCGGAGACCACTTCGGCCGTCGTCTGCTCCATCGAGCTGACGGCCTCGTTGGTATCGGCCTGAATCGTCTGCACCAGCGATTCGATGCGGCGCGTCGCGCCCGAGGTGCGTTCGGCGAGGCGCTGCACTTCGTCGGCCACGACCGCGAAACCGCGGCCCGCTTCACCAGCCGAGGCCGCCTGCACGGCGGCGTTCAACGCCAGGATGTTGGTCTGCTCGGAAATGTCGTTGATCAGTTCCACGACCGAGCCGATTTCCTGCGAGGACTCGCCCAGGCGCTTGATGCGCTTGGAGGTTTCCTGGATCTGGTCGCGGATCTGGTCCATGCCGCGGATCGTCTCGCGCACCACGCCCGCGCCCTCGGTCGCGATCTGCACCGAGCGCTGCGCCACTTCGGCGGACTCGGTGGAGTTCTTCGACACCTGGTCGATGCTGGTCGCGATTTCGCTGATGCGATCCGACGCGGTGGTGATCTGGTCGGCCTGGTGGCCGGCGGCCTCGGCCAGTTGCAGCGCGGTGGCCTGCGTCTCCTGCGTCGACGCCGCCACCTGCACCGAGGTGTCGTTGATCGTGGTCACCAGGTTGCGCAGTTCGTCCACGGCGTAGTTGATGGCGTCCGCGATGGCGCCGGTCATGTCCTCGGTCACCGAGGCCTTCACCGTCAGGTCGCCTTCACCCAGCGAGCTGATTTCGTCCAGCAACCGCATGATCGCCTGCTGGTTGCGGCTGTTGTACTCCACCTGCGTCTGGTAACGCACTTCCTGCTCGCGCTGGCGGGTGCGGTACAACGAATACAACAGACCGATGATGGAGATCAGCGCCGCGGCACCGGAGGCGATGCCCAGCCAGAAATTCGGGAACAGGCGCGTGTCGCGCACCGAACCGAAGGCCGAGAATGCCTGGAACAGGTTGGTGCTGTCCTGGAGCATCTGGCCGGAGCCGTTGGTCAGCGCGGCCGCCGCGCCCTGCGCGGCGAACAGGTTGCGGGAGCTGGCGAGGATGGCGTCCAGATCCTTCTTCATCGTCGCCCACAACGTCTGCGAGTTCTGCAGCGCGGCCAGCGCCGCGCCGTTGCGGACGGCGGCGATGCCGAGTTCGTTGTTGCCGCCGCGCAGGCCTTCCAGCACCTGGCCGAACAGCACGGCGTCGCGGCCGAGCGCCTCGCCCGCGGTCGAGGCGCCTGCGCCACCGGCGCGGATTTCCGTCACGCGGCGGGCCATGGTGCCCGCCAGCACGACCTGCTGCAGGGCGCTGTAGATCTGCGAGGAGGGCGCACCGCCCGCCGACATCGCGCGCACCACTTCGTTGAGCTGCGCCTGCAGGCTCGGCACCTGGGCGGCGAAGCGGTCGGCGTTGCCGGCCAGCGCCAGCACGGCGGCTTCGGACGCGATGATCTGGTCGGCGTTCTTGCCCAGCGGTGCCCACGTGGCGGCCAGCTTCTCCAGCGGGTCGGCCACGGCGCCTTCGTTGCTGAAGCGCGCCTGCAGGTCGGAGACCGTGGACTCGACCGACTGCTTGGTTTCCTTGAATGCCTTGAACGCGGACGCGTTGCCGGCGACCGCTTCGCGGCCCTGGTTGGTCAGCTGTTGCGAGAGCACGCGCATGTCCGATGCGCCCGTGCTGGCGCCCGACAGGCGACTGCCCTGGTAGGTGGCCACGCCGGTGTTCGCACCGAACACGATCACCGAGATCGCCAGCAGCGCCAGCCAGAAGCTGTTGCTGAAGCTGCCGATCTTGCTGGCGCTAGGAGAATCCGACGCAGTGCTCATTTTTCAACCCCTGGAAAATAGCGTGTCGTCCGCGCTCAGAGCGCGGCTTGGCGGAACTCGGGCGTACGCGCGAGCAATCCCAGCGCGAATACACCCCATTGCTGATCGTCGCTGGCGAATGCCCGCTCGATGAAATGCGCGTAGCGGCCGTCCGCCAGATCCCCCGGCTCGACCTGCTGCGATTCGTGGAAGCTGCGCTGGCCGTAAAGCTCGTCGATGGTCAGCGCGACGTCCCCGCCGGACTGCCGCATGACCAGCACGCGCTGGCCTTCGTGCAGCACGGTGCGTTCGCCTTCGAGGAACTGCTTCAGGTCGACGACCGGAAACAGGTTGCCGCGCAGGTTGCCGATCCCCAACAACCACGGCTGCGCCCCCGGCACCGGGGTTACCGGCGGCATCGGCACGATTTCCACCACTTCCCCGAAGTTGGAAATGAGCCGGCGCTTGCCTACCCGGTAGCCGACGCCGCGGTACTGGTCCTGCGCGACCTCGCGCGCAGGCTGTACCACGGCATGCGCCAGGCTGCGGCGCTCGTATTCGGCCAGCGTATCGAACGGTGTGCGGATCATCGCCCGCCCCCTGTGCACTCAGTGCGATTGGTCCCCATGTCGCCAGCCCCTCAGGTGCTGACGTGGGCGCGGATGGCGTCGAGGAGTTCCTCGCGCGTGAACGGCTTGGTCAGGTATTGCTCCGAGCCGACGATCCGTCCGCGCGCCTTGTCGAACAGGCTGTCCTTGGACGAGAGCATGATGACCGGCGTGGACTTGAAGACCTGGTTGTTCTTGATGAGCGCGCAGGTCTGATAGCCATCCAGCCGCGGCATCATGATGTCCACGAAGATGATCTGCGGCTGCTGGTCGGCGATCTTGGCGAGCGCCTCGAACCCGTCCGTCGCCGTCACCACCTCGCAACCCTCGCGTTTCAGCAGGGTTTCCGCGGTGCGGCGGATGGTTTTCGAGTCATCGATCACCATGACCCGTAGGCCGTTGAGTCCGCCGGCCTGGCCTTCATTCTGCGTCATTACCTGATTTCCCCATGCGCGCGCGGCTTCATTGACGAACTGGCCGCGCTGCGTTGCCTGCTTATATCCCCTATCCCGGCGCGGACTGTCAAGCCGCGCCTCCGTGGGCCATTCGGCTGAACGGCGCGATGCGAACTGCGTCTCAATTTCCGGCCATCCGCGGAATGCCTCGTTCCGCGGGCGCCGGGAGGGCCGCGCGGTGCCGCCTGATACCATCACGCGGTCATCCGCAGAACCGCCCCCATGCCGCTGGACATCGTCGTCGTCATGGATCCGATCGGGTCCATCAAGATCGCCAAGGACACCACCTTCGCCATGCTGCTGGAGGCCCAGCGGCGCGGGCACCGGCTGCATTACGTCACGCCCGGCCGGTTGACCCTGCGCGACGGCCGCGCCTTCGCCGACGTCGCCCCGCTGACCGTGAAGGACGACAAGGCCGGCTGGTTCACCCTGGGCGAGCCGCACGAGCTTGCCTTCGGCCCCGGCCAGGTCGTGTTGATGCGCAAGGACCCGCCGGTCGACGACCAGTACCTCTACGACACCCACGTGCTCGGCATCGCCCAGCAGGCCGGCGCGCTGATCGTCAACGATCCGCAGGGCCTGCGCGACTACAACGAGAAGCTGGCCGCCCTGCTCTTCCCGCAGTGCTGCCCGCCCACCCTGGTCAGCCGCTACACCGCCGCGCTGAAGGCCTTCGTCGCCGAGCACGGTGAGGCGGTGCTGAAGCCGCTGGACGGCATGGGCGGGCGCTCGATCTTCCGCGTGAAAGCCGGTGACCCCAACACTAACGTCATCCTGGAAACCCTGGTCGGCCCCGGCCACCTGACGCTGGCGCAGCGCTTCATCCCCGGCATCAAGGACGGCGACAAGCGCGTATTGCTGGTGGACGGTGAGCCGGTGGACTACGCCCTGGCCCGCATTCCACAGGGCGACGAGTTCCGCGGCAACCTGGCCGCCGGTGGTCGCGGCGAAGGACGCCCGCTGAGCGACCGCGACCGCTGGATCGCTGCCCAGGTGGGCCCGGAGATGAAGCGCCGCGGCATGCTGTTCGTCGGCCTGGACGTCATCGGCGACTACCTGACCGAGGTCAACGTCACCAGCCCGACCTGCGTGCGCGAGCTGGACGCGCAGTTCGGCCTGAACATTGCCGGCCTGCTGTTCGACGTCATCGAGAAGAAGCTGGCCTGAGATGTCCGCCGTTCCGGTGACCCCGCCGAAGATCGGCGCGAACGAACGCCTCGGCGCCACCCTGGCGCTGTCGCTGATCGTGCACGGGCTGCTGGTGCTGGGCGTCGGCTTCGCCCTCGACGATGCAGCGCCGGTGATGCCCACCCTGGACGTGATCCTCAGCCAGACCAGCACTCCGCTGACGCCGAAGGAAGCAGACTTCCTTGCCGCCGCCAACCAGGAAGGCGGCGGGGAAAGCGAGCAGGCCAAGCGGCCGCGCGACAGCCAGGCGGGCTGGATCCCGCAACCCGACACCGGCCTGGCGCCGCAGCCGCTGCGTGCGCAGACCACCGCATCCGTGCCGCCGCCGGAGAGCCGCGTGGTCACCACGCGCGACAGCGAGACCCGCACGCCGACACCGGAGGCCCGCCCGCAACCGGACCAGCCCGATCTGCCGCAGGGCGAGCAGAAGGTGCAGCGCGACGCCGAGATGGCGCGCCTGGCGGCCGAGTACCACCTGCGTTCGGAGTTGTACGCCAAGCGGCCGAAACGCAAGTTCGTTTCGGCCAGCACCAAGGAGTACGTCTACGCGAACTACCTGCGCGCGTGGGTGGACCGCGCCGAGCGCGTCGGCAACCTCAACTACCCCGACGAGGCGCGCCGCAAGCGCCTGGCCGGCACGCTGGTGATCAGCGTGGCGGTGCGCCGCGACGGCAGCGTGGAGCAGACGCGCATCATCCAGTCCAGCGGCGTCCCGCTGCTGGATTCCACGGCGAAGCGGATCGTGCAGCTCGCCGCGCCCTTCCCGCCGCTACCCGAAACCAGCGAGAACGTGGACATCCTGCACGTCACCCGCACCTGGCGCTTCCTGCCGGGTGGCGAGGTACGCGACGACTGAGCGGCTCAGGGTGGCGCCAGTCCACCCGGCAATCGCAGGTTGCGCCGCAGATAGGTGCGCACTTCGGTAGACGGAGCTACCGGTGCCGCGCCACCCAGCGAGCGGTGCAGCATCGTTTCGATCAGGTAGGCGCGCGCTTCGCGCGCCAGCGGCGAGCCGCCGTCGTGGCCGGCCTGCTCGTCGACCAGCAAGGCCACGTCCTTGTCCGCCAGCTTCAATCGCGCCGCGTACTCGATGACACCTGCCAGGCCCACGCGCCGGTCTTCGCCTCCGGCCACCAACAGGACAGGCCGTCGCAACCGAGCCACGTTGGCCAGCGGCGACTGCGCGTGCAGGCGCGCCATGGTCGCCTTGTCGGCGACGTCGATGCCCTGGCCGAGCAACCAGGTTTCCATCGGCACCACGCGACCGATCTCCAGCGCCTCCGGATTGCGCAGCACCCAGCGCAAGACCCAGCCGAAATCCGGCGGCGGCACGGTGGCCACCGCCACCTTGAACAGGTCGGGATCGAAGGTCGCACCCAGCAGCGCGGAGTAGCCGCCGAACGATGCACCGACGATACCCACGCGTTCGCGATCGCCGACGCCCTGGTCCAGCAGCCAGCGCGTGCCTTCGACGATGTCGGCCTGGACGCGGCCGTAGCCGAAGTCGCCGCGAGCCGCCAGCACGTAGTCGCGACCATGGCCGGTGGAGCCGCGGAAGTTCGGCTCGAACACGGCGTAGCCACGGTTGGCGAACAATTGGCTGAGCGCGCGGTACTCGGGCTTCCAGTGATTCCAGGGCCCGCCGTGCGGCACCACCACCAACGGCACGCGCGCGGCATCGCGGCCCGGCGGCAGCCAGAGGAACCCGTGCACGCGGCGACCATCGGACGCGCGCCAGGTCACCGCCGTCGGTCGTGCCAATGCGGCGGCGTCCAACACGGCGCCCTGCTCGCCCGAACGCCGGTCCAGTGGCACGTCGTCCAGCAAGGGGGTAACCGAGCGCGTCGCGGGGTCGTACAGGTGCCAGCGGCGCAGCGGAGCCTGCGGCGATGCGGCTTCCACCAGCCAGCGCGCGCCGATGCCGACGCCCGGCTGCAGATCGAGGTCGCGCCCCGGCAGCGCCGCGCGCAGCGTCGCCAGATGCGCGTCATCGTGGGGGGTAAGTGCGTACAGCTGTGAGGTCGTACTGCGGTAAGCGACGAAGCGCGGCTGGCGTTCGACGGGATCCTCGATGATCTCGTCCACATCCGCCGTGCGCTGCGGATCGGTATGCACCTCGACGATGCGTCCGTCCACCTGCAGCCGCACCAACCGCGACAGGTCGCCCTGCACGTCGGTGCGCAGCCAGGCGCCACCGCCGGGCGCGAGCCCGCGCAGTGCGCAGCGCCGGCTGGGATCGCAGCGCAGGACGGGCTGCGGCGCGCCGCGCACCAGCCGATGGATCACCAGTTCGCCGCCTTCCACGCGCTGCAGCCAAGCCAAACGGCCTTGCGCATCGATCACGGCGTCGACGATGCGCTGGCGGTCCTGCCACAGCGTCGTGCGCCGACCGCGCATGTCCACGCGCAGCAATCGCCAGCTGCGGGGCGCCGCAGCGGGTCCCTCGCGTTCCACCAGCAGCACGGCGGCCGGTTGGCTGGGGTCGGTGTCCAGCATGGCGGGCGACGCCGTGCCGCCCAGCGTCGCGACCCTTCCGGATCCAGCCTGTCCGTTCACGGCCAGCGCTTGCAGATCCCGCGACGAACGCAGCAGCAACCAGGCGCCGTCGCGACTCCAGTCCAGCGTGTCCGCCCGGGTATCGCCCAGGATCCGCCGCGGCGTGCCGGCGGCCGTCGCACGCAGCCACACTTCGCGCCGCTCGCCGCGATCGCGCAACCAGGCTACGTGCTTGCCGTCGGGTGACAGCCGGATCGCGACGACCGCTCCGCGCTGCAGGAAAGCACTGCGCGGCAGCACGGGCGCAACCGGTCGAGCGCGCTCAGCGACGACGTAGTCCTGCAATCCGGGCGCGGCCACCGCGCACGGAATAGCGGACAACAGGGCGCATGCGGCCACGGCCATGCGCGCCCCGGCGCGCAGCGGGAACAGACTCATGATCCTCTCCTCGGCGCTATTCGCGCGATCAGGCCGCGGCGGGCTGTGGCAGCGGCATGCGGACGTCCTCGCGGCGCGGCACCAGCAACCACAAGCTCGCCAAGGCGGGCAGGCCGATCACCGCACACGCGGCGACCCAGGCCCAGCGGCCCATCGTCGACAGTGGCGAACGCGCCGTCAGCCACACCGCGCCGGCCAGCGACAACAGCGACAACACCGCCGCAAGCCACAGCATCGAAGCGGGAATCGCGGCAGGCCGGGTGACGTCCAGTGGCAGCGGCGGCGCGAACAGGTTGCGCGCGGCTTCCGTGATGGCATGCAACGCCGGCGAGGGCCACACGCCGCGGTAGCGGTATACCGGCGGATAGTCGAAGGCGAGCGCGCGACGGTGCACGGTTTCGATGCGGCCGTCATCGTGCGTGCGCAGCGTGACCTGCGTCGGTGCGGCGCCATCGCTGGCGTGCGAGCGCGCCGAGAATGCGATCGAGATCAGGTGGCCATCGACCAGTTCCACCAGGTCCAGGTTGCGCAGGTCACCCATCTCGCCCGGCAGCGGTACGCGCAAGCGCGGTGTCAGCAGTCCCTGGCCTTCCACCAGCGGCCGGGCATCGTAGAAGTACAGCGCGCGATCGCTGAGCATGCCGATGCCCTGACCCAGGGGCCCTCCCCCCATCAGGGTTTCGCCCGCGTCGACGCGCACGCGCGGCAGTACGCGATGCTCGGCGCTCACGTACTGGTAGAGGGTGTCGCCACCGACCAGCACCGCATCGCCCGGCTCCATGCCCGGAAGCGCATCGCCCGGCAACACCACCGCGGGGAACGCGGCCTGTTCCGCCCCGATGCCGAGGACACCCACCGCGCGGTTGTCGGCCAGCCGGTAACCATGCAGGCGCATGTCGTCGTGGCTGAACACCCAGCGCTCGCGGCGTTCGCCGTCGTCAAACTCCATCGGCCTGAAATTGCCCAACTCCTGGTACTGCGGCAGCTTCGGCACCTGCACGCCGAGCCCGTCGGGTTCGGACAGGCGAATCTGCTCGCGCAACAACGGCGCATCCGGATGCTGGCTATCGCGCAGGCCGGCGATCATGCGTTCGCGCGGATCCATCTTCTCCACTTCGTTGTGCCCCCCCACGGGCGGCACCGGGGTGTTGTTCGGATGGCTGCCCTGCGCGATCCACAGCATCTCCAGGCCGAACAGCAGCACGAGCGCCATCACATGGACCGCGACCTGCAGCGGCAGGGCGACGGCGGCCGTGGCGAACAGTCCGCGCGGCGGCGAGTCCAGGTCGGCGACGAACGCCACGCGCAGCAGCACCGCCAGCCAGGCCATCACGATCAGCTCGATCGCGATCATCCCGAAACCGTAGGCACGGCTGACCAGCAACCAGACCAGCAGCACCAGCGCTGCACCGGCCCAACGCCATCCGCGCAAGCTGCAGAACGCTCCCGCCAGATACGCGGCCGTCGCGATCAGCGCGCCCGACAACGGCAGCAGCCAGTGGCGCAGGTCGACCACGCGCGGCGTCAGCGCGTGCTGCCAGAGCGCAACCAGCAGCAAGGGCAGCGCCACGGCAACGGTGAGCAGTACCGCCGCGGCCGCGGCGAGGGCGAACGCCACCCGCGCCGGCGCCATCGGCCGGTGCAACAGGCTCAACCACTGGCTGGGCTTGCGGTAGCTGCCCATCTGGTACAGCCCGAGCAGCAGCCCGCACAGTGCGTATACGCCACCGATCACCCGGTGCACCACCAGCGGTTGCTGGGCCAGGTCCACCACCCGTGCCATGAAGGCCAGCGCGAGCAGGTGCACGATGGCCGCCAACAGGGCCCAGCCGCGGAAGCGGATCAGTTCGCTCTTGAAGAAGTCGTACATGGGGTCGTTCCTCAGGCGGCGGCCGGCGCGGCGTGGTTCTTGGCCAGGAAGCCGTTGACCGCGCGGTCCAGGCTCACCGGCATGCTGCGGATGGAGCGCGCACCCTGCGCGCGCAGGTAGTCGGCGAAGCTTTCGTCCTGGTCGAGCACCAGGTAGTGGTGCAATCCGTCCAGGCGCTGCACTTCCAGCAGACCGGGCACGCTCTGCGGATCGGGTCCCTTGAAGGGGATGTCGGCCACCCACAACGCCACGCGCGAGGTGAAGTCTTCCGGCGCGGACATGTTCTTCAACTGTCCCCGTTCGAGGATGATGAGGTTGTCCGCGACGCGCTCGATCTCTTCCATCTGGTGCGAGCAGTAGACGACCGTGCACTGCTCCGCCGCGTTGCTGTACATCAACGATTCGAGGAAGGCGCGCTTGGCGACCACGTCCAGCCCGAGCGTCGGCTCATCGAGCACCAGCAGTTCCGGCGTCTGCGCGAGCGCCAGGGCCAGGTTGAGCCCGGCGCGCTCGCCGCGCGACAGCTGCGAGACCTTCTGCTGCGGCAGCACGTGGTAGTGGCCGATCACGTCCTCGTAGGCGCGCGCGTTCCAGCGCGGGTACTGGTGCTGCTGCATCGCACGCACCTGCTCCACGCGCATCCAGCCCGGCAGCGTGTGTTCTTCGTTGACGAAGCCGACGCGCGCGCGATCGGCGGGCAATAGTCGCTGGCTGTCGCGGCCCAGGATGTTCGCCGTGCCGGACGTCGGTGGCAGGAATCCCAGCAGGATGCGGAACAGCGTCGACTTGCCCGCGCCGTTCGCACCGACGATCGCGTGGATGCGCCCGCGCGGAATCGCCAAGTCCAGGTGGTCCAGCGCGAGCTTCGCGCCATAGCGTCGGGTCAGCGCCCGGGTTTCGATCACATAGTCATCGGACATGTCGGGCTCCCGGCTCAGGCGATGCGGCGCGGCGCCAGGCGGCGCAGGGCGTGCGATACGCGCGATTCCACCTCGTCGGCGGCGAAGTCGAGCGGGATCACGTCGTTGACGAAGCGGCCGACGGCGTCATCGAGCCGGCGCTCGCGCTCGGCATCGGACAGCCGCTGGCGCGGTGCGGCCACATACAGGCCCATGCCCTGGCGCGATTCCAGCCACCCTTCCGTGGTGAGCTCGGCATAGGCCTTGGCCACCGTGTTGGGGTTGATGGCCAACTGCTGGGCCAGGCCGCGCACGCTGGGCAACTGGTCGCCCGCCCGCAACCCGCCGGTGGCGATCTGCATGCGCACGCCATCGACGATCTGGCGAACGATGGGCCGTGGATCGCCGGTGGCGATCTGCAACATCAACGGGGTCGTGCGGGCCATGGCAGCCTCCAGGCAACTGTACTAACACACATAGTACAGTTGGAACGGAAGCCGTCAACCCTGACCGACGGCACCCCTCCGGGACGCCGCCTTAGCCTCGGGCGCGCAGGGCTTTCTGTTCTTCCAGGGTCAGGGCGACGTTGTTGCGCAGGTAGGCCGGTTCGACGCGCTCGGGCGCGATGGCTTCCCCGCGATGCCAGGCGTCCACGGCCAGGTGCGCCAGGTCGGCGGCGTGCGGCAGTGCGTGCGCATCGATACGGGCGAAGCGCGCCTGCAGCGATGTCGCCAGCGCGCCTTCGGCCGCGGCGAAGCCGGTGCCCACGCCGATCCAGCCCACGGCGTCGCCGGGCAAGCGGTACTCGGCCGGCGCGATGACGGTTTCATCAGTCGTCGCCTGCAGGCCGTCGCCCTGGCGGACGAAGGTGCCGGTGTAGATCTCGCCCATCCGCGCATCGATGGCCGCGAGGATGGCGTGAGGCGCGCCCACGTCGCAGCCGCCCTCGCCCGCCAGCACCGCGGGCGGCGGCACCCGCGCGGCCAGCACGGCAAGCGTGGAAATCGCCAGCAACGGGCGATCGAGTGCCAACGCGATGCCCTGCGCGATCGCAATCGCCAGGCGCACGCCAGTGAAAGCGCCAGGGCCGCGACTCAGCGCCACCGCATCGAGTTGCGAGCGCGCGAGGCCGGCCTCGGCCAACAGCTGTTCGGCCCATGGCAACGCGAGCTCCGCATGGCGACGCGGCGCGATCTCGAAGCGCTCACGCACCTCGCCATCGACGTAGACAGCGACGGAACAGGCCTCGGTGGCGGTTTCGAAGGCGAGCAGTTTCATGCGGGGCGACCGGTGTTCATGGGACAAGGATACCCGTGCGGCTCAGAACCGGGCGTCGGCGAACCAGTCGTCGGCGGTCGGCGCCTTCGCGGCCACCTCGTCCTCGCTGATCGCGGCGCCGAAGAATCCCTGCACGTCCTGCACCCGTTGCGTACGTGCGAAGGGCGGCAGCGAATCCAGGAAAATGCGGCCATAAGGCTTGCCGGTCAGGCGCGGATCGCACAGCACCAGCACGCCGCGATCGGTCTCGCTGCGGATCAGGCGGCCGACCGCCTGCTTGAGCGCGATGACGGCCTGCGGCAGTTGTTCGTCGCGGAACGGATTGCCACCGGCGCGGCGCACTGCTTCCAGGCGGGCTTCGAACACCGGATCGTCCGGCGCGGCGAACGGCAGCTTGTCCACGACGACGACGCTCAAGGTATCGCCGACCACGTCGACGCCCTCGCGGAAACTCGCCGCACCCAACAGCACGCCGTTGCCGGACTCCCGGAACCGCTGCAGCAGCGTGCCGCGCGGTGCTTCACCCTGCACGAACAGCGGCCAGGGCCCGCCGCGCAATGCGTCGGCGGCCTCGCGCAGCGCGCGGTGCGAGGCGAACAGCAGGAAGGCCCGGCCCTGCGATGCTTCCAGCACCGGCCGCAACGTCGCGATCAACGCCTTCCCGAACGCGGGCGCATTCGGATCGGGCAGGCCTGTCGGCAGGTAGCAGAGCGCCTGGTGCGGCCAGTCGAACGGGCTGGGTTGCAACAGCGTCGGCGGATCTTCCAGGCCGAGGCGCAGCGCCAGGTGGTCGAAGCGACCGCCGACGGCGAGCGTCGCCGAGGTGAACACCCAGGCCGCCCGCGACTGCTCGCGATGCTGGCGCAGCGGGCCGGACACATCCAGCGGCGTGCGCTGGCAGCGGAATGCGCGCGGCGTGAGTTCGTACCAGAGCACATCGCCCTCGTCGGCGTGGGATGCAGCCTCCGTATCGTCGAACGCCCCGCTACCGGTCGGCGCGGCATGCCAGCGCGACAGTCGCTTGGCGAACTCGGTGGCGCGCGCAGCGCAGGCTTCGAGTCCCAGGGATGCCGGCGCCAGCGGCGCCAGCGCGGCGGACAGCTCGGCGAGCGCGTGCTCGATGGCGTCGAATCCGGCCGCCACCTCGGGCTTGGCCAGCAAGCGCTCGCGCGTACCGCGCGCGGGCATGCCTTCCATCGCCGCGCGTGCCTCGCGCAAGGCCTGTTCCAAGGCACGCACCGGCGTTTGGAGGGCGGACAACGCACCGGCGACGTCCTTGCACTCGGCCAGGCAGTCGCGCGCCAGCTCCTGCAGCGGACGCATGCCGAAGCCTTCGCCGAAGAAGTTCGCCGCCAGTTCGGGCAGCTGGTGCGCTTCGTCGATCACGAAGGCCTGCGCACCCGGCAGGATTTCACCGAAGCCCTCCTGCTTGAGCGCGAGATCGGCCAGCAGCAGATGGTGGTTCACCACCACGATGTCCGCCGCCTGCGCGCGCTGCCGCGCCTGCACGACGAAGCAGTCGTCCCAGAACGGGCACTCGCTGCCCAGGCAGTTGTCGATAGTCGATGTGACCAACGGCACCAACGGCGAATCGTCCGGCAATGCGGCGAGTTCGGCCATGTCGCCGAACTGCGTGCGGCCACCCCACGCGACGATGCGCTGGAACTGGTCCACCTGCTCGCGGCTGGTGAAGGTGGTGCGTAGGGTCTGTGGATCGCCCTTGGCCTGGTTGAGGCGATAGCGGCAGAGGTAGTTGCTGCGCCCCTTCAGCAGCGCCGATTTCAGCCCCGACACACCCAATGCATCGCGCACGCGCGGCAGGTCGCGGTGGTACAGCTGGTCCTGCAGCGCGCGCGTGCCGGTGGAGATGATCGTCTTCAGCCCCGACAGCAGCGCAGGCACGAGGTACGCGAAGGTCTTGCCCGTCCCGGTGCCGGCTTCGGCCAGCAGCACGTCGCGCGCATCGAAGGCGTCGGCGATCGCCGCCGTCAGGCGCTGCTGGGCGTCGCGGGGTACGAAGGCGTCGAGGCGGTCCGCCAGTGCGCCACCCTCGCTGAGGGCGTCGCGGCTGGCCTGGGCGAGCTGGGACATCGGGGAAACATCGGGCGGTTGCGACGGCAAGGGTACCGCGTCGCGACCGACCCGTGCCTTACATGCGCTCGATCACCGGCACCGTGCAGGCATCGCGCTGGCGCTCGGCGTCACCGATGGACGCATCCTGGGTGGCGGCGCGTGCCGCATATTGGGCGGCATCTTCCGGGGTATGCCGGACCGGGAGCGGGGGCAGCACCGCCCGCTGGTGCTGGCGTACCTGGCGCACGGTTTCCCAGTGCTGCCGGCACAGCGGACCGACCCGCGACCCCAGTTCGAAGGCACGCTGTGCCAACGCGTCGGCGCGGGCGTAGTCGCCTTGCAGCAGGGCCAGCTCGGCACGCTCCTGCAGGATGGCAGGATCTTCCGGCACGATCGCGACCGCGCGGTCGAGCGCAGTCGCCGCGGCGGCCAGATCGCGCGCGGCGATCGCACGCTGCGCGTCCTCGCGCAGGTCGTCGACTTCGGGATCGCGCAGCGGCTGCACGGCCAGCTCGCGATCGTCGGCGCCGGCAGCGGCACGGACGGCGGCCACGCGCTGCTCGGGCGTGACCGGATCGTTCGCGGCGGGGGGTTCGGGCGCCGGTGCGGAGGCGCAACCGGCGAGGACGAGCAGCAACAGGGGAACGGCGTACTTCATCATCATGGCTGCTGCGGGGGAGGATCCTGGGGCGGTGGTGCTTCTTCTTTGCGGTCCAGGCCGAACCAGCTGCGCCAGCCGCCACCGCTGTCGGCCTCTTCGCCTTCGAGCGGCGGCTGTTCGACCACGCAGGCCGCGTAGGCCGGCGCGAAGCCGGACACGAACGGCAGCTGGCGCGCACCCGGGCAACCCGGGTCGGTGCTGTTCGACGACACCACCCACTGCCAGTCCAGGCCCTTGCCCGAGGCCTTGAGCGGCGCGCTCGGCAGGCGTGCGAACAGGCCCGACCACACGCGCATCGCGCCGGTCGCGCCGTACAGGCCGGTCTGCTCGTTCTTGTCGTTGCCCATCCACACCACGGCCAGGTGATCGCCGGTGTAGCCGGCGTACCAGCTGTCGCGACCATCGTTGCTGGTGCCGGTCTTGCCCGCGGACTGCAGGCGGCCAAGGCCGTCGCCGAGCAACTGCCGGCCGGTCCCGTTGGACACCACCTGCTGCAGCGCGACGGTGATCAGGTTCGCGGCAATGGAATCGCCTTCCTGCGCCGGCGCCGGCGTTTTGTCGTAGCGCTTGAGCAGCTTGCCATTCGGATCGAGCACGCCACGCACCGCGTGCAGCGGCTGGATTTCGCCGCCGGACGCCAGGAACTGGTACAGCTGCGCCATCGCATACGGGCTCTGGTCGGTGGACCCGAGGATCAGCGCCGGATTCGGCTCGGCCTGGATGCCGGCCAGTACGCGGATCAACTGCGCCAGGCGGTCCGGTTCGACCTTCATGCCCACGCGGACGGTGGCCTGGTTGTACGACTGCGCCAGCGCATCGACCAGGCGCACGGTGCCGTGGCTGCGGCGGTCCGAATTGGCCGGTGTCCAGCGCTTGTTCTTGCCGAGCTGCACGGTCACCGGTGAGTCGTCGACCCAGCTGGCAAGCGAATACTCGTCGGGTTGCGCGAGCGCGAGCAGGTAGACGAACGGCTTGAGCAACGATCCCACCGGACGCTGCGCTTCCACCGCGCGGTTGAAGCCCTGTTCGGACACATTGCGGCTGCCGACCACGGCGAGCACATCACCGTCGTGCACGTCGGTGACCACCATGCCGGCCTGCAACGGCGGTCGGCGCTTGTTCTCCAGCGCTTTCACCGTTCGCGTCACCGACGCTTCCGCATAAGCCTGCGCGGACGGCGACATGCCGGTCAGCACGGTCAGGCCCGCGCCCTGCAGCGCGCTCTCGGGGTAATCGCGCGCCAGCTGCCGACGCACGAGGTCCACGTAGGCGGGGAAACGGTTCGCCGCGGCCATGCCCGGCGTTTTGGTCACGCCCAGCGGGGCGGCCAGCGCACGCTTGTACTCGGCATCGTCGATCAGGCCGGTCTCGTGCAGCTTCAGCAGCGCGTAATCGCGACGCTCCTTCGCACGCTCCGGATTGCGGCGCGGGTCGTAGTACGACGGCCCCTTCACCATGCCGATCAGCAACGCCACCTGCTCGGTGCTCAGGCTGTCCAGGTCGCGACCGAACCAGAACTCCGCACCCGCCGCGACGCCATGGATGGCCTGGCTGCCGCGCTGCCCCAGGTACACCTGGTTGAAGTACGCCTCCAGGATCGTGCGCTTGTCGTAGCGCGCCTCCAGGATCAGCGCATAGAGGATCTCGTTGAACTTGCGGGTCGGCGTCTGTTCCTTGCCGATGCCCAGCAAACCACTGCGTGCGAGCTGCTGGGTCAGCGTGCTGGCGCCCTGGCGGGTGTCGCCGCCGGACTTCACCAGCAGCCATGCCGCGCGCACCATGCCCGACAGGTCGATGCCGTGGTGGTCCTTGAAGTCGCGATCCTCGACCGCCTGCAAGCCGGTCACCAGCAGGTCCGGCACTTCTTCCAGCCGTACCAGGCGCCGCTCTTCCTGCTTCTGTCCGTACAGCGTCGCGATGCGTGCGGGATCCAATCGTGCCGCCTTCAACGACTGCTTGCGCGTGATGTCGCGCACGGCGGCCACGCGGCCACCCGACAGGCTCACCTGGAGGCGACGCGGCGCCACGCGACCATCGACATCGACGTAACCGCGGCTGGAGATCGTGAATCGCCCACCTTCGCGCACGTACGTGCCCGGACTCTGTCCGGTGCCATCGTCGCGATAGGACGCGGCATCCAGCTCGGTCTTCAGCGTCTGCGCATCCATCGCCAGCCCCGGCGCCAACTGCAGCGGGCGCGCGTACACGCGCGTCGGGATCTGCCATTGCAGTTCGCCGAAACGCTGGGTGACCTGGTGGTTCAGATAGAGCGTATAGGGGATCAGGAAACCGAGACCCAGCCCCGCCGCCGCCAGTCCCCAGCTCAGCAGGCGTTGCCGCCAGACCGGCGGGCTGCCGTCACCGTCGTCGATGTCGTCTTCGTCCAGCGCTTCGTCGTCGTAGTCGTTGCGGGCCACAGGGGATGCGACAATGGGAATTCGGGCGAGTCTAGCGCAGCCGCCAAGGGCGCGCCCGGCCCACAGGCCCCCTCACTCAGCTGGAGTTGCAACGGAATGTCGATGTCGTGGGCGGACCTGCGCTTCATGCTGGAACGCACCCGCGGCTTGTTCCGGCGCGGGCTGGCCAGCCTGCGCACGCGGGGCCTCTCGGCGACCTGGGCGCGGGTAAGACGCCAGTTCGCGCAGCATCCGAGGCTTCCGCCCGGCGCGCTCTACCGCCCCGCCGAGGCGGCGTTCGCACCGTTCACGGTTCCATCCAGCGACGCACCACGCGTCAGCATCGTGATCCCGGTCTACAACCAGGCCCTGCATACGCTGGGCTGCCTGCGCGCATTGGCCGAGCATCCGCCGACGGCCGCCTGCGAAATCATCGTCGTCGACGATGGATCGCAGGACGAAACCCATGCATGGATGCACGCGATCGACGGGCTGCGCTACCACCTGCGCGCCACCAATGGCGGCTTCATCGCCGCGTGCAACGACGGGGCTGCGCTGGCTCGCGGCACCTACCTCGTCTTCCTCAACAACGACACCTTCCCGCAACCGGGCTGGCTGGATGCGCTGCTCGACACGTTCGGGGCCTGGTCCGAAGCAGGCCTTGTCGGTGCGCAGCTGGTCTACCCCGATGGCCGATTGCAGGAAGCGGGCGGCGTGGTCTTCGACGACGGATCGGCATGGAACTACGGGCGCTTCGAGTCGCCCGACGACCCGCGCTACACCAGTGTGCGCGATGCGGACTACTGCTCCGGCGCGGCCATCATGCTGCCCACCGCGCTGTTCCGCGAGATCGGCGGCTTCGACACACGCTACGCGCCGGCCTACTACGAAGACACCGATCTCGCGTTCGCCGTGCGCGCTTGCGGCCATCGCGTGCTCTACCAGCCCGCCTCGCGCGTGGTGCATCTGGAAGGCATTACCGCCGGCACCGATACCGGGAGCGGCGCGAAGGCCTACCAGGTTCGCAACCGCGGCGTATTCGCGCAGAAGTGGGCCGACGCGCTCACTCGGCAACCGGCGGCGGGCACGCTGCCCTCGCCGGCCATGCTGGCTCGCGGGCGACGGCAAGTGCTCATCGTGGATTCCGAAACGCCTCGACCCCAGCATGATTCCGCATCGCTGCGCATGGCCAACCTCATGCGCATGCTGATCGGTGAGGGCGTGCATGTGGTCTTCCTGCCGGCGGACCTGCACCATGCCGGTGGCGATACCGCAGCGCTCCGCCAGCATGGCGTCGAAACCTGGCATGCGCCGTTCGTCAGTAGCGTGGCATCCTGGCTGCGCGAACACGGCCCACGCTTCGACGTGGTGGTGCTGTCCCGCCACTACGTCGCCGCCGAGTTCCTGCCGCTGGTGCGCCGGTTCGCACCGCAGGCACGGATCGTGTTCGACACCGTGGACCTGCATTTCCTTCGCGAAGCGCGCGGGGCGGATGTGGCCGACGATGAGACGCTTCGCCGCAGCGCACAGAAGACGCGGGAACGCGAGCTCGCGCTGATGCGCAAGGCGGACACGACGCTGGTCGTCAGTCCTGCGGAGCGCGACATGCTGTCCGCGCTGCTGCCCACGGCGCAGGTCGACGTACTGTCGAACCTGCACGAACTCGCAGATGGTGGCGCACCCTTCGCTCAGCGCGAAGACATCGTGTTCGTCGGGGGTTTCCGCCATCCGCCGAATGTCGACGCCGTGTTGTGGTTCGGCCGTGACATCTTCCCTCGTATCCGCGCCCGGCTACCCGGCCTTCGCTTCCACTGCATTGGTGCCGAGCCTCCGGCGGAGGTTCGCGCACTGCAGGACCAGCCGGGCATCGTCGTGCACGGACACGTGCCGGATATCACGCCCTACATGGAAGGCGCCCGCATCGCCGTCGCGCCGCTGCGCTTCGGCGCCGGCGTGAAGGGCAAGGTGAACCTGAGCATGGCGCATGGCCAACCCGTGGTGGCGACGCCCTGCGCGGTCGAAGGCATGCATCTCGTGGACGGACATGACGTACTCGTCGCAGAGGCCGCCGATGCCTTCGCCGCCGCGGTGATTCGCCTGTACGAGGACGCACCGCTGTGGGAGCGCATGTCGGTGAACGGACGCGAGAACATACGCCAACACTTCTCACTTGACGCAGCGCGCGACGTGGTGCGACGCGTTTTCCTGGACTGAGTGCATTTCCCCGGCGCCTGCGCCCGTTGCCCACGTCAGGGCTTGCGGGGGCGCACCGGCCTGTACTGCTGCTCGCTCCCCACACCCCTCGCAGACACATCGACATTGGCGCACAACGCACCGTCGCACAGTGTGACGTCAGCCGCGTCATAGGCACGCAGCAGGTCCGCAGAGATCTGGTTGCGGCGAATCTCATCGTAGTAGTGGCTCGACAACCATGCGCCAGCACCGGCTGCCACCATCAGCAGCACGATGGAACACGCGGTGGATAGCCACAGGGCACGGCTGACACGGTCCAACTGCCCGGCTGCGAGGCGGGATTGATCACTACTGCGCGAGAGCTGTTGGCCTGCTTCCTGCATTGCCTGCTGTACGCCATCGACCGTCTGACCCAGCCCTCTCCCGATTTCCTGCCGAATCTGCGCGGCCAACGCGGAGAAACTGCCATCCGCCGCGTTACGGAGAATGGTAGGCACGGTGTCCGCCAGCTGTTGCAACTGCTGTCCACTCTGATGATGCCGCTGGTTGGCCTGCTCGCTCTGCCGACGAAACTGCTCCAGCACTTCGGCCGTTTGCAGCAGCAATGTTTGAAGCTTCTCCATATCCATATGCCGGTTCGTCCTTCCTTCAATGACTGCGGGGCGCGACCTGGATAGCGCGCTGTTGCTCCTGTTGTTGCTCTGCCCATTGCCTAGCAGCATGCTGCTCTTGCCGATCGACATGCGCATTGATGTCGGCACGGAACTCGCGGCCGAGATCGGTCGCTGCAATGCTGGAGAGTCCCCGATCGATGGTGATCGGGTCGCCGCTCCTAAGGCTCGCGTGCAAGTACTGGAACAACTCGCCGGGCTTGGCATCGGCGGGCGGCGCGCGCAGGACGCCTATCGACTGGTCGGCGCTGTTGCCCGCTTTCATCTGCCTGGGCAGATCGGCCCACTGCTCCCTGAGGCCCTCCGCGCGAGCAGCCGCTTCGCTTTCCGGGACCGGCACCGTACGCCGCGCCATCTCCATTGAAGCGTCCCCCACCGTACTCATGCCGCCCCGCATCAGGCGTACGTCATTGCGGTAAGCGCTGAATATCGCAGCGTGGTCCTGGGCAAGCTGCCGGCTGGCGGGATCACTCAGTACGGACCGATCCGGCTTCTGCTTGCCGTCGATGTCGAGGAAGTTGTCCATGTTGTGCGATCCGGCCGCCCCCATGGTCAGGGCGGTGGCGGTCAGAGGGCTGTCGGGAATCGGGTTGAACCGGCCATACCCCGCGGCTGTCACGGCGGCCACTTCGCCCAGCTTGGCGTACATGCGGACCTGCCCGTACTGGGGGCTGGCCGCACTCACGGTATCGCCGGCCATCACATGATTGATGAAGCGCTCACCGCCCTCTGGCACGCCGTAGTCGAGA
This sequence comes from Pseudoxanthomonas sp. LjRoot125, assembly GCF_964252705.1. Taxonomy (NCBI): domain Bacteria; kingdom Pseudomonadati; phylum Pseudomonadota; class Gammaproteobacteria; order Lysobacterales; family Lysobacteraceae; genus Pseudoxanthomonas; species Pseudoxanthomonas sp. LjRoot125. The sequence continues at coordinate 186,992 of NZ_CAXUOY020000002.1, read as the reverse complement.
CTGACAGTGCCGTAGGGATTGAAAGCCTCTCCACGCAAGTGGAAGCGATGCGCTGCGATCTGCGCCAGCGTGCCGCCGAGGGAGTGACCGGTGACGGTGACTTCGGGCGGTGGGACCCGATTCTCTTCGCCATATCTATTTGCATAGTCTTGAGCCCGCTGAGTCAGCGCGATGGCCTCCTTGGCTTGCGGGTTGACGCGACCCAACACCATGCCACCATCCGCTATCAAGCCATCCTGCTTGGCTTCGCGATCGAATTCGGTACCGCGGTGGGCGACGACGACCTCTCCCGTATCTGTACGCTGATAAATCGTCCCCTGATATCCAGTCGTCGGGTTGTCGTAGCACTCTCGAATCTTGAACTGAACGCCGTCGATGAGGACGGGCCTCTCATCTACGGGACGAGTCGCGCCGGACACGCGCTTTTCGTATGAGTCGGCAGCAAGACCCGCATACTGCTGTTTTGAGACGGTCATGGCCGAATCTCGCTGATAGCTATGGTGATCACAAATAACTCATCCTGGCTACGATTGATCTTCCTAGAGTCGGTCTGCCCAAAGCTTGTGTGGTTGCTGAAGTCGGGGTTGGCGTACATCCCCTTCCAGAAATATCGCTCCTCCGATTTCTCCGTAAGGCCGGACCACATCGACAGGAACGGCGCAAACCGCGTGTCGGTCTGGTTGTCGTTCGCTCGCAGCCGGGCCCGAACTTCGATCATCTCCCAGTGACAGACGCCTTCGCCGTTGTAGTCCTCGTCCAGCACCGCGTCCGCATGGACCACGCCCTCGTAGGTGTCGTCCGAGGTCTTCTTCAGCTGGAAGGACTCGCTCCAGCTCAAGGGAATAAAGGCGCCGACCCCTCCGGCCATGTATCCGCAGATCCTGATGGGTTCATCACGGTACTTTGCCGTGTAATTGGCAAGGCCCTCGACCGCTCGGAAAGGGCCCGGCGCATCATCCAGTTTCAAGGTGACGCGATATGCCCGCACGGGATGTGGATTGCGTTGAGTCAGGGGCGGGCGCGAACCCGCATCGTTTCCGAATGGCGTGCAGGACGACAGAGATAGCGCGAGCGGAAGCATCGTCGCGAGCAGCGATACGCGCATAAAGGCTCCATGCCGAGGGCGTATGGCGATGCTAGGTCATTCGTCGACGCAGATGTGTGCTTTTGCAGTCACACTTATTGAGGCCCCATCTGTCCGTCATGGCGCTTGGTGTTGCGCGCTACGGCGTCTGCCCAACCTTCGCGGTTTTGACGCGTTCTGCGAACGCATCCAATCCTGATGCCTGCGTATCGAGACGCTGCGCCTCGCTCAGGGCCTGTACTGCGAACGCGACATCGCCGGCCCCCAGTCGCTCGCTCCCCACGGCGATCCACTTCTCGGCCAATCGCCGCTTTGCGTCGGGCAAGCCCGCATCGCGCGGCTGGAGCGTTTGCCACGCCTGCTGGCAGGCTTGCGCGCGGCGAATGCGATTGGCGCGCAGTTCGTCTTCATAGCAGCTGCGCACGGCGGGCAACAGGCGAGCCGATGCTTGTTGGACCACGGCTGCATCCGGCGCGAGCGCTTGTGCGGCGCGCAGCTTGTCGTAGGCGCTTTCGCCGGGCGGCGTGAGCCATTGGCCCTTGGCCTCGGCATCTGCCATCGCGGCCAGCAATGCCTGTACGCGGCGGTCACGCTCGCGCGCCGGCAGAGCAGTACCTAGCCGGCCACGCGCCTGTTCCGCACGGGTAACGGCTTGCTCCGCTTGCGCCACGCGCTGAGATTGCGGCGCGAGCGCGCGCGCCTCCGACAGTTCGCGCCTGGCTTGCTCGAAATGAAAATCCGCAGCCTGCCGCTCCGCGAGCGCAGCGTGGGCCGCGCCCACCTGCTCAAGACCCTGGCGCGCCGCTGCATCGTCCGGCATCGCGGCCAGGACCGCCTCATAACCTGCGCGCGCGGGAACCAGTCTCCCCTTGGCGATATCGCGCGCGGCCGCCCGACGACGCGACTCGAGTGCCGTCGCGAGCGCGGCCTGCGCCTGAGGCAGGTCGACATGCCCTGGATCGAACACCTGCGCCTGGCCGATCAGCGTGGAGGCTTCTCCCAGCTCATGGCGCGCCAAGCGTCGACCTGCCTCCTGCAGCAGATCCGACAATGCGTCTTCGCGACCTTCCAGTGCTTCCAGGCGTGTCGGCTGCAGCGTCAGAACCCGCTGGTAGAGCGGAAGCGCGGCATCTTCGCCGCCGACCAGATGGCCGGCCGCGTGCGCTTGCGTTGCCGCCTGCAGCACGCCATCGAGACCGGCGTGTTCAGCCTCACGGGCACGTACTCGCGCCGCGAACGCATCCGCCTGCGCGCGCGGTACCTGCAGCTCCCGCGCGAGGTCCAGACGCGCCCGCGCCTCCTCGAAGCGGTTCTGTTCAAGTGCCGTCGAAGCCTGTTGCAAGGCCGCCGATGCCACGCGCCGCAGGCCGACGGCCGCCTCGTTGCGGTCGGTATCGAGGGCTTGCGCGGCTTCGTACAGCTGCCGTGCGCCGGTGCCATCATCGGCGTCAAGACGCCCGTCGGCCAGTGCGCGACCGGCCTGGTCGAGCAATGCCTGCACCCGCGTTTCGGGCCACAGCATGTCCGCCAATGGCCCCCGGAAAGCCAGAACCAACACGGCAAGCAACATTGCTATCGCGGAGCCCCATCGCCAATGGCGTCGATCGCGCAAGGTGGGCGCGTGATCTTCGTGCTGCGTACGGGCCGCCGCGATCACGCGCGTCCAGTCGATGCGCGGTTCGATGCGGCGATCGCGGCCGTCGTCGGGGCGGTCTTCGCGGGTCACTCCCGCAGGATAGCGGCTCAGCCTGAACGCCGTGCGTCTTCCACGCCCGGCAGCGCGTCGAGCTTGCCCAACAGGGTGGAAAGCTGGCCGAAATCAGCCACCTTCAAGCGCAGGCGCAGGTGGACGCGACCGCTGGCACGGTTGCCCTGGCTGTTGATCTCCAGCACGTTGGCCTCTTCCTGCGCGATCAGGGTGGTGATGTCCTTGAGCAGCCATTTGCGGTCGATCGCCGTGACCTGCACATCGACTTCGTAACCACCCCCCGCCTGGCCCCACTCCACCGGCAGCACGCGCTGCGGGCTGATGGCCGCGAGCCGCACGAACGAAGGGCAGTCCGTGCGATGCACGGTGACGCCGCGCCCACGGGTGAGGTAGCCGGCGATGGCCTCGCCGGGAACGGGCTGGCAGCAACGGGCCAGCTGTACCAATAGGTTGCCGACGCCTTCGACCGTGAATTTCGACTTGCCGGGCGCGGCCACCTTGCGCGGCGGCCTGCGGACCGGCAACGCGGCGACGTCGGGCTCGGCGGCGGCACGCTGCTCTTCGTGCAGCGCACGGCCCACCTGGTGCGGCCCCACGTCGCCCAGCGCGACCTGGATGTACAGATCGTCGATGCTCTCGGCATGGAATTTCTTCGCCACGCCCGCAAGGTCTGCCTGGTGCAGGCCCAGACGTTTGAGTTCCTTCTCCAGTAACTCCCGACCGGCGTGCAGGTTGCGCGTGCGATCCAGCTTGTGGAACCACGCACGCACCTTGTCGCGGGAACGCCCACTGGCGAGGAAGCCATTGGCCGGCAGCAACCAGTCGCGGCGCGGTTCGGGCTCCTTCGAGGTCATGATCTCGACCCGGTCCCCGCTGACCAGCACATGATTCAGCGGGACGATGCGGCCGTTGACCTTCGCACCGCGTGTGCGGTGGCCCACCATCGTATGCACGTGGTAAGCGAAATCGAGCACGGTGCCGCCCTGCGGCAGGTCCACCACCTCGCCCTTCGGCGTCAGCGCGTAGACGCGATCCTCGACCAGTTCCGCATCCAGGTCGCCGGCCAGCGAGCTGTCGCCCTGCGCATCGCTGGCGCTGTCGAGCAGCCGGCGCATCCACGCGATCTTGCGATCGAAGGCGTCGCCGCCCGCCTTGCCCTCCTTGTACTTCCAGTGCGCGGCCACACCCAGTTCGGCCTGCGCATGCATCTCGTGCGTCCGGATCTGCACTTCCAGCGTGCGCCCCTCCGGGCCGACCACGGCGGTATGCAGCGACCGGTAGTCATTGGCCTTCGGGCGTGCGATGTAGTCGTCGAACTCGCTGGGAATCGGCGCCCACAGCGCGTGCACGATACCTAGCGCGGCATAGCACGAGGCCACGTCGCCTACCGCGATGCGCACCGCGCGCAGGTCGTAAAGCTCGTCGAACGAAACCTGCTTGCGCTGCATCTTCCGCCAGATGCTGTAGATGTGCTTCGGCCTGCCGCTGATCTCGGCTTGGATGCCGTGCTCGGCCAACGCCGCCTGCAGGCTGCCGATCACCGCCGCGATGTAGCGCTCGCGGCCGGTGCGCTTCTCATCGAGCTGGGACGCGATCTGCTTGTAGGTCTGCGGCTGCAGGTAACGGAATGCAAGATCTTCGAGCTCCCATTTCAGCTGCCAAATGCCCAGGCGGTTGGCCAGCGGCGCATGGATGTCGCGGGTAAGCCGCGCCAGGGCCTGTCGCTGGTCTTCGGGCAGGCTGCCCGCCGCCCGCATGCGGGCCAACTGGCGCGCCAGCAGGATCGGCACCACACGGAGATCGCGCACGATCGCCAGCAGGAGCCGGCGCAGCCCTTCGGTATTCGCGCCGCGCGCTTGTTCCGCATGCAACGCCCAGACCTGCGCTGCGGCGGCCTGGCCTTCCAGGAGATCGGCCAGGCCCGCGGACGGCTTGCCTGCCGGGGCCGCCTTCTGCAGGGCAGGAATCGCATACAGGAGCGCCGCCACGAGGACATCCCCGTCCGCCGACAGCGCGACGAGCGTATCCAGTGTGTCGGCTGCCACGCTTGGCGCATCGGGCATGCCGGCATCCGCGCCCTCGCGTGTCGCCGCTTCGGCGAGCGCGTCCCGCAGCGGGGCTGGCAGCACCTGCAGGGCCGGCCTTCGCAGCAACGTGGCGATGTCGTGAACGGGGGACACCATGGCAAGGGAGCGAGGCGGTCAAGCGCCGCCGGAATGACTACACTACCGGCCAGTCGCCCGCAGGAACAACCATGAAGATGAGCCGCTTGTTTCTATCCCTCGTGTTGCTGACCGCCCCGCTGTTCGCATTCGCGCAGGACGCCGCTTCGGATGCACGGTTCGCCGACCTGCGCGCATCGATGACGGCGGAAGAGTTCAAGGCCGCCGGCCTGGACAAACTCAGCGATGCCGAACTCTCGGCGCTCAGCGCGTGGCTGAACCGGAAGGTCGGTTCCGAGACCGCGCGCGCCGTGGAACAGGCGCGGCAGGAAACGCAGACCGCCGTGGCACAGGCCCAGGCGGACACGCGCAAACGGGTCGAGCAGGAGAACCGTGGCTTCTTCGATTTTGGTTCGGACGAACCCATCAGCAGCACGCTGGATGGCGAGTTCAAGGGCTTCGCCAGAGGCAACCGCTACACGCTGGCCAACGGACAGGTGTGGGAACAGATCGAGCCCGCGAGCCTGTCCGGCGTCCGCAAGACCAACCCGGCCGTGACCATCAAGCCCGGGTTGTTCAACAACTGGTTCCTGAAAATCGACGGTTACAACACGGCCGCCAAGGTGCGTCGCATCAAGTAAACGTTGTCAACCGCGCAGCGCCTGCAGGCGCTGCGCGAGCTTCTTCGGTGAAATGCCGGCGCGCGCGCCCAGCTCCTGGGCGAACATCGAGACGCGCAGCTCCTCCAGGTCCCAACGCAGAGCCTGCCAGTCCACCGATCCGGCGACGCCTTCCTCCACCGCTTGCGCCAGCGCGTCGGCGAACGGCTTGATTTCCAGCATGCGGGCCTGGTCGCGGGTCGGGTCGCGCACTGCGCGCTCGGCGCGTAGCCGCATTGCCTTCACGTAGCGCGGCAGTTGCGCCAGGGCGTCGGCAGGTGTCTCACGCAGGAAGCCCGGATGCACCAGGGCTGCAAGTTGCGCGCGCAGGTCGTCGAGGTTGCCGCGCGCCCAGCCCATCAATGGCGCTTCCAACTGCGGCTTGAGCTCTGCAACCGCGGACAGGATGGCCTCGGCCAGCTTCAACCGCTCCATCGCTTCGCCGAACAGCCGCTTGCCGGCATCGTCGCGGCGTTGCTCGAACGCTGCACGGTCACGGATCGCCTCCAGCCCCTCGGCGAGAACGGCGTTCATCGCCGCATCGACGATATCGCCCCGCAGCCGCTCCTGCGATTCGATGGCCGCGTAGAGCAAGCCGGTCTTGGGCGATACCGGCAGCTGCTTGCGCGCCTGCTTCACCTTGTCGGTCAGCGCGATCTCCAGCAAGCGGCGCACGCCGCCGGGATGCGCGGCATTCGCCTCGGCCCGATCGGCGAACACCTGCAATGCAACCGTATCGCCGTCGTCCCGCAACGCCGGATAGGCCGGCACGCCGGCCTCACCGGGAACCTCACGCGGGATGGTCTGCGCCGGAAAATCGCGCAGGCCGGTGGCGGCCATCTCGCGACCGGCCCGTGCCGCGAAGGCCTGTCCCGCCTTCGCACCGAAGCGTGCGCGCAGCGCATCCAGGTCGCGCGATTCGGCCAGCACCCGTCCCTCTCCTCCGCCACGCGGGTCTTCGCGCAATCGCAGGTTCATGCGCAGGTGCGGTTCCAGTGCGGCTTCATCGAAATCGAGCGCGGCCACTGGCACCCCGGTCGCCCGGGACAGGAAGCGCGCCAGTTCACCGCGGATGTCGTCGGCGCTCGGCTTCGGGAAGGCTTCGAAGAACGCACGCCCGAAATCCGGTGCCGGCACGTAGTTGCGCCGCATCGCCTTCGGCAGGCTGCGGATCAGGCCCGAAGCCTTGTCCGCGACGAAGCCGGGCGCCAACCATGACAGGCGCGCAGGATCGAGTGCGTTGAGTAGGTGCAGCGGCACGTCGAGTGTCACGCCGTCATCGGTCGCGCCCGGCTCGAACTTGTAGTGCAGCGGCAGCCGCGCATCGCCGAGGGCGAAGTACTTCGGAAACCTGTCTTCCTCACTGCCTTCGCCCGGCAGCAGGTCTACCAGTGACCAGTGCAGCGCGCGACGTTTGTCAGCCGGCAGCGTCTTCCACCAGGCATCCAGCCCGGCCGCGGAATGGATCTCCGGCGGCACGCGGTCCAGGTACCAGCGCGCCTGCCAATCGTCGTCGGCGACCAGGCCGGCGCGGCGCAGCTTGGCCTCTTCTTCGCGCGCCTGTTCGAGCGTCTTCAAGTTGTCGGCGACGAAGCCGGCGCGCGTGTTGACCTCGCCGGTGACCAATCCCTGCCGGACGAAGATGTCGTGCGCCTCGACCGGTGCGATACGGCCGTAGTGCACGGGCTTCTTCGGCGCGAGCACCAACCCGAACAAGCTGATCTGCTCGGATGCCAGCACCTGGCCCTGCGCACGCGACCAATGCGGATCGAAATGCTTGCGCAGCAGCAAATGCGGCAGTTCGGCGATCACCCAGTCCGGCTCGATCGCGGCCAGCGTCATGCCCCACACCTTCTGGGTGTCCAGCAGATTGGCCACCAGCAGCCACGGGGGCGGGCGCTTGGACAGCGCCGAGCCGGGAAACGGCAGGAAACGGCGTTGGCGCGGCGCCTGGTAGTCGCCCTTCTCGGTGCGATGGCCGATCTGCGTCGGCAGGCCGGCGACCAGCGCGCGATGCAGGGCCTGGTAAGCGTTGGCGCGCTGCCGCTCGCTGTAGCCCCCGTCCTGCGCCTGGTCGTTCTGGGCGCGCGCGGCCACCGGCGCCGGTGCGGCTTCGGCTTTTCCTTCGCGGGCCAATCGTGCCGCGCGATGCAGCTGGCCACGGGTCGCCTTCACTGCTGCGGCATCATCGCGCACGGCAACCGGCGCACGGCTGCCGGCCAGCAGCGGCGACAGGGAGGCATCGGCGTCTTCTTCCTTCCAGCCCAGCTCTTCGCAGAGCAGGCGCAACTGTCGATGCAGCTCGCGCCACTCGCGCATCCGCAGGAAGCCGAGGAAATGGCGACCGCACCAGTCGCGCAGCTTGGACTGGGTCAAGTCTTCGTGGGCTTGCCGATACGCGTCCCAAAGGCGCAGCACGCCGACGAACTCGGAGCGCCCATCGGCGAACTGGGCATGCGCTGTGTCCGCCGCGCCGCGCGCATCGGCCGGACGTTCGCGCGGATCCTGGATTCCCAGGAACGACGCGATCACCAGCATCGGTCGCAAACAGCCGGCGGCCTGCGCGGCGACCAGCATGCGCGCCAGCTTCACGTCCACCGGCAGCCGCGCCATCTGCCTGCCGATGGCGCTCAGGCGGCGATCGCCATCGATCGCTCCCAGCTCGGCCAGCTGCTGCCAGCCGTCGGCGACGGCGCGTTCGTCGGGCGCTTCCAGGAACGGAAAATCCTCGATCCGGCCCAGTCCCAGCTGCAGCATGCGCAGGATCACGCCGGCCAGGCTCGAGCGCCGGATTTCGGGATCGGTGAACTCCGCGCGCGCTTGGAAATCCGCTTCCGCATACAGGCGATAGCAGATGCCTTCGGCTATACGGCCACAGCGACCCTTGCGCTGGTTGGCGCTGGCCTGCGAGATCGGCTCGATGTGCAGGCGGTCCAGCTTGTTGCGCGGGCTGTAGCGCTTGACGCGCGCGAAGCCGGGATCGACCACGTAGCGGATGCGCGGCACCGTCAGCGATGTCTCGGCCACGTTGGTCGCCAGCACGATGCGCCGGTTCGGACCGGGGTTGAACACGCGGTCCTGGTCCTGGTTCGACAGGCGCGCGTACAACGGCAGCACCTCGGTCTGGCGATACTTGCGGCGCTCCAGCGACTGGTGCGCATCGCGGATCTCGCGCTCGCCCGGCAGGAACACCAGCACATCGCCGCGCGGATCCTGCCGGGTGATCTCGTCGATGGCGCCGACGATGGCGTCGTTGACGGTGCGGTCGCCAGCGCGGCCTTCCTCGTCGCCGCCACCCTCGCCCTCCAGAGGCCGGTAATGCACGTCGACCGGATACGTCCGGCCTTCCACGCTGATCACCGGCGCATCGTCGAAGTGCTTCGCAAAGCGCTCGGTGTCGATGGTGGCCGAGGTGACGATGACCTTGAGGTCGCGGCGTTTGCGCAGCAGCTGCTTCAGGTAGCCGAGCAGGAAATCGATGTTGAGGCTGCGTTCGTGCGCCTCGTCGACGATGATCGTGTCGTAGGCCGACAACCAGCGGTCGCTGGCGATCTCCGCCAGCAGGATGCCGTCGGTCATGAACTTGATGTGGGTGTCGTCGCCCACCTGGTCGTTGAAGCGCACCTGGAAGCCGACGCCCCGGCCGATCTCCGTCTTCAATTCCTCGGCGACGCGTCGCGCCACCGCGCGCGCGGCGATCCGGCGCGGCTGCGTGCAGCCGATCATGCCGGCCACGCCGCGCCCGGCCGCCAGGCAGAGCTTGGGCAGCTGGATGGTCTTGCCCGAGCCGGTCTCGCCGGCGATCACCACCACCTGGTGGTGGCGGATCAGTTCGACGATGCGCTCGCCTTCGCGTGCGATCGGCAGGGACGCATCCAGCGTCACCGCCGGCACGGTCGATTGACGGCGCTCGCGGGCGGCGATCGACGCGGTCAATGCCTGTTCGAAGGCCTGCCGCGCGCCGGCATCCGCGGGCTTGCCCTGCCAGCGCGACCACAGCCCGTGCAGGCGGCCGCGGTCGTGGCTCAGCGCGCGGTCGAGCGCACGCCGGCCCTGCTCGAGGGCGGTGCGGTCGGGGGAGGCAGGGGATGGGTCACGAGGGATATTCATTCTTCAGCAAGCGGTTGAAACTTTTTGCTCACGCCACATGTTCTAGTGTGTCTATTGTGCCGCTTCAACCCACCCTCAGGAGAATCCGCATGGCCAAGACGAAGTCCAAGCCGGCCAAGGCCCCGGCCGTCACCGCGCCCATCCCCTCGGCGCCGACCGCGCCCAACATCGACATCGGGATCAGCACGGGCGACCGCAAGAAGATCGCCGACGGCCTGTCGCGCTACCTGGCCGATGCGTACACGCTGTACCTGAAGACCCACAACTTCCATTGGAACGTCACCGGCGCGATGTTCAACTCGCTGCACAACATGTTCGAGACCCAGTACACCGAGCAGTGGACGGCACTGGACGAAGTGGCCGAGCGCATCCGCGCCCTGGGTTACAACGCGCCCGGCTCGTACCGCGAGTTCGTCAGCCTGACCTCGATCCCGGAAGAGCCCGGCCTGACCGACAGCGCCGACTGGCGCGAAATGGTCCGCCAGCTGACCGTCGGCAACGAAGCGGTCTGCCGCACGGCCCGCAAGGTGCTGAAGGTGGCCGACGACGCCGGCGACGACCCGTCGGTGGACCTGCTCACCCAGCGCCTGCAGACCCACGAGAAGTACGCCTGGATGCTGCGTTCGCTGCTCCAGTAACGCGCCTCGTGGCGGCCTGGACGCCCGGCTTCGGCCGGGCGTCTGCGTTCATGGCCGGAGAATTCCGACCCCGCGGCGCGTCCATCGCGCAGGGCCGCCGGGGCCCGTCGCGGTATCCTGTACCCATGTCGTCCCCCGCACTTGAAACGCTGCAGCGCGTCTTCGGCTACAGCGCCTTCCGTGGCCACCAGCAGGCCATCGTCGAACACCTCGCCGCCGGCCACGATGCCCTGGTGCTGATGCCCACGGGCGCCGGCAAGTCGTTGTGCTACCAGGTGCCGGCGCTGTTGCGCGAGGGCACCGGCATCGTCGTCTCGCCGCTGATCGCCCTGATGCAGGCCCAGGTGGACGCGCTCCGCCAGTTGGGTGTGCGCGCGGCGTTCCTGAACTCCTCACTGGCCGCCGACGAAGCCGCCCAGGTCGAGCAGGCCCTGCTGCGCGGCGAGCTGGACCTGCTGTACGTGGCGCCGGAACGGCTGCTGACGGGGCGCTTCCTGTCGCTGCTGGACCGCAGCCGGATCGCGCTGTTCGCCATCGACGAAGCCCACTGCGTGTCGGCCTGGGGCCACGACTTCCGTCGCGAATACCTGGAACTGACCCTGCTGCACGAGCGCTGGCCCGACGTGCCGCGCATCGCGCTGACCGCTACCGCGGACCCGCCCACCCAGCGGGAGATCGCCGAGCGGCTGAACCTGGTCGAGGCCGAGAAATTCGTCAGCTCGTTCGACCGTCCCAATATCCGTTACACCGTGGTGCAGAAGGACAACGCCCGCCACCAGCTGAGGGACTTCCTTCGCAAGCACCGTGGCGAAGCCGGCATCGTCTACTGCCTGTCGCGCAAGCGGGTCGAGCAGTTCGCCGACTACCTGGCCGAACAGGGCTTCAATGCCCTGCCCTACCACGCTGGCCTGGATGCGGAGATCCGCGCGCACAACCAGCGGCGCTTCCTGCGCGAGGACGGCATCGTCATGGTGGCGACGATCGCCTTCGGCATGGGCATCGACAAACCCGATGTGCGCTTCGTGGCGCACGTTGACCTGCCCAAGTCGATGGAAGGCTACTACCAGGAAACCGGCCGCGCCGGCCGCGACGGCGAGGCCGCCGAAGCCTGGCTCTGCTATGGGTTGGGCGACGTGGTGCTGCTGAAGCAGATGATCGAGCAGGGCGAAGCCGGCGAGGAGCGCAAGCGCCTGGAGCGACGCAAGCTGGACCAGCTGCTGGGTTACTGCGAATCCACTCAGTGCCGCCGGCAGGTGCTGCTGGCCGGTTTCGGCGAGGTGTACCCGCACGACTGCGGCAACTGCGACAACTGCCTGAGCCCGGCCGAAACCTGGGACGCCACGGAGTCTGCGCAGAAGGCGCTGAGCTGTGTGTACCGCAGCGGCCAGCGCTTCGGCGTGAACCACGTGATCGACGTGCTGCGCGGCAGCGAGAGCGAGCGCATTCGCCAGTGCGGGCACGACCACCTGACCACCTACGGGATCGGCAAGGATCTGGATGCCACTGCTTGGCGCAGCGTGTTCCGCCAGCTTGTCGCCTGCGGCTTGCTGGAGGTGGAGGCCGAGTTCGGCAGCCTGCGCCTGACCGAGGGCAGCCGCGCGGTGCTGCGGGGCGAGCGCCGTCTGCAGTTGCGCAAGGAGCAGCGCGAACGTCGCGAACGCGACCGCAGCCCTCGCAGCGGCGTGGCCGTGGAGGTCGTCGACCTGCCCCGCTTCCAGGCCCTGCGCGACCTGCGCGCGCAACTGGCGCGCGAGCAGAACGTGCCGGCCTACGTCATCTTCCACGACAGCACGCTGCGCAACATCGCCGAACAACAGCCGGCCACGCTCGACGATCTGGCGCGGGTCGGTGGCATCGGCGGCGCCAAGCTGGCGCGTTACGGCGAGCGCGTGCTGGAAGCCCTGGGCGCCGCGGGCTGACGTTCCTGCGGCAGCCGGCCACGCATCAGCCGGCGTTCAATCCGCGGCTGCTAGCGTGCGGTGCAGGTGCCCCCACCGACACGCCCTCTCCAGGAGCTTCCATGAAGACGTTGCCGTTCGCCTTGTTGGCCCTGATGACCGCGCCGGCGTGGGCGCAGCAGAGCGCCGAGGCACTGGATCTCGCCCTGCCCAACGCCAGCACCTATGCGAACGACGCGCCAGGCACCTGGTACGGCGATCGCCAGGTCGCCACGCCGAAGGGACGGCAAGCCGAGGCGCCGACCGATCCTTGCGCCTGGTACGGCGATGACGACGGCGATGGCGTGTCCGGCAGCATCACCACCGGCATCGGATACAGCAAGGGCCATGGCCGCAGCACCTACAACGCGGCCAACCTCAACCTGTGCAAGACGACGTACAACGACGAAGGCAAGCCGCGCACCTTCAACCTCGACATCAACGTCAGCCGTTCCGATGGGCCCGGTTACTACTACGGTCCCGGTTATGGCCCGGGACCGATGATGCGGGGCGCGCCGCGCCCCTGATCCGCCTTCTTCAGCTGCGCGTCGCCTGGCGCGCAGCGCCGGCCACGCACAGCAGCAATGCGACCAGCAGGCCGAACGCCATCGGCAACGATGTCGCCTTGGCGACAAAGCCCAGCGCCGCCGGCCCCAGCAGCACGCCCGCATAGCCCATCGTCGTTACCGCAGCCACCGCCAGGTGGGTGGGCATGTCGCGCTGGCGCCCGGCGGCCGAGAACATCACCGGCACCACGTTCGCCGCACCGGCACCGACCAGCGCGAATCCCGCCAGGCCCGCCATCGGCGATGTGGACAGGATGGCCAGGGTGAATCCCGCGGCGGCGACCAGCGCACCGCAGACCACCACGCGGAATGCGCCCAACGCCTGCACGATGCGATCGCCGGTCAGGCGGCCGAGCGTCATCGTTACCGCGAAAGCGACATAGCCGAAGCCAGCGGTGGCGGGATCCGCCTGGCGCACCGTGCTGAGGAAGACCGCGCTCCAGTCCAGCACCGCGCCTTCGGACAGGAACATCGCGAAGCAGACTGCGCCCACCAGCAACACGCGGCCGCGCGGGAGCACGAACGCCGGTTGGTCGCCTTCGCCGCCTTGCGCCAGCAGGCCGCTGCGCGCCATCGCCAGCAGTAAGGCGGCCAGCACGGCGGTGCACGCGATGGCGACCAGTGGCGTCGCGCCCAACGCCAACGCAGCCGCCACGCCGCCGGCACCGGCGATGCCGCCGACGCTGTACATGCCATGGAAGCCAGACATCATCGCCCGCCCACTCGCGCGTTCGACGATCACCGCCTGCACGTTCATCACCACGTCCAGCACGCCCACGCTGGCGCCGAACACGGCCAGCGTCACCGCGAGCACCGGAATCGAGGGCGCGAGCATCAGCGCCGGCATGCACAGCGCGATCACGATGCCAGCCGCGAGGATCGCGCGCCGGCAACCGAACCGCGCGGCCAGGCCACCGGCGAGCGGCATCATCATCACGGAGCCGACGCCGAGGCAGAGCAGCATCAGGCCGAGTTGCGCGTCGTCCAGCGCGAGGCGCCGCTTGGCGAAGGGAATCAGCGGCGCCCAGGCGGACACCGCGAAACCGCCGATGAAGAAGGCGATGCGCGTGGCGATGCGCTCACGCACACCGGGCGCGTCCGCGGTCATGCCGCCATCGGCGGCGGCGCCTTCGGGAATCGACATGCCGGATCAGGGAGCGAGCAATTCGAACTGCACCGCATCGCCCGCGGTCGCGGACGGCGCGACCCACAGGTCGAACAGGCCGGGCTCGGCCACGAGCTGGTTGTCCACGCCGTGAAATGCGAAATCCGCTCGGGCCAGGGTGAACACGACATCCTGCGACTGCCCGGCACCCAGCGCGATCTTCTGGAACCGCTTCAGCTCGCGCACCGGCCGCACGCGGCTGGCAGTGCGGTCCCGCAGGTAAAGCTGCACGACTTCCTCGCCATCACGCGCGCCGCTGTTGGTGATGCGCACGCGGATCGTCAACGTGTCGTCCCAGCCGAGCTGTGCGGTGTCGAGCTGCGGCACGCCGTAGTCGAAACGCGTGTACGACAAGCCATGGCCGAACGGATACAGCGCGGCATGACTGACTTCGCGCCAGCGGGTCTGGAAGAAACGCGGGGTGCCCGGCACGTTGGGACGGCCGGTCGCAGGATGGTTATAGAAATACGGCTGCTGGCCGGCGTCCTGCGGAAAGCTCACCGGCAGGCGCGCCGATGGGTTGTAGTCGCCGAACACCACGTCGGCCACCGCCGGGCCGGTCTGCGTACCGAGGAACCAGCCGACCAGCACCGCCTGTGCATCGCGCACGGCACCTTCCAGCGCCAACGCACGGCCATTGCGCAGCACGACGACGACGGGCGTACCGGTCGCGGCGACCGCCTCGGCCAACGCCTGCTGCACGGCGGGGATGACGATCTGCGTGCGCGACTGCGCCTCGCCGGAGAATTCGTGCGGCTCGCCCAGGGCCAGCAAGACGACATCGGCCTGGCGCGCGGCCGCGACGGCGGCGTCGATGCCACCCTCGATCGTGTCTTCGATGCCGCTGCCCGGCACGACGACGAGCGCGGACGGATCCTCCAGCGCTGCGCGCAGGCCGGTTTCCAGATCGACCATGCGCGAGGCATCGCCGAAGATATTCCAGCAGCCGCCGAGGTTGGCGGTGTCCTGCGCGAACGGACCGATCAACGCGATGCGCTGGCCGGCTTTCTTCAGGGGGAGCACGTCGCCTTCGTTCTTCAGCAGGACGATCGAACGGCGCGCGCAATCGCGCGCCAGCGCATCATGCGCCTCGATGTGCGATTGGTCCGCTTCGCGTGTGGCATCCAGACAACGATACGGATCGTCGAACAGGCCAGCGGCGGCTTTGACGTGCAGCACGCGGCGTACGGCTTCATCGACCTCGGCCAGCGAAAGCCTGCCCTGCTCGACCAGCGCAGCCACGTGGTTGGCGTAGACGCCGCTCTGCAGGCTCATGTCCAACCCGGCCGACAGCGCCTTCTGCGCGGCATCGGCCTCATCGGCCGCATAACCGTGCGCGATCAGTTCCAGGTCCGAGGTGTAGTCGGACACGACGAAGCCTTCGAACTTCCACTCGCCGCGCAGGATGTCGGTGAGCAGTTCGCGGCTGGCCGACGCCGGTACGCCGTTGATGTCGTTGAACGAACTCATCAACGTCAGCGCGCCGGCATCGAGGGCGGCCTTGAACGGCGGCAGGTGCACATCGCGCAGCGTCTGCGGCGCCATGTCGACGAAGTTGTAGTCCAGGCCGGCGGAGATCGCGCCGTAGGCGGCGAAATGCTTCGGCGTGGTGAGCAGCGAATCGGGCGCGGTCAGGTCCTCGCCCTGGAAACCGCGCACGCGGGCCGCGGCGAATTCGCACGACAGGTGCACATCCTCGCCCGACGTTTCCGCCACCCGGCCCCAACGCTGGTCGCGCGCGATGTCCACCATCGGCGCGAACGTCCAGTGGATGCCGGTCGCGGTGGCTTCCTTCGCGGTGGCACGCGCCGTGCGCTCGGCCAGGTCGGGCTCGAAGCTGGCCGCTTCGCCCAACGGAATCGGAAACACGGTGCGCATGCCATGGATGACGTCGGCACCGAACAAGAGCGGGATGCCGAGTCGGCTTTCTTCCACCGCGATGCGTTGCGCCTCGCGGCCTTCCGCCGCACCCACACCGTTGAACAGGGCGCCGACGCGACCGGCACGGATCTGCTGGCGGACCTGCTCGGCATCGCGCGCGAACGTCTCCGGGTTGACCTCGAAGGCGAACGGCCGCAGCGCATCGGCGAACGCGCCCAGCTGGCCGATCTTCTCGTCCAGCGTCATCTCGGCGATCAGTCCTTCGATCCTGCGCTGATGCGGCATGTAAGCGGTCCTCCCGGGAACGCGGGTGTTACGGGGGAGCCATTATGAAAACGTTTACAGTCACGGTCAAACCCGCTTCGGGAGCCCGGATTGGCCATCCCGGACCCGCCGCAAGGGGCTCAACCCGCCATGCCGGCGTGGCGCAGGAGCGCGTCGATCCGCGGCGCCCGGCCCCGGAACGCCCTGAAATTCTCCGCCGCGCCGCGGCTGCCACCGCGGGCCAGGATTTCATGGCGGAAGCGCGCACCCGTCTCGGCCACCTTGTCGGGTGCCTCCTCGAACGCCTCGTAGGCGTCCGCACTCAGCACTTCGGCCCACTTGTAGCTGTAGTAGCCCGCCCCATAGCCGCCCGCGAAGATGTGGCTGAACTGGTGGGGGAAGCGGTTCCATTCCGGCGGCAGGTTCACGGCAACCTCGGCACGTACCCGATCGAGCAGCGCCAATACCGTATCGCCGGCAGCGTCGAAGCCGCTATGCAGCTGCATGTCGAACAGGCCGAACTCCAACTGCCGGACCGTGGCCATGCCGCTCTGGTAGTTCTTCGCCGCGACCATCTTGTCGAACAACGCGCGCGGCAAGGGTTCGCCGCTGTCCGCGTGCGCGGTCATCGCCTGCACGCGCGCCCATTCCCAGCAGAAGTTCTCCATGAACTGGCTGGGCAGCTCCACGGCATCCCACTCCACGCCGTTGATGCCGGCCACGCCGAGTTCGCCGACCTGGGTGAGCAGTTGGTGCAGCCCATGCCCCATTTCGTGGAACAGCGTGGTCACGTCGTTGTGGCTGAAGGTCGCCGGCTTGCCGTCCACGCCCTTGCCGAAATTGCAGACCAGGTAGACCAGCGGCGTCTGCTCGCCGCGCACCGTCGTACGACGGTTGCGGCAATCGTCCATCCACGCACCCCCACGCTTGCCCTCGCGCGCGTACAGATCCAGATAGAACTGGCCCACCAGCGCGCCCGCGCCATCCACCAGCCGGTAGAAGCGCACGTCCGGGTGCCAGGTAGGCGCCGTGTCCTGCTCCACCCGCAGCCCGTAGAGGTCGCCAATCACGCCGAACAAGCCCTTCAGCACGGCCGGTTCGGTGAAGTACTGCTTCACTTCCTGCGCGGAGAAGCTGTAGCGCGCCTGCTTGAGCTTTTCGCTGGCGTACGCCAGGTCCCAGGCTTCGACCGTGTCCAGTCCGAGGTGTTCGCCTGCGAAGGCTTCCAACTCAGCGCGGTCGCGCTGCGCATGCGGCTTGGCGCGCGCGGCCAGGTCGCGGAGGAAATGCAGCACTTCGTCCGGTGTATCGGCCATCTTGGTAGCCAACGAATACGCCGCGTAGCTGGGGAAGCCCAGCAGCGACGCCAGCTCGGCGCGCAGCGCCAGGATGCGGTCGATCAGCGCGGAGTTGTCGAGCGCTTCGTTGTCGGCTAGTTCCGAGGCGCGCACCGCGTTGGCGTGGTACAGCGTCTCGCGCAGCGCGCGGTCGTCGGCATAGGTCTGCACCGGCAGGTAGCACGGCATCTGCAGGGTGAATTTCCAGCCGGGCTCGTCGTCGGCCTTGGCAGCGGCGCGCGCCGCAGAGACCACGTCGGACGGCAGGCCGCCGAGGTGCTGCTTGTCCTTGATCCAGAACTCGTACTCGTCGGTGGCGTCCAGCACGTTCTGCGAGAACTTCGCCGACAGACCGGCGAGCTCTTCCTTCACCGCGCCGAAGCGCGCCTTCTGCGCCTCGGGCAACTCCGCGCCACCCAGGCGGAAATCGCGCAGCGCGTTCTCCAGCACCTTCCGCCGCGCATCGTCGTACAGCGCGGCCTCGGGCGCGTCGCCCAACGCGCGGTACTGGCGGTAAAGCGCCAGGTTCTGCCCCAGCGCGCTCCAGAAGCGCGTCACCTTGGGCAGCAGCGCGTTGTACGCACTGCGCAGCGCCGGCGTGTTCACCACCGCCTCCAGGTGGGTCACCTGGTTCCAGGCACGCGCAAGGCGCTCGGTCGCATCGTCGAGCGGCACCACGAAGGTCTCCCACGTCACCGGTGCGACGGCTTCGGCCGTGGCGACCGCGGCTTCCGCCTCGGCCAGCCACTGGTCGATGGCGGGCGCGATGTGCTCGGCGCGGATCTCGTCGAAACGCGGCAGGCCGGAGAAGTCGAGCAACGGATTGGTCATGGGAACACCTGGGGAAAGTCGATCGTGTGAGGGCGTGGGGGACGGAGAACGTCGCGGCATCGGCCAGCCCACCCTGGACCTCGATATGGGGGCGCCGGAAGCACCCGCAAAGGTTGGCGCCGCATTTTACCGGGCAGTAGCGCCTCAGGGGCGGCCGGCGCCCAGCCGGACGGTCGACCCATCGCGCGCTGGATGTGGCATACAAGCCACTTCCGGCATTCCGCCACCAGGCCATCCGACGTCATGGAGATCACGCGCGCGACGCCTGCCGATCTGGTCCAGACCGTGGACCGGCTGACCCATGCCTTCGCCCACGATCCGATCACGGGCTTCCTGCTGCAGACAGGACCTGCGTACCGGGAACGCCTCACGCGTTTTTTCTCGCTGTTGATGCGCGCGCGTATCGCGCTCGACATGCCGGTCCTCGTCGCACGCAACAGCGCCGACATCCACGGCATGGTGATGGGCTACACCACCGCCCCGCCCGCATGGCCTGCCGACCTCGCCGAAGACTGGCAAGGCTTCGAGAGGTCCGTTCCCGGACTGACCGACCGGATGGCGATCTACGAAGGCATTGCCTCAGCGCACGCCCCCGCCGTGCCGCACTACTACCTGGGCGTCATCGGCGTCGATCCGGCCCTGCATGGCCATGGCATCGGCATGCGCCTGCTGTCGTCGTTCCGCGACCTGTCCGCCGCCGATGGACTCTCCCATGGCGTGTACCTCGAGACGGCAGCGCCGTCGAACGTCAGGTTCTACGAGCGCGCGGGATTCGTCGAAGCCGGTCGTGGGACGATGGGAGGCGCGACGCTGTGGTGCATGTACCTGCCCCACGAACGCGATCAAGGCTGATCGCCGAAGGACACGGTTCGCAGGCAGCGAATGTTTGGTGGGCCGTGAAGGATTCGAACCTTCGACCAAAAGATTAAAAGTCTTCTGCTCTACCGACTGAGCTAACGGCCCGGAAACGCATCCCGGCCTTGCACCGGGACGCGCATTCTAGCGCATCGCCCGCGAGGGACGAAATCCGCCCGATTCACACGTAATGCGTGGGGTCCGGTACGCCCGCGTCGGCGAAGCCCGCGGCACGCAGGCGACAGGCATCGCAGTGCCCGCAGGCGCGGCCTTCCGCGTCGGCCTGATAGCACGACACGGTCTGGGAGAAATCCACGCCCAGGCGCAGGCCTTCGCGCACGATGTCGGCCTTGCTCATGCGCAGCAGCGGTGCATGGATCCGCAGGCCGGCGCCCTCCACGCCCGCCTTGGTGGCGAGGTTGGCGAGCTTCTCGAAGGCATCGATGAACTCCGGACGGCAATCCGGATAGCCGGAATAGTCCACCGCGTTGACGCCGCAGAAGATGTCGCTGGCGCCCAGCACTTCGGCCCAGCCAAGCGCGACGGACAGCATGATCGTGTTCCGTGCCGGCACGTAGGTGACGGGAATGCCAGGGCCGCCGGCCTCGGGCACGTCGATATCGTCGGTCAGTGCAGAACCGCCGATGCTGCGCAGGTCCACATGCACGATCTTGTGCGCGACGGCGCCGAGCGACTGCGCCACGCGCGCGGCTGCGTCGAGCTCGGAAGTGTGCCGCTGGCCATAGCGCACGCTGAGCGCGTGCACGGCGAAGCCCTGTTCCCGGGCGATCGCGACGACGGCGGCGGAGTCCATCCCTCCGGACAACAGGACGACGGCATTCTTCATGGAGTGGTGCTTCGTGAGGTAATGGGTAGGCTACCGCAGGCGCTGCGTCAGCGCCCCGGTTCGTCGTTCCACAGCAGCTTGTGCAGCTGCATCTGGAAGCGCACGGGCAGGCGGTCGGCGACGATCCAGTCGGCCAGGTCGCGCGGATCGAGCTCGCTCTTGCTGGGCGAGAACAGCACGTCGCAGCGTTCGGCCAGGCGATGTTCCGCCAGCATGCCGCGCGCCCACTCGTAGTCCTCGCGTCCGCACAGCACGAACTTCACCTGGTCGCGCGCGGTCAGCAGCGGCAGGTTATCCAGCCGGTTGCGCGCCATTTCCTTCGAGCCCGGTGTCTTCAGGTCGACCACGCGCGACACCCGCGGGTCCACGCCGGCGATGTCGATGGCGCCGGACGTTTCCAGCGAAACGTCAAAACCGGCATCGCAAAGTTTCTGCAGCAGCAGCAGGCAGCGCTTCTGCGACAGCGGCTCGCCGCCGGTCACGCAGACGTGCCGCACGCCCTGGCGCGCGACCTCGGCGACGATGTCGTCGATCTCCCACCATTGCCCGCCGTGGAAGGCGTAGGCGGTGTCGCAGTACTGGCAGCGCAGCGGGCAGCCGGTCAGGCGCACGAACACCGTCGGCCAGCCGACCGCATTCGCCTCGCCCTGGAGCGAGAGGAAGATTTCGGTGATCTTGAGACGTTCCAGCGGCGACTGGACGATCTCGCTGGGGCGGGCGGCGTCGTTCATGGGGTGCGCATGATACGCCCTGTCGAACCGGTCGCCCCTACGGGCGCCGGACACAGCGACTCAGCGCAGGCGGCCGAGCTGGATGGCGCGCAGGCGGTCGTCGGCCGTGCGGGCGACGTCGGTGCCCGGGTACTTGGCCATGACCTCGCCCAGCGTGCGCTCGGCTTCGGGCAGTTTGCCCAGCCCGTAGTCGCACAGGCCCAGCTTCAGCAGTGCGCCGGGTGCCTTGTCGTGGGTCGGGTATTGCGCCAGCAGCGCGCGGAACTGGTCCGCGGCCAGCGCGTAATTCTGGGTGACGTAGTAGCTCTCGCCCAGCCAGTACAGCGCGTTGGGCGCATAGACACCGGTCGGATAGATCTGCAGGAAGCTGGTGAACAGCTGCGCGGCGTCGGCGTAGTCGCCGGCCTTCAGCTTGTCGAACGCGACGTTGTAGGCGGTGCGCTCGTCGCCGGTCGCGGACATCGCGCCCATGTCGCCATGCACGCTCGGCGGACGTTCGGTCGTGGCGGCGGGCGCCGGCGCGGTGGCCGGCTTCGGGGCGGTACCCAGCGGCGGAGTCGTCGTGGCGGGCGCGGGGGCTGCGGGTGCAGCACCGCCTTCCAGGCGGTTCAAGCGGCCGTCGAGATCCAGGTACTGGTCACGGTTGCGCTGCTTGAGCTGCTCGTTTTCGTTCTGCAGCTGCTCCAGCTGCGCCCGCAGTTCGCGCAGCTCGGATTCCTGCTGCGTGACTTTGTTGAGCAGATCGAGGTTCTGCTGCGGGTTGTTGGCCTTCGCTTCCAGCGCCGCGACGCGGTCGGCCAGGCTCACGCGCTGCGCGTGGGCGGGTGCGGCGGCCACGAGGGCCGCCGCGAGGACCAGCATGTACTTCTTCGCGATCATCGTGGTGACGACGGCTTACTTCGCCGTGTACACGATCTCGACGCGACGGTTCTGCGACCAGCAGGACTCGCTGGAGTCGGTGCAGACCGGACGCTCTTCGCCGTAGCTGACCACGGTCAGCTGGCTGGCCGAACCGCCGGCAGCCTGCAGGGCCGAGTTCACGGCGTTGCCGCGGCGCTCGCCCAGGCCCAGGTTGTACTCGCGGCTGCCGCGCTCATCGGCGTGGCCTTCCAGCGAGATGCGCGAGGAAGGACGGTCGCGCAGGTACTTGGCGTGGCAACCCATGATGGCCTGGAACTCCGGCTTCAGGGCGTCCTGGTCGAGGTCGAAGTACACCACGCGCTGGCGCAGGCAGGCGTCGGTGTCGAGGTCGCCGGGGCCGTACACGCCCGAGGTGGTCGGGGTGGTCGGGGTGGTCGGCGTCGTGGTGGTGGTATCGGCCGGCGGAGTCGGCTTGACGTCCTTCTTACAGCCGGCCAGCACAGCGACCGACATCAGGGACAGCATCAGAACACGGGTGGTGTTGTTCATGGTCATTCCTTGCGTCGTTGGAACAGGGGGATCAGGGGTTCAGTATTGTAGACACAAACTTAACGCGCAGTGCGATAAGGCGACCACGCCGGTTCGCGGACGTCGGCATTGGCCACGACCAGACGCTGGCGTACGCGCGCATCCGCCGAGACGGCGTACAGCACGCCCCGCCCGCCCTCGCGCGCCGCATAGAGCACCATGCTGGCGTTCGGGGCGAAGCTCGGCGATTCATCCAGCGAGCCCGGCGACAGCGACGACCAACGGGCGCCGCCCAGGCTGCTGTCCATCAGGGAGATGCGGTAGTTGTTGCCCGAGCCCTGCACCACGGCGATCCTCTTGCCGTCGTAGGAGATGCTCGCGGTCGCGTTGTAGGTGCCTTCGAAGGTCACGCGGCTGGCGCTGCCGCCGGCGGCAGCGACGCGGTAGATCTGCGGGCGGCCACCACGGTCGGAAGTGAAGTAGATCGTGCCGCCGTCCGCGCTCCACACCGGCTCGGTGTCGATGGCGGAGGTATTGGTCAGCTGGCGCAGCGAGCGGCTGCCCAGGTCCATCACGTAGATTTCGGGGTTGCCGCTGCGCGACAGGGTGAGCGCCAACTGGCGGCCATCCGGCGAGAACGACGGCGCGCCGTTGATGCCGCGGAAGCTGGCCACCTTCTCGCGCGCACCGGTGGAGATGTCCTGGATGTAGATGGCCGAGTTGCCGCCTTCGAAGCTGACATACGCCAGCCGACGACCATCCGGGCTCCACGACGGCGACAGCAGCGGCTCGGCCGAGCGCACCACGGTCTGCGGGTTGTAGCCGTCCGAATCGGCCACCATCAGCGCATAGCGCGTCGCCTTGCCGGTGCCGGCGGCGGTCACGTAGGCAATGCGGGTCCAGAACGCGCCGCGCACGCCGAGGATCTTCTCGTAGATGGCATCGGCCATCTGGTGGGCGACGTCACGCATGGCGTTGGCGCGGGCGGTCATCGCCAGGCCAAGCATGCGTTCCTGCTTGGCCACGTCGAACAGCTCGTACTCCACGCGGTAGCTGCCATCGCCGGCATCCGCTACGCGGCCGACCACGATGTAGTCCTGGCGCAGCGCGCGCCACGTCGGGTACTGGATTTCTCCGCCACGGGTCGGACGTTCGGTGACGCTGGCTTCCGGCAAGGTGCGGAAGGCGCCGGAGCGTTCGAGGTCGGAGCGGACCACATCGGCGACGTCGGTAGGGGGCGCAGCGGCCGAGCCCTGGTAGGGCATCGGAACGACCGTGATCGGGAGCGCGGAGGCGTTGCCGCCAATGATGTCGATCTCCAGACCCTGCTGTTGGGCAGCGGCCAGGGCCGGGGCGAGCGTGAAGAGAACCAGGGCGAACCAGCGCAGCGACTTCATCATGGGCACGGCAACTCTGCGGTTGGGCGGGGCTGGAAAGGGATACCAGTCTCCGCGTGAACGTTTTAACAATTGTGAACGAGGGGCGCCGAAACGCCGCGTGAAGTCAGCGGTCCCGGGCCTCGAAGTTCAAGGTCAGGGTGCGGGCGAACACGGATTCGTAGCCACGATACGGCAGCGGCTGGGCTTTCAGCACCGCGCGCTCGACCGAATCCTGGCCCGCGGCATCCATTGCGCAGCCCGGCTGGACTTCGGCACTGACGACTTCTCCGCCAGGCAACTGGCGGATCACCACTTTGCAACGGGTCCCGACGGGCACGGATTCGGGCCGGGTCCACTGCCGGAGCACTGCTTCCTGGATCGCAGCGGCGTAGCGACCGCGAAGATCCTCGTCCGTACCGCCATTTCCGGCCGGAGCGGCGGGCTGGCTGTACTGGGACTGGTTGGCGCTCGCCGCCTGGCGCGCACGCGCATCGGCCAGCTGGCGCAGCTTCTGTTCGGCCAGTTGGGCTTCGCGCGACGCCTGGGCGCGTTGGCGCCGGATTTCCTCCAGCCGCTTCTTGTCGGCCTCGGCCTTCTGCTGCGCCTCGGTCGCAATGCGCTTCTGGCGGTCTTCTTCCTGTTGCGCGGCGAGGCGGCGTTGCTGCTCGGCCTGCTCCTGGCGCTTGCGTTCGGTCAGGTCGATCTGTTCCTGGCGGCGCTTGGCTTCCTGCTCCTGGCGCGCCTTTTCCTGCGAGATCGCGTCCAGCCGCGCCTCGTCCTGCTCGGTGGTGTCGGGAACGGGCACGCGCTCCTGCGCCTCGGCCTGGCGTTCGACCGGCGCATCCTGCGGGGCGGGCTCGGGGATCGGCTGCGGCGGCGGCACGGTGTCCTCGGGCGCCGGCTCTTCCACGGGCTCGGGCATCGGTGCAGGCGTGAAGTCCAGCGCGCGTTCGACCGCGCGCTGGTCGGCGGCGGAAGCATCCAGCGTGGCTTCCATCGTCGGTGCGCCGGCTGCATTGAGGCGGTCCCGGTCCCACGTCAGCAGCGGGGACACGATCAGCAGCACGGCCAGCAACAGATGCAGGCCGACCGCCCAGGCGACCGCCCTGCCCAGCCCTTCGTCGCGTTGGGCCGGATGGCGCGGGGCGACGTCAGCGTGCATTGCCACCCGCGTTGGTCATCAGGCTGACGTTGCTGACCTTGGCGCGGCGGAGCACGTCCATCGCATCCAGCACCTTCTGGTACGGCGCAGAACCTTCGGCGGCCACCATGATGCGCAGCTCGTTGCCCTGCTCGCCCCGGATCGCGGCGACCTTGGCCTCGAGCCCGGCCGCGTCCAGCACTTCCGGCTGCTTGGCTTCAGGCAGCTTGAGGCCGAAGCGGCCGTCGGGATAGGCGATGACGATGATCGGTTCGTTGCGCGTCTCGACCGCCTTGGCGTTCGAAGACGGCAGCTTGACGTCGACGCTGAGCGTCAGCAGCGGCGCGGTGACCATGAAGATGATCAGCAGCACGAGCATCACGTCGATGTACGGCACGACGTTGATCTCGGACTTCAGCTTGCGGCGCTTGCGATGGAAGATGCTTCCGGCCATGGGGCGCTCCGCTTACTCGCCCGAGCTCTGGCGCTGCAGGATCGAGCTGAATTCCTCGGCGAAGCTTTCGTAACGCACCGACAGGCGCTCGACGCGCGTGGTGAAGCGGTTGTAGGCCCACACCGCGGGAATCGCCACGAACAGGCCGATCGCCGTCGCGAACAACGCTTCCGAAATGCCAGGCGCCACCGCTGCGATGCCGGCCTGCTCACCGCTGTTGAGCATGTCGTGCATGGTGACCATGATGCCGAACACGGTACCCACCAGGCCGACGTAGGGGGCGGTGGAGCCGATGTTGGCGAGCAGTTCCAGGTTGCGTTCCAACTGGTCGACCTCGCGCGTGTAAGTCACGCGCATCGCGCGCTGCGCGCCCTCGAGCTGTGCGCGCCCGTCCAGTCCGCGCTTGTCGCGCAGGCGGGTGAACTCGCGGAAGCCGGCTTCGAAGATCGCCTCGAGCCCGGTGACGACACGATTGCGGTCGGCGGCGCCGGCGTA
Organism: Pseudoxanthomonas sp. LjRoot125; assembly: GCF_964252705.1. Taxonomy (NCBI): domain Bacteria; kingdom Pseudomonadati; phylum Pseudomonadota; class Gammaproteobacteria; order Lysobacterales; family Lysobacteraceae; genus Pseudoxanthomonas; species Pseudoxanthomonas sp. LjRoot125. Next base: position 161,359 of record NZ_CAXUOY020000002.1, on the reverse strand, counting down.
GAGCTTGTGCAGTTCGGCACCGGACCAGAACCGGCCTTCGAATTCGTCGGCGTCGCGGTTGGCGGTCTTGAACACCCGCGCCTTGCGGAAAATGATGATCCAGCTGATCAGCGAACCGGCCAGCAGCAACAGCACGATCAGTTTGACCGGCAGGCTGGCCTTGAGCATCAGGTCGATGTAGTTGATCCCGCTGTGCACGGTTTCGGCGGTCGCCTGGGCGGCCGCGGCAGCGGTCTCCGGCGGCAGCGCCTCCACCACGGTGTCCTGGAAGGCCAGCAGCGTTGCGATCATCCGTCGTTCCTCGATTCTCGTGTTGTCTTGCGTGTCGGTTAAAGCGGTGGGCCGGGTGTCTCCAGCCGGCGGAACTCTTCGTACAACGTATCGGGGAGCGCAACGGGTCTGAACCCGGATGCGCTCAGCGCCGCGACCTTGACCTCGGCGGTGAGCAGCCGCTCACCGTCGCGCTCGATCGTCTGGGCGAACACCACGCTGGCCCGCTTGCACTGGTGGATGCGCGCGGTCACCTGCAGCAGGTCGTCCAGCCGCGCGGGGCGCAGGAAATCCAGGCGCATCGCACGGACAGCGAACACCAGGTCGTGGGTCTGGCGCAGTTGCTCCTGGTGATGCCCGCGGGCCCGCAACCATTCGGTGCGGGCGCGCTCCAGGAAGGCGACGTACTGCGCGTGGTAGACCACGCCACCGGCGTCGGTATCTTCCCAATAGACGCGTGTCGGAAAGATGAACGGGGCCGCATCCGCGGCGATCATCGTGGAATCCGTCGTCAAAACATGCGCTCCCGCACGGAATCGTGCATACCAACCTGCGACCAGTGGATCAGAAGAGTTCGCCGCTGGACTCGCCCGACTCCGGCACCCGCCCCTTCGGCGTCAGCCCCAGGTGCAGGTAGGCCTTGCGCGTGGCCATGCGGCCGCGTGCCGTGCGGATCAGGAAGCCCTGCTGGATCAGATAGGGCTCGATGACGTCCTCCAGCGTGCCGCGCTCTTCGCTGAGCGCGGCCGCGAGCGACTCCACACCCACCGGCCCGCCATCGAAGCTGTCGATGATGGTGCGAAGCATGCGACGGTCGAGCTCGTCGAAGCCTTCCGGATCGACCTTCAGCATCTGCATCGCGGCACGGGCGACGTCCACGTCGATGTGGCCGTTGGCCTTGACCTGCGCATAGTCGCGCACACGACGCAGCAGGCGGTTGGCGATGCGCGGGGTGCCGCGTGCACGACGGGCGATTTCGGCCGCACCGTCGGGCTCGCAGTCCATGCCGAGGATGCGCGCGGAACGCTGCACGATGCGGGTGAGCTCTTCCGGCGTGTAGAACTCCAGTCGCTGCACGATGCCGAAGCGGTCCCGCAGCGGCGCGGTCAGAAGACCGGCGCGGGTGGTGGCGCCGATCAGGGTGAACGGCGGCAGGTCGAGTTTGATCGACCGGGCTGCAGGGCCCTCGCCGATCATGATGTCGATCTGGAAATCCTCCATCGCCGGATACAGCACTTCCTCGACCACGGGCGAGAGGCGATGGATCTCGTCGACGAACAGCACATCGTGCGGCTGCAGGTTGGTCAGCAGCGCCGCCAGGTCGCCGGCTTTCTCGATCACCGGGCCCGAGGTCACGCGCAGGTTCACGCCCAGCTCGTTGGCGATCACATGGCTCAGCGTTGTCTTGCCGAGGCCGGGCGGCCCGAAGATCAGCACGTGGTCCAGCGCCTCGCCGCGCCCCTTCGCCGCCTGGATGTAGATGTCCAGCTGTTCGCGCACCGGCTTCTGGCCGAGATACTCGTCCAGCCGCTTCGGCCGGATGCTGGCCTCGATGGCGTCGTCTTCGCGGGTGGCGGAGGAATCGATGATGCGGTCGGCGGTCATGACGGGATTATGGACGAAACCGCCGCCCATTCGTCCCGTCAGATTTCGACCTGCGCGCCCAACTCGACCAGGCGGTTGCCCGGGATGCGGAAGAAACCGGTCGCAGGCGCCGCATTGCGATGCATGGCCGCGAACAGCTTGTCGCGCCAGATCGGCATGCCGCCCTGCCGGCTCGCCACCACGGTCTCGCGGCTGGCGAAGTAGGTGGTTTCCATCGGATCGAAGTAGACGCCGCCCTGGTCGCAGGAACCCATCAGTGCCTGCGGCACGTCCGGCGTCTCGGCGAAGCCGTAGCTGATCACCACGCGATAGAAATCGTCGCCGATCGGCTCGATCTTCAGGCGCTTTTTCTTCGGCGCGTACGGCACGGTCAGCGTTTCCACCGTCAGGAACACGTTGCGTTCGTGCAGCACCTTGTTGTGCTTCAGGTTGTGCAGCAGCGCGTGCGGCACCACGCCCTTGTCGGCGGTGAGGAAGATCGCCGTGCCCGGCACGCGTACCGGCGGCGCCAGCATCAGGCCCGGCAGGAAGGTGTCGAGGCGGATGCCTTCCTTCTGTACTTCGCCATGCAGCAACTCGCGGCCGCGACGCCAGGTGCGCATCATGGTGAAGGCGGTGATGCCGATGAACAGCGGCACCCAGGCACCGATGCCGGTGACGAGCTTGGCGCCGTTGGCGAACAGGAAGGCCAGGTCGATCACCAGGAAGACGCCGCACAGCGGCAGCACCCAGCGACGCGAATCCGGCCAGCGCGTGTACGCCACGATCGCCAGCAGCAAGGTGTCGATCAGCATGGTGCCGGTGACCGACAGGCCATACGCCGTCGCCAGCGCGCCCGAGCTCTGGAAGCTCAGCACCAGCACGATCACCGCCAGGTACAGCATCATGTTGATCGAGGGCACGTAGATCTGGCCGATCGTGTCCTTCGAGGTGTACTTGATGGCCAGCCGCGGCAGGTAACCCAGCTGGATCGCCTGGCGGGTGACCGAGAACGCGCCCGTGATGACGGCCTGCGATGCAACCGCCGCCGCGGTGGTCGCCAGCACCAGCATCGGGATCTGCGCCCAGTCCGGGATCGACATGTAGAACGGGTTCGCCACCGCCTCAGGGTGGCGCAGCAGCACGGCGCCCTGACCGTAATAGTTCAGCACCAGCGCCGGCAGCACGAAACCGAACCAGCCCCAGCGGATGGGCTGTTTGCCGAAGTGGCCCATGTCGGCATACAGCGCCTCGCCACCGGTCACGGTCAGCACCACCGCGCCAAGGATCAGCACGGCGTGCCAGTCGTGGGTGACGAAGAAGTTCCAGGCCCAGTACGGATTCAACGCGGCCAGTACCGAGGGGTTCTGGGCGATGTTGTAGACGCCGAACGCGGCCAGCACGATGAACCAGGTGATCATCACCGGTCCGAACGCCTTGCCCACCTTCGCCGTGCCGAAGCGTTGCGCGGCGAACAGGCCGGTCAGGATGACCAGGCTGATCGGCACGACCCACTGCTTGAACACGGGCGAGACCACTTCAAGACCTTCGACCGCGCCCAATACGGTGATGGGCGGCGTGATCATGCCGTCGCCGAAGAACAGCGCCGCGCCGAAGATGCCGAGGATGCCCACCGTGTAGCTCAGCCGTGAGCCCTTGGCCAGGCTGCGCTGCGCCAGCGCGGTCAACGCCATGATGCCGCCCTCGCCGTCGTTGTCGGCGCGCATGATCACGATGACGTACTTCAGCGTGACCACCAGCAGCAGCGACCAGAAACCCAGCGACAGCAGGCCACGCACCGTGTCCGGATCCGGGGTCAGGCCGAAGTGCGGGTGGAACATCTCCTTGATGGTGTACAGCGGGCTGGTGCCGATGTCGCCGAAGACGACACCGACGGCGCCGGCCACCAGGGCGACCTTGCCGGCCTTCGAATGGCCGTGATGCCCGGCGTCGTGCGGAGATGTAGGGGTGGACATGGCGGCCGGAAGGGTAGCGCTGCGGAAGTGAAGGGGTGCTCTAGAGCCGCGGTCAGCGCAGGGCCGACTGCAACGCCTTGCGGATGATCGTGGCGGCATCGTCGCCCGGCGCGGTCGCATCGCGCGCCATGCGGGTCGCCTCGGCCGGCTTGTAACCCAACTGTTGCAGGGCGATGGTCGCCTCGGACTGCGGATCGGCGGGCAAGGCGCTGATGCCGCCCACGCCAGTGCCCATCAGATCGGCGGCGCGGTCGCGCAGTTCCACCACCATGCGCTCGGCGGTCTTCTTGCCGATGCCCGGGATGCGCGTCAGTGCGGTGATGTCGCCGGCCTGCACCATGCGCGCGAACTCGTCGACGCTGGCGCCGGACAACACGGCCAGCGCGATCTTCGCGCCGATGCCGCTGACTTTCTGCACATCGCGGAACAGCCGGCGCTCGCCCTCGCGCAGGAAACCGTACAGCGACACGCTGTCTTCCTTCTGCGCGTAATGGGTGAACAGCAGCACTTCGCGGCCTACGTCGGGCAGGTCGTAGTGCGTGCTCATCGGCGCTTCCAGCTCGTAGCCCACGCCGCCCACGTCGATCACCAGCCACGGGGGCGACTTGTACGCCAGGATGCCGCGAAGACGTCCGATCATTTCCTGCTCCAGGCCAGTTTCGAACTCACGCCCAGGCGTTTCGCCGTGGCGCGCACGTGCGCATGGGTGATGGCGACGGCCAGCGCATCGGCGGCATCGGCCTGCAACTTGCCATGCAGGTTGAGCATGATGCCGACCATGTGCTGGATCTGGGTCTTTTCGGCGCTGCCGCGCCCCACGACGGCCAGCTTCACTTCCTTGGCCGCGTACTCGTGCACGGGCAGGTCGCGCAGCACCACCGCGCTGATCGCGGCGCCGCGCGCCTGCCCCAGCTTGAGGGCCGAATCGGGATTGCGCGCCATGAACACCTTCTCGATGGCGACTTCGTCCGGCTGCCAGGTGGTGATGATGGCGGTCAGGCCATCGAGCAGCACGCGCAGGCGCTGCGGGAAATCCTCCGCGCCCAGCAGCACCAGCGGCGCATGGTGGACATGGCTCACCTTGCCCGCCGCATCGACATCGATGATGCCGATGCCGGTGCGCTGGGAACCGGGGTCGATGCCGAGGATGCGGGTCACGGGGTCGGCTTACGCGTACGCGTCGGCGCCCAGGTCGGCGTTGGAATAGACGTCCTGCACGTCGTCCAGGTCTTCCAGCATGTCCAGCAGCTTCTTGACCTGCAGGGCCGTCTCGCCTTCCACGCTGATGTCGTTGTCGGCACGGAAGGTGATCTCGGCGTGGCCCGGCTGCAGGCCGGCGGCCGTCATCGCGTCCTTCACTGTCTGGAAGGCATCCGGCGTGGTGACCACGTCGATCGAACCGTCGTCGGGATAGACCACGATGTCATCGGCACCCGCTTCGATGGCCGCCTCGGTGATCCGGCTCTCAAATGAGGACGCATCATCGGCGCCCGGCGCGTAGCTCAACACCCCGAGGCGCTTGAACATGAAAGCCACCGAGCCTTCGGTGCCCATGTTGCCGCCGTGCTTGCCGAAGGCATGGCGCACTTCGGCCACGGTGCGCACGCGGTTGTCGGTGAGGCAGTCGACGATCACCGCAACGCCGCCGGGGGCGTAGCCTTCGTAGCGGATCTCTTCGTAGACCACGCCTTCGAGTTCGCCGGTCGCCTTCTTGATGGCGCGCTCGATCACGTCCTTCGACATGTTCGCCGCCAACCCCTTGTCCACCGCCACCCGAAGGCGCGGGTTGTTGGCAGGGTCGCCACCGCCGGCGCGGGCCGCCACGCCGATCTCGCGGATGATCTTGGTGAAGATCTTGCCGCGCTTGGCGTCGGTGGCGTTCTTGCGGGCTTCGATGGACGGGCCTCTGCCCATGGTGACTTCCGGAGTGCTCAGACAAGGGCGCGGATTATACGCGTCCCCATGCGGGCCCCGGTCATGCGTCCGTGAAGCGCCCTTCGCGCAGGAAATGCGCCGCCTGGCGGGCCGCATCGGCCGAGAACACCAGCCCGGTATGGCTGGCCGGCACCACGCAGTGCGCCGCCAATCCCGGCAGCCGGGTTTCGTCCAGGCCCACCGTGCCATCGGACGCCCCGTCGAAGCGGGTGAGCAGCCGGCCGATGCCACGCGCGACGTCGCCCGCCACCATGCCCACCGGAACCGCGCCCTGCCAGGGCGGGCAGCCGGCCTGCAGCAGCGCGCCGCTGCGCCCGAGGATCGGCGAGGTCCAGGCGCGCTGGCCCAGGCTGCGTGCGGCACCACTGCCGAGCAAGGGAGAACCCAGGCAGACCATGCGCTGCACCGGCAGGTCGGGCGCTCGCCGCAAGGCTTCCAGCCCGATCAATCCGCCGAGGCTGTGGCCGACCAAGTGGGTCGGCGGCCCGCCCTGCAGACGCTGGATCAGTGCAGCGATGGCGGGTTCCGGCCCGCCGAGGATGCTCGGATAACCGAACACGTCCACTTCGAAGCCTTCATGCCGCAAGCGCCGCGCGAGCGGCGTCAGCCAGGATTTCGCATTCCAGATGCCGTGCACCAGCACCACGCGCGGCGCCGAGTCTCGTCTGTTCGTCATGCGCAGAAGTGTCGTCGAAGGGATGGCGGCCTGCCAGCGTGGCTCAATGCGCGGCGGCCTGCTGCTTCCACGCGCGCGGCGACAACCCGCTGTGCGCCTTGAAGGCGCGCGACAGCGCTGCTTCGCTGCCATAGCCCACATCGGCGGCCACCACCTTCAACGGCTTGCCGTGGCGCAGCGCTTGCTGCGCCAGGCCCACGCGCCAGCCCTGCAGGTACTGGCCCGGCGTCGTGCCGAGCGCTTCGCGGAACTGGGTGGCGAATACGCTGCGCGACATCCCGGCCACGCGTGCCAGCTCGTCCAGGGTCCACTCATTCGCCGGTGCTTCGTGCATCGCCACGATGGCGTTGCGCAGGCGCGGGTGCGACAGACCGGCCAGCATGCCGCCCTTCACTTCGCCGGTCTCCATCAGCTGGCGCAGCACCTGGATCATCACGACCTCGAACAGCCGGTTGACCAGCGCCGTACGTCCGCAGCGTTGGGTGAAGGCTTCTTCGAACAGCAGCGGCAGCACGTCCTGCGCCCCGTGCAGGGTTTCCAGCGGCAGACACACCACGTCGGGCAGCGCGGCGCTGATCGGATTCTGCGCGCCGCCTTCGAACCGCACGTTGGCGCAGGCCATCTCGGCCCCGCGCGTCGCATCGCTGACGAAGCGATGCGTCATCGCGCGTGGATAGAGCAGCAGGCTGGGCGCATCGATGCGCAGCGAGGTGGCGCCATGGAACACCTCCAGCGGCCCGCGCTGGATGAGGTGCAGCTGGCCCACGCCGGGCTCCGCCTCCAGCGTGTTGATGCCGCACAGCGCACCGGCGTGGAAGACCTCCGCCGACACCGAGAACCGCTCCAGCAGGACCTCAAGCCGGTCGACCATGGCAATACTCCAGATCAAGTTTTCAGGATTCTACATCACCAACAGTCCCATTTGGGGGCGCAAAGTACACCTCACCGGACGGCCACCCGCCCCGGACCACCCACCTTCCCAGGAGCACCGCCATGTCCATCGAAAAGATCCTCTACACCGCCACCGCTACCGCCACCGGCGGCCGCGAAGGCCAGGCCACCTCGTCCGACGGCGTGCTGGCCGTCAAGTTGTCCACCCCGCGCGAGCTGGGCGGCGCCGGCGGCGACGGCACCAACCCGGAACAGTTGTTCGCGGCCGGCTGGTCGGCCTGCTTCCTGGGCGCGCTGAAGTTCGTCGCCGGCAAGCAGAAGGTCGCCCTGCCCGCCTCCACCACGGTCACCGGCAAGGTCGGCATCGGCCAGATCCCCACCGGTTTCGGCATCCAGGCCGAACTGACCATCGCCGCCCCGGGCATCGAACGCGAACAGCTGCAGGCCCTGGTCGACGCCGCCCACATCGTCTGCCCGTACTCCAACGCCACGCGCGGCAACATCGACGTGACGCTGGTGTTGGCCGACTGATCCTCCTTCCTGACCCACCACCCTTTGCAGGAACCGCACCCATGAACGTTTTCACCCGCACGATCGCCGCCACGCTGCTGGCCGTCGCCACCCAGGCCAGCTTCGCCGCACAGTCCGCGCCCACCACCGCCCCGGTCGCCGTCGAACGCACCGCGAGCACCCTCACCACCGCCGACGGCGTGCAGCTGTACTACAAGGACTGGGGCCCGAAGAACGGCCCGGTCGTCACCTTCAGCCACGGCTGGCCGCTGTCCTCGGACAGTTGGGAATCGCAGATGATCTTCCTGGCGTCGAAGGGCTACCGCGTGGTCGCCCATGACCGCCGCGGCCACGGCCGTTCGAGCCAGCCGTGGGACGGCAACGACATGGACCACTACGCCGACGACCTAGCCACGGTGATCAACACGCTGGACCTGAAGGACGTGACCCTCGTCGGCTTCTCCACCGGCGGCGGCGAAGTGGCGCGCTACATCGGCCGCCACGGCACCAGCCGCGTCAAGAAGGCCGTGCTGATCAGCGCCGTCCCGCCGCTGATGCTGAAGACCGCCGACAACCCGGGTGGCCTGCCGATCGAGGTCTTCGACGGCCTCCGCAAAGGCTCGCTGGACAACCGCGCGCAGCTCTACAAGGACATCGCCTCGGGCCCGTTCTACGGCTTCAACCGCCCCGGCGCGAAGCCCTCGCAGGGCCTGGTCGACAGCTGGTGGGCGCAGGGCATGCAGGCCGGCCACAAGAACACCTACGACTCGATCGCCGCGTTCTCGGCCACCGACTTCCGCGAAGACCTGAAGAAGTTCGACATCCCCACCCTGGTGATCCACGGCGACGACGACCAGATCGTCCCCCTCGACGCCTCCGGCAAGGCCTCGGCCCAGCTGATCAGGGGCGCCCAGCTGATCGTCTACCCCGGCGCACCCCACGGACTGACCGATACCCACAAGGACCGCGTCAACCAGGACCTGCTGACTTTCCTCCAGAAGTAAGCGGAACACCGAAAACAGCAACGGCCGCTAACGCGGCCGTTTGCTTTTTTACTTTCAACACCCGTGTCGTCGCCAGACCCGAAGGGCGGCGGACAAGGATGTCCGCCGTTTTCCGCCTCGCCAGGAGGGCGAGTCGGAAAATCCCGATAGCGGTGACCGGATGGGATTGCTTCGTCGAGAAAGACGCTTTCTTTTGGTGACTTTTCTTTGCGTCACCAAAGAAAAGTTACCCGCTGGACCGCAGGGCCAGCGGAACGCTCTTCGCGTCACGACTCCGCGGAGGCTTCACGCCGCAGGATGAACTCGTCATCCAAGGTCTTCCCCACCGCGAACTTGTATCCCCCCACCCGCTCGAACCCCTGCCGCTCATAGAACCGCTGCGCACCGAAGTTCTCCGACCACACCCCGATCCACAGCGTCCGCGGCCCGTCCTTCAACAACCACCGCTCGACCTCGGCGAACAGCTTCCCGCCCCACCCACCGTTCTGGTGGGACGCCAGCACGTACAACCGCTTCAGCTCGCCATCGCCCTTCACCACGTCCGCATGCGGCAACCCGCATGGCCCGGCGGCTGCATGCCCCACGGCCACGCCATCGGCTTCGAGCAGCCACACCGCGTAATCCGGGTGCGACAGGATGATCCGCTGCTTGTCGACGTCATAGGCGTCGGTGAGGAATGCCGAAAGATCTTCCGCCGGATACAGATGCCCGAAGGTTTCCGTGAAGGTGCGCGACGCCAGGTCCGACAGGACCGCGGCGTCATCGGCGGTGGCGCGGCGGATCTGCACGCTTACGCGTCCTCTTCTTCCTCTTCCTCTTCGTCCGCCTCGTCTTCTTCGTCGGCGTCCTCGTCTTCTTCCTCTTCGTACTCTTCTTCGTCTTCTTCTTCGTAGTCGTCTTCGCCGAAGTCCTCGCCGTCCCAGCGGCCCTGGCCGTCCGGTACGAAGGTCACCGCCATCGCGGCCGGCGACGTGCCGACGCGCACCAGCCAGCCACCGAACACGCGCGCGCGTTCCGTCACCAAGCCCGCATCGGCGCCTTCATTGCCCAGGCGTTCCCATTCCAGCGAAAAAGCGTATTCCGTCATTGCGTGTTTCTCTCTCAGTCTTTCTTCGGACGTACTTGGATGTGGACTTCAGCCAGCTGCTCGTCCGGGATCGGCGACGGCGCACCGGTCATCAGGCACTGCGCGCTGGTGGTCTTGGGGAACGGGATGACGTCACGGATCGACTCGGTGCCCGCCATCAGCGCCGCGATACGGTCGATGCCGAACGCGATGCCGCCATGCGGCGGCGCGCCGAAGCGCAGCGCGTCCAGCAGGAAGCCGAACTTGGCTTCCGCCTCTTCCGCACCGATGCCAAGCAGCTCGAACACCGCGCTCTGCATGTCGGGGCGGTGGATACGGATCGAACCACCACCGATCTCGTTGCCGTTCAGCACCATGTCGTAACCGCGCGATACCGCCGTCTTCGCGTTCGCACGCAGATCGCCGATGTCGTCCACCGCGGGCGCGGTGAAGGGATGGTGGAGCGCGACATAGCGCTGCGCCTCGTCGTCCCATTCGAACATCGGGAAGTCGGTGACCCACAGGGGCTTCCAGCCGTCCTGGACAAGGCCGAAGTCCTTGCCGGCCTTCAGGCGCAGCGCGCCCATGAAGTCGCTGACCTTGTTGTAGCCGCCCGCACCGAAGAACACGATGTCGCCGTTGCCTGCGCCCACGTGCTTCACCAGCGCCGCAAAGGCGTCTTCGGCGAAGAACTTCTGGATCGGCGAGCTGACCGCGCCAGCCTCGTCGATCTTGATGTAGGCCAGGCCCTTGGCGCCGTACTTGGCGGCGTGCGCGGCGTACTCGTCGATCTGCTTGCGGCTGAGCGACGCCCCGCCCGGGATGCGCAGCGCAGCCACGCGGCCGTCCGGATCGTTCGCCGCGGCGGTGAACACGGCGAACTCGCTGGACTTCACCAGTTCGGCCACGTCGACCAGCTCCAGCGCGATGCGCAGGTCCGGCTTGTCCGAGCCGTAGCGACGCATCGCTTCGGCCCAGGTCATGCGCGGGAATTGCGCGTCCAGCTGCACGTCCATCACCTCGGCGAAGATGTCGCGGATCATGCCTTCCACGGCGTCCTGCACGTCGCGCTCGCGCACGAACGCGAACTCCATGTCGAGCTGGGTGAACTCGAGCTGGCGGTCGGCGCGCAGCGCTTCATCGCGGAAGCAGCGCGCGATCTGGTAGTAGCGGTCGAAGCCGGCCACCATCAGGATCTGCTTGAACAGCTGCGGCGACTGCGGCAGTGCGTAGAACTCGCCCGGGTGCATCCGCGCCGGCACCAGGAAGTCGCGCGCACCCTCGGGCGTGGCCTTGGTGAGGATGGGCGTTTCGATGTCCTGGAAGCCGCGCGCATCCAGCCAGCGGCGCAACGCCTGCACCAGCCTGATACGGGTGCGCTGCTTGCGCTGCATGTCGGCGCTGCGCAGGTCCAGGTAGCGATACTTCAGGCGCGTCTCCTCGCCCGGGTTCTCGTGGTGGTGGAAGGGCAGCGGATCGGCCTTGTTGAGCACGGTGATCTTCGTGGCGATCACTTCCACCTGGCCGGTGCGGATCTTGGTGTTGACGGCCTCGCGCGCACGCACGACGCCCTCGATCTGCAGCACGTCCTCGTAGCCCAGCGAAGCGGCCACCTTGAACACCTCGGCATTGGACGGGTCCACCGTCACCTGCACGATGCCTTCGTGGTCGCGCAGGTCGATGAAGCAGACGCCGCCGAGGTTGCGGGCGACATCGGTCCAGCCGCACAGGGTCACGGTCTGGCCGATCATGGCCTCGTCGACGAGGCCGCAGAAATGGGTACGCATGGGGGCTCCACTGGGGTTCGGACCGGGGCCGGGACATTCCGCGGCCGGGACAGGCCGGTCAAGCCGCGTAGTTTACCCCGTCCCCCGCCCGCCGGCCCCACCCCTGCACGGGCTTAACGACCCCGGCGTATGCTGGCGCCTCCCTAGGAGGGTGCCACCATGAAGAAGCCGTTGTTGCAGTCCGTGCTCGTACTGTTGCTGGCCCTGGTGGCCGGCAGCGCCGTCGCTCAGGTCGGTACGCGGGCCTATGCGCCCGAGAACCTGCGCCAGTTGTCCGTCCAGGACCAGACGCGCGTGATCAGCCTGGAGTACTCCGAACAGTCCCGCGGTCGCCGCATTCCGGACGACCAGCTCCGCTTCTACCTCGACCAGGTCAACCGATCCAACTGGACCTTCAGCCGGATCAAGCAGGACATCGCACAGTCGCTCGGCGGCAACAGCGGCGGATGGAACCCGAATCCGCCTTCCAACGGCAACACCATCCTGTGCGAGAGCAAGAGCGGCGACGCCAAGCGCTGCACGCCGCCGTGGCGCGGACAATCGCGCTTGGTGCGGCAGCTCTCCAACAGCCGCTGCGAGGAGGGCGCGACCTGGAGTTCGCAGGATGGCCTGATCACAGTGTGGAAGGGCTGCCGGGGCGAGTTCGCCCAGGGCGTCGCTGCCGGCGGAACGATCCGCTGTGAAAGCACCGACGGCCGCGGCCGTACCTGCCGTACACCGTGGAGCGGTCATTCGCGCCTGACCCGGCAGTTGTCGAGCGCCGCCTGCGTCGAGGGCCGGAGCTGGCAATCGCAGCAGGGCCAGGTGTACGTCGGCAATGGCTGCCGCGCCGAGTTCGCGCCACGCGTGGGCAGCGGTGGCGGTTCCAGCAACTACTCGGTGACCTGCAGCAGCGAAGACAACCGCCGCAAGACCTGTGCCTACGACCCGCGCCAGGGCCGGCCGATCCTGTTGCAGCAGATCTCGAATACCAGTTGCCGTGAAGGCTACAGCTGGGGTTACACCGGTACGCAGGTGTGGGTGGACCGCGGCTGCCGCGGCCGCTTCGGGCCGCGCTGAGCGATCCCTACGGATTCAACCGCCGGCGCCCCAGGGCGCCGGCGGCAGTTCGACCGGCGCGGTGAGGTCGAATTCCACCCGGAACAACCGGCCGTTCGGCCGGCTCAGTTCGTAGACGAAGGTTTTGCCGGGCACCAGTTCCATCGCCCAGGTATTCGTCACCGAGGCCGCCAGGCCTTCCCGTTTGAACATCACGATCGAATCCGCATCCACCGGGAACGCCTGCCGCTGCGTGCTACCCGGCTCGTCCGTGTCGCCGCCGTACATCGTCACCGCGTCCGCACTGCCGTCTTCGTGGCGGTGATCGTGCTTCAACCGCAGGCCGGTACCCGTGCGCGTCAGCACCCAGGTGCGCGAATGGTCATCGCCGACGTGGAAGGGAATGCGGATCTCGCGCGTCGGGTCGCTGCATCCACGCACATGCATGACCAGCGCCTTGCCCTCGAAGGGGTCAGGGGTGGTCGACGCAGGTTGGTTGGCCGTGATGCGGCCGGCAAAGGCCTTGCCGCACAAAGGCTGCAGATTGGAGAAGAACTGGGCGGAAGGCTCGGTGACGTAAAGAGGCAACGGAGACTGATCGAACTTCTCCGACACGCCGTAGCGTGGCTCCGGCTCGGCCTTGCAACCCGCGGTGCATAACGCCAACAGCACCAGCGCGTGAATCCCGTTCATGGCGTTCCCTTGTCGGATGAAGGACGCCACCTTACCGCGTCGCCTCAGGACGAAGACGACGGCGTCGCCGGTTTCGATTCCGTCTTCGCCGGCGCGCTTTCGGTCTTCGCCTGCGCCGACTCGGCGGGCTTGGACTCGCTGGACGGCTTTGCGCCTTCGCCGCCATCGGCGAGGTTGCGCTTCTTGTCGCCATCCTTCTTGAAGTCGGTCTCGTACCAGCCGCTGCCCGCGAGGCGGAACGACGGCGCCGTCAGCTGCCGCTTCACCGACGGTGCGCCACACGACGGGCAGGTATCGGGGTCGGGATCGGACAGCTTCTGCAGGCGGTCGAAACTATGGCCGCACTGGGTGCATTCGAAGGCGTAGATGGGCATGGCGGTTAAAAGGCGTCGTGACGAGGGCGGGTATGGGGTTGGAGGCGGGCCGGATCAAGCGTCGTCGTACAGCGCGGACCAGGCTTCCTCGGCTTTGGCCAGCTGCTGCTGCAGCGCTTCGCGATCACGGCCCAGGCGTGCGGCGAGGTCCGCGTCCGCATAGCTCTTCGGATCCGCGAGTTGCGCGTCCACCTCGGCCAGCTTGCCTTCCAGCTCGGCGACCTTCGCCTCGGCGGCGGCCAGTTTCACCGGATTGACCTTGCGTGCGGGCGCTGGGGCCGGCTTGGGCGCAGGCGCGGGTTCGCTGCGCAGCGGTTTGCTGCCCTGCGCGGAGGCGCGCGTGCGCAACCAGGCGGCGTATTCGTCCAGGTCGCCATCGAACGGCTCGACCACGCCATCGGCCACGCGCCAGAACGTGTCGCACACCAGGCCGATCAGATGGCGGTCGTGCGACACCATCACGATGGCACCGTCGAAATCGCTGAGCGCTTCGGCCAAGGCTTCGCGCATCTCAAGGTCAAGGTGGTTGGTGGGTTCGTCGAGCAGCAGCACGTTCGGCTGCTGCCAGGCGATCAGCGCCAGTGCCAGGCGGGCGCGCTCGCCACCGGAGAATCCGTCCACCGGCTCGAACGCGCGATCGCCGGGGAAATTCCACTTGCCGAGGAAATCACGGAACGACTGGTTGCTGCCGTCCGGCGAGATGTCGCGGAAATGGTCCATCGGCGACTGGCCTTCATGCAGCGACTCCACCGTGTGCTGCGCGAAGTAGCCGATGCGCAGGTCCGGGTGCGCCATGCGGTCGCCCGCCATCGTCGGCAGCTCGCCGACCAGGGTCTTCACCAGCGTGGTCTTGCCCGCGCCATTGGGACCGAGCAGGCCGATGCGCTGGCCCGCTTCGAGGCCGAAGCCGACATCGTGGAGGATGACGGCGTCGCCGCCGTAACCGGCCTCGACATGGTTGAGGCGGATCAGCGAGAACGGCAGCTTGGCCGGTTCGGCGAACTCGATGCGGAATTCGCGCTCCGCGCGCACGGCCTCGGTGCCCGCCAGTTTCGCAAGGCGCTTCATGCGACTCTGTGCCTGCGCGGCCTTCGACGCCTTGGCCTTGAAGCGGTCGATGAAGCTCTGCAGGTGCGCGCGCTCGGCCTGTTCCTTCTCGTGCGCGATCTGCTGCTGGCGCAGCTGTTCGGCGCGCTGGCGCTCGAAGTCGGTGTAGCCGCCGGTGTACAGCTTCGCGCCTCCGCCATGCAGGTGCAGCGTGTGGGTCGCGACGTTGTCGAGGAACTCGCGGTCGTGCGAGATCAGCAGCAGCGTGCCGGGATACTTCAGCAGCCACTGCTCCAGCCAGAGCACCGCGTCCATGTCGAGGTGGTTGGTGGGTTCGTCGAGCAGCAGCAGGTCGCTGGGCATCATCAGCGCGCGCGCCAGGTTCAGGCGCACGCGCCAGCCGCCGGAGAACGACGATACCGGGCGATGGTGCGTATCGGCCGGAAAGCCTAGGCCGTGCAGCAGCTTGCCGGCACGCGCCTCGGCGTCGTAGGCACCGAGTTCGGCCATCTTCTGGTGCGCGTTGGCGACCGCCTCCCAGTCCTCGCGCGCGGTCGCATCGGCCTCGGCCTGCAGCACCGCCGCGACTTCGGTATCGCCGCCCAGCACGAACGACAGCGCGGGGTCGGGCAACGACGGGGTCTCCTGCGCCACGCTGGCGATGCGTACCTTGCCGGGCAGGTCGAGGTCGCCCTTGTCGGCTTCCAGCTCGCCCTGCACGGCGGCGAACAGGCTGGACTTGCCCGCGCCATTGCGCCCCACCACGCCCACGCGGTAGCCCGCGTGCAGGGTCAGGTCGACGTTGGACAGCAGCAGGCGCTCACCACGGCGGAGCGCGAAATTACGAAGGGCAATCAAGAAACAACCTACGGGGATTTGGGGGAGAGCGGCCGCGTAGTTTATCGGTAGCGGGCCGCATCACAGTTGTTAAGAATCCATTGACATCCATGTCATAGGGCGGTAACAAAGACGTTGATGCACCGCACAAAAGTGATTTCAGCCGCAACTTTCCTGCCACCATCAGCCTCGCTGCGCCGTCCTTCCATCCCGTTGGAGCCACCATGACCCGCAAGCTTTCGCCACTCACCTTCGCCATCGCCCTGGCGCTCGCCGCGCCTGCCGCCCTGGCGCAGGAGACCAGCCCGCCGTCCGAAGCCCAGACCCTCGACACCCTGATCGTCACCGGTACCCGCGTGGCCGACCGCACGGTGGCCGAATCCACTGCACCGATCGACATAATCACGCCCGACGTCCTGGAATCGACGGGCACCGTGGAACTGGCGACGGCGCTGTCGCGCGCCGTGCCCTCGCTGAACTTCCCGCGCGCCGCGATCAACGATGGCACCGACGCGATGCGGCCCGCGCAGCTGCGCGGCCTGGCGCCCGACCACACGCTGGTGTTGGTCAACGGCAAGCGCTACCACCCGGGTGCGCTGGTCAACGTCAACGGCAGCCAGGGGCGCAGCTCCTCGCCGGTCGACCTCAACTCGATCCCGATCTCCGCCATCGAGCGCGTGGAAGTGCTGCGTGACGGTGCCTCCGCGCAGTACGGCTCCGACGCCATCGCCGGTGTGATCAACATCGTGTTGAAGGGCGCGGGCAGCGGCGGCAGCGTCAGTCTGACCGGCGGCGGCTACAGCGCAGGCGACGGCCGCCAGTACCAGGCCCTGGCCGATGCCGGCTTCAAGCTCGGCGAGAGTGGCAAGGTGCATTTCGCCGCGCAGGCCGGCCACCAGGACCAGACCGACCGTGCCCGTCCCTTCCTGGGCACGGTGACGGCCACGAGTGCACCGGGCGGCAAGGTAGTGCAGCGCTACGGCGATCCGGAAGTCGACAACGCTTCGTTCCTCTACAACGGCGACGTCGATATCACGGACTACCTGAGCTTCTATTCCTACGGCCTGTACACCCGGCGCGAAACGCTCTCCAACGGTTTCTTCCGCCCGGCCGGCGACTCGCGCAACATCCCGTCGATCTACCCGGACGGCTTCCTGCCGCAGATCTTCAACACCTCCACCGACGTCAGCGTTTCCAGCGGCATCAAGACGTCCACCGATGGCGGCACCAACATCGACATCAGTTACACCTTCGGCTCCAACGAGCTGGAGTTCGACATCCGCAACACCCTCAACCGCAGCCTGGGCCCGACTTCGCCGACGCAGTTCTACGCCGGCGCCCTGGAACTCAAGCAGCACGTGCTGAACTTCGATTTCAACAAGCAGCTGGACTGGGGCCTGGCCTATCCAGTCACGCTGTCCTACGGCGCGGAATGGCGTGGCGAGAAGTTCACCATCGGCGCGGGCGAACCCGGCTCGTACATCAATGGCGGCGTACTGATCGGCGGTGCGCCGGCGCCCTCCGGCGCGCAGGTGTTCCCGGGCTTCCGACCGAGCGACAGCGGCAGCTTCGACCGCAACAACATTTCGTTCTATGCAGGCCTGGAAGGCGACCTGACCGAGAAGCTGTCGGCGGGCGTCGCCGTGCGCTACGAGGACTACAGCGACTTCGGCGACACCACCACCGGGAAGCTGACCGGCCGCTATGCGTTCACCGACGCGGTCGCGCTGCGCGCAACCGTCTCGACCGGTTTCCACGCGCCGTCGTTGCAGCAGCAGTACTACCAGACCACGTCGACCAACTTCATCGGCGGCCTGCCCTTCGACCTGGTGACGTTCCGGGTGACCAACCCGGCCGGCATCTCGCTCGGCGCCGAACCCTTGAAAGCGGAGGAATCCGAGAATCTCAGCCTCGGCTTGGTGCTCACGCCGATCGAGAACCTGTACGTGACCATCGACGCGTACCACATCAAGGTCAAGGACCGCATCACGCTGTCGGAAAACCTGACCAGCACCGCGGTACGCACCTGGCTCAACACGCACGGCTTCCCGGACGTCGCAGGCGGCCGCTACTTCACCAACGCGCTGGACACCACCACCAAGGGCGTGGACATCGTCGGTACCTACAAGTGGGCGCTGGCAAGCAGCACGCTCGACTTCACCACAGGCTACAACTACAACAAGACTTCGATCGACCGCGTGGCGGAGAATCCTGCCGCGCTTGAAGCCATCGACCCGACCGCGCTGCGTTTCGGCCGCGTGGAGCTGGGCCGGTTCGAAGTGGGCTCGCCGCGCGACAAGTTCTTCCTCAACGGCATCTGGACCAAGGGCGGCTTCAGCGTCAGCACCACCGCCACGCGCTATGGCGAGTTCACCATCCTCAACGCCAACCCGGTGCTGGACCAGACCTTCGGCGCGAAGTGGCTGCTCGACCTGGCCTTCAGCTACAAGACCGGCGGTTGGCAGTTCACGGTGGGTGGCGACAACGTACTGGACGAGTATCCGGATGAGAGCCTGTTTATCTCCCCGGCACTGAACACCTCGACCACCGGCCAGTTGCCTTACCCGTCCCAGAGTCCGTTCGGATTCAACGGCGCCTACGCCTACGGCCGGATCAGCTATACCTGGTGAGCCAAGCGCACCACGCGATACCGGAACGCCCCGCCCCGCGCGGGGCGTTTCCGTTATGGCGGGCCTCCACCGTCGCAACGACGCATCCGCGCCGGTTTGCGGCATGGCCGCCGCATCGGCGACACTCGACCGATCACGCCGAGGAACCGCGCCATTCGATGCACCATGACACCGACCTGATCAACATCATCGCGGTAGGCCTCGCCCTGGCCTTCGTGCTGGGCGCGCTCGCGCACAAACTGCGCTTCTCGCCGCTGGTCGGTTACCTCATCGCAGGCATCTTCGTCGGGCCGTTCACGCCGGGCTTCGTCGCCGACCAGGAACTGGCCAACCAGTTGTCGGAACTGGGCGTGATGCTGCTGATGTTCGGCGTGGGCCTGCACTTCTCGCTGGAGGACCTGCTGGAGGTCAAGGCGATCGCCATTCCCGGCGCCATCGCGCAGATCGTGGTCGCGACCGGGCTCGGCTGGGCGCTGGCCTGGGGCATGGGCTGGACGCCCCTCAACGGGTTCGTGTTCGGCCTGGCCTTGTCGGTGGCGAGCACCGTGGTGCTGCTGCGCGCGATGGAGGAGCGTCGCCTGCTGGAAACGAAGCGCGGCCGGATCGCGGTGGGCTGGCTGATCGTCGAAGACCTGGTGATGGTGCTGGCGCTGGTCATGCTGCCGGTGCTGGCCTCCACGTTCGGCCCGGAGAACGGCGGCGAGAAAGCGACCTTCGGTGGCTTCATCGTCGCGATCGCGTGGACGCTCATCAAGCTCGGCGCGTTCGTCGCCTTCATGCTGCTGGTCGGGCGGCGGGTGATCCCGTGGACGCTGGAGAAGATCGCCGCCACCGGTTCGCGCGAGCTGTTCACCCTGTCGGTACTGGCGATCGCGCTGGGCGTGGCGTTCGGCTCGGCCACGCTGTTCGGCGTGTCGTTCGCGCTCGGCGCCTTCTTCGCCGGCATGCTGCTCAACGAATCGGAGCTCAGCCACAAGGCCGCCAACGACTCGCTGCCGCTGCGCGACGCGTTCGCGGTGCTGTTCTTCGTCTCGGTGGGCATGCTGTTCAACCCCGCGATCCTGCTGGCGCATCCGTGGCAGGTGCTGGCCACGTTCGGCATCATCGTCATCGGCAAGTCGCTGGCGGCGTTCTTCATCGTGCGCGCGTTCAAGCACCCGACCGGCACGGCATTGACGATCTCGGTCAGCCTGGCGCAGATCGGCGAGTTCTCCTTCATCCTCGCCGCCCTGGGCGTGTCGCTGAAGATCCTGCCGCCGGATGGCCGCGACCTGATCCTCGCCGGCTCGCTGCTGTCGATCATCGCCAACCCGTTCCTGTTCTCGTGGCTGGACCGCTGGCAGAAGAAACAGGAAGCCCTGGCGCCGCTGCCCGCCGAACCCGAGGTGCCACCCGGCCCGTCGCTGGACGTCACCGACCACGCCATCATCATCGGCTACGGCCGCGTGGGCAGCGAGCTGGCGCGCGTCCTGCGCGACCGCGTCGTACCGTTGATCGTCATCGACGACAACGGCGACCATGTCGCGCGTGCGCACGATGCCGGCATCCCCGCGATCCGCGGCAGCGCCGCCGCCGACCGCGTATTGGCCGAAGCGCATCCCGAGCGCGCGAAGATCGCGGTACTGGCGATCCCGCAACCGCTGGAAGCCGGCGAGGCGCTGGCGAAACTGCGCGCGATCAATCCCTCGCTGACGCTGCTGGCGCGCGCCCACAGCGAAGGCGAAGTGAAGCACCTGCTGGAACACGGTGCCGACGGCGCGGTGCTCGCCGAACGCGAACTGGCGTTCTCGCTGGCGGAAATGGTGATGTCCACCCCGCCCTACCGCCCGCAGCGCCCCGCGGCCTGATTCCGCGGGCTGATTCCGCGGGCTACTCCCCGGACGCGGCCGCCTCGGCCGTGGTTTCGGCGAGCACTTCCGACAACGGTCGCGGGGCGCCGTACAGATAGCCCTGCACGCGCTGCACGCCGATCTTGCGCAGGCAATATTCGGTGTCTTCGTCTTCGACGAACTCGGCCACGGTTTCCGCACCGAAGGCCCTCGCCACGGCCACGGATGCCTGCACCACGGCGTAGTCCTTGCCCAGCTGCGCCACGTTGCGCACGAAAGAGCCGTCGATCTTGATGACGTCCACCGGCAGTTCGCGCAGGCGCGCGAAGCTCTGCATGCCGGTGCCGAAGTCGTCGATGGCGATCCGGCAACCCAGCGCACGCAGGTCGGCCAGCAGGTGGCTGGCCGCCGCGGTGTTGGAAATGGCCGCCGTCTCGGTGACTTCGAAGCACAGCGCACTCATCGGCAACGGCGAGCCGGCCAGCAACGTGCGCAGCTCCACCTGGAAGCTCATCGAGGCAAGACTCTGTCCGGTGAGGTTGATCGCGATCTCCCGGCAGTGCGGCAGCGCCGACGGCGACTTGCGCAACAAGCGGAACAGCGCGCGCACCACCGCCAGGTCGAGCTCGGCGCCACGACCCGCCGCCTCGAGCGGCGCCATGAAGCGGGCCGGCGACATGATCTCGCCGCGTTCGTCCAGCAACCGGCACAGCACCTCGCCGCTCAGTGCGCGCGGATCGGCGTCGCCACCCGGCGCCAGGTCGCGGATCGGCTGGAAGTACAGCACCACGCGTTCGTTGCGCAGGCTGGCCAGCGCTTCGGTGGCGTCGTGCAGCTGGCGGCGATGCGAGCGCCGCATCTGCGTGTCGCCGACATCGCTGTAGCGCGGGCGCAGTTCGCCATGGTGGCGCGCCTCGAAGGCGAGGTGCGACGCGGTGACCACGGCGTTGTCCACGACGCTCGCCTGGGTGCCGTTGAAGGCGGCCACGCCCAGGTACGGCAGCAGTCGGATGGGCTGGCCGCCGACATCGATTTCGGCGTGTTCGACGCGCGCCATCACGCGTTCCCACAGGTCCGGATCGCCGCCGGGCTTGGGCAGCAGGGCGAACTGGCCGGTACCCACGTAATAGGTTTCGACCTGGTCCTCCAGCCGGCGCGCCACGGCATTCATCGCCTGCGCCTGCGTATCCAGGCCGAAACCGGCCACCAGCGTGTCGGTCTGGTCGAGCAGCAGGTAGCCGAGCTCGGTGCGCGACAACGGCTTGGCCACGCGCTCACGCAGCGCCTTGAGGTTGGGCAGGCCGGTGATCTGGTCGCGCAGGGTCTCGGCCGAAAGGCGCTCGGCCAACTCGTAGCGGTCGCGATGGGTCAGCCACAGGTACATCATCGCCAGCAGCAGGATGTTCACTTCCAGCGTGATGTGCAGCAGGTTGAAGAAACCCACCGCGCTGTTGGCGTACTCCGCGGTGCCCGCCACCATTCCCACCAGCAGCAAGAGGGTCAACGACAGCGCCGCCATCGCCCAGCGGGACGACAACCGCAGCATGCCCCAGCCGAGGACCAGCAGCAGGGCGAAGCGGTAGTCCATCAACACCAGCTCGGGTGCCGCCACGCCGGTATTGAAGGCGCGGCGCACCAGCACCGCCGCCCACACGCTGGCCGCAAGGCCCGCCCCCAATGCGATGGGCCACAGCCAGTGCGAGGCCGCATCCATGCGCGGCGCGGGATGCCCTCGCTCGCGCCACGCCACCACCAGCGGCAGCGTCACCACGGCCACGCCGAACTGCTTGGCGAAGAACATCTGGAAGACGGTGCTGATCGCTGCGGTCGATGTGGACACCGCCGCAATGCTGAAGCCCACCAACGCGAGCATCAGCGGATACAGCAGCAGGCCGATCGCGGCGAAGCGGATCAGGTCGCGCCGTTGCACGCGCTGGCCCGGCTCGCGCGGCCACCCCGCCCAGTGGGCGCAGATCAGACTCCAGGCAAAGGTGAACAGGTAGCTGGCCGCGCCCCAGGCCAATATCAGGCTCGGCTGCCAGGCATCGAAATGGAGCTGGCGCACCGTCCAGCCCGCGAACGTCAGCAGGAAACAGCCGGCGACCACGCGGCGATCGCGCTCGAGCATGGCGATCGCCAGCAGCAGGCCGGCATGGAGATGGATCAGAGAAGCGTCGGACTGCTGTCCGAAAAAGTCGATGCGGTAGCTGACCGGCACCTGCTGCAGCAACAGGCACAGGCCGCCGAGCAACAGCACTCTCGTGCTGACGCCCAGGCCACGCGCCTGGCTGTCGGCGTGGTCACCCATGCATGCGGATCCTGTATGTTGCCTCCCCCCGGCGCCGTGCATCCTGACACGGAAACGCGAATGCGGGGAGTGCTGCTGTGTGGCGCAGCACCTTCACGCATTACCCAAACATGCCGGCGGACCGTTCATCGGTCCGCCGGTGATCACGACCTCAGCGTGCTGCGCGATCGAACTGCAGGTGGCCGCCCGTGGCATGCACACGCACGCTGTCGCCGGGACCGAACTCGCCCGACAGGATCTTCTGCGCCAGCGGGTTTTCCAGTTGCGCCTGGATCGCGCGCTTCAGCGGGCGCGCGCCATACACCGGGTCGAAACCGACGTTGCCCAGCAGCGTCAGCGCCGAGTCGTCCAACTCCAGCACGATCTGGCGTTCGGCCAGGCGCTTGGCGAGGTAACGCGTCTGGATACGCGCGATCTCGCGGATCTGCGCCTTGTCCAGCGGATGGAACACGACGATGTCGTCCAGCCGATTGATGAACTCGGGCCGGAAGTGCGCCTGCACCACGCCCATCACCGCCGCCTTCATCTGCGTGTAGCTCTCGGGCGTGTCGTCCGACAGCTCCTGGATCAGGCTGGAGCCCAGGTTGGAGGTCATCACGATGACCGTGTTGCGGAAATCCACCGTGCGGCCCTGCCCGTCGGTCAGCCGACCGTCGTCCAGCACCTGCAGGAGGATGTTGAACACGTCCGGGTGCGCCTTCTCGACCTCGTCGAGCAGGATCACGCTGTAGGGACGACGACGCACGGCCTCCGTCAGGTAGCCACCTTCCTCGTAGCCCACGTAGCCCGGGGGTGCGCCGACCAGGCGGCTCACCGCATGCTTCTCCATGAACTCGCTCATGTCGATGCGGACCATCGCGTCGCTGCTGTCGAACAGGAACTCGGCCAGCGCCTTGCACAGCTCGGTCTTGCCGACACCGGTCGGGCCGAGGAACAGGAACGAGCCGCTCGGACGGTCCGGATCGGAAATGCCGGCGCGCGAACGACGGACCGCGTCGGACACCACCTTGATCGCCTCTTCCTGGCCGATCACGCGGCCGCGCAGCGACTGCTCCATCTGCAGCAGCTTCTCGCGCTCGCCCTCCAGCATCTTGCTGACCGGGATGCCGGTCCAGCGGCTGACGACCTCGGCGATCTCCTCGTCGGTGACCTTGTCCTGCAGCAGGCGGAAGCCCTTCTGCTCGGCCTCCTGCGCGGCCGACAGCTGCTTCTCCAACTCCGGCAGCTGGCCGTACTGCAGCTCGCTCATCCGCGCGTAGTCCTGTTTGCGCTGCGCGGCCTCAAGCTCCAGCTTCGCGCGCTCGATCTGCTCCTTGATCTTCGTCGCACCGGTCAGCGTGGCTTTCTCGGCCTTCCAGATTTCCTCCAGATCGTTGAACTCGCGCTGCAGCGATTCGATCTCGGTTTCCAGATCGGCCAGGCGTTGCTTCGACTGCGCGTCCTTCTCCTTCTTCAGCGCCTCGCGCTGGATCTTGAGCTGGATCAGCCGCCGCTCCATCCGGTCCATTTCCTCCGGCTTGGAGTCGATCTCCATGCGGATGCGGCTGGCGGCTTCGTCCATCAGGTCGATGGCCTTGTCGGGCAGCTGGCGGTCGGCGATGTAGCGGTGGCTCAACTGCGCGGCCGCGACGATGGCCGGGTCGGTGATCTCGACGCCGTGGTGCACCGCGTACTTTTCCTTCAGGCCGCGCAGGATGGCGATGGTGTCCTCGACACTGGGCTCGCCCACGAACACCTTCTGGAAGCGGCGCTCCAGCGCGGCGTCCTTCTCGACATACTTGCGGTACTCGTCCAGCGTGGTCGCGCCGATGCAGTGCAGTTCGCCACGCGCCAGCGCGGGCTTCAGCATGTTGCCGGCATCCATCGAACCCTCGGCCTTGCCCGCGCCGACCATCGTGTGCAGCTCGTCGATGAAGAGGATGATCTGGCCTTCGTTCTTGGCCAGGTCATTGAGCACGCCCTTCAGGCGTTCCTCGAACTCGCCGCGGAACTTGGCGCCGGCGATCAGCGCGCCCATGTCGAGCGACAGCACGCGCTTGCCGCGCAGGCCCTCGGGCACTTCACCGTTGACGATGCGCTGGGCCAGGCCTTCGACGATGGCGGTCTTGCCCACGCCGGGCTCGCCGATCAGCACCGGATTGTTCTTGGTGCGGCGCTGCAGGACCTGGATGGTGCGGCGGATTTCCTCGTCGCGGCCGATCACCGGGTCCAGCTTGCCGATCTCGGCGCGCTCCGTCAGGTCGATGGTGTACTTCTCCAGCGCCTGGCGCTGGTCCTCGGCATTCTCGGACTGCACCTTCTCGCCGCCCCGCAGGCGGTCGATGGCGGCGCGCAGTTTCTGCTTGTCGGCGCCGCTGGCCTTCAGTTCCTGGCCCGCCGCCCCGCTGTCGTCCAGCGCGGCCAGCAGGAACCATTCGCTGGCGATGTAGGTATCGCCGCTGTCCTGCGCCAGCTTGTCGGTGACGTTGAGCAAGCGCGCCAGGTCGTTGCCGATGGACAGGTTGCCGGCCTGGCCGGTCACCTTCGGCAGCTTGTCGAGCGCTTCGCCCAGCCGCTCGCGCAACACGGGCACGTTGACGCCGGCCTGCGCCAGCAACGGGCGCGTGCTGCCGCCCTGCTGTTCCAGCAGCGCGGTGAGCACGTGCACCGGTTCGATCATGGTGTGGTCGCGGCCCACGGCCAGCGACTGCGCGTCGGCCAGCGCCTGCTGGAAACGCGAGGTCAGTTTGTCCATCCGCATCGGAAGAATCTCAAGGGAAGTGGAGGCCGGCGAACGCCAGCCGATGCTACCCAGATGCGGTTAAGCGCCGGTGTTTCAAGACCTGCTGAGACCAGGGTTCACCGTAGGGTGGGCCTTGGCCCACCGCTTGCGCACGTACCGGAACGGCGGGCCAAGGCCCGCCCTACGGCTTCTTCTGGAGGGACAGCGCGGCCAGCAGCACCGCCAGCGCGGCGTACGCCCCGGTGAACTGCCACAGGATGGTCGCGCGCAGGCCTTCGACGTCCCATGGCAGGTAGATGCCGCCGCGCGGATCGACCGAATGGATGATGCCGAACAATGTCAGCACTGCGTCGACCAGCAACGCGACGACCGCGCGGCCATTGCGGCCGTCGATCATCGCCACCAGCGCGGTGGTCCAGATCATCGCGGTGATGATGAAGCCGTTGCCCAGGGTGACGATGGTGGCCAGGTCCGGCAACCCGTGCCCGTCGACACCTTCGTACAGGCCGGCGAAGTGGTCGGGCGCGATCCACGCCGGGTTGCCGAACTTGATCGTCAGCAGGTACGCCACCGACGGCAGGAAGCCCAGCGCCACGGCGATGGCATGTTTCCGCGGGGTTTCGGTGAACGCCTGCACGGTGATGTCCAGGCCCACGTAGACGATGATCGGCGCCAGCACCGCCACCGGCAGCCACTGCACCAGGCCCGACACGTAGCCGAGCACGCCGCCGAGGCCGATGAAGATGCCCGTCAGCAGCGTGTAGCCCTTGCGCGCGCCCATGTGCTTGTACGCGGGCTGGCCGATATAAGGCGTGGTCTGCGCCACGCCGCCGCAGACACCGGCGACCAGCGTGGAGACCGCTTCCGCCAGCAGCACGTCGCGCGTGCGGTAGTCGTCGCCCGCGGCGCGCGCGCTCTCGCTGACGTTGATGCCGCCAACGACCATCAGCAGGCCGAACGGCAGCAGCAGCGGGAGGTACGGCACGGTGTAGCCCAAACCGTCCAGCCAGCCCAGCGTGGGCAACGGCAGTGTCAGCGCGAGCGGCACCGCATCGGGCACCTTGAAGCCGGGCGCGCCCAGGCCGGCGAGACCCAGCCCGTAGTACAGCGCGGTGCCGACGATGAAGGCCAGCAGCACGCCGGGCAGCTTCACCGGCAGCTTGCCCTTCGCCACCAGCACGTACAGCAGCAGGCCGAAGGTGACGAAGCCGACGATGGGCTGGCGCAAGGTTTCGATCAGCGGCAGGAAGCCGAGCAACGTCAGCGCCGCGCCCCCGATCGACCCCAGCAGGCCCGCACGCGGCACCGCGCGCGTGACCGCATCGCCGAAGAACGAGAGCACCAGCTTCAGCACGCCCATCACCACCAGCGCGGCCATGCCGAGTTGCCAGGTGGCAGTGGCCGCCGTCTGCTCGTCCATGCCTGCCTGCTTGAAGCCGACGAAGGCCGGGCCCAGCACCAGCAGCGCCATGCCGATGCTGGTCGGCGCATCCAGGCCCAGCGGCATCGCGGTGACGTCATCGCGGCCGGTCTTCGCGGCCAGGCGATGCGCCATCCACGTGTAGATCAGGTTGCCGACCAGCACGCCCAGCGCGGTGCCCGGGAACATCCGGGTGAACACCACCTCGGCCGGGAACTGGAAGATGCCGATCAGCGCGGCGGCGATGAAACCGAGGATGGACAGGTTGTCCACCACCAGGCCGAAGAAGCCGTTGAGGTCGCCGGGTACGAACCAGCGGCGCACGGGAGAAGCCGATGCGGTCATGGAGTCGGGAATCAGTGGGGTGGGCGGGAAGCCGCCAGCATAAGCGCCCGCGCGATCGGCGGGCGCACCGGGTTCAGAACGATACGTCCACCGCGTGGCGCGACCACAGCACCGACTGGTGGCCGGTGGCCTGCTTCCACGCCAGGCGGATTGCCTCGATGTCGGCGCGGCGCTGCGGCGTGTCCTCGTGCAGCACCACCAGCACCTTGGTCTTCAGGCGGTTCGGCTCGCCCGCGCCGCGGAACAGCCACTGGCCATACGCGTCGAAGACGGTCAGCCCGTCGGGGAAGCGCGCGGTCACTTCCTTGTCGAGGAAGGCGCGCCAGGTCGCTTCGCTGATCGGTTCGGCTTGCGGCCGGTCCGCCGGGCCGGTTTCTTCGCCCACGCCGAAATACAGCTCGCTGCGCACCCAGCCGGCGGCCTGCGCGGGGCGCAGGGCATCGCCCTGCAACGACGAGGTGGCCGACGACGCATCGGCGCTGCGCACGCTGGCGCATCCGGACACGGCCAGCAACGCGGTGGCCAGGAAAAGACTTCTCAACAGCATGGGGAACTCCAGGGGGGACGCGTACTGTCGACGGACATCATCGCGCATCGAAATAACCGCTGGGAATGACGACATGGGATCACGCCATGGTCGATGACGGTCATGCCAGGGAACCGGCGCGGTATGGTGCCGTCACCCCGGCGCAATCCACAGACCGGGAACGACGACCCACACGACACTTCTTGTCCCGATGCCGATCGCACGACCCGTAGCCGCCCGCGTCCCTCCTGGTCTCTCCCCCCGTGGGACCGGCGGCTGCGGCTGTCGTTGCCGCTGAACGCATCCGTCGTCCGCATTCTTCCGTAGCCAGCCCCCCAGGAGTTCCCATGTCCCGCCTTACCGTGGCGCCGCTCGGCGCTGCCATCGCCTTCGCGCTCGCCCTTCCCGCCTTTGCCCAGCAAGCCCCCGCCGAGGGCGCCACCGACCTGGACGCCGTGATCGTCACCGGCACCCGCGCCACCGACCGCACCGCGCTGGAATCCACCTCGCCCATCGACGTGCTGACCGCCGAGGACATCCGCAAGGCGGGCGTGCTCAACGGCGAACTCGGCAGCGCGCTGCAGGCGCTGCTGCCTTCGCTGAACTTCCCGCGCCAGTCCAACTCCGGCGGCGCCGACCACATCCGCGCCGCGCAGCTGCGCGGCCTGAGCCCCAACCAGGTACTGGTGCTGGTCAACGGCAAGCGCCGCCACACCAGTGCGCTGGTCAATACCGACAGCAAGATCGGCAAGGGCAACACCCCGGTGGACTTCAACGCCATCCCGGTCAGCGCGATCAAGCGCATCGAAGTGCTGCGCGACGGCGCAGGCGCCCAGTACGGCTCCGATGCCGTGGCCGGCGTCATCAACGTGATCCTCAACGACGCACCGGAAGGCGGCGCCTTCGAAGCCAGCTATGGCGCGCACCACACGAAGGTGGAACCGATCGACCAGACCGTCACCGACGGCCAGAGCGGCTTCTTCAGCGCGCAGGTCGGCGACCGCATCGGCGACGGCGGCTTCTTCCGGGTCGGCCTGGAGTACAAGCAGCGCGAGGGCACCAATCGCGCCGGCTTCGACCAGATTCCGTCCTTCGAGGAGCAGACGCCCGACAACCTGGCCCTGGCCGGCCAGCGCAATTACGTGCTGGGCGACGGCAGTTCGCGCGACATCAACGCATGGCTCAACGCGGCCGTGCCGCTGGGCGAATCGGCCGAGCTGTACGCCTTCGGCACCTACCACCAGAGCGATACCGAGGGCGCCAACTATTTCCGCTACCCCGATGGCGTGGCGAACTGGAAGGAGGTGTATCCGAACGGCTACCGCCCGATCTCGGAAGGCGACAACCTGGACCTGGCCGGCGTGGCCGGCGTGCGCGGACAGTGGGGCGACTGGGACTACGACGCCAGCCTCAACCACGGCCGCAATGCATTCACCTACCGCCTGCGCAATTCACTCAACGCATCGCTCGGCCCGACCAGCCCGACGCGCTTCAAGACCGGCGATTACGAATCCGGCCAGACCCTGTTGAACCTGGACATCAGCCGCGTGTTCGGCGCGCATACGTTCGCCACCGGCGTGGAGGTCCGCCACGAGACCTTCGAGACCGGTGCCGGCGATCCGGCTTCGTACGCAGCCGGCCCCTACACCGATCGTCCGACCGGTTCGCAGGCCGGTGGCGGACTGACGCCGCAGGACACCGCCGACCTCGACCGCGACGTATCCAGCGTCTACGCCAGCCTCAGCAGCCAGTGGGGCGAGAAATTCACCACCGACATCGCCGCGCGCTACGAGCACTACGACGACTTCGGTGGCGAGCTGACCGGCAAGCTCGCCGCCCGCTACGAATTCGCGCCCGCATTCGCCCTGCGCGGCTCGGTGTCGAACAACTTCCGCGCTCCATCGCTGAGCCAGATCGGGTTCGAGTCGACCTCAACCGGCTACGACGCGTCCGGCCAGCTCACCCAGGGCCGCCTGTTGTCGGTGAACAATCCCATCGCCCGCGCACTCGGCGCGCAGGACCTGGACCCGGAGAAGTCGCTGAACCTCAGCCTGGGTTTCACCAGCCGGATCGGCGAGCACTTCGACGTCTCGCTGGACGTGTTCCGCATCGACATCGACGATCGCGTGGCGCTCACCGAGCGCATCGGCGGCGACGCGCTGACGGACTTCGTGCTGGACAACTTCGGCGTGCCCGGCGTGCAGAGCGCCAACTTCTTCATCAACGCCGCCGACACCCGCACCGAAGGCGCCGAAGTGGTGGCCAACTGGCGGCAGGCGCTGGGCGACGGCAACCTGCTGCTGACCGGCGCTTACAGCTACGCCAAGACCGAGCTGAAGAACATCGCGTCCACGCCGGCCGAACTGCTCGCCATCGACCCGAGCTACGTCTTGTTCGGCGTGGAGGAGAGCAACACGCTGACCGACGCCGCACCGCGGACGCGTGGCACCTTCACCGCCACCTGGGACAACACGCACTGGTCGCTGCTGGGCCGCGTGAGCCGCCATGGCAGTGCCAAGCGCGTGTTCAATTTCGGCGGCGGCTTCGAGCCGGAACAGACCTACGCCGCCGAGTGGCAGCTGGATGCGGAAGTCGAATACCGCTTCTCGCCGAAGTGGAGCGTGGCGCTGGGTGGCTTGAACCTGACCGACGAGTACCCGGACCTGTCGAACGAAGACATCTACTACTTCGGCAACCTGCCCTACGACGTGCTGTCGCCCATCGGCAGCAACGGCGCGTACTACTACACCCGGGTGCGCTACACCTTCTGACATCCACGTGCATCGCCGCCTCCGCAGGGGGGCGGCCACCTACTGATCGGACGGGCGCCGCGGCACGGGAACGGGCGGGCAACCGTCGCGCGGAGCGGCTGGCTGGCCAGCTGCGCGCCGGCGCCCGGACGGTCAGACCGCGCCTCTCTGCCACGGTCGCGACTCACGTCGCTCCTACAGGAAGCGCCGACGCTCCTGGTCCGTCGGCACATGGCACGCCGTCATCCCGAACCAGCCGTACCGGTTCCGCGCCACCCAGCGGTACAGCGGATCGCGCACGACGCGCGGCACCACTGCCATCGCGCCCGCCAGCCGCCACGCACCGCCCAATCCCGTCAGCACGCGACGGATCGCATCGCTGTCGGTCCATGCCTGCGCGCCGTCCACCAGCAGGAACGACGCCGGATCGTCGGGATCGAGACCATGCCTCGCCAGCAGCGCGCGACCCGCGTCGGTCTGCATCGCCGCGAACCGGTAACGCCCGACGCGATCATGCTTCAGCAGGAAGCGCACCCAGCCGTTGCACAGCACGCAGACGCCATCGAAGACGATGACCGGGCCATCATCGGGGATGCGCTCACCCGACATCGAGCCACCCACGGTAGTGCACCAGCAAACCGGCGAGCGGCAACGACGCCCAGACGTCGAACCGATAGCGCCCGTCCTCGGCCGATTCGCGCGCGCCGACGCCGGCGAACCAGCGCGCCGGCAACGACACGCCCAACGCGCGGACCCGCACGACCCGCCACGCGATGGCACCGTCCACGACGTCGAGCGCGAAGCCGAACGTCGCCAGGCCCAAGCGCTCGCACAGCACGTCACCGTCGCGCCACAGCCGCGACGGCATCGCGCGCCCACCGATGAAGCGCGTCCAGCGTTCGTGGTCGGGCGACGCGTCGATCTCGACGCACAGCGGGCCAGTGCCCGCGGGGGGCAGGTGCGTGGCAGCGGCAATGAGTCGGGACAGCACGCCGGATCCGCGTTCGACCTGCACCTCGCCTGCGTAGCGCCGCAGACCCTGGGCCGCGTGCAGTGCGCGCACGGGCGCCGGCAGCGCAGCGAACGCCGGCCCCAGCAATGCCGCGAACAGCGGGCTTACGGCTGCATCCACGCCAGGGTGGCGATACGGCCACTGCGGCCGTCGCGGCGGTGGGAGAAGAAGCGGTCGGGTTCGCTGATCGTGCAGAGATCACCGCCGTGGATGTCATCGGCCGCCAGGCCCTGCGCGACCAGGCGGCGGCGCGCGAGCGTGGGCAGGTCGGCCAGCCAGTGGCCGGGGCGCGTGGGCGCGAAAGCCGCCGCCGCACCGGCATCCTGGGTCACGAAAGCGTCGAAGACGTTCTCGCCGACTTCATAGCGCTGCGGCCCGGCCGCCGGGCCGATCCATGCGATCACCTCCGTGGCCGGGGTGCGCATCGCGGCGAGCGTCGCTTCGAGCATGCCCTTGGACAGGCCCGGCCAGCCCGCATGCGCGGCGGCGATCTCGCGGCCGTCCTTCGCCGCGAACACCACGGGCAGGCAATCGGCCGTCAGGATGGCGAGCACCACGCCGGGCTCCGAGGTCACCAGCGCATCGGCGACGGGCTCCGGTGCGGCGGGGTCGGCAGGCACGTCCACGCGCACGACATCCGTGCCGTGCACCTGCTTCAACCAGTGCGGCGCGGAAGGCAGCCCGGCCAGCGCGGCCAGTTGCGCGCGGTTGCGGGTCACCACGGCCGGGTCATCGCCATCGGCCGCGTACTTGTTGCCCAGGTTGAAGTGGTCGAACGGCGCCTGCGACATGCCCGCGCCATGGCGCAGCGTGGTGAAGGCGTGCACCCCCGCCGGTGCGGACCAGTCGGCCGCGACGGCGGGTGCGCGATTCACTTGCGTTGCGCCTGGGTGTCCGCGCGCAGGGCCGCCAGCAGGGCCACCATGTCGGCTGGCACCGGCGCGGTGACGCGCACCGGTTCGCCGCTCACCGGATGGGCGAACTCCAGCGTCTCGGCATGCAGGGCCTGCCGGCGGAAGCCGCGCAGCACCGCCACCAGGTCCTCGCTGGCGCCCTTCGGCAGGCGCAGCGGGCCGCCGTACAGCGGGTCGCCGACGATCGGGTACTTGATATGCGCCATGTGCACGCGGATCTGGTGGGTGCGGCCCGTTTCCAAGCGGCATTCCAGCGCGGTGTGCGCGCGGAAGCGTTCGCGCAGGCGGTAGTGGGTGACGGCGTCGCGGCCGTCGTCGCGCACGGCCATCTTCAGGCGATCCCGCGGGTGGCGGTCGATCGGCGCATCGGCGGTGCCGCCGGAGACCATCGCGCCGACCACCACGGCCAGGTACTGGCGGTGCACGTCGCGCGAGGCCAGCTGCGCCACCAGGGAGGTGTGCGCCGGCAAGGTGCGCGCCACCACCATGACACCGGAGGTGTCCTTGTCCAGCCGGTGCACGATGCCCGCCCGCGGCAGCGCCGACAGCGACGGATCGCGGAACAACAGCGCATTGACCAGCGTGCCGGTCGGATTGCCGGCGCCAGGGTGCACCACCAGGCCGGCGGGCTTGTCCAGCACGAAGACGTGCTCGTCCTCGTACAGGATGTTGAGCGGGATGTCTTCCGGCTCGGCGTGGGTCTGGGTATCCAGCACCACGTCCAGGCTGGCGGTTTCACCGCCGCGCACGGGGTCGCGCGGACGCACGACCTGGCCGTCCAGCAGCGCGTTGCCGGACTTGATCCACTCGGTCAGGCGCGAACGGGAGAATTCGGGGAACAGTTCCGCCAGGGCAGCATCGAAGCGGCGGCCGGCGGCGCTGGCGGGCACGATGGCCGTGCGGGGGGAGTCGGGCGTGTCGGGAGAGTCGGTGTCGGTCATGCGGGGGAGCGTCCAGGGAAGCCTCGACTTCGGTCCTATTGGCCGAATGTTCATGGCGAGGGCGGCGCCTAGGCTATCATCGACGGCCTGTTTCCCTGCCGCGGCCTGCCGCCAGCCCATGACCCAGCGTGCCCTTCCCCGCTCCGCCCGCCTCTCCGCACCCGCCCGCCTCGCCCTGCTGGCGCTGGTGGTCGCCTTCACCGGGACCGGTTGCGGCAAGATCTTCAAGAAGAAGGAAGCGCCCGAGAACCAGCCGGTCGAGGTCATGTACCAGGAGGCCCACCAGGCCATGAAGGTGAACAACTGGGACCGCGGCGTGGTCCGCTTCCGCCAGTTGATCGCCCAGTATCCCTACGGTCCATACACCGAGCAGGCGCTGATGGAAACGGCCTACGCCGAGTACAAGGCGGGCAAGCTCGACGACACGGTCACCACGGTGGACCGCTTCATCCGCACCTATCCCACGCATCGCAACATTCCCTACATGTACTACCTGCGCGGGCTGGCCAATTCCAACCGCGACACGGTGTTCCTGCAGAAGGTCTGGCGCCTCGACGCCAGCCGCCGCGACCTGGCCACGCCGATGCAGGGTTACAGCGACTTCAACACCGTCGCCGAGCGTTACCCGAACAGCCGCTACGCCGCCGATGCCCGCAACCGCATGGTCGAGCTGCGCAACCAGTTCGCCCTGCACGAGTTGGACACCGCGATCTACTACCTGCGCCGCGACGCCTGGGTGTCCGCCGCCAGCCGCGCCAAGTACCTGCTGGAAACCTATCCGCAGAGCGTCTACCAGAACGACGCCATCGCCGTGTTGGCCGAGTCCTACACGCAGCTGGGCAACGAGGCACTGGCCGCCGACGCCAAGCGCGTGCTGCAACTCAACGACCCGCAGCACCCGTGGCTGACCGGTGATTTCCCGAAGTACCCGTGGATGGTCCGCCGCCTGAATCCGTTCGCCGGCGAGAAGTCCAGCAACACCGTCGACAAGCGCAACAAGGACTGATCGCCACGCGGTCAGCAGCGAAAAAGGGCCGCGAGGCCCTTTTTCTTTTCCTGCGGAACCGGCGTCCGGCTACAGCGTGTACTTGTTCGTGATCGGATAGCGGCGTTCGCGGCCGAAGGCGCGGCGCGAGACCTTCGGTCCGGGCGCGGCCTGGTGGCGCTTCCACTCGTTGATGCGCACCAGCCGCAGCATGCGGTCCACGGTGGCGGCATCGAAGCCTGCGGCGACGATCTCGTCGCGCGACTGCTCCAGGTCCACGTAGCGGAACAGGATCGCGTCCAGCACGTCGTACGGCGGCAGCGAGTCCTGGTCCTTCTGGTTCTCGCGCAGTTCCGCGGACGGCGGTCGGTCGATCACGGCCGGCGGGATCACCGGCGCGCCGCCCACCGTGTTGCGCCAGCGCGCCAGCGCGAACACCTCGGTCTTGTACAGGTCCTTGATCGGCGCGTAGCCCCCGCACATGTCGCCGTAGATCGTGGCGTAGCCCACCGCGTATTCGCTCTTGTTGCCGGTGGTCAGCAGCAGGCCGCCGAACTTGTTGCTCAGTGCCATCAGGATCACGCCGCGGCTGCGCGACTGCAGGTTCTCCTCGGTGGTGTCGGCGGGCTTGTCGCCGAAGATCGGTCCGAGCGCATCCAGGAAGCCCCTGAACGGCGCTTCGATCGAGATGGCTTCCAGCTTCACGCCCATCGCCGCGCACTGTTCGGCGGCCAGGTCGTTGGACAGGCCGGCGGTGTAGCGCGAGGGCAACCGCACCGCGGTGACGTTGTCCGCGCCCAGCGCGTCCACCGCCAGCGCCAGCACGATGGCCGAATCGATGCCGCCGGACAGGCCCAGCCATACCTTCGAGAACCCGTTCTTGGCGCAGTAGTCGCGGATGCCGCGCACGATCGCGCGCCAGGCCAGCGCGTCGCGGCTCTCGTCGCCGTCGTCCATCCACACCACCGGACTGAATTTCCGCGACGCCACGTCGAAATCGACCACCAGCCACTGGTCGGTGAAGGCCGCCGCCGCCGGATGCACGGTGCCGTCGCCATCGGCGACGACCGAGGCGCCATCGAACACCACCGCGTCCTGCCCGCCCACCACGTTGAGGTACGCCAGCGCCATGCCGGTCTCGCGCGTGCGCTCGGCGATCAGCGCATCGCGTTGCGCATGCTTGTCGCGGTCGAACGGCGACGCATTGGGCACCAGTGTCAGCACGGCGCCCGCTTCGGCGGTGTCGGCCAACGGCTCGGGGAACCAGAGGTCTTCGCAGATCACCAGGCCCAGCGGCACGCCGTTCACCTCGAAGGTGCAGGCGCCGCCATCCGGGTCCACGTCGAAGTAGCGGCGCTCGTCGAACACCGCGTAGTTGGGCAGTTCACGCTTCCGGTAGGTGGCTTCGACCGCGCCGTCGCGCAGTACGCTGGCCGCGTTGTACACCACGCTGCCCGCGCTCTGCGGCCAGCCGACCACGGCGACGATGCCGTGCGTGGTGGCGGCGATCTCGGTCAGTGCGGTTTCGCAATCGGCGAGGAAGCGCGGCCGCAGCAGCAGATCCTCCGGTGGATAACCACTGACCGCCAGTTCGGGGAACAGCACCACGTCGGCCCCGTACTCGTCGCGCGCCTCGGCGATCATGCGGCGGATGCGCTCGCTGTTCTGCGCGACCGCGCCGACCGGAAAATCGAACTGCGCCATCGCGATGCGGAGGGTCTGGGTCATGTCGGCCTTCGGTGGGAGCGAACCCGGCCATTATCCCAGACACCGCGCATCGGGCGGGCGCGCATAAAAAAGCCCCGCGGCGTCCGGGACGCGCGCGGGGCTGCGCAGGAAACAGGATGCGCGAGGCGGGGAATCAGTGGGCCAGGCGAGCGGCGATGCGCTGCTGCTCGTCCTTCAGCGCTTGCGGGGTGCGGGCGCCGAATTCCTCGAGGTAGTCGCCGATGCCGGCGAACTCGGCCTGCCAGCCGGCGCGGTCGAAGCCGAACAGCAGGTCGTGCGCTTCATCGCTCAGCGCCACGCCTTCCAGGTTCAAGTCCTCGGCGCGCGGCAGGTGGCCGATCGGGGTTTCCACCGCGTCGGCCTTGCCCTCGACGCGCTGGATCATCCACTCCAGCACGCGCAGGTTCTCGCCGAAGCCCGGCCACAGGAATTTCCCGTCGCCGCCCTTGCGGAACCAGTTCACGTGGAAAATCCTGGGCAGCTTCGCGCCCGCCTGGTCGAACGACAGCCAGTGGGCGAAGTAGTCGGCGAAGTTGTAGCCGCAGAACGGCTTCATCGCCATCGGGTCGCGGCGCATCACGCCGACCGCGCCGGTCGCGGCGGCCGTGGTTTCCGAGCCCATCGCCGCGCCGACCAGCACGCCGTGCGTCCAGTCGCGCGCTTCGAACACCAGCGGCACCAGCGAGGCGCGGCGGCCACCGAAGACGATGGCGCTGATCGGCACGCCCTGCGGATCCTCGGCCTTGGTCGAGTAGCTCGGGCACTGGCGTGCGGACACGGTGAAGCGCGAGTTGGGGTGCGCGGCCGGGCCGTTGGCCGGGTCGAACTTGCGGCCCTGCCAGTCCAGCGCCGGCGTGCGCGTGTCCAGGCCTTCCCACCACGGCTCCTGCTCGTCGGTGACAGCGACGTTGGTGAAGATGGTGTGGTGGCTGATGGTGGCCAGCGCGTTGGGGTTGGAACTGTCCGAAGTACCCGGGGCGACGCCGAAGAAACCGGCTTCCGGATTGATCGCATACAGGCGGCCATCGGCACCGGGGCGCATCCAGCAGATGTCGTCGCCGACGGTCCACACCTTCCAGCCGGCCTGGCGATAGCCTTCCGGCGGAATCAGCATGGCCAGGTTGGTCTTGCCGCACGCCGACGGGAACGCGGCGGCGATGTAATGCGTTTCGCCCTGCGGGTTCTCGATGCCGACGATCAGCATGTGCTCGGCCAGCCAGCCTTCATGGCGGGCCTGGTGCGAGGCGATGCGCAGGGCGTGGCACTTCTTGCCCAGCAGCGCGTTGCCGCCGTAGCCGGAGCCGAAGCTCTTGATGGTCAGCTCGTCGGGGAAATGCATGATGAAGCGGCGGTCCGGGTCGAGCTCGCCGGTGGAGTGCAGGCCTTTCACGAACGCGCCTTCGCGCTCGATCCGCGCCAGTGCCGGTGCGCCCATGCGGGTCATGATGCGCATGTTCGCCACCACGTACGGCGAATCGGTGATCTCCACGCCGCAGCGCGAGAGCGGCGAATCGATCGGGCCCATGCAGTACGGGATCACGTACAGCGTGCGTCCGCGCATGCAGCCGGCGAAGAGCGCGTCCATCTTCGCGTGCGCCTCGGCCGGAGCCATCCAGTGGTTGTTGGGGCCGGCATCGTCTTGCTGCACGGTGCAGACGAAGGTCAGGTGTTCGACGCGTGCCACGTCGCTCGGGCTGGAGCGGTGCAGCCAGCTGTGCGGGTGGGTTTCGGGATTCAACGGCAGCAGGGTGCCGTCGGCCAGCATCTGCTTCATCAGCAGCGCGTTCTCGGCATCGCTGCCGTCGCACCAGTGGATGTGGTCGGGTTGGGTGAGCGCGGCGACCTCGGCGACCCAGGCGTTCAACGCAGCCAGTGAACTGCCCGGAAATTCGTTGCGTTTGAAAACATCGACCGCTGCGTTCATGCGCCACCCTCGAAAAGTCAGACCAAAATGATACCAATGTCTTGTCCCGCTGACGAGGAGAACGCGGACGAGGTCGGCGGACGGTCAGCCGATGGCGGGACCAGATGGGTGGGTCCAGGGGCGACAGGCATGCGCGCGGGATCTCACCGACGGAAGAGAATCACAGGAGATGCGGCTCGGAGCCTGGCGGTCGGCCCTCGGAGCCCGAGCTCCACTGCGCCGCTCAGGCCTCGCGCGAACGTCGGTAGGGGTTGAACAGCTGCAGCAGCCAGGGTTTCTGCGCCAGCACCAGGCTGACACCCACCCGGTCTTCGGCCGGCAGGGTCGCATCGCGGGCCAGCAGGGCGTCGAACTCGCGCGCCACTTCTTCCAGGCGTTGGCGGAGCTGCTTCACGCCGTCGATGCTGAGGCTGCCGCTGAGCAGCAGCAGCGCGTCCTGCTCGCCGTCGAAGGCGTCGGCGAAGTAGTCCGACAGCAGGGTGTGGCGGAAGTAGCGCTCCATCGGCCCGTCCGCGCGCCAGCGGAAGTTGCGCGAGGTCAGCGCGCGGCCGCGATTGCCGGGCATCAGCTCGATGATGCCCAGCCGGTCCAGCTTCACCAGCAATCCGGTCCACTGCGCCGGGGTGAAGCCGAAGTGGCCCATCACGTCGTCCTCGCGCCAGCGGTTGAGGGTGAGGAACAGGGCGAGCAGCAGGGTGGGTTCGTCGACCAGCGCCTGCTCCTGCGCCTCGCTCAGCAACGCCATCGCCTTGCGCCCGCGCGAGGCTTCCGCGCTGAGTTCGGCCAGGCCGACGTCGAGCACTTCGCAGATCTGCTCCAGCCGCTGCAGGCTCATCGCCCGCCGCGAGAACATGCGCTTGACCGCCGCTTCGCTCATCCGGATGCGGACGGCCAGCTCGCGATAGGTCAGGTTCTGCGCGCGCAAGCAACGCTTCAGTGCATCAATCAGGTCCACCGAGACGGCCATCGGTAGCGCATTCCTATACCGGGTGATGCGTGGGAGCTTACCTCGTCGATGCCGGTTGAACCGTGCGCCGGCCGGGCGCAAGGCTGCGGCACCCTGGAGGACCCCGCATGCCCCGCCTGATCGCCCGCTCGCTGACCCTCGCCCTGGCCACCGCCCTGTCCGGTGGCATGGCCCTCCCCGCCCACGCGGCCCCGCAGTCCGACGGTGCCAGCCGGATGTCGCAAGCCAGCCTGGAGGCCTCGATCGAAGTGCCGGTGGCGGTGATCCACGCACTCGGCCACGGCGCCTCCGCGGTAGTCACCGGCGTGGCCGTGGTGGCCGGCAGCGTGGCGGTGACCGTGTCGGTCGCGGCGGCGGGTGTAGTGGCCGGTGCGTCGTTCGTGGTCTACCTGAGCGTGGAAGCGACCCGGCGTTTGGGGATCGCCGTGGGCACGGCGATCAGCGTTGCCGTGGTGGCCACGGGGTGGATCCTCAGCGCAGCCGGCGAAGCGTTGTGCTTCATCGCCAACGACGCCGCGCGCCCGCACATCCACAGCCACCGCTATGGCGGGTGATCGCGTGATGCGCGCGTTCGCGGCATGCCTCTTCGCCTTCGTCCTCGCGCTGCCAGGGACGGCACGCGCGGGCGATGCCTGCAAGCAACTGGAGATGCCGCCGCACAAGGTGGCGGACGCCGCGCGCACCGCGTTGCTGGCGGCGCAGCAACTCGACGAGGTGGATGCGCCGGTGGCGCTGATCGCTCGCGTCGGCACCGACCTGTCGAAGCAGGGCCTGGTCTACAGCCACGCCGGTTTCGCGGTACGGGACCACGCCGAAGGACGGTGGACGGTGGTGCACCTGCTCAACGAATGCGGCAGCGACCGCTCCGGCCTGTATGCGCAGGGGCTGGTGAACTTCTTCGCCGACGACCTGGTGAACCAGGACCTGCGCATCGTCTGGTTCACCCCGGAGATCGCCGACCGCCTGGCAGCGCGGGTGCAGCAGATGCCACGCCACAGCCTGCACCACCCGCGCTACAACCTGATCGCGCGACCCGGCAGCGAGGACTACCAGAACTCCACCGCATGGATCGTGGAAGTGATGGCCGCCGCCCTCGCCGACCGTGGCATCTACGACCGCCGTAGTGCCTACGCCTTCGCCCGCGGCGACGGCTTCGTGCCCGACACGGTGCATATCGCCTATTCCAAGCGCGTGCTGGGCGGGTTGTTCTCCGCCAACACCGACTTCACCGATCACCCGGTCGGCACGCGCCTCGCCGGCGACTACCCCGTCGTCACCGTGCGCTCGATCTTCCGCTGGCTGGAGCGCAGCGGCTACGTGCGCGAGCAGCGCGAATGGCGCGGCGGCGTGCGGCAGGCGGCGATGGGGCCGGCGTAACCCCTTCCACGAGGAGAACGACATGTTCCTGACCCTGCTCGCCGTCACCCTGTTGCTGTCCGCCGCGGTCGCCTGGGGCGTCACGTGGATGTTCTCCAAGCCGATCGAGCGCATCCTCACCCGCATCATCGCCGACGACATCAGCAAGGCGTGGCTGCGCTACATGCAGTTCGCCACGCTGGTGGTCGGCGTGTCGTCCGGGGTGCGCATCCACGAACTTGAGCGCTACATCACCGCGCCGCAATGGATGGACAAGGACAAGGCGCGGATCATCGCGCTGACTACCGAGCGCTGGGTGCTGGAGGTCTACCGCACGGTGATCGAGACGCTGCAGGGCATCGCGTGGATGCTGCTGGCGTTCTTCGCCGTCGCGCTGCTGGCGTACGTAATTGTCAGGCTGTCGGAGCTGAAGCGGAGCAACGTCGCGGGCACGCTACCGTCCGACGGCGCAGCGAGCGGCACGACGGCGCCCTGAAGGATGATCGGTCGAAGCATCCGCGCATTGCTCCTCTTCGTCGCGGTGGCGTGCCTGGTCGCGTGCGAGGCCCGGTATCGCGATGTGTCCGATCGCCAGGACCATCGCGCATGGATCGGACAGGATTGCGAACTGACGACGTTCACGCGTGCCCACGGTGTCACCCTGCCAGCGTCGCCGTATCGGCAGACCGACTACGTATCGATCTGGAACCCCGGATTCACGGGACCCGAAATGACATTCCTGCGGATCCTCGAGCCTGGCACCCGCATGCGAATTGTTGCGGCACGCGTCTGCACGAACTGCCTGGGACGCCGGATCGACTATCAGGTGGAGGTCAGCCCGACGCCGGTGGAGTTCGAGGGCAAGCCTGCGTACCTGCGGGCCGAATGGCTGTCGCCGGACCAGCTCCGGTGCGTGCGGCCGTCGGCCGCTTGAACGTCGTTACGTCGGGATCAACGTCGAGATGACGTGTTCGAGGTAGGTCTCGAATTCTTCCGAGGTCATCCGCGGCTGCTGCAACTGCAGCGACAGCTGCAGGAAGCCGACATAGGCCGCGTAGGTCAGGCGCGCGCGGTGCATGGCGTCGCCGCGTTGCAGGCCAGCCTGGCGGAACATCGCGACCAGGTATTCCAGGCGGCGCTGTGAGATGCGGTCGATGACCGGCTGCACGGACGGATGGTCCAGCGCCTTCAACAACTCGCTGTAGATGATGTGCGGCTTCACTTCGTGGCCGACCAGCTGGAACAGCGCGCGCAGGCGTTCGCGGGGATCCGCCACCTGCTCCAGGCTGCCGAAGATGCTTTCCTGTTCCACGGCTTCCCAGCGTTCCAGCGCGGCCTGCAACAGCGCGTCGCGTGACGGGAAGTGCCAGTAGAAGCTGCCCTTGGTGACACCGAGCCGGCGCGCCAGCGGTTCCACCGCCACCGCCGAGACGCCTTGCTCCGCGATCAGGTCGAGGGCGGCCTGCGCCCAGTCGTCGGCGCTGAGGCGCGCGTTGCGGGTGGGCGTGGAGGAGGAGCTGTCGGGGCTGGGTGTGTTCATGTTCCGCATTTAACCATACGGCGCGGTGTGTAGCGGTATGTATGCTGCGCCGCACAACAAATAAAGCCAAATCAATCGGTTGCATGTGAAACCCGAATGCCCGAACCGATTGACTGCTCTAAATGCGACAGCCCATACTAGCCCGTATGGTGACACACACCTCTCCTGCCTTCACAGCCTCTTCCAGCGTCACCGGCGCGGGATCGGATCGCGTGCTGAACGGACAAGGGGATGTCGCATTGGCGATCCGCCGCTTCCCGTCGCCGCGCGCGCTGCAGGGGCACCCTGCACTTATCTATGCGCATGGCTTCGGCCAGACCCGCGGCGCCTGGAATCGCACTGGCGAACTGATGGCGGCGCAGGGATATGGCGGGCTCGCGTATGACGCGCGGGGCCACGGCGAGTCGGATCGAAACGCGGCCGACCTGCCCTATGCCGGCGACCAGTTCGCCGACGACCTGATCGTGGTGGCCGGCGAGCAGCCGGAACCGCCGGTGCTGGTCGGCGCGTCGATGGGCGGGCTGTTTGGGCTGATCGCTGAGTCACGCTGGCCCGGCCTGTTCCGCGCCATG
Source organism: Pseudoxanthomonas sp. LjRoot125 (assembly GCF_964252705.1). Lineage (NCBI taxonomy): Bacteria > Pseudomonadati > Pseudomonadota > Gammaproteobacteria > Lysobacterales > Lysobacteraceae > Pseudoxanthomonas > Pseudoxanthomonas sp. LjRoot125. Next base: position 119,202 of record NZ_CAXUOY020000002.1, on the reverse strand, counting down.
GTGCTGGTGGACATCACCCCACGCTGGGAACACGCCGGCCTGCAGCGCATCCTCGCCTTCATGACGGCCTTCCCGGACGGCTTCGACTCGCTTGAGCAGGCCGCCGATGCCATCGCCGCGTACCAGCCGCAGCGGCGCACGCGCAAATCGCCCGACGACCTGCGCGAACTGCTGCGCGAAGGCACCGACGGCCGCTGGCGCTGGCACTGGGATCCGCGCCTGGTCGACGAACTCGCGCGCGACAGCGCCCAGCACCAGGACGCCATCGCCGAGGCCGCGCGCCGCGTGCAGTGCCCGGTGCTGCTGATCAGCGGCGGGCGCAGCGACCTGGTCTCGGAGAAGACCGTCGAAGAATTCAAGGCGCTGGTGCCGCACGCGCGCCACGTGCACCTGCCGCAGGCCACCCACATGGTGGCCGGCGACGACAACGACGCATTTACCGCCACCGTGCTGGAATATCTGGCAGGCCTGTCGGCCACGCCGGGTAATGCCGAATCCGATGTAACCGAATCCGTGTCCGGAGCAACCCCATGAGCATCGCCATCCCCTTCCTCGCGTTCCTGCTGGCGGGCGCGTTCGCCGCCTATCACCGGCTGCGGCTCGCCTACTGGGCCGCCATCACCGCCAGCCTGCTGGTGGCGTGCTGGCTGCTGGGCGCCAACCCGACGGCGACGTTGGTCGCCGCGCTGGTGGTACTGGCGATCGCGGTGCCGCTGCTGATCCCGGCGATCCGCAAGCCGCTGATCACCGCACCCGCGCTGGGTTTCCTGCGCCGCGCGCTGCCGCCGCTGTCGCAGACCGAGCGCATCGCGCTGGAAACCGGCTCGGTCGGTTTCGAAGGCGACCTGTTCACCGGCGACCCGGACTGGAACAAGTTGCTCGCCTATCCTAAGCCGCAACTTACCGCCGAAGAACAGGCCTTCCTGGACGGCCCGGTGGAAGAGCTGTGCAAGATGACCAACGACTGGGAAATCACCCACATCCACGCCGACCTGCCGCCGGAGCTGTGGGACTACATCAAGAAGAACAAGTTCTTCGGCATGATCATCCCGAAGCAGTACGGCGGCCTGGGCTTCTCTGCGCTGGCGCACCACAAGGTGATCCAGAAGATCGCTTCGGTCAGCAGCGTGGTCAGCTCCACCGTCGGCGTGCCCAACTCGCTGGGCCCGGGTGAACTGCTCAACCACTACGGCACGCAGGAACAGAAGGACTACTACCTGCCGCGCCTGGCGATCGGCCAGGAAGTCCCCTGCTTTGGCCTGACCGGTCCGTTCGCCGGTTCCGACGCGACCTCGATCCCCGACTACGGCATCGTCTGCAAGGGCGAGTGGAACGGCGCGAACGTACTGGGACTGCGCCTGACCTTCGACAAGCGCTACATCACCCTGGCGCCGGTGGCCACGATCATCGGCCTGGCCTTCCGCATGTACGACCCGGACGGTCTGCTCGGCGATACGCGCGACATCGGCATCACCCTGGCGCTGCTGCCCCGCGACACCCCCGGCGTCGACGTCGGCCGTCGCCACTTCCCGCTGAATTCGCCGTTCCAGAACGGCCCCATCCATGGCAAGGACGTGTTCATCCCGCTGAGCCAGCTGATCGGTGGCGTGGAGATGGCCGGCAAGGGCTGGAACATGCTCAACGAATGCCTGGCCGTGGGCCGTTCGATCACCCTGCCCTCCACCGCGAGCGGCGGCGCGAAGGCCGGCGCGCGCGTCACCGGTGCCTATGCGCGCATCCGCAAGCAGTTCGGCCTGTCGGTCGGCCGCTTCGAGGGCGTGGAAGAAGCCCTGGCCCGCATCGGTGGCAAGGCGTACGCGATCAGCGCGCTGTCGCAGGCCACCGCTGCCGCCGTGGACCGCGGCGACGTGCCGTCGGTGCCGTCGGCCATCGCCAAGTACCACTGCACGAACATGGGCCGCGACATCGCCAAGGACGTGATGGACATCGTCGGCGGCAAGGGCATCATCCTCGGCCCGCGCAACTTCGCCGGCCGCGCATGGCAGGCCTCGCCGATCGCGATCACGGTGGAAGGCGCGAACATCATGACGCGCAGCCTGCTGATCTTCGGCCAGGGCTCGATCCTGTGCCATCCGTACATCATGAAGGAGATGCGCGCCGCGACCGACCCGGACACCAAGGCCGGCGTCAACGCGCTGGACGCCGCACTGTACCCGCACATCGGCGGCGCAATCTCCAATGCCGTGCGTTCGTTCTGGTTCGGCGTCACCGGCTCGAAGATCGGCGCCGCGCCGGGCGATGCGTACACGAAGAAGTTCTTCCGCAAGCTCGACCGCTATGCGGCCAACCTGGCGCTGCTCACCGACATCTCGCTGGGCGCGCTGGGCGGCAAGCTGAAGTTCAAGGAATCGCTGTCCGGTCGCCTCGGCGACGTGCTCAGCCACCTGTACATGATGGGCGCGGTGCTGAAGCGCCACCATGACGAAGGCACGCCGGAAGCCGACAAGCCGCTGCTGGCCTGGGCCTTCCACAACAGCGCCTACGAGATCGAACTGGCGCTGTCGCAGGCGCTGCGCAATTTCCCGATCAAGCCGCTGGGCTGGCTGCTGTGGCCGGTGGTGTTCCCGTTCGGCCGCCGTGCCGTGGCCCCGGGCGACCGCCTGAGCCATCGCGTCGCCATGCTGCTAATGGCGCCGAACGAAGCGCGTGATCGCCTGGGCCAGGGCGTGTTCCTGACCCCCTGCGAGAACAACCCCGGTGGCCGCATCGACAGCTACCTGGCCGCGGCCGTCGCCGCCGAGCCGGTCGAGCGCAAGTTCCTGAAGGCGCTGAAGACCAAGGACATCGAAGCCCTGGACTACAGCGCGCAGCTGGACGAAGGCGTGCGCGAGGGCTGGATCACCGTGGAAGAGCGCAAGCAGCTGGAAGAGCTGCGTGCGATCACGCTGGACACCATCACCGTAGATGACTTCGACGTGCACGAGCTGCGCGCCGCCAGCTACTACGACCTGCCGCAGACCCAGCGGCAGCCGCGCGAAGCGGCCTGACGCCACCACGAAAGACACGACGACGGCGGGCATGTCCCGCCGTCGTCGCGACAGGAGCCCACGATGAGCGCCGACGTCCTGAAGATCTACCGCAGCCTGAGCCGCAAACCCCTCGGCCACTGGCTGTTCTCGCGCCTGATCTGCTTCAAGGCGCCCTACTTCGGCAGCATCGGTCCACGCATGGTGCGACTGGAACCCGGCCGTGGCGAAGCGACCATCCGCCATCGCCGTTCGGTCACCAACCACCTGGGTACCGTGCATGCGATCGCGCTGTGCAACCTGGCCGAATTCGTTGGCGGCCTCACCACCGACGTCAGCATCCCGCGTTCGATGCGCTGGATCCCCAAGGGCATGACCGTCGAGTATCTGAAGAAGGCGGTGGGCACGATGCATGCGGTCGCCACGCCGGCGTTCGAACCGCACGAGTCGGCCGAGGGTTACGACCTGCCCATGGACGTGCTGGTCAGCAACCCGCAGGGCGAACCGGTGTTCCGTGCGCGGATCGGCATGTGGGTATCGCCGCGTCCGCAGAAGGACGGCTGACATGCTGGTCGCCGCGGCCGCGCTGATGATCCTGCTCGGCCTGGCGCATTCGGTGCTGGGCGAGCGCTACCTGCTCATCCGCCTGTTCCGTCGTCCCGACTTGCCCAAGCTGTTCGGCGGTACCGCATTCACCACGCGGACGCTGCGCTTCGCCTGGCACCTGACCACGGTGATCGCGTGGGGACTGGCGGCCGTGGTGTTGCAGGTCGGCGATCTGCCCGATGCCGACGGACGCCGCATCGCCCTTATCCTCGCCATCACCCTCGTGGTTTCCGGCCTGCTGCCGCTGATCATCACGCGCGGCCGCCACCTGTCATGGCTCGTGCTGTTCGCCTCGGGTGGGTTGATGCTGGCATGGTCGATGCGCTGATCGCGCAACCGCTGTACCGCGTTCAGCGCGGCGCGGGAGCCGCGACTAGATGAACCACACCGCCGCCAACGCCGCGATTGCCGGCAGCCCCTGCACGTAGAAGATGCGCCGACTCACGCTCCATGCGCCGTACAGCGCGGCCACCACGACACAGAGCAGGAAGAACACCACCACGTTCCATTGCGCCGTTAACAGTCCCCACAACAGGCCGGCGGCAAGGAAGCCGTTGTAGAGCCCCTGGTTGGCCGCCAGCACGCGGGTGGTCTCGGCCTTCTCGGGCGTGTTGCGGAAAGTCTTCAGGCCGGCGGGCTTGGTCCAGAGGAACATTTCCAGCACCAGGAACCAGGCGTGCAACACCGCCACCAACACCACCAGCACCGCAGCGATCACGTCCATCCAGGCCTCCCGTCATGTGCCGGGCAGCATAACGGCATCGCACAAGGACGTCAGGAGGTCTTTGCGGCCTGCGATGTGCCGGTTGTCGCACGTTCGGAGGGCAACTTGGACTCTTCGCGCAACAACCGCCACGCGCTGAAGGTCATCGCGCTGGCGACCAGCAGGCCGGCGCCGAACACGACGTTCGAACCGAACGCGGACAGGAACTTGTGCAGCCAGACGAAGCTCAGGTCGCCGCCGCGATAGATGACCGTGTCGATCGCCGCCCCCGCCTTGTAGCGCCACTCGCGGCCGACCCGCGTGTAGATGGTCTCGCGCGCCGGCTTGGCCAGTGAGAACTCGCTGGCGCGGGTGACGACCTGCACGATGGCGACCATCAGCGGCAGCGGCGAAGCGGTCAGGATCGAGTATCCGAGGATGATCGCGCATCCGGGGATCAGCAACGCAGGGCCGATCCCGAAACTGCGCAGCAGCCAGCGCGTCAGCAGCAGCTGCACCAGCAGGGTCAGCACATTCACCGCCGTGTCGATGGTCGCGTAGTACGCGGTGCTGGCGGCCGGATCGGTGTAGTACTGGCGCACGATGGCGGCCTGCTCGTTGTACAGCAGCGTACCCACGCCGACCCCCATGACGACCAGCGACGCCAGCCAGCGCAGCAACGGTTCGCGCGCGATGAGTTTCAGGCCGGCGAGGATCTCGCCCCCCATCGGCTGCTCGCCGCTCACCGCCTTGCGTTCCTGCTCGCGGGCGACCGCCCACAGGCGAAGGCGCAACTGGCAGAACACGCACACCATCAGGAAGCCGGCCGAAACCAGCATCAGGTTGGCGATACCTATCCTCTCCACGAAGGTGCGCGTGAGCACCGGGCCGAGGATCGCACCGACCGTGCCCGCCGCACCGATGTAGCCGTAGTACTTGCGCGCCTCGGCGTTGCTGAACACATCGGCCATGAAGCTCCAGAACACGGCCACCGCGAACAGGTTGAACACCGCGATCCACAGGAAGAACGCCATCCCGCGACCGGGCATCCCGCTGTCGAACAGCAGGTAGAACAGCAGCAGCGTGCCGATGAAGAACCCATATACCGCCGGCAGGAACACGCGGCGCGGGTAACGGCTGACCAGCCAGCCATAGGCCGGCTGCAGGAGCAGCATGATGATGAAGGTGCAGGTGAACAGGACCTGCAGCGTGAAGTCCTTCAACGCCATGCCGCGCGCGGCGAAGAACTCGATCATCGCGGGCGGGAATACCGCCTGCACGTCATTGGACGCACCCATCGCCTCGCGCACCGGCCGCAGCACGTAATAGCCGGACAGCAGGCAGAAGAAGTAGACGAAGGCCCACAGCAGCGGCGGCGACTCGGACATCGCCATGCGGAACCGGCCGAACCGGGTGGTCGCGGAGGAAGACGGGTCCATGGTCGGCGGCCTGCGATCGCGTCAACGGCGCGGGCAAGGCCCGCCTGTGGCGCGCAAGGTATCCGATGCACTGCAACATCGCCAGCGTTTTTGCCGATGACGCGCCATCCAGGCCCCACGCTGGCCGAAGGCCCCGCGCGAAGTCAGTGCGACAGAGCATTTGCTCTATCCCCCGCCGCTAGGTTCGGCCGGTCTTCGCCATTGGGTTGCACGTGTACGACTACATCATCGTGGGCGCCGGTTCCGCCGGCTGCGTGCTGGCCCACCGCCTGAGCGAAGACCCCGCCTGCCGCGTGCTGTTGCTCGAAGCCGGCCCGCGCGACTGGCACCCCTTCATCCACATGCCTGCCGGCCTGGCCAAACTGGTCGGCCAGAAGGGCGTGAACTGGAGTTACGACACCGCGCCCGAACCGCACCTGGACAACCGCCGTCTCTGGTGGCCGCGCGGCAAGGTGCTGGGCGGCTCCAGTTCGATCAATGCCATGTGCTACATCCGCGGCGTGCCACGGGATTACGACGACTGGGCCGACGCCGGCGCCGAGGGCTGGGATTGGGCCAGCGTGCTGCCGTACTTCCGCCGCTCGGAAAGGAACGGACGCGGCGGCGACGCGCTGCATGGCGCCGACGGCCCGCTGTACGTCTCCGACCTGCGCTACACCAATCCGCTGTCGGCCGCCTTCATCGAGGCCGGTGCCCAGGCCGGCTACGCGCGCAATGCCGACTTCAACGGCCCAGCCCAGGAAGGGTTCGGCCTCTACCAGGTCACCCAGAAGAACGGCGCACGGTGTTCCTCCGCCGTGGCTTACCTGGACCCGGCGCGCGACCGGCAGAACCTGGACATCGTCACCGGCGCGCTCGTCCGCCGCGTGCTGCTGGAGAAGGGACGCGCGATCGGCGTGGCGTATGCGCGCGGCGGGCACGAGATCGTCGTGCGCTGCGAAGGCGAAGTGCTGCTGAGCGGCGGCGCGATCAACTCGCCGCAATTGCTGATGCTGTCCGGCATCGGCCCCGCCGACCACCTGGCGTCGCATGGCATCACCGCGCGGCATTCCCTGCCCGGCGTGGGCCGGAACCTGCAGGACCACCTGGACATCTGCACGCTGCAGCACAGCACCCAGCGCGTCACCTACGACCGCACCAGCGAGCTGAAGACCGCGTTCGATTATTTCCTGCGCGGGCATCGCGGGCCGGGCAGCAGCAATATCGCCGAGGCCGGCGCGTTCGTGCGTTCGCCGCTGGCGTCGGACGACCGGCCTGACATCCAGATGCATTTCGTGCCGGCCATGCTCGACGACCATGGCCGTCACCGGCTCGAGGGCGATGGCTACACCGCGCATGCCTGCTTCCTGCGCCCCCGCAGCCGCGGCCGCATCCTGCTGGCCAGCGCGGACCCGCGTGCGGATGCGCGCATCGAAGCGAACTACCTGGGCGACCCGGAAGGGTTCGACCTGAAGATGATGGTCGAGTGCGCGAAGCTCTCCCGCGAACTGTTCGCCCAGCCTGCGTTCGATGCCTACCGCGGTGCGCCGATCCATCCCTCCCGCAGCGACCTGTCCGACGCCGAACTGGTCGCCTTCATCCGCGCCAAGGCGGAGACCGTCTACCACCCGGTCGGCAGTTGCCGGATGGGCACCGACGACGACGCCGTGGTGGATCCGGCGCTACGCGTCCATGGCCTGGAAGGCCTGCGCGTCATCGACGCCTCGGTGATGCCCACGCTGATCGGCGGCAACACCAACGCGCCCACCATCATGATCGCGGAGAAAGCGGCGGACATGATCCACCAGCGCTGACCCGCCGCGCACGGTCACTCCATCCACGGATTGCGCATCGGGGGGATCTTCGTCGGGTCCTCGCCGGCTTGGATGCGGGCGACCTGATCCCTCAGCTGGCGCTCGACCTTGCGATCCAGCTTCACCCGCGTCTGTTCCAGCAGGCGGCGGTAGGCGCGCAGCGCATCCTCGCCCCGGCCCAACCGCAGGTAGGCATTGCCCAGTTCGACGCCCACGCCGACGTTCTGCGGACGTATGACGGCGACTTCCTCGAGGCGTCGCGCCACCAGGGCGTAGTCCTGCCCGTTCTCTTCGTACAGGTACTCCATCACCTTCACGCCGATACCCGACGCGCGCGTTTCGGGCCGCGTCAGCCGACCCCGCCAGACGCCGATGTAGCCCAGCTGCGCGACCTTGTCCATGTCCTTGAACACCTTCGCCGGGTCCCACTCGAACTGCGGCCACGGCAGCTCATCGACGACGGTGTACACGAACCAGCCCTCCCACACGCCCGCGGCATTGGTGTCGTCGAGATCCTCGACGAAACGGTGGTACTCCAGGTGCGCGGCACGCCATTGGCGCTCCATCACCCAGTAGTCGGGATACACCGGTTCGCCGGTCGCTGCGATGACACGGCGGTGGAAGTCGCGGATCTCGCCGAAGCGCTGGCCCAGGTCCACGCCCTCGTTGCGGAACGCGCGGTAGCCACCCGTCGTCCCTCCGACGAGTTCGTTGTGGTACTCCCACAGGCGCGGTTCGCGGATCGTCATGACGAAGGCTGCTACGAAGAGCGCGGCGACTATCCCCATCAACAGGCGCGATCGGCGCCGCCAGCCCTCGGCCACCGCACCGCCACCGAGCATGGCCGCGGCCGCCAGCAGCGGTGTCGCGTGACGCACGCCGCCCCAGGCCTGAGGCGAAACGGCGAGCGCGGCGAAATGCAGCACGCTGCCCGCCGCGAGCGCGGCCAGCATCCATCGTGCGGCCGGCGCGAGGGGCGCGCGCAGCGCCAGCACAAGACCCAGTAGCGCCAGCGCGGTCAATGCGAGGGGGATCTTTGCAGCAAGGATGGCGGGCCAGGTGAACCACGGCGTGCGTCCTTCGAACACCTTGCCCCACACCAGGTGCAGGGCGCCGCCGCGACCTTCGATGCCGGTGCGCACCGTGTCCGCCAACCCCCAGAGATAGGCGCGCGGCAACAGATGGAGTTCGTCAGAGAACGCGATCACGCTGCGCAGCGCGGGCTTGGTGACTTCCGCGACCTTGGCGTCCATCGACAGGTTGAAGGCGTCGCCGCCATCGCCATCCGCATGGAAGCGGAAGCCGTACTGCGCCCATAGCAGCGCGACACCCAGCAGGACCGCCGCCACCAGCTTTGCGCATCGTTGCAGGCCCTCGCGCCAGCCATTCGTTCGGATGCCTGCACCCGCCGCCATGACGAGCACGCAGCCGATGCCTATCAGCCCGGCCAGCGCCGAGTGTTTCGCGCCCAGCGCCAATCCAACGGCGATGCCGAAGACGGCGACCCATCGCCATTGCCAGGTCGCCGCCAGCACGCCCGCGGCCACGGTGACGAGCGAGAACGTCAAGGCGAGGAGTCCGTCGGTCATCACGACGGGCAGATGCGCGCCGACGGTGGGCTCCAGCGCGAAGAAGGCGAGCGTACCGACGGCCCATGCGACACCGGCGGCACGCCACAGCAGCAGGCCGAGCGCGACGAGGAGCATGGCACTCAAGCTCCACATCGCCATCCGGGCACGTTGCTGCGTGCGTTCGGGATCGTTCTCTTCGAACATCGTCTGCTCGACCCACTCGCGTTCCTGCGCCTTTTCGCGCAGGCCCGGCTCGGGACCGACATGGAAGTCCGTTGGCATCCACAGGCCGACCCAGAGCTTGGCCAGCGGTGGATGTTCGGGATTGAGATGCCGGTCGCCACCGCGCACGTAGACCGTACCGGCGACGATGTGCCAAGGCTCGTCGACGGTGAAGCTGTCCAGGCGTGTGCCGTACCACGAGCGCACGACGGCCAGCGCCGCGAGCAGGACGATGAGGCTAACGATCAGCAGCCGCTGGACGATCGGGGACGGGACCGTGCGACGCATGGCGGGGCTCCTGGCATCCGGACGGACAACGAAGGAACAGCACACGACGGTGAGGCGCCCCGGCCTCGCCTGCCGCCAGCCTCACTTGCAGCCAGCCTCACTTGCAGCATGTTCCCGGGGCTCCGAATCCAACGGGAGCCCGCCGGACAATCGGCCAGTCAGCCCTTTTCGAGCATCGGCGGCAGCGGGCAATGCAGCACGCCGCAGATCGTGCGCAGCAGTTCCGCTTCGGCCACGCGCACCTGGTTGTCGTGGCTGACGGCCGCGGTCACGGCCTCCACCAACAGTTGCTTGGCCAGCGGATCCAGCGCGTCGAGCGGCTCCCAGACATCATCCAGCGCCAACACGCCTTGCGTCGGCGGCGCATAGGGGAGGTGATCGCGCGGCAGCACGCGCTGCAACCCGGCCAGATACGCGTGTTGCGCCTTCGTCGGCGTGTCGTGGCCCGCCTGCGCGACGACGGCGAGCAGGGTGGCGAACGGCCCGCGCACATCGTGCGGCTTGCGGCGCCCGAAGGGCCGGCCCTGCGCAGGCGACAGCGCTTCGCGCACCTGCACCTGCAGCAACCGCGCCAGGCAGTATTCGAACAGCGAGACCTTCCCGTCGGCGTGTACCGCGGCATCGACAGTGTCGATGAAAGCATCCAGTTCCGGGCGTGGAAAACGCCGCAGCACCGGAAACGCCAGCGCCGCCAACGGCAGGCGGTGCGCGGGATGCAGGTCGCGCAGGTACGCCTCGCGCAGCTGGATCACGCGCGCTGCCATGGCTTCGCCCAGGCGCGCTGCGATCTCGAAGCGCTGCCGCGCCGCCACGCTGGGCACGCCGTCGATCACCAGCGCCAGCAGTAGCGGCATGACCTGTTCGCGCTGTTTCGCCAGCAGCTGCAACGGTTCGGGCAGCGTCGCGGCGATGATGCGCGCGCGGCCGTAGTCGTCCGGCGTCGGCGTGGCGACCTGTGCGACCACCTTCGGCGGTGTCAGCGGGAGCACGGCCGTCGCCGTCGGCAACGGCGGCGGTCCGCCCGGCGCCACGCGCAGGGTGTGGTCTTCCAGCAGTCCATCGGGCGGCGCAACGGCCCAGCGACGCGCAAGTTCATCCAACTGGTGCTGGCCGAACAGCGGATCCAGCAGGCGGATGCGCTGGAGCAGCGGGGGATGGGTGGCGAACAGGCGCGAATAGGCGCGGCCTTCGCCGAACAGCATGTGGCTCACTTCTTCCGCCTTGCCCTTGTCCTCGAGCGCGGAGCCGCTACTCAACCCGGCGATCTTCTTCAGCGCACCGGCGAGTCCGGCGGACTGACGGGTGAACTGCACCGCGGACGCGTCGGCGAGGAGTTCGCGCTGGCGGCTGACTCCCGCCTTGATCATCCGGCCGAAGAACAGTCCCACGAACCCGGCGAGGGCCGCTGCTCCCGCGATCGCGAACACCGGCAGGGCATCCTTTCCTCGGCTGCCGCGCCCGTAGACGAGTATCCGCTGGCCGATGATGCCCAGCATCATGATGCCGAACAGAACGCCCATCAGCCGGATGTTCAGGCGCATGTCGCCATTGAGGATGTGACCGAACTCATGCGCGATGACGCCCTGCAACTCGTCGCGATTGAGGCGGTCCAGCGCGCCGCGGGTGACGGCAACGACCGCATCGGCGGGCGCGTAGCCGGCGGCGAACGCATTGATGCCGGCCTCATGCTCCAGCACGAAGATCCTCGGCACGGGCACGCCGGAGGCGATCGCGATTTCCTCGACGACGTTGCGCAACCGGCGCAGCGACGGCTCCTGGGTGTCGTGCGACACCTCGCTGCCGCCCATCTGCTGCGCGACCGCTTCGCCACCGGCGCGCAGGCTGGCCACGCGATACAACGAGCCCAGCCCGATCACCGCCAGCGTGGCCAGCGTCGACACGACCATCAAGCCGATCAGCGAACCGCTGCCCGCGTCCTCCCTCTGCAGGCCCACGAGCAGCAGCACGATCAGATCGATGACCAGCACGATGCCGGCGACGGCCAGCGCGAACAGCATCACCATGCGGAACGAGCCGCGCCGCGCCGCGGCCTGGTGTTCGAAGAAGTTCATGCACGCCCCTTCATGCCACGATCATCACGGCGCAAGCCCCCACCCGCGCCGTCCCCTCCAACCGCATGCGCGAGCACGCGGCACCCTGTTCAGAACTGCACTTTCGGTGCTTCGCGCACCTGTGCGGCTTTCTCCGCCGGCACATCCAGCAGGGCCGCCGGTGCAAAGTTGAACGCGCCGGCAACGAGGCTGGAGGGAAACATCTCGCGCTTGTTGTTGTACGCCATCACCGCGTCGTTGTAGGCCTGCCGCGCGAACGCCACCTTGTTCTCGGTGGAGGTCAGTTCCTCGGTCAGCTGCATCATGTTCTGGTTGGCCTTCAGGTCCGGGTAGGCCTCCGCCACGGCAAGCAGGCGCCCCAATCCCGCATTCAGCTGACCCTGCGCGGCGGCCAGGTGCGCCATGGCATCGGGATCGCCCGGGTTGGCCTTCGCCGCCGACAGGCCCGCCTGCGCGGCTGAACGCGCCGCCACGACAGCCTCCAGCGTCTCCCGTTCATGGCTCATGTAGCCCTTGGCGGTCTCCACGAGGTTGGGGATCAGGTCGAAACGGCGCAGAAGTTGCACGTCGATCTGGGCGAATGCATTCCTGAACGCATTCCGGGCGGTCACCAGCCCGTTGTAGATGCCCACGCCCCACAGAACTGCGACGACCGCCACACCCACAATCAGAAGCAGGATGAACAACATGGACATGGAACTTCTCCCTGTTTGTGCAATCGAAAAAAGCGGCGTTATGATCCCCTCGACAGAGCTTACGCAGGCGTCACGCACGATGAAAGACAAGGCAAGCCGTCGGCGGCTGCGCTCCACCTTCCGGATCGGCCTGGTCGGTCTGCTGCTGCCGCTGACGCTGTCGTCCACAGCGCAGACCCCGTTGCGCTGGACCTCGCCCGCGCGTGCCGACGCACCGGCGCCCACCACGGTGCCGACGGCCGCGCATTACGGCTCGCCCACGCAACCGCGTCCTTACCTCGCTTCGCTGTCGGACCAGAAGGTCCAGCCGCTGGCGGTCGGCTTCGATGTCGCCGCGTTCGAGACCATGGCCGAGCATCTGACGGTGGGCCAGCGCGTGCCCGGCCTGGCGATGGCGATCGTGCACAACGGCCGGGTGCTGAGCGCGCGCGGCTACGGCGTCACCGACGTGGCGGCACCGCAGCCGGTCGATGCGCACACCGTGTTCCGCCTGGCCTCGTTGTCGAAGGCATTCGCCAGCACGCTGACGGGCCTGATGGTGCAGGACGGTTCGCTGCGTTGGGACAGCAAGGTCAGCCAGTACGTGCCCGGCTTCCAGCTCAGCGATGCGAATGCCACCTCGCACGTGACCGTGGCGGACGTGCTGAGCCATAGCGTCGGCCTGCAGGCGCACAACGCGTTCGACCGCGACATCGAAGCCAATGGCGAGTACTACGACGTCGCCCGCAAGCTCGCCTACGCGCCGTTGAAGTGCGCGCCCGGCGACTGCTATGCCTACCAGAACGTCGCCTTCAGCCTGATCGGCGATGTGGTGTTCGCCGCATCGGGAACCTTCTACGACCAGGCCGTGGATCGCCGCATCTTCAAGCCGCTGGGCATGAACGACGCCAGCATGGGTTTGGCCGGCATCCAGGCGAGCACCCGCTGGGCGCGTCCGCACGTGCGCAGCCGCAATGGCTGGGTGTCGTCCACGCCGAAGCCGACCTACTACCGTTTGCCGCCTGCGGCCGGCGTCAATGCCAGCGCCAGCGATCTGGCGCAGTGGTTGATCGCACAGACCGGCCATCGGCCCGACGTGCTGCCGGCGCCGCTGCTGGCCACGCTGCACGCGCCCGTGGTGACCACGCCGGGCGAGATGCGTGGCGGCTGGCGTCGCGAGCGCGTCCATTCCGCCAGTTACGCACTGGGCTGGCGCGTGTTCGATTACGCGGGCCATGAAGTCGTGTTCCATGCCGGCGCCGTGCAAGGCTATCGCGGCCTGGTCGCACTGGTGCCGGGCCAGGATCTCGGCATCGCGCTGGTTTGGAACAGCGACAGCTCGCTGCCCTCGGGACTGCTGCCGACGATCCTCGATCGCGCGATGGGCCTGCCCGGCCAGCCATGGGTCGAAACGCCGGCCGATTACGACCTCATGCTGGCGGAATCGCCGGGCGCATCGCCAGCCGACGCGCCGAAGGACAGCGGCACCTCATCGCAGCGCGGCACGGCGTCGCCGCGCTGATCGTCCTGGGTGGCCGCGACGGCCACCTGTTGCCTCTCAGGGCTGCACGCCCTCTTCCATCGCCTTGAGCTTGGCGAGGCCCTTCTCGTAGTCCGCACCGATCATCTTGTCGAACAGCAGGCCCAGCCAGCGCTTGAACGGGTTCATGCCGTGCTCGCTGTCGAACGCCCACGTAACCCGCGTGCCCTGCCCGTCCGGCGCCAGCACGTAGCTCGCGTTCGCCTTGCTGCCGTCGAAGTCCAGCGCCACCACGATGCGATGGTGCGGCTCGCTGGCCGTGATTTCCTGGCTGCCGCTGCCGACGGAGCGGTTGCCCACCCAGCGCATCCTCGCGCCGACGCCGCGGGACGGCCCTTCGAACGTGTACTTCGCCTGCGGGTCGTACTCGGCCCACGGGGACCAGGCATTGAAGCGTTCGAACGAATCCAGCGTAGCGAACACCTGCTCGGGGCTGCGCGCGATGACGGTGCTGCGTTCGACATGCGTCGCCGACGGCAACAGCAGCCCGCCCACGGTCAGTACCAACCCGATGCCGACGATGACGGCCAGCACCCACTTGATGAACTTCATGCCTCTCTCCTGGGGAATCGCGAGGACGACAGCCTAGCCGGCCGCCCATAAAAAAACTCTCCCCCCGCTGGGCACAGGGAGAGAGTCCATGGTGTTACGGCTAATCGGGGTTGGCTTAGATCAGCGGAGCCGGGGTTGCCGGCAGCGCGACCGGGGCCGCTTTCTTCTTGGACTTCTTGGCAGCCTTCTTGGCGGGCTTCTTGGCAGCCTTCTTCGCAGCCTTCTTGGCCGGCTTCTTGGCTACTTTCTTGGCGGCCTTCTTCGTGGCCTTCTTCGCGGTCTTCTTGGCAGCCTTCTTAGCAGGCTTCTTGGCGACCTTCTTGGCAGCCTTCTTCACGGACTTCTTGGCGGCCTTCTTCGCCGGCTTCTTGGCGACCTTCTTGGCTACCTTCTTAGCGGCCTTCTTGGCGACCTTCTTCACCGCCTTCTTGGCCTTGGCGACCTTCTTGGCGACCTTCTTGGCTGCCTTCTTCACGGTCTTCTTGGCAGCAGACTTCTTGGTGGCCTTCTTGGCGGCCTTCTTGGCGGCCGGTTTTTTCTTCGCAGCTTTCTTCGTTGCCATGTGATGGCTCCTCGTCAGTGAACTATGGATTTTTACGTCTGGTTACAGCACATCTGCCCGAAGGCAGGCCCAGCTGCAAGAAACGCCGCGGGAGTCGGACCCGTCGGCAGCCGCCGCCGCGACACGCGCGGCGAAGCGGATTCCCCAGGGGACCGGGCGTGCGAAACCCGGCTCCCTACAAATACGAAAACACCCGCGTCGCTCGGCGACGCGGGTGTCTTGGATTGGGTGCGTTGCGTTTTTCCGGGGGAAGCGAGGCCGGCGTCCACCCCGATCCGGGTGACGATGGACTGTGTTGTCTCTCGCGCTGTCGTGTTGATTCGACTCACTCGCTTCCGCAGCATGCTCTGCTTGGGGCGAAACCTAATCACGGTTTTTCAAGGTGTCAACACCTGGCCGCAACTTTTTTTCATCCTGCCCGCTGCGTGCGTCGGCGGCGACCGGTACCGGCACACCCCGTCGATTGCCGCCGATGCCGTCGTGCATTGCGCTTCGGAAAAGCACGCATGAAAAAAACATCGGGAAAACGCGCATATTTTTTTGCGCTGTTCGCGAATCGGCGCGGGCGGCATGCCTGCATGTTGTTGCCGGACAACGCTCGAATGGACGCTGGAGCGGCTTGAACGCAGGCTAAAAAAACTTCCGCGGGAGGCGCCAGATTCCGTGTCGCACAAGCCCGAATGCGCCGATTTGCGCAAAAATTTTCCCGCCTGTTGGCGATGCCTTCGCCACCTCGGGCACACGAACAACGCGCATGCAGCCATGCACCGACATCCGGATCCGCCGTCCACGACCATCGCGATCGAGGTGTACCGCGCATTCCGTTTTGCCGTTCGTCGGTCACGGTCGGAGACCGCGTCGGGATTCCGACGTGTCGTTCTCGGGCTCTACTCCCCGTGCCATCGGTCACGCGTCGAGCACGCGTCCGATCGCGGCGGCGGAAACGAAGCGGGGAGCCGGCGACGACGGATCCGCTCCGTCGCCACCGGCTCCCCGCAGGGAGACAGCCTGTCGGGCTGGCTCAGTGGTCTTCGTCTTCGATCAGTTCGGCGTAGTCGTCGGGCGAGAGCAGCTCGTTGAGCTGTTCCGGCTCCTCGGCCTGGATCACGAAGATCCAGCCGTCGCCGTACGCATCCTCGTTGATGGTCTCGGGCTTGTCGGCGAGCGAGGCGTTGACCTCGAGCACGGTGCCGGTCACGGGGCTATAGACGTCGGACGCCGCCTTGACCGACTCGACCACGGCGCTGGCATTGCCGGCTTCGATGCGGTCGCCGACGTTGGGCAGTTCGACGTAGACGAGGTCGCCCAGCAGGCCTTGCGCGTGGTCGGAAATGCCGACCGTGACACGGCCGCCGCCTTCCGGGCGGGCCCATTCGTGGGACTTGAGGAACTTCAGATCGCCAGGAATTTCGCTCATGGGGTACTCCGGAAAAATGCGGTGGGTCGGGGAAGAGACGATAGTTTAGCGGAGGAATGCGCGGGTGAAGGAAGCGGCGCGCGGATCACTCGATCACGCCCGGCTGCGGCTGGCCGTCGCGCACGAACGGGAACTTGACCACACGCACCGGCACCTCGCGGCCGCGGATGTCGACGCGCACGTTGCCGGCGGCACCCAGCGGGATGTCGCCGGCGGGGACGCGCGCGAAAGCGATGGCCTTGCCCAGCGTCGGCGAGAAGGTGCCCGAGAGGATCTCGCCGTCGCCGTACGGCGTCAGCACCTTCTGACCGTGGCGCAGCACGCCTTTCTCGTCCATCACCAGGCCGATCATCTGGCGCGGCGCACCAGCGGCCTTCTGCGCTTCGAGCGTGGCACGGCCATTGAAGGCGCGCCCTTCGTCGAGCGCCACCGTCCAGGCCAGGGCGGCTTCGTAGGGCGAGACGGTTTCGTCCATGTCCTGGCCGTACAGGTTCATGCCGGCCTCCAGGCGCAGCGTGTCGCGCGCGCCCAGGCCGGCAGGCTTCACGCCGGCGTCGAGGAGCGCGTTCCAGAACGCCACCGCCTGCTCCTGCGGCAGGACGATCTCGTAGCCGTCCTCGCCCGTGTAGCCGGTGCGCGCCACGAACAACGGCGCGCCGGCGAGGCTGTTGGCCTCGGCGGCGGCGAAGCGCGTCAGCTTGCCGACCTTGGCGCGATCTTCCTCGCGCAGCAGGCCGTGCACGCGATCGCGCGCGGTCGGGCCCTGCACGGCGACCATGGCGAACTCGGGGCGTTCGGTGACGGCGACGGCGAACGGAGCGGCCTGCGCGCCGATCCATGCGAGATCCTTCTCGCGGGTGGCGGCGTTGACCACCAGGCGGAAGAAGTCTTCGGCCATGTAATAGATGATGAGGTCGTCGATCACGCCGCCCGCCTCGTCGAGCATGGCGGTGTAGAGCGCCTTGCCCGGCTTCTGCAGCTTGTCGACGGAGTTGGCCACCAGGTGGCGAAGGAAGTCGCGCGTGCGGTCGCCGCGCAGGTCCACCACGGTCATGTGGCTGACGTCGAACATGCCGGCGTCGCGGCGCACCTGGTGGTGCTCCTCGATCTGCGAGCCGTAGTGGATCGGCATGTCCCAGCCGCCGAAGTCGACCATCTTGGCGCCGAGCGCGCGATGGGTGTCGTTGAGGATGGTCTTCTGGGTCATGGCAGGTCCTGGGACAGGCAAAGAGGGCCATTATCCCAGAACGCACCAGCGCGGTGCGCCGCCGTCAGAGGCCTTCGTAGGCCGTGTTGATGCAGTCCACGGAACCGGCATCCAGCGGGGTGAAGCGTCCGGCAGGCAGTTCGATGCGACCGGCCCAGGCGACGTCGCGCAACCATTCGCCATCATCGTCGTGCTGGCGCACCAGGGCCGCCACGCGTGCGTCCGGCTGGCGGTCGATGCGGCAGTTGCCGAACTGCAGGTAGTAGTCCTGCCGCCCCTTCGGATACGGCTGCGCGTCGGTGATCCGCCAGCGCGCGCGATTGCCGTCGCGGCCCGCCATCTTCCCGGCCACGACGAAGCGTGGCACCGGCGCCGCTTCGGGATCGGTCGATGGCGCCGCCAGCACCGACACCGAGTAGTCGCATACGTGTTCGTACGCGTTGGAATCGGACACGCAGCTGCCGCCCATGTCCTCCAGCGCATCGGGATAGGGCGGCACCGTCAGGCCGACAAGCTGCTGGCCGCCGACCGGCGCGGCCGGCAACAGCATGCCCAACCACGCCGCCAGCGCCACGCCTTGCCCCATGCGATCAGGCCTCCTGGACCTTCAGCGTCATCCCATCCACGGCCACCACCCGCACGCGGGTGCCGACCGGCAGGTCGGGGCCTTCCACCGTCCAGAACGCATCGTCGATCTTGACCCGGCCGCGGCCGGCCGCGATCGCCTGGTCGAGCACGGCAACGGTACCGACCAACTGTTCGGCACGCCGGTTCAACAGCGGCTTGTCGCTCTGCCGTCCCTTGCCGCGGAACCACTTCCGGTAGACGGCCACGGAGATCAGCGCCAGCACCGAGAACAGCACCGCCTGCGCCAGCCAGCCGAGTCCCGGTGCCGCCAGCACCACGACCGCCATGGCCACCGCGGCGAAACCGAACCACAGCATGAAGGCGCCCGGCGCCATCGCCTCCGCGGCGAACAGCACCAGCGCCCCGATCGCCCAGAACGCGAACTTGAAACTCATGTCAGCCTCCCGGGACGCGCGGCGGACGGGGCGGTGCAGCGGCCTGCTGCTTGTCCAGTGCGCCCTTCGCAAGCTCGGCGATGCCAGCGATCGAGCCGATGATGCCCGTGGCTTCCATCGGCATCAGCACGAACTTCTGGTTCGGTGCCGTCGCCAGCTCCTTGAAGGCTTCCACGTACTTCTGCGCGATGAAGTAGTTGATCGCCTGCACGTCGCCCTGCGCGATGGCGTTGGAGACCAACTCGGTCGCCTTGGCTTCCGCTTCGGCCAGGCGCTCGCGGGCCTCGGCCTCGCGATAAGCGGCCTCGCGCTTGCCTTCCGCTTCCAGGATCGCACTCTGCTTGTCGCCTTCGGCGCGCAAGATTTCCGACTGCCGCGCGCCTTCCGCTTCCAGGATCGAGGCGCGCTTGTCGCGCTCGGCCTTCATCTGCCGGGCCATCGCATCGACCAGGTCGCGCGGCGGCTGGATGTCCTTGATCTCGATGCGGTTGACCTTCACGCCCCACGGGCTGGTCGCATGGTCCACCACGCCGAGCAGCTTGGCGTTGATCGTCTCGCGCTGGCTGAGCGACTCGTCCAGGTCCATCGAGCCGATCACGGTACGGATGTTGGTCTGCACCAGGGCGATCATCGCCTGGTCCAGGCTGGACACTTCATAGGCCGCCTTGGCCGCGTCGAGCACCTGGAAGAACACCACGCCGTCCACCTTCACCACCGCGTTGTCCTTGGTGATGACGTCCTGCGAGGGCACTTCGAACACCTGCTCCATCATGTTGACCTTGCGGCCGATGCTCTGCATGTACGGGATCAGGAAGTGCAGGCCGGGGGACATCGTGTGGGTGTACTTGCCGAAATGCTCCACCGTGAACTCGTAGCCCTGCGGCACCACGCGCACACCTTTAAAGAAGGTGACCACGATGAACAGCACCACCGCCGCGACCACCAATGTCGAAAGACCGAACTCCATGCTGACCCCCTTCCTGTGATGTAGATCCGATTATAGGCACGCCCGGACCCGGCGACCGGAAGGAACTTTCCGACCGCTGCGACGGTATTGCCCGCTGCGGCATCCCTATTCCCGACAGCCCCACGAAATCCTCCGCTTGAGCCGATCGCAGTTCGCCATCGACGTCCCCGACAGCCTGGTCGCCCGCGCGCGCTCGGGCTGCCGGGAGGCGTTCGAGCAGATCTACCGGCGCTTCGAACGCCCGGTGTTCACGCTCGCGCTCAGGATCTGCGGCGACCGGGAGGAAGCGGGCGACGTGCTGCAGGACACCATGCTGAAGCTGTTCCACCACCTTCCCGACTACCGCGGCGACTGCCCCTTCTGGGGCTGGCTGCGGCAGATCGCCGTCAACGAGGCGTTGCTGCGCCTGCGTCGGCAGAAGCGACTGGTCGCCGAGATCTCGGTGGAGGAAGACGACCTGCCCCAGGACCAGGGCCTGCCCCCTTCAGCCGCGGCCGACGCGGCGCTGCTGCAGCGCGCACTGGAAGCGCTACCCGCGGCGACGCGCAGCGTGTTGTGGCTCTACCACGCCGAGGGCTACACCCACGAGGAGATCGCCGGGCTCATGCAGCGCACGCCGAGCTTCTCCAAATCGCAGGTCTCCCGCGGCACGCGCCGGCTGCGGGCGCTGTTGAACATCGAGGAAACCGTCCATGCCTGATTCCCGTTCCCGCGAACCCGTGCCGCGCGATTGGGGCGACGCCTTCGGCACCCTGCCGCTGGAGACGCCGCCTCACGGCGCGTGGCAGCGTGTCGCCGCCGCGCTGCCGCCAGCGCGCGTGCCCGCGCATCCCGTGCGCTGGCGCCGTCTAGCCCTCGCGCTGGCCGCGACGGCCTTCTTCGCCGCCGTGATCCCGTTGATGCACTGGCGGGGTGCACAGACTCCGATGCCGCCGTCGCAACGCACGCCCGCGGTCGCGGCCACGGCACCGGTGCTTACAGACACTCCGGCGCGATCCGCTGATGCCGAACCCGCCGCCACCACGCCCGTGGATGTCTCCACGACGCAACGGATCGCTGACGCGCCGTCGGCGCGTCCAGCCGTTGCGCGCCCTCTGCCTGCCCGTGCGCTCGCAGAACCCGCCCGTCTCGATGCGCTCTACACCGAATCCGCGCGACTCGAAGCCGTGCTGGCGCAACTACCCGACAGCAGTACCGGCAACGTGGCGGCCCTCACCGTCAGCGCCGACCTGCAGGACCAGGTCAGCCACATCGACCTGGCCCTCTCGCAACCCGCCCTGTCCGAGGCCACGCGCACCGCGCTGTGGGAAGAACGCGTCGACACGCTGCGCCAGCTCACCGGCGTGGAAGCCACCCAACGCTGGCAGGTCGCCTTGAACGACACCACCGCCGATAGCGCCATCTACTGATCCAGAACACGCAACGAGGAGACCTACCATGCTCAAGCCCCTTTCCCGGTCGCTGCTGGCCCTTGCACTGATCGCACCGCTGCCGGCGTTGGCCCAGCAGGGCGATGCGGCGAAACAGAAAGAACTGGATGCCGCCCGCGCGGACCTGCAGCGCGCCGCGAAACGCGTCGCCGAACTCTCGCGGGACGCCGGCGCCATGCGCACACCCGTCGACATCGATCACATCGTCGTGCGTCGGCCGCGCCTCGGCGTGCTGCTCTCGGGCGACGACGCGGCAGGCGTGCGCATCACGGGCGTGACGCCGGACAGCGGCGCGGCCAAGGCCGGCCTGAAGGCGGGCGATCGGTTGGTGCGGGTGGCGGGCGAGACGATCGGTGGTGCCACCGCCGACGCACGCGTGGCCGACGCGCGCACGCGGTTGGCCAACCTCAAGGCGGATACGCCCGTGCGGGTCACCTATCAGCGCGACGGCAAAGCCCACGAAGCGAGCGTCACGCCCACCCAGGTATCGCCGCGCGTCGCGTTCGCCGGCCAGGGTCCGAGCGCCGTCTTCTTCAGCAGCGCCGAAGGCGGCATGCCGAGGATCGAGGGCGTGCCCCTGCCGATGGGCGAGATCAGCACCGTCATCGCACCCGAGGTCCAGCTCGAGCTCCGCAAGCTCGGGCGACTGGGCGACTGCAAGGGCGAGGACTGCCAGTTGCCCGCGCTCGCCCAGGCCTTCCGCTGGAGCAACCTCAACCTGGCGACGGTGGATGCGTCGCTGGGTCGCTACTTCGGCACCGACGCCGGCGTGCTCGTGCTGTCCGTCGGCGAGGAACTCGAGGGCCTGCAGGCGGGCGATGTGATCCGCAAGGTCGACGGCGCAGCGGTCACCTCGCCCCGCGACGTCACCCAGGCGCTCCGCGACAAGGCGGAGGACGCCAAGGTCGCGATCGAATACCTGCGGGACCGCCAGAGCCGGACCAGCACCGTGACCGTACCGAAAGCCGCGGCGTTCCGTTTTCCGGCGACATCGCGCGTGGTCGTGAAGCCGCGTACGGCCGAGACCGCCGGCAAGGCGCCCAACGTCGTGGAGCGTCGGCGCGTGATGATCGTCGACCAGGACGGCAAGGTGCAGACCTTCGAAGACGATGGCGGCGACATGCCGCTGCCTCCCCCGCCGCCCGCCGCGCCCGTACCGCCATCCGGCAAGGGCAGCACACTGCTCTGACACGCATTACTAGAAGAGAAACCGATGAATCCCCTGCCCCCGCACCTGCGGGGGTCTTTTTTCCCAGAATCGGCACTTCCATGTGCCGGAGAGAACCTTCAGCGTGGTTGGCCGACCGTAGCGGCACGTTCTGCAGGTGCAGGTTCGACCCAGTCGGCGAACACCTTGGCGATGGCCGCATCCGCCACAGTCTTGCCTTGCTGCACCTCGCTGGCCTGGGTGAACAACGGAATGATCATCGCCATGCCATCCACCTTGGTTTTCAGGTGGACGCCGGGCGCGTGGGACAGGAATCGATCCCAGTGCGTGCGCACCTTGGCCCAGTAGCCGGCCGTCGCCTGCCAGTAATCGCGCGCGGGCTTGAAGTCGACCTCGGTCGTCTTGAGGTAGTCGTTGAAGCCGAATTCGCGCGCCAGTTCCACCTGCGTCCCGTCAGGCTTTCGCAAGACCTTGGTATTGAACTGCTCGTGGGTCCAGCCGTTCGGCGTCAGCGTGTGGCGATTGACCACCGACAGCGCGTTGTAGTCGCTGCGCTTGGTGTATTCGCGGCGGGGCAGCGGACGCCAGCTCAGGTCGCTGGTCCAGGTGGCGACACCGTTGGTGTAGTCCCATCGGCCTGTGCCGCAGTAGCGCGGCGCGTCGCTGACTTCGTACACGCACTGGGTCCAGGCGCCGCGCGTCACGTCGGCGGGGAGTGTGCGCACATTCCAGGTCTGGTCGGCGGTGAACTCGAAGCGCGTAGGCGCTTCATACGTCCAGTCCTGACGCCAGTGCTTGGTCACGTGGCCGCTCTTGGCATCCACCAGGATGTGCTGCAGCACGATCCGGCTCGGCGTGTCTTCGACGACGATGACGGTCTCATCGCCGCCACTGCGCATGGCCGCCTGCCGTTCGTAGCCCGGCTGCAGCAGGACGGTTTCGTCGAAGGCGAAGTCGACGGTGTAGTCGCCCTGCATCGCCAGGATCGACTGGCGGTCGCGGACAGGATCGGCAGCGAAAGCCTGGCCTGCGGCCAGCAGCAAGGTGGCGGACAGCAGGGTGGCGACCGGTGTTTTCATGGTGGCTTCTCTCATTTGAGTCTGATCAGCGGTACGACCTTGTCGCCCGCCTCCATAGGGATTTGTTGATCGGCGCCCGGCAGGGACGCGTTGTACCGGGTCGACGCTGCGCAGCAGCAGTCGTGCAACCCGCTTTCCAGTTCCGCGCCTTCCGAGTGGGCGATGCGACGCGCCGTGTTCACGCCCAGCACCGACATCAACGACAGGCTGGCCGCAAGGACGGGCAACGAGGCGGGTTGCGGCACCGCATGGAGTTGCAGCGCACAGGCGCGCCATTGCCCGCCGAGCAAGCGTCCTGCGAGGCGTTGCCACAGGCGGTCGGCCAGCCCGGCGGCTTGACCGTCGGCGCCTTGCGGCAGCGACGCGACCAAGCGATCCCAGGCGACGAAATCGCTGTCCGGCAACAGGCACAGACGCCAGCAGCACCGTCCCTGCGCGTCGAAGAACAGCAATCGTTCGTCCAGGCCGTCGCTGCCCACGCCGGCGTGGGCCTCCACCCGCACCGCCTGTTGCCAGCCGGCCAGTTCGCTGCCGTGCTGCGTGCGATACAGGCACAACACCGGTCCCAACGCCGCGAGTTGCGCGGCGCCCGGGAACGCATCCGCGGATGCGCCCGTGACGGAACCGGGGAGTGCCCGCAGCATCGGCATGGCGGTTACCAGCTCACCGCCACGCTGGCCGACAGCGTGCGACCCGGCGCGGTGTAGCGATCGAGCGTGGTGCTGCCGGTGGCAACGAGTGCCATGTCGCCCGCATCGATGTAGCGACGATCGGCCAGGTTGAAGACGCCTACATTGAACTTCGCGCCAGGCGCGAAATTCCAGTGCGCATACAAGTCGAGCACGCCATAACCCGCCTGGCGGTAGTAGTCGGGATCCGACACGCGGCGCTTGCGGTCGACGAAACGGCCTGCCAGTTCCGCGCCCCACGACGAAGCGTCGTATGCCAGGCCCAGCGTCGCGGTCAGCGGGTCCACGCTGTCCAGCGGCGTATCGGTACTGCGGTCCTTGCCGCGCGACCACGCGGCCGCGCCGCGCAACGACCAGCCTGCCCACGCATCGGACAGCGCACCGATGTCCAGGCCCGCCTTCACTTCAAGGCCATGTATCTGCGCTTCGGAAATATTCTGCGACTGGTAGACCATCAGCCCGTCGTCGTTGTAGCCGATGGGCCGCATCGATTCGATGAAGTCGTCGTAACGGTTGTAGTAGCCCGAGAAGCTGGCATACGCCACTTCGCCTGCATAACGCACGCCCACTTCGACGCCGTCGCTGGTTTCCGGCTTCAGGTCCGGGTTCGCGATGGCGGTGTAGCCGAACTGCACGTTGGTGAACCCGATGTTGACGTCGTTGTAAGGCGGTGAGCGGAAGCCGTGTGCGTACCCGCCGAACAGCGACCACGCCGGCGCGAACGTCCACACCATGCCGAGTTTGGGCGACACGCTGGTCTCGCGGATGTCCGCCAACGCCACGCCCGGATTGTCGGCGTCGAAGATCGCGTCGTGCTGCGGGTCGAGGCGATAGTGGTCCACGCGCAGGCCCGGCACCAACCGGAACGTACCGTCGGCGAAGCTGATCTCGTCCTGCACGTAGAGCGCGGCCGTGGTGGTCTTGCTCACCGGGAAGTCGCGCACGGGGAACGTATCCGGCGACATGACCGGCGTGCTCACGCCGGTCAGCGGGAACGTACGCAGACCGTCGCGCTTCTGCCGCGTCTCGGTACGCGCGAGGTCCAGACCATAGATCAGGTCGTGGCGAACAGAGGTACCGAACGCTTTTCGGAAATTCGCCTGGAGACCATAGGTCCGCTGGTCGAAATTGAACTCGCGTTCGCGGATGTCGCGCAGCGTCGGCGCCGGCAGCGTGCGTTCCTCGCGCGTGTACTGGGTGGTTTCGCTGTCCTGGCGGTAGACCTGCCAGTCCAGACTGTCGGCGAACGCCGCCGAAAGGTTGTCCCACTCATGTGCGAAGGCAACGCGTGCCCGCGTCTGGTGGTCGCGCGCGAGAACACGGTCGTTGGTGGCGCGCGTCAGCGATTGATATCCCTGCTGGGTGAACAGATCGGTATCCGCGCTGTCTTCGTTGCCCTCCACCGTCAGGCGGAACCGCTGTCCTTCGCTCGGCGCGAAGACCAGCTTCGTCAGCAGACTGCGGCCGTCCCGTTCCTGCGGGTTCGGCAATGTGCGGTTCGCACCGATACCGGCGACCTCGCCCTGGCTTTCGGTTTCCTCGCCTTGGCGGTGGCCCACGCTGACCAGGCCGCTCCATCGGTCGCCACCGAATGCGGCGGTGGCGTTGCCGAACAAGCCGTTCCAACTGCTGTCGAAGCCGAGACGGAAACCAAAGTACGCGTCCTTGCCGTCTTCGAGATAGTCCGAAGGGTCCTTGGTGATGAAGGAAACGACGCCGCCGAGCGCATCCGAACCGTACAGCGAACTGGACGGCCCGCGCACGATCTCGACCTGCTTCAGCGTGTCCAGGTCGACGAAGTTGCGGTTTGCGTTGGAGAAGCTGCCGATCGAGAACGCGTCCGATACCGGAATGCCATCGGTCTGGATGCGTACGCGATTGCCTTCCAGGCCGCGGATGCGGAAGCCGCCCAGCCCGAAGCGGCCGAAGCTGGAGGTCACGGTCACACCGGGCTCATAGCGCACCAGTGCCTTGATGTCGCGGACCAGGCGGTCGTCGAGTTCCTCGCGATCGATGACGCTGACCGTATTCGGCACATCCGCGACGGCGCGCTCGCTGCGCGTGGCGGTGACCTGGATGCGCGCCAGTTCATTCGCATCGGCGCTGGAGGAAGAGGGTGAAGCCGCATCGGCGGCAGGAGCGGCATGGGCATGGCCGGCAAGGGCCAGCCACACGGCCGCGGTGAGCAGCGTGGGACGCATCATGGCGTACAGCATTCCTGTGGGTGGTGATCAGACCCGGAAGGCTGGCGGCCGGAGAATCCTTGGCTGGCGCCCGGTGGAGAGAGAGGGTGTTCCGCCGCGCTGTACTGCGGCGACGCATCGACATAGCGACGATGCGTCGGATTACTTGGTGAGGATCAGCTTGTCGTTGCTGGTGTGGCGCAGGCGGTACACGCGGTCGCCATGGCGGATCAGCACTTCCCGCTGGCCCTTCAGCAGGGCGGCACTGTCGAGGATGTCCTCGGTGCGCGGTTCGCTGTTGGACAAGGAAAGGCGCTCGCGCAGCGCCAGCGAATCGGCCATGGGCAATGCAGTGACGTTCGAGATCATCGGGAAGCTCCGGGTGGAACGGAACTTGATGATAATGATTCTTATTTGCGAGTCAACACTTTCGTAGTGCCGCCCGTCCGTCAGTCTGCGGCAGCCGTCAGGCGCGCCCAGACGGCCTCGTCGTAGCGAGTCGCGAGGTCCAACGCCGTCAGGTTCTCGCGCAGCTGCTCGGGCCGGCTGGCGCCAAGGATGACGGTCGAAACATGCGGGTTCTGCAGGCACCACGCGATGGCGAGCGGTGCCGGCTTCTCGCCCAGTTCCGTCGCCACGGCGGCGTAACGTGCGGCACGTTCCTGGCGCCTGGCGCCCGCGGTGCCCAGGATCATCCGGCGCAGGTCTTCGTGCCCTGTGCGTCCCAGGCGCGTATCGCCGGTGATGTCGCCACCGTACTTACCCGTCAGCAGACCCGACGCCAGGGGCGACCAGGTCGTCGTACCCAGGCCCAACTCGGCATAGAGCGGCGCGTACTCCAGTTCCACCCGCTGCCGGTGCAGCAGGTTGTACTGCGGCTGCTCCATCGTCGGCCCGTGCAGGTGGTGCTTGCGCGCGATCGCGGCCGCCTCGCGGATGCGCGCGGCCGGCCATTCCGACGTTCCCCAATACAGCACCTTGCCTTGCCGGATCAGCGTGTCCATCGCCCAGACGGTCTCTTCCACCGGCGTGTCGGGATCCGGGCGGTGGCAGAAGAACAGATCCAGGTAGTCCACCTGCAATCGGCGAAGCGCGTCGTGGCAGGCCTCGGTGACATGTTTGCGGGAGAGGCCACGTTGGGTGGGCCGCGGATTCTCGACCGCCCCGAAGCACACCTTGCTGGACACGCAGAAACCATCCCGCGGCAGCGCCAGCGCGCGCAGCGCCTCGCCCATCACGCGCTCGGCGTCACCATGGCCGTACACCTCGGCGTTGTCGAAGAAGTTGACCCCGTGGTCCCACGCCAGCGCGATCAGCTCGCCCGCCTCGCGAACACCGACCTGCTGACCGAAGGTCAGCCAGGCGCCGAAGGACAGGGCTGAGACCTGGAGTCCCGACGTGCCGAGGCGGCGGTACTGCATGGCGTTCTCCCGTGGCAGTTCGCCCCATCCTAGCGCCCGTTTCCGGCACCGGCACGGCGCCAAATGAGAATGGCTCCGCCACCTCCTGCGAGCGCGCTTTAGAATGTGCGCACTTTCCTCCTCCGGGGAGTAGCCCACCCGTCCCGACGGGGTCCGCGCATCAACACACTTGGTCGACGACCATGGTGCGCGGGACGAAGCGAAACGCTTCGCCGGGCAAGACCGAAGGCAGGCGTCGCGCTAACCCGGGCCGGGCAGTGCGTCGTTTGCCTTCGCGTCCATCCGCGAACGCCTGGCCCCGGAGTCCTTGATGTTGTCCCTGCACGCCCTGCTGGTCTCCACCGGCACCGTCACCCTGGCCGAAATCGGCGACAAGACCCAGTTGCTGGCCCTGTTGCTGGCCGCGCGTTATCGCAAGCCGTGGCCGATCGCGCTGGGCATCCTGGCCGCGACCCTGGTCAATCACGCGATTTCCGCCTGGCTGGGCGCCGAACTGACCGACTGGCTGTCGCCCGAGGTGCTGCGCTGGGTCGTGGCGGGTAGCTTCCTGGCCGTGGCCCTGTGGACGCTCAAGCCGGACACGCTGGAGGACGAAGCCGACAACCTGCCGGCCCATGGCGCCTTCCTGGCGACGACGGTGGCCTTCTTCCTGGCCGAGATCGGCGACAAGACCCAGGTCGCGACGGTCTTGCTGGCCACCAAGTACGTGCCGCTGTGGCAGGTGATCGCCGGCACCACGATCGGCATGCTGCTGGCGAACCTGCCGGTGGTCTGGCTGGGCCACCGCTTCGCCGACAAACTGCCGCTGAAGCTGGCCCGCGGGCTGGCATCGGCCGTGTTCCTCGCCCTGGCCCTGTGGGTGGCCTTCCGCGGCATAGGCTGAACGGCCTGGGCCGGCCCCGGCGGCTGCTAGACTGCCCGGTCAGAACAACATGCAAGGTCTGGGGGAATACATGCTGGAAGTCTTGGGGCGGATCGGCTTCGGCCTGTTCGGTCTGGCGGTGCTGATCGGCATCGTCTGGCTGTTTTCCAACAACCGGAAGGCCATCGACTGGAAACTGGTCGCCACGGGCGTCACCCTGCAGATCGCCTTCGCCGCCCTGGTGCTGCTTGGCGGTGCATTCTTGGATTGGCTGGATTGGCGAGCCGTGGCGTGGCTCTACGCCGCACGCTGGTCCGCAGGCATTGCCATCGGCTTGCTTGCGCTTATGCTGATTGCCAGCCACTTGGGCGCTCCTGCCGCCTTCCAGCAGAAGCTGCGCCGTGTCTTGGCCATCGTTGCCGCCATCGCCGCCCTATTCGTCGCGCCCTATTTCAGCCAGGTGTTCGACGCGCTCGGACATGGCTTCGTAAAGGTTCTGAGCTTCGTCAACGCTGGATCGAGCTTCATCTTCGGCGGCCTGATGAACATCGAGACCTACGGGTTCATCTTCGCGTTCCAGGTGCTGCCCACGATCATCTTCTTCGCCGCGCTGATGGGCGTGCTGTACCACCTGGGCGTGATGCAGTTCATCGTGCGGATCATGGCGCTGGCGATCACCAAGGTGATGAAGGTGTCCGGCGCCGAGACCACCAGTGTCTGCGCCAGCGTGTTCATCGGCCAGACCGAGGCGCCGCTGACGGTGCGCCCGTATATCCCGAAGATGACCGAGTCGGAGCTGATCACCATGATGATCGGCGGCATGGCCCACATCGCCGGCGGCGTACTGGCGGCCTACGTGGGCATGCTGGGCGGCGGCGATGCCGAGCAGCAGGCCTTCTATGCCAAGCACCTGCTGGCCGCATCGATCATGGCGGCCCCGGCCACGCTGGTGGTCGCCAAGCTGCTGATCCCGGAAACGGGCACGCCGCTGACCCGCGGCACGGTGAAGATGGAGGTCGAAAAGACCTCCAGCAACATCATCGATGCGGCCGCTGCCGGTGCCGGCGACGGCCTGAGGCTGGCGCTGAACATCGGCGCGATGCTGCTGGCCTTCATCGCCCTGATCGCGCTGCTGAACTGGCCGCTGACGTGGTTCGGCGAAGCCACCGGCCTGGCTGCCATGCTCGGCAAGCCGACCGATCTGGCCACGATCTTCGGCTACCTGCTCGCGCCCATCGCGTGGGTCATCGGCGTGCCGTGGCAGGATGCGACCACCGTGGGCTCGCTGATCGGCCAGAAGGTGGTCATCAACGAGTTCGTCGCCTACCTGCAGTTGGCGGACATCGTGAATGGCAAGGTGGCCGGCGTGTCGCTGTCCGACGAGGGCAAGCTGATCGCCACGTACGCGCTGTGCGGCTTCGCCAACTTCAGCTCGATCGCGATCCAGATCGGCGGCATCGGCGGCCTGGCGCCCGAACGCCGCTCGGACCTGGCCCGGTTCGGCCTGCGCGCCGTGCTCGGCGGCACCATCGCCACGCTGATGACGGCCACCATCGCCGGCGTGCTTTCGCACTTCGGCTGATCGGGGAAGGGCGGCCTGCGGCCGCCCACCTCCCTCCTTTTACGTTCCCTTCCCGTGACCGCGGCGTTGCCGCGGCCCGGACTTCAGGTATCGCGCCATGAGTACGTCCTCGCCCTCCCCTGCCCGCGTCATCATCGTGGGCTCCTTCAATGTCGACCACGTGTGGCGCTGCGATGCATTGCCGGCAGCGGGCGCGACCATTGCCGGGCGGTACGCCAGCGGCCCCGGCGGCAAGGGATTCAATCAGGCGATCGCGGCCGTCCGCGCGGGTGCGGAGACGACCTTCGTCTGCGCACTGGGCGATGACGCCGGCGGCCGATGGGCCCGCGACCTGGCCGCAAGCGACGGTTTGGACCTTCGCGCCCAGGCCAGTGACGAACCCACCGGCACCGCGGGCATCTATGTGGATACGCACGGCCGCAACACCATCGTCATCGGCGCAGGCGCCAATGCCGCCCTGTCCACGGACCACGTGGATGCCCAGTCCGCTGTTCTCGCCGCGGCCGGCGTCGTGCTCGCGCAGCTCGAATCGCCGGCGGACACAGTGCTCGCCGCATTGCAGGCCGCCCGCCAGCACGGCATCACCACGCTGCTCAACCCGGCGCCGGCCAATGCGGCTACCACGACCGAACTGCTCGCGCACGCCGACGTCATCACCCCCAACGAAACCGAATTCGCGGCCCTGCTCGCCCGCCACCTCGGCGAGCGGATCAGCGCCGACGATGTCGCCACGCTCGACGGCGTGACCCTGCACCAGCACTGCCGTCAGCTGTTCCCGCATGGCACGGTGGTGGTGACGCTGGGTGCGACCGGCGTCTACGTGTCCCACCCGGACGAAGCGCTGCGCGGCGACCCGCGTCCCCACTACCGCGTCGCCGCCGAGGCCGCCACGACGGTCGACACGACCGGCGCAGGCGATGCCTTCAATGGCGCATTGGCCGCATCGCTGGCGGAAAACACCGCGCCCGCGTTCGCGGACCATGTGCGCTTCGCCAACCGGTATGCGGCGCTGTCGACTGAACGGCCGGGCGCGGCACTGGCCATGCCCTTGCGGGCCGATCTCCTGGCGCGTTTCGCCGACTGAGTCGGCGGTTCCCCCGCCGGAGCCGACGGCGGATAATGCCGCCATGCAGATCGGCCCCTACCGCATCGACCCGCCGGTGATGCTGGCCCCCATGGCCGGCGTCACCGACAAGCCGTTCCGTCTGCTGTGCAAGCGGCTGGGCGCGGGTCTGGCGGTATCGGAAATGACCATCAGCGATCCGCGCTTCTGGAACACCGCCAAGTCCCTGCACCGCATGGACCACGATGGCGAACCCAGCCCCATCAGCGTGCAGATCGCGGGCACCGAGCCCGAGCAGTTGGCGAATGCCGCGCGTTACAACGCCGACCACGGCGCGCAGATCATCGACATCAACATGGGCTGCCCGGCCAAGAAGGTCTGCAACGCCTGGGCAGGCTCCGCGCTGATGCGCGACGAGGCCCTGGTGGGCCGCATCCTGGAGGCCGTGGTGAAGGCCGTCGACGTGCCCGTCACGCTGAAGATCCGCACCGGCTGGGATTGCGACCATCGCAACGGACCGGTCATCGCGCGCATCGCGCAGGAGAGCGGCATCGCATCATTGGCCGTCCATGGCCGCACGCGCGACCAGCATTACACCGGCACGGCCGAATACGAGACCATCGCGGCGATCAAGGCTGCGCTGCGCATTCCCGTCGTCGCCAACGGCGACATCGATTCGCCAGCGAAAGCTGCACAGGTATTGGCGAAGACCGGTGCCGATGCGGTGATGGTCGGTCGCGCGGCGCAAGGCCGTCCTTGGATCTTTCGCGAAATCGCGCACTTCCTCGCCACGGGCGAGCAGCTCGCCCCGCCGTCCCTGCATGAAGTGCGCGACATCCTGATCGGCCACCTTGAGGCGCTGCATGCGTTCTACGGCGAACCCCAGGGCGTGCGCATCGCGCGCAAGCACCTCGGCTGGTACGCCAAGGACCGTCCCGAGAACCTCGCGTTTCGTGCCGTGGTGAACCGCGCGGAGACGGCCGAGGACCAGTTGCGTTTGACCCGCGATTACTTCGATGCCCTGGTGGCCGGCGAGCGGTTGCCGACCGCTGCGTGACTTCCTTCTTCCGGAGACTCCCATGACGGAATCCGACGCTCCTTACCTGCACGGCTTCTCTTCGGTGGAGCAAGCACGCCTGGTGAAGCAGGCGAGACTGCTCGAAAGCACACTGTTCAACCATGTGGACTACACGGGCGTTCGCCGCCTGCTCGAAGTCGGCAGCGGCGTCGGCGCGCAGACCGAGATCCTGTTGCGGCGGTTCCCCGACCTGCACGTGACGTGCGTGGACCTCAACCAGGTGCAGTTGGATGCCGCACGCGACAACCTGGCCAAGATGCCCTGGTGCCGCGAGCGCTACACGCTTCAACAGGCCGATGCGAGCCGGCTGCCGTATGGCGCGCGCGACTTCGACGGCGCCTTCCTCTGCTGGATCCTGGAGCACGTACCCAATCCTGCGCGCGTGCTGAGCGAAGTACGTCGCGTGTTGGCGCCGGGTTCGTCCATCTATGTCACCGAAGTGATGAACTCGTCGTTCCTGCTGCATCCGTACTCGCCCAATACATGGCGCTACTGGATGGCGTTCAACGATTTCCAGTACGACAACGGCGGCGACCCGTTCATCGGCGCGAAACTGGGAAACCTGCTACTGGCCGGCGGCTTCCGCGACGTCGTCACCGAGATCAAGACGGTGCATTTCGACAACCGCGAACCCGCGCGGCGCAAGGACCTGATCGCGTTCTGGGAGGAGTTGCTGCTGTCGGCCGCCGATGCGCTGGTGCAGGCCGGGCGCGTCACGCAGGACGTCGTCGATGGCATGCGACAAGAAATGCGCGACGTGCAGAACGATCCTGATGCGGTGTTCTTCTATGCTTTCGTGCAGGCGCGCGCAACGGTTTACTGACGAAGGTAACCGCACGGTAAACATGACCGGAGTCACCGTGCGTTCCGGCACTGGGGCGCCCCGTAACGCAGCGCGACGATGTTCGTGCCGGTCCCCCTGCCGGCCTGCAGCACACCGCAGCCACACGCGGTAATCACCTCCCCGGAGGAACCCATGAACACAAGAACCGCATCCCTGATGGCGGCTGTTCTGGCCATCGCTCCCCTCGCCGCACACGCAGACGACACGGTTGCCCAGCTCTCGCGCGAAACCGGACTTTCCGAACGCAACCTGCGGATGGTGTTGGGCGCCCGTACCCCCTACGTCGAGTACCGCACCCAGTTCGACCGGGTCACGTGGGATCTGAAGCGCGCGATCGGCAACGAGAACTATCGCCGACTGATGAACGGAGAAGAGATCGTGCTGGAACGTCGTACAGCGCCCGACAACGACAAGCGCGCAGTAGCGGCCAAGGCACCCGCCGTCAACAAGAAAGAGGCCGGTGCCGGTTCGTGATCACGGCGCGGCGGGCGCTTCCGCATCGACGGCCGGGACCTGCAACGCCGTCGATGACGGATCGACGATCCGCCGCCACATCGCGGCCATCAAGGCCTTGAGGCCGGCATAGTCCGACACCGGCGGCGTCCATTGCCGCTGGTGGGGCGGCATCGCCTGCCAGCGGCCGTCGCGCAGGGTGCCCACCTCGAAGTTGAACGTGTAGTTCGGCTCCAACCCCATGCGCACGTCCGACAAGACCAGTCGGTTCTCGAGGACCTGCGCACGCATGAAGCCACGGTTGAACCATGACAGGCGGTCCACTGCGGGGATGCCGCGCGCCTGACGGAGCGCCTGCACGTTGGACGGATAGCCGCGAAAGTGCATTCGGCCTTCGTCGACCAGTACAGAGCGTTCGGCTTCGACGTAGCCCGAGGGCGTCATCGCCACCACCCGCCACAGCAGCGTGTTGAACGGCATCGGTACCGAAAAGTACGGCGCGTCGCCCAGGCCCATCGACGCAAGCGTGCGCTCGGCTTCGCGATCCACCATCGCCTTCGCGACCAGGGACCAGCCCAGGTAGGCGGTACTGAGCACCAACCCCGCCACCAGCGCGCGCTGGGCGGTGATGCGCTCGCGCAGCCACCACGCGGCGATGCACGCGGCCAGCAGCCAGACCGTGTACAGCGGGTCGATGATGAAGACGCTGGACCACATCGCCGGGGCCGGCATCAACGGCCACCACAGCTGCGTGCCGTAGACGGTGAATGCGTCCAGCAAGGGGTGCGTGACCAGCGCGAGCTGGATCGCCCAGAACCAGCGTGCGGGCGCGGCCGCGACGCGCCCGTTGCCGAAACGTCTGAACAGCCACCACAGCAGCCAGCCGACCAGCGGCAGTACGAACAGCGAGTGGCTGAAGCTGCGATGCACCGTCATCAGCGTGACCGGGTTGTCCGAGAACAACGCGATCGGCAGGCTGTCGAGATCCGGCAACGTGCCGAGGGCCGCACCGGCAAGCAGCGCAGCGCGACGATGAGCAGCGGGAGCGATGGCGGCCGCGAGGGCGCCGCCGAGGACGATCTGGCTGAGGGAATCCATGCGGCGATCCTAGCAGCCGCGGACCGTTCCTTACGCCGCGCGAGGCACGTCCTGCGGAACCAGGCGCAGCCGCGGCGCGACTTCGGCCAGGACCTGGCCGGTGTGGGACAGCAGGCACAGCGTCCCGTCCGCCTCTTCGCTGAGCGCGGTCAGGCTTTCGACCCAGTCGCCGTCGTTCGCGTACAGCAAGCCATCGCGCTGGAGGAGCGAAGCGCGGTGGATGTGTCCGCAGACGATGCCATCCAGCCCACGCCGCCGCGCATCCTCCAGGCCTGCGTGGACGAAGCGCGCGATGTAGCGCTCGGCGGCGTCGCTCTGGCGCTTCAGGTATTCCGCCAATGACCAGTAGCGCAAGCCGAAGCGGCGACGCAACTGGTTGGTCAGGCGGTTGCCGGTGAGGATGCGGTAGTAGAGCCAGTCGCCGAACTTCTCCTGCAGCCCGCCGAAGTGGGTAACGCCGTCGTAGTCGTCGCCGTGCGTGACCAGCAGCCTGCGCCCATCGAGCGTGGTGTGGATCGCTCGGCGACGGACCTGCATGGCGGGCAGCATCAGGCCACAGAAGCGACGGATCGGCCTGTCGTGGTTGCCCGGTACGTAAATGAGTTCCGTGCCGTTGCGCGCCAGCGCATGCAGCGCTTCGATGACGCGGTTGTGGGCCGCATCCCAGGACGCGCGGCGCTGCGCCATCCACCACAGGTCGACGATGTCGCCGACCAGGTACAGCCGCCTGCAACGCAATCCCGCGAGGAAGTCGGCGAACTCCGCCGCATGGCAATGCTTGGACCCGAGGTGCACGTCGGAGACGAAGACCGCGCGCCGCATCGTGGGTGGCGCGGTCAGCGGACTCATGCCGCGGTCTCCGTCGGGCGCCACGCGTCGCCCAGGTAGCGTTCCCGCTTCTTCGGCCGGATGCGATGCAGGTCCACTTCGATCAAACCGTCGATGGAATCGCTGAAGTCCGGGTCCACGCCGAACGCGAGGAAGCGCGCGCCGCCGGGTTCGCACAGCTCGGTGTACTGCTTGTAGAGCATCGGTACCGTCGCCCCCAGCGTGTCGAGGTTGGTCTTGAGTACACGGAAGGCGGTGTCGGCCTCGAGAGCGTCGAAGCAAGGGGGCGTGGCGGTATAGCGGAACGGATGGCGCGATCGCGCCTCGCCGTTCGGGTCGCCGTAGTAGTGCGCGTAGTACGCGACGATCTGTTCGCGCGCGTGCAGCGGCAGCGCCGCGCTCATCGATACCGCGCCGAACAGGTAGCGCACGCGGGGATGCCGGCGCAGGTAGGCACCGATGCCTTGCCACAGGTAGTCGATGCTGCGGCTGCCCCAGTAGTCGGGCACCACGAAACTGCGCCCCAGTTCCATGCCCGCGGCCAGGCGCGGCAGGGCATCGTCCGCGTAATCGAACAGCGAGGCGGTGTAGAGCCCCTTCAGCCCCTGCGCGGCCAGGACGGGCGCGCCACGCGCCAGCCGGTAAGCGCCGGCGATCTTCCGCTGCGCCGCATCCCACAGCACGATGTGTTCATACCAGGTATCGAACGCATCCACATCCATGCGCTTGCCGGTACCCTCGCCCACCGCGCGGAAGGTCAGTTCGCGCAGTCGTCCGATCTCGCGTAGCAGCGGCGAACCGCCGGCCAGCTTGCCCACGCAGATCCGCTTGCCGTCCGTCGTCTCACCGAGCACGTCGAGCGCATCGATGCAGGCCGCCAGTGCGTCAGGTGCCAGCGCATCGACCAGCGGCTCCTGCTCCTCGGCCGGCGGGCCTATGGGCTTGGCCTCGCGGCGCCCGAGCGCGTACAGCGCCTCGCGCACCTGACCGATGAGCGTGGCGGGATCGACGGCCGGATCCAGCCGCAGCGGCTGGCCCACGTGCAGTTGCAGCCGGCGCTGGCTGCGGCGGAACATCTCGCGCGCCAGCAGCGCGGTGCCCGCCGGCTTGAACAGCGCCGAGGCGCCGTAGAAAAACGCCGAGTTGCGCGCTACCACGCGGACCGGCAACACCGGCGCGCCGGTGGCGCGCGCGAAGCGCAGGAAGCCGCGACGCCAGCGGGTATCGCGCACGCCACGCGGACCCAGCCGGGAGACTTCGCCGGCCGGGAACACGATGACGCACTGCTCGGCTTCCAGCGCCTGCTCGACGGCCCGCACGCTGTCCGCACTCGGCTTGCCGCCCAGGATGCGCACGGGCAGGAGCAGCGAGGCGATCGGCGTGATGCCGGCCAGCATGTCGTTGGCGACGATGCGCACGTCCCGCCGCACCCGGCCGACCATCTGCAACAGCGCCAGCGCATCCAGGGCGCCTGACGGATGGTTGGCCACGATCAGCAGCCGTCCCTGCGCCGGAATCCTGCGCGCGTCCTGGTCGTCGACGGCCGGGCGCAGGTTGAGGTGGTCGATGGCCGCGTCGATGAAGGCCAGGCCTTGCAGGTGGCCGTGGTCGGCCAGGAAGGCGTAGGCCTGGTCCAGCCGGGACCACCGGCCCAGGGTACGCAGCAGCGGGCCGGTCAGCCGCGCACGGCGGCCGCGGAACCAATGGGGATAGCGTTCGGCGATCTGGCGTTCCAGCGGGTGCATGGGCAGGGGCTGGCGGCGGGGTTTCGCCGCGCAGCCTGCGCCTGGCCGGCGACAGCACGGTTTCCGTTTTCTGGCAGTCCGGTGACAGCGCAGCGCTTGATGTCCGCTTAACCCGGGACAACCCTGAACAGCGCAGAATGCACGCACCGCTCCCGGCGTGTATCATGCGCGCCCATCTTTTCATCCGAATCAAAGGATATAAGCCTGATGTCCAGCTACCTGTTCACCTCCGAATCGGTCTCCGAAGGCCATCCGGACAAGATCGCCGACCAGATTTCCGACGCCGTGCTGGACGCGATCCTGGCCCAGGACAAGCGCGCACGCGTGGCCTGCGAGACACTGGTGAAGACGGGCGCCGCCATCGTCGCCGGCGAAGTCACCACCACCGCGTGG
Source organism: Pseudoxanthomonas sp. LjRoot125 (assembly GCF_964252705.1). Lineage (NCBI taxonomy): Bacteria > Pseudomonadati > Pseudomonadota > Gammaproteobacteria > Lysobacterales > Lysobacteraceae > Pseudoxanthomonas > Pseudoxanthomonas sp. LjRoot125. Next base: position 81,664 of record NZ_CAXUOY020000002.1, on the reverse strand, counting down.
GTCGACATCGAGTCGCTGGCGCGCAAGGTCATCAACGACATCGGCTACGACAATTCGGACGTCGGCTTCGACGGCCACACCTGCGCCATCATCAACATGCTCGGCAAGCAGTCGCCGGACATCAACCAGGGCGTCGACCGCAAGAAGCCGGAAGAACAGGGCGCGGGCGACCAGGGCCTGATGTTCGGCTATGCCTGCAACGAGGCGCCGGAATTCATGCCCGCCCCGCTGTACTACAGCCACCGCCTGGTGGAACAGCAGGCCAAGGTGCGCAAGAAGGGCAAGCTGAAGTGGCTGCGCCCCGACGCCAAGTCGCAGGTCACCCTGCGCTACGACGGCAACACCGTCCTGGGCCTGGATGCCGTGGTGCTGTCGACCCAGCACGACCCGGACATCAAGCAGAAGGACCTGATCGAGGCCGTGCGTGCCGAGATCCTGGTGCCCGTGCTGCCGAAGAAGTGGCTGGACGCGCTGCCGAAGAACAAGGTGCACATCAACCCGACCGGCAAGTTCGTCATCGGCGGCCCGGTGGGCGACTGCGGCCTGACCGGCCGCAAGATCATCGTCGACAGCTACGGCGGCATGGCCCGCCACGGCGGCGGCGCGTTCTCGGGCAAGGATCCGTCGAAGGTCGACCGTTCGGCCGCCTACGCCGCGCGCTACGTGGCCAAGAACATCGTGGCCGCCGGTCTGGCCGACAAGTGCGAAGTGCAGGTCTCCTACGCCATCGGCGTGGCCGAGCCGACCTCGATCTCGGTTACCACGTTCGGTACCGGCAAGGTGGGTGACGACGTGATCGAGAAGCTGATCCGCAAGCACTTCGACCTGCGCCCGTACGGCATCACCAAGATGCTGGACCTGGAGCACCCGATCTATCAGCCGACCGCCAGCTACGGCCACTTCGGCCGCAAGCCGCGCGAGATCAGCTACGTGGACGGCGCCGGCAAGAAGCACACCGCGACCGCCTTCTCGTGGGAGAAGACCGACCGCGCCGAAGCGCTCCGCAAGGACGCCAAGCTGAAGTAACCGCCGCGACCTTCGCGACGACAGGAACGGGCCGCACCAGCGGCCCGTTTTCTTTTCGGAAGCGGCACTGCGCGCGCCGCACCGGGATCGGTTAGCCTGCGCGCCTCACCCCGAGGAGGCGCGCCATGGAATCGCTGAAGAGCCACCAGCTCTCGATGACGGTGCTGATGACGCCGGACATGGCCAACTTCTCCGGCAAGGTCCACGGCGGCGCGATCCTCAAGCTGCTCGACCAGGTGGCCTACGCGTGTGGCAGCCGCTACGCCGGCAAGTACGTGGTCACCCTGTCGGTGGACCAGGTGATGTTCCGCCAGGCCATCAACGTGGGCGAACTGGTGACGTTCCTCGCTTCGGTCAATCACACCGGTACGTCGTCGATGGAAATCGGCATCAAGGTCGTGGCCGAGGACATCCGCAAGCAGAGCGTGCGCCATGCCAACAGCTGCTTCTTCACGATGGTCGCGGTCGACGACGACGGCCGGACCACCCCGGTCCCGCCGCTGGAGCCGTCCACGCCGGACGAGATCCGCCGCTTCGCCGCCGCCCGCCTGCGGCGCCAGTTGCGCGAAGAGATGGAACGCCGGCATGCCGAACTGGGCAGCCGGGTCGTGGAAAACCCCTGAATTAGCGCGGCTGGCGATGCCTCCGGTCTGCCGCTAGGATCGCCACACACGTCAGGAAGACCGTATGCCAGACGACAGCAACCGGCGCCCCATCGCCGCCCGCGCCAGTGGATGGGCCCGCTCGATCAGTGCCGCATTGGCGCGTTCGTCCGTCACGCCGAACCAGATCTCGATGCTGAGCATCGTCTTCGCCGCTCTGGGTGCGGTGATGCTGTGGTTCGCCACCCCGTTTGCGCTGGTCGTCGCGGCGGTATGCATCCAGCTGCGACTGGTCTGTAACCTGCTGGATGGCATGGTCGCGATGGAGGGCGGCAAGAAGACGCCGACCGGCGCGCTGTACAACGAGTTCCCGGACCGCGTGGCCGATTCGCTGCTGATCGTCGCCCTCGGATACGCCTGCGGCGCGGCGTGGCTGGGGTGGCTTGGCGCACTGGCGGCCGCACTCACGGCCTACGTGCGACTTGCGGGCGGCAGCCTGGGATTGCCGCAGGATTTCAGAGGACCGATGGCCAAGCAGCACCGCATGGCCGTGCTGACGGTCGCGTGCCTGCTGGGCGCAGCCGAACTGGTCTTCGCACAGACGTACTGGGCCCTGCGCATCGCGGCTTGGATCATCGCCTTGGGCGCGCTGTTGACCTGCCTCACCCGCAGCCGTGCGATCTCGGCCGCACTGCATGCGCGGGACAGCGCATGATCAGCCGCCTGCTGGCCGCGGTCAGCAAGGCCCTGATCGGGGCCTATCCGCGCTGGATGGGCAGCCAGCCCGAGGCGCGCCAGCGCATCTATTTCGCGAACCACGCCAGTCATCTGGACACCGTCGCGCTGTGGTCGGCATTGCCCCCTTTCCTGCGCCGCAAGACCCGCCCGGTGGCGGCGCGCGACTACTGGGGCGGTGGCGGGTTCAAGGGCCTGATCGCAGGGCCCGGCCTCAACGTGGTGCTGATCGACAGGCAGCGCACAGAACCCGACGCCGATCCGCTGCAGCCCCTGTACGAAGCGCTTGACGCAGGCACGTCGCTGATCCTGTTTCCCGAAGGTACGCGCAATCCCGATGCCACGCTTCTGCCGTTCAAGTCCGGCCTGTATCACCTGGCCCAACGCTATCCACGGGTCGAGCTGATCCCGGTCTATCTCGACAATGCGCGTCGCAGCATGCCGAAAGGCAGCCTGCTGCCGGTGCCGCTGATCTGCACCGTGCGCTTCGGCGCGCCCCTGGCGGCGGCGCCTGGCGAAGACAAGGCCGGTTTCCTGCAGCGCGCGCGTGATGCGGTGCAGGCACTGGCGCCCTGAACCAAGGAAGCACGTCGACGCATGGATACCCTGCCCTTCAACGGCTTCATCCGCACCGCCATCGCGCAGGCCCCAGGCAAGTTCTGGTGGATGATCGGGGGCGTGATCGCGCTGCTGGTGCTGGCTTCGACCATCGGCTGGGTGCTGGGCAGGCGGAGGCCTTCACCCGTGGTGGATAACCTCAACGCCCGCATCAACGCCTGGTGGGTGATGGTGGGCGTGCTGCTGGTGTGCTTCCTGGTCGGCAAGATCGCCACCCTGGTGCTGTACGCGCTGCTGTCGTTCTTCGCGCTGCGCGAGTTCCTCACCCTCACGCCGACGCGCCGCGGCGACCACCTCGCGCTGTGCCTTTGCTTCTACGTCGCGATCCCGCTGCAGTACTGGCTGATCGGCGTGGACTGGTACGGCCTGTTCGTCATGTGCATCCCGGTGTACGGCTTCCTCTTGCTGCCCGCCGTCACCGCACTGCAGGGCGATACCGAGGACTTCCTGGAGCGCAACACCAAGGTGCAGTGGGGCCTGATGCTCACCGTCTACTGCCTGAGCCACGCGCCGGCACTGATGTTGCTGAACATCCCTGGTTACGAGGGCCAGAACCTGATGCTGCTGTTCTACCTGTTGCTGGTGGTGCAGCTGAGCGATGTCCTGCAGTACGTGTTCGGCAAGTTGTTTGGCAAACACCTGCTGGCGCCCAAGGTGAGCCCCTCCAAGACCGTTGAAGGCTTGGTGGGGGGCGGTCTGTCTGCCGCCGCCATCGGCGCCGCGTTGTGGTGGGTGACGCCGTTCACGCCCGTGCAGTCGGCGCTGCTGTCGCTGCTGATCGTCCTGTGCGGCTTCCTGGGCGGGCTGGCGCTGTCGGCCACCAAACGCAGCCTCGGCGCGAAGGACTGGGGCACGATGATCGAGGGCCATGGCGGCGCCCTCGACCGGCTGGACTCGGTGGTGTTCGCCGCGCCGGTGTTCTTCCACGTCGTCCGCTACGGCTTCCAGTAGCGCGCGACGGCAGCGCGGGGACCCCGCCGTGCCGGCTACAATACGCACATGTCCCTGATGCAATTCCAGCGGGTCGACTTCAGCGTCGGCGGGCCGCTCCTCCTAGAACACGTCGACCTGTCCATCGAACCCGGCGAGCGCGTCTGCATCGTCGGCCGCAACGGCATGGGCAAGTCCACGCTGATGCGGCTGATGGCCGGCGAACTCAAGCCCGACGATGGCGAGATCCGCGTGCAGAACGGCGTGGTCGTCGCGCGCATGGCGCAGGAAGTGCCACAGGACACGCAGGGCACCGTATTCGACGTGGTCGCCGAGGGACTGGGCGACCTGGGCCAGTTGCTGGCGCGCTATCACCACGCGTTGCACGACGGCGACATGGATGCGATGGGCGAAGCGCAGGCGCAGATCGAAGCGCGCAACGGCTGGGACCTGGACCGCCGCGTGCAGCAGGTGCTCGAGCGGCTGGAACTGCCGGAGGAAACCGACTTCGCCGCACTGTCCGGCGGCATGAAGCGCCGTGTGCTGCTGGCGCAGGCGCTGGTGCGCGACCCCGACATCCTGCTGCTGGACGAGCCCACCAACCACCTCGACATCGAGGCGATCGCCTGGCTGGAGGGCTTCCTGAAGTCCTTCGGCGGCAGCATCGTCTTCGTCACCCATGACCGCAGCTTCCTGCGCTCGCTGGCCACGCGCATCCTCGAGATCGACCGCGGCCAGCTGACCAGTTGGCCGGGCGACTACGACAACTATCTGCGCCGCCGCGAAGAGCGCCTGCACGCCGAGGCGCAGGAGAATGCGCGCTTCGACAAGTTGCTGGCGCAGGAAGAAGTGTGGATCCGCCAGGGCATCAAGGCGCGACGCACCCGCAACGAGGGCCGCGTCACCGCATTGAAGGCGATGCGCCGCGAGCGCGCGCAACGCCGCGAGCTGTCCGGCAACGTGAAGATGGAAGCCGCCGCCGCGCAGTCGTCGGGCAAGAAGGTCATCGAGGCCAAGCACATCACCCAGGCCTACGATGGCCGCGTGCTGCTGGACGACGTGTCCGCGACGATCATGCGCGGCGACCGCGTTGGCATCATCGGTCCCAATGGTGCGGGCAAGTCGACACTGCTGAAGATCCTGCTGGGCGAACTTGCGCCGCAGCACGGCGAGGTGAAGCTGGGCACCGGCCTCCAGATCGCGTACTTCGACCAGCACCGCAGCCAGCTGGACGAATCGCGCACCACGCTGGAGAACGTCGCCGAAGGCAGCGACTTCGTCGAGATCAACGGCAGCCGCAAGCACGTCATCGGTTACCTGCAGGATTTCCTGTTCTCGCCCGAGCGCGCGCGCGCGCCGATCACCCGCCTGTCCGGCGGTGAGCGCAACCGGCTGCTGCTGGCCAAACTGTTCGCCCAGCCCTCCAACCTGCTGGTGATGGACGAACCGACCAATGATCTCGACGTCGAGACGCTGGAGCTGCTGGAAGAGCTGCTGCTGGATTACAAGGGCACGCTGTTGCTGGTCAGCCACGATCGCGACTTCCTCGACAACGTGGTCACCAGCACCCTCGTGCTGGAGGGCGAAGGAAAGCTCGGCGACTACGTGGGCGGCTACACGGACTGGCTGCGGCAACGCCGCGCACCCGCGACGGCGGCGGCTTCGTCGCCCGCCAAACCCATGCTGTCGAAGCAACCCGAACCGGTCGCCGCCAAGCGCAAGCTGAGCTTCAAGGAGGCGCGCGAACTGGAGCAGCTGCCGGCGCGCATCGAGACGCTGGAAACCGACATCGCCGCACGCACCGCCGCGATGAACGATGCGGCGTACTACCAGCAATCGCCGGCCGACCTGCAGCGCGCGAACGACGAGCTCGCCGCCCGGCAGGCCGAACTGGACCTCGCCTACCAGCGCTGGTCGGAGCTGGATGGTTGAAGCGCCGTGCTGCCAATGTGGGAGCGACGTAAGTCGCGATGGCACGCCAGTAACGCCTCATCGCGACTTACGTCGCTCCCACACCACAGATCTCGCGCTCACCCGGTGTTCTGCACGCCCTGCGACACACCGTTGATGCTGGCGACGAGCGCATGCAGCAGCGCGTCGTCTTCGCGCTCGCTGGCGCGCCAGCGCTTCAGCAGGTCGGCCTGCATCACGCTGATCGGGTCGATGTAGGGATTGCGCAGCCGGATCGACAGCGCCAGTCGCTGGTCGTGCTGCAGCAGCCATTCGTTGCCATTGAGCGCCAACACCCAGCGCACCGCGGCGGCATGTTCCTGCTGCACCTTCGGGAAGAACTCCCCGTGCAGGTCACCGGCCATCTTCGAATACATCTCGGCGATGCTCAGGTCGCCTTTGGCGAGCACCATCGAGACGTCGTCGAGGAAGGTCTTGAAGAACGGCCAGTCGCGCGCCATTTCGCGCAGCGCCTCTTCGCCATAAGCGTCGGCTGCGGCCTGCAGACCGGTCCCCACGCCGTACCAGCCCGGGATGACGGCGCGCGCCTGGCTCCAGGCGAAGACCCAGGGGATCGCGCGCAGGTTGCCCAGCGCCGCATCCTGGCCCAATCGCCGCGAGGGGCGCGAGCCCAGCGTCATCCGCTCGATCACGTCGATCGGCGTAGCGCTGCGGAAATAGTCCATGAAACGCGGCGCCTGCACGAAGGCGCGATAGGCCTGCGAACTCTCGCGTGCGACAAGCGCCATGATCTCGCGCCAACGCGCTTCGCGCGGCTCCGGTGGGCGCGGCCGCACGCTGGACAGCAGCACCGCGCCGACCGATTGTTCAAGCGAACGCAATGCCAGCGCACGGATGCCGTACTTGCGATGGATCACTTCACCCTGCTCGGTCACGCGCAGGCGACCGTCGACGCTGCCGCGCGGTGCGGCTTCCAGCGCACGCGTGGTCTTGCCACCGCCACGGATGATCGAACCGCCGCGGCCATGGAAGAACGTCAGCCGGATGCCCAGCTCCTGCGCCGCGTCGACCAGGTCCACTTGCGCGCGTTGCAGGCCCCAGCGCGAAGCGGCGATGCCGCCGTCCTTGCCGCTGTCCGAATACCCCAGCATCACCATCTGCACGTTGCCACGCGCGGCCAGGTGGGCGCGGTAGACCGGATCGGCCAGCAGGTCGCGCAAGACCTCGGTACCGTGGCCCAGGTCGTCGATGGTTTCGAACAGCGGCGCGATATCCAGCGGCACCTGCCCCTGGTCGTCGACCAGTCCACCCCGGCGCGCCAGCGCGAGCACGGTCAGTACGTCGGCGCGGCTGTGCGCCATGCTGATGATGTAGGTACCCAGGGCATCCGTGCCGTGGCGCGTGCGCGCATCGGCCAAGGCCTTGAACACCGCATCCAGGCGCTCGTTGCCTTCCTGGTCGGACGCCGGCAGCACCGCATCGCCGCTGGCGTACGGACCCAGCAACGCGGCGCGTTCGACCGCATCGCGCTGCTCCCAATCCCCATCGCCCAGCGCGGCCGCCACCGCGCGCGCATGCACGCTGGACTCCTGGCGCACGTCGAGCCGTGCGAGGTGGAACCCGAACGTACGCACGCGCCACGCCAGCCTGCGCACCGCGAACCAGCCGGCGTGGATGCCGCGGTGGGCCTCCAGACTGTGCATGATGAGATCGACGTCCTGCGCGAGTTCGTCCGGCGACGCATAGCCTTCGGGGCGATCTTCCAGCGTGGCCTGCAAGCGGGCGCGCATCAGGTCGTTGAGCAGCCGGTACGGTTGGTCGCCATGGCGAGGCCGCGACTTCTTCGCAGCCTCGGGCATCAGGGCACGGTAACGATCGACACGTGCGACGACGTCATCGGACACCCCGATGATCGAGCTCGACTGGCTGAGCAGCGTGGTGAGCTGGCGCAGCTCCTTGAGGTAGCGCGTGAGGATGGCGCGTCGCTGCGCATCCAGCGTGGCGGTGACAGTGCGCGCGTCGACGTTCGGGTTGCCGTCCATGTCGCCGCCGACCCAGGTGCCGAAGCGCAGTACGCGCGGAAGCCGCGCAGTGACGTCCGGCGCGGCGCCGTACACGTCGGTGATCGCGCTTTCGAGTGTTTCGTACAGCACCGGGATGACCCGATACAGCACTTCGATCAGGTAGAAGCCGACATGCTCGCGTTCGTCTTCGACACCCGGGCGCACCGGCGAGGAATCGGCCGTCTGCCAGGCCGACGTCAGCGCCATGCGGAAGCGCGCGGTGTCGGTCGCCAGTTCGCCGGGCGTGCGCGTGCCGTCCAGCCCGTTGATCAGGCTGGCCACCATCAGTTGTTCTTTTTCCAACAGCGCGCGACGCACCGCTTCGGTCGGGTGCGCGGTGAACACCGGCTCCACGTCGATGCGCGGCAGCCAGTCGGCCAGTTCCTCAAGGCCGACGGCCTGCGCCTTCAGTCGTGCCAGCGCGTCGTGCAGGCCGTCCGGCTGCGGTCGCGCACTGCCAGCTCGCTGGTAGTCGCGCCGGCGGCGGATGCGATGCACGCGCTCGGCGATGTTCACCACCTGGAAGTAGGTGCTGAAGGCGCGGATCAACGCTTCCGCCTGCGCCGGGGACTGGCCATCGAGCAGGCCCGCCAGCGATTGCGGGGGCTCACCGGCCTGGCGGCGCGCGATGGCGGTGGTGCGCACACGCTCCACCTCGGCGAGGAATTCCGGCGAGACCTGCTCAGCCAGCATGTCCCCGACCAGTGCCCCTAACCTGCGGACGTCTTCACGCAGCGGGACATCGGGCGGTGCGAATTCGAGGCTGCGGGGGCTGTTCATGCGCGCTGCGGAGGTCCCGTCGTTCATTTGGCCTGGATTGGTATTGTCTTTCCGGACAATTGGTCTGCTGCAGGGCAGCATTCCGAAGCCTACCCGATCAGGCCAATGCGTGCGTCATCGTTTCATCCGGAACAAGAGATATAATGTTGGCCGCCGAGGGGCGCTGCGACCGTGATGTCTGTTCAACAGGCAAGCACGGCCAGGCTCGGCAGGAATTGCAACGGCGCCCGGTCAAGCTGCGAGCCTCGCTCGCCACCTTTCCCGGAGCCACTACTGATGAACGCCGTACGCAAGTTTTCCACCGAGGGCGACTATAAAGTCGCCGACATTTCCCTGGCCGATTGGGGCCGCAAGGAACTCGACATCGCCGAGCACGAGATGCCCGGCCTGATGTCCATCCGCCGCAAGCATGCCGCCACCAAGCCGCTGAAGGGCGTGCGCGTGACCGGTTCGCTGCACATGACGATCCAGACCGCCGTGCTGATCGAGACGCTGAAGGACATCGGCGCCGACGTGCGCTGGGCCTCGTGCAACATCTTCTCGACGCAGGACCACGCCGCCGCCGCGATCGCCGCCAGCGGCACGCCGGTGTTCGCCTGGAAGGGCGAGTCGCTGGAAGAGTATTGGGACTGCACGCTGGACGCGCTGACCTTCACCCTGGCCGATGGCACCCAGACGGGCCCGGAGCTGGTGGTGGACGACGGCGGCGACGTCACCCTGCTGATCCACAAGGGCTATGAGCTCGAGAATGGCAGCGACTGGGTCAACACCGCCTCGGGCAACCACGAGGAGCAGGTGATCAAGGACCTGCTGAAGCGCGTCGCAAAAGAGCGTCCCGGCTACTGGACGCGCGTGGTCAAGGACTGGAAGGGCGTGTCCGAAGAGACCACCACCGGTGTGCATCGCCTCTACCAGATCGCCGAACAGGGCAAGCTGCTGGTGCCGGCGATCAACGTCAACGACTCGGTCACCAAGTCCAAGTTCGACAACCTGTACGGCTGCCGCGAGTCGCTGGCCGACGGCCTGAAGCGCGCGATGGACGTGATGCTGGCCGGCAAGCTCGCCGTGGTCTGCGGCTACGGCGACGTGGGCAAGGGCTCGGCGCACTCGCTGCGCGCGTACGGCGCCCGCGTCATCGTCACCGAGATCGACCCGATCTGCGCCCTGCAGGCGGCGATGGAAGGCTTCGAGGTCAATACCGTCGAAGACAGCCTGGGCCAGGCCGACATCTACGTCACCACGACCGGCAACAAGGACATCATCACCCTCGAGCACATGAAGGCGATGAAGGACCAGGCCATCGTCTGCAACATCGGCCACTTCGACAACGAGATCCAGGTGGATGCGCTGTACGCGTCGGAAGCCAAGCGCATCAACATCAAGCCGCAGGTCGACAAGTTCGTATTCCCGAACGGCAACGCGATCTTCCTGCTGGCCGAAGGCCGCCTGGTGAACCTGGGCTGCGCCACCGGCCACCCGAGCTTCGTCATGTCGAACTCGTTCGCCAACCAGACGCTGGCGCAGATCGACCTGTGGGCGAACAAGGACGTGTACGAGAAGACCGTCTACCGCCTGCCGAAGCAGCTCGACGAGGAAGTCGCGCGCCTGCACCTGGAGAAGATCGGCGTGAAGCTGACCACGCTCACCAAGGACCAGGCCGACTACCTCGGCGTGTCGGTCGACGGCCCGTACAAGCCGGACCACTACCGCTACTGATCGACGCAGTGCACGGGGGCGGCGCGACGCCGCCCTCTCGATCCACGGCAGGCGCGGGGATGCGCCTGCCCCTCGGGGCCTTTCCATGCCGATCCCGGTTTCGTTCGAGTTCTACCCGCCCAAGACCGATGAGCAGCGCGCGCAGCTCGACCGCACCGCGGACAAGCTGAAGGCGCATGCGCCCGAATACGTGTCGTGCACGTTCGGCGCCGGCGGCTCCACGCTCAGCTACACCTCCGAGACAGTCCGCCACCTCAACCAGCACCACGGCTTCGATGCCGCGCCCCACCTGTCGTGCGTGGGTGGCAGCCGCGAGGAGATCCGCGAACTGCTGCGGCTTTACCGGGCCCTGGGCTGCAAGCGCATCGTCGCGCTGCGCGGCGACCTGCCGTCCGGCATGGGGCATCCCGGCGACCTGCGTTACGCCTCGGAACTGATCGAGTTCATCCGTGCCGAGCACGGCGACATCTTCCATATCGAGGTCGGCGCCTACCCTGAAACGCACCCGCAAGCCGAGGATGCGCTGACGGACCTGCGCCACTTCAAGGCCAAGGTCGATGCCGGTGCCGACGGCGCGATCACGCAGTACTTCTACAACCCGGACGCTTATTTCCACTTCGTGGATGCGGCACGCAAGCTCGGCGTGGAGATCCCGATCATCCCGGGCATCATGCCGATCTCCAATTTCGCCCAGCTGCGCCGCTTTTCAGAAGCGTGCGGGGCAGAGATCCCCCGCTGGATCGGCAAGCGCATGCAGGCGCTCGGCGATGACGCCGACGCGATCCGCGACTTCGGCGCCGACGTGGTGGCCAACCTGTGCGAGCGCCTGGTCGCCGGCGGCGCGCCGTCGCTGCACTTCTATACACTGAACCTCGCCAAGCCCACCCAGACTGTCCTGTCGCGCCTGGGCTGGGCGGACTGAACGCCGGGGCGCGCCACGCGCCCCACCCGCACGTGAACGGCGGTCGCAATCCGCGCATGCGCATCGTGACCGGCCGCCATGCCCGGATTACGCTGCGGACATGCGCGTTTCGCTTCTCCTCCTCGCCAGCCTCTGCCTGTGGGCCGCATTCGATGCATCGCCTGCGCGAGCGCAGCAGCAGGGCGTGCAACGCTGCACGACCATGGGTGGCGACACTGTCTACACCGACAAGAACTGCGAAGACATCGGGGCGATGGATCGGCTGCCTTCCGCCAGCAGCACCGGGCCTTCAACGGCAGGCGCGCTCTATCGCGGAGGGTGTTCGCGCACGTTGAGCGACCTCGTGGCGCAGGTATCGATGGCGATCAGCGCGGGCGACGTCAATCGGCTGGCCGGCGTCTACCACTGGAGCGGTGTGTCCGATGCCGCCGCCCTGCGCATCCTCAACCAGCTCGATGCGGTTACACAGCGACCGCTCGTGGACATCGTGCCCATCCGGCCGGACCCTGCGCCGGTGATCGATGCAGAAGGCGCCGTCGTCGACGCCAACCAGGACGGCTACTACCCCACCACCACGCAGCGTTCGCGGCCCGTGGGTCTGCGCGTGGTGCAGACGTTGAAGAACAGCGCCACGCCTTCGAACACCACGTTCGGATTGCGGCGGGCCTACAACTGTTTCTGGATCACGCTCTAAGCGCGTCGCGGTCTGGCGGACTCAGCTGCGTTCCGGACCATCGACCGAGGCATCCCGCATCGGCGAGAACCGCAGCGTCGCCACCACCCCTTTGGTTTCGCCGGGCCGCACGCCCACCTGCCAGCCATAAAGCGCGCACAGCCGGCTGACGATGGACAGGCCGATGCCGCCACCCTGCGAATGGCCGGCATGCGTTCCACGGTAACCACGCTCGAACAAGCGTGCTGCGTCTTCCTTGCTCAAGCCAGGTCCGGAATCCACGACTTCGACCGCGTCCGGCAGCAGACGGACGATGACTTCGCCCTCCTTGGTGTACTTCACCGCGTTACCGATGAGATTGCCCAGCGCCACGGAGAGCGCGGCCTCGGGCGAATCCACCCGGGCGCCTTCTTCGCCTTCCACGCGCAGGGTGAGCGGCTTGCCGCCCAGCGTGGCGCGGTGGGAGTCGAGCAGCTGGTCAACCACGCGAGCTACATCGGTATTGCCATGGCCGCGCTCGTTGCGCGACAGCAGCAGCAGCGCGCTGATTAGATCGGTGCACTGCTGTTCTGCGCGCTGGATGCGCTGGATGCGCGTCCGTGTCTTCTCGTCCATGTCCGGACGCGACAGCATCAGTTCCACCGAGCCACGGATGATGGCGAGCGGCGTGCGCAACTCGTGGCTGACGTCGGCGTTGAACTCGCGGTCGCGCTGGACGACTTCGGTCAGCCGCTCCGAGTAGTCGTCCAATGCCTTCGCCAACTCGCCCACTTCGTCCTGCGGGAAGTGCGGTGCCAGGGCGCGCGGATTGCTGCTGCCGCGATAGGCACGCAGGCGCGCCGCGAGCTCGGAAACCGGACTCATGACGCGGGACGCGGACCACCAGCCCACCACCAGCGAAAAGACGGTGAACACGACAATCGATCCATACACGGCACGCTTGAACTGCACTTCGGCACGCGCGGTCTGCCCCATGTCGTAGGCGAGGAAAAACCAGATCTGTGGCGTTTTCCTTACCCCGAGCTTGAAAGGATATGCCTTCCCGTCATCGCCGATATCGGTGATGTTGTGGATGCCATCCGGCAACGCATACCACTCGGGCTTGTTGACCCTGAGGCTTTCGAACTTGTCGGGCAGATAGTAGTACGCCTTCACCTGCTCGAATGGCGCGCCGATCACCTGGCCTTCGCTTTGCGCAAACCGGCGCCACGACTCGTCCAGATTGCGATTCATGACGTCTTCGACCAGTTGGTCCTCGACGCGCTGCCGCGCGACGATGGTCGCGTAGGCAAACAGCACCGTCAGTCCGAACCCCAACAGGACGAACGACAGGATGATGCGGGTGCGCAGCCGCCGCCTGAAGCGGCGGTGGCGGCGGGGTTTAGGCGACTCAGTTGCTGGCATCGGGCGCGGCGATGCGGTATCCGATGCCGTGGCGGGTCTGGATGTAGGGCGAGTCGAACGGCTTGTCGACCACGGCGCGCAGACCGTGGATGTGCACGCGCAAGGAATCCGAATCGGGCAACTCTTCGCCCCAGACACGGGTTTCGAGTTCCTGGCGGGTCACCACGGCGGGCGAGGCTTCCATCAGCGCCTGCAGGATCTTCAGCGCGGTCGGGTTGAGCTGCAGCAGCTTGCCTTGGCGACGCACTTCCAGCGTGTCCAGGTTGTACTCGAGTTCGCCCACCTCAAGCACGCGTGTCTGCACGCCCTTGCCGCGGCGGGAGAGTGCATTGAGGCGGACCTCGACTTCCTGCAGCGCGAACGGCTTGATCAGATAGTCGTCCGCACCGGAATCGAACCCGGCCAACTTATTGTCCAGCGAATCACGCGCGGTCAGCATGAGGACCGGTGTCTGCTTGCGCGCTTCGTTGCGCAGCTTGCGGCAGACCTCCAGCCCATCCATGCCCGGCAGATTGAGGTCGAGCACGATGGCGTCGAACTCGTGCACCACCGCCAGGTGCAGCCCGGTCACACCGTCGGCCGCAAAGTCGACGGTGTGGCCACGCTCCTCCAGGTAGTCGCCGAGGTTGGCGGCGATGTCGCTGTTGTCTTCGATGACGAGGATGCGCATCAGGAACCCTTAGTTGTTGCCGCGGAGCGGGATCTTCTGCTGGCGCATCAGGTCCTGCCCAGCCTCGGCCATGCGGCGACGTTCCGCCACCGTGAGGCACTGGGTGGTCGGACGGTGCGAACCGACCTTCTTCTCACGCGTGCAGACCAGCCTGCTGTCCTCGCCCGCGCGGGTCAGGATGCTGTTGACCAGTTCCTGGTCGTTGAACACCCGCGTCTTTTCCTCATCGTTGAGGCCCTGCACGCCGCTCGGCGCCTGCAGTGCGCCCGAGATGCGGGCCAACGCTTCCTTGACGTCGCCGCGCTCCTTGGCCGTGATCTCGGCGTAGACCTTGCCGCCGTCCAGGTCCTTGAGGATGGCGGTGCGCTGCTCCTCGAACGAACCGCTGAGGTTCAGCTTCGTGGGGCTGCCGTCGCTGCCGGAATCGATCTTGGCGTGCGCCGTCACAGCAGCCAACGCCAGCATGGAGCCGAGTACCACCTTGTACATTCAACACCTCGTTCGTCACGGAAGGAATGGCGCACCGCACCGGCAAGGGTCGGACACGGGCGCCGCGATAATTCGGATTCTGTCATAGCACGCGACAATGGCGGCGTGCAAAAAAACAAAGGCCCAAGCGGGTGGACGCCCGCTTGGGCCAAATAAAGCCCCGATTACCGTAATCCTGTGCTTTCCAGATGAATCACCGGGAGGAACGCAGAGCTGCGGTCCGGACAAGGCTACGCGGAAATCGATTAAACAGCCGTTAAAGACAGCGTTAAATCCGCGTGAAATCCGAAATTTTCGACCGGCATCGCGGCCCCACCCCTGTTCAGGGCTTGGCCGCGAGGTGGTCCACGATCCTTCCGGCCACGTCGACCCCGCAGACGGCCTCGATTCCTTCTAGCCCCGGGGTGGAGTTGACCTCCAGGACCAGCGGACCGCGGGCGGCCCGGATCAGGTCCACGCCGGCCACGCCCAGGCCGAGCACCCGCGCTGCGCGAACCGCGACGGCGCGCTCCTCGTCGGTGGCCTCCATGCGCATGGCCGTCCCGCCGCGATGAAGGTTGGAACGGAAGTCTCCCTCGGGTGCCTGGCGCCGCATCGAAGCGACGACCTCGTCGCCGACCACGAAGCAGCGCAGGTCCGCACCCTCGGCTTCACCGATGAACTCCTGCACCACGAAACTGGCGTACAGCCCCCGCAAGGCCTCGACCACGCTGCGAGATGCCGAGGGTTTCTCGGTGAGGATGACACCGGCACCCTGCGACCCCTCGTTCAACTTGATCACGTGCGGTGGCGGGCCCAGCATCGACAGCAGGTCGGTGGTGTCGTCGGGGTTGTCGCCGAACACCGTCACCGGCAGGTCGATGCCCTGTGCCGCCAACAACTGGTGCGCGCGCAGCTTGTCGCGCGCGCGCAGGATGGCGTCGGAAGGATTCGGGCTGTAGGTGCCCATCAACTCGAACTGCCGCAGCACCGCGGTACCGTAGCGGGTGATGGAGGCACCGATACGCGGGATGACCGCATCGTAGTCCGCGAGCGACTTGCCCTTGTAGTGCAACTGGAAGCCCGAGGACGAGATGCGCATGTAGCAGCGCAGCGGATCGAGCACGCGCGCGGTGTGGCCGCGCTGTCGCGCCGCTTCGACGAGGCGGCGCGTGGAGTACAGCTTGCTGTTGCGCGACAGGATGGCGAGCTTCATGGGCGCGGAATCACCGGGGTCGCGAACAGCATCGCACGTCCGCAAGGCCGGACGATGACGAAAAACGAGAGGGTGGAGCGGGTGATGGGAATCGAACCCACGCTAGCAGCTTGGGAAGCTGCAGTTCTACCATTGAACTACACCCGCGCGGACGGCCGCAGTCTATGCCGGCCCGGGCGGCAAGGCAATGCGGCGCCGTTGGCCGGCGCCGCATTGCTCAGGTGCATCAGAAGTTGCCGCCCAGCGTCATGAACGCCGTGGTATTCGTGCCACCTCCCTGGTTCACCGTGGTGGTGACGCCCAGGTTGGCATCGAAGCCGAAAAGCTTCGTGCGCGCACCCATCAGCAGGGTGCCGTAGCCGGTGTCGGTATCCAGGCCTGGCACGGCATAGGGGTTGGTGCCGGGCAGCGACAGCGCCTGCGCGAACACTTCCTCAGCCGGATCCTCGAACTCCTTGTCCACCGTCAGACGCGCATACGGCTGCAGGTGATCGTTGATCGCATAGCTGACCTCGTAACCCGCACTACCGATCAGCGAATCGAAATCCTGGTCCGGATACGCCAGCGCGCTGGAATTGACGTTGCTCTCGCTGTAACCGTCCATTTCGATCGTCTGCGACACCACGCTGATCACGGGACCGTGGCGGAACGCGCCCTCGCCCCACTGGTAGCCGGCGCTCAGGCCCAGGCTCAGGTTGGTGCCGTCGGGCGAACCGCTGTGGCGGCGGGTCACATCGCCCAGTTGCACTTCGCGATCGACGTCGTAGGAGATCCAGCTGTAGCTGACCTGCGCATTCGCCCACAGGCGGTCGCCGTACCAGCCCGCGAAACCGCCCAGCGTGGCATCCGATTCGTCGAAGCTGCCGCTGCGCTTACCGAAGTCGTACTGCGCACGGCCATAGCCGGCGAACGCGCCGTAGACCAGCGAGCCGCTCGACCAATCGACGCCGAAGGTGCCCATCGGGCCGGCGCCGTCATACAGGTCGCCGTGGCCGTAGCGCAGGAAGTCGCCGCGCAGGTCGCCCCACCAGCGCATGCCATCGGCCTCGGGCTTGCCGTTGACGTGCGAAGCCACGCGATCCGCACGGGCACGTCCGTGCACGGACGCGGTGTACGGCAGCAGCGCGATCTGGCGCGGCCCTTCCAGCATCGCCACTGCGTACTGCGACAGGATGCTGTGGGCGCGCGAGGTCGGGTGCACGCCGTCGGCGAACGCGTAGGTATCGGGTGCATTCGGAGTGACGTACGAGGTCGGATTGCAGGTCAGCGAGTTGGCGGTGATCTGCGGCTGGCACGCCGTGCCGGTGACGTTGGCGAAACCGTATTCGGCCGGGCTGGCGACGATCTCACGCAGCAGGGTGAACGTGTCCAGCGGGATCACCCGGAAACCCGCGGTGTCGATCGCATCGAACAGCGCGGTGTTGTAGGTCGTCGACAGCTGCGTGCCCGCCGCCGCCGCTGCGGTGCCCTGGGCGCGGAATCCGGGCGTCACGCCCAGGTCCGGGATCGTCGGCACCAGGATGTAGCGCGCACCCGCCGTCTGCAACGTACCGATGATGCCCACCTGCGCCGTGACGGCGGCACCGATGGTCGTGGTCGGGTTGGCGCCGCCGCTGGTGATGGCGAACAGGTCGTTCGCACCGCCCCATACCGTGTAGAGCGCATTGGGATCGGCACGGCCGCCGGTCGAACTCAGATAGGTGTTGACCTGGGTGGCCAGCGAAGGGATGGGACCCAGCGCGCCCGTGGTGTTGGTGCCCACGCGGGCACCACCGGCGGCGTAGTTGGTGCCCACCTGTCCATTGCCGTTGGCGTAGGCGCTGGTGCCGTAGTACTCGGCCAGGTACTGGGACCAGACGAATCCGGGGTTGGTGGTGAACTGGCCGGTCACCGCGCGCACGTTGGCGGGCAGCAGCGGCCGGAAGTAACCGGCATCGGTCAGGCTGTCGCCGAAGAACACGGTCTGCGTGTAGGGGCCGTTCTCGGCCAGGGCGGGGACTGCCGCCATCGCCAGCGCGACGGCCAGCAACGAACGGACGGGCGAACTGGAACGCTTCATGGACTCTCCCGGGGCATTGGATGGTGGGCTGCGTGCCGGCTCTGCCGTACGGCTGCGCATGGCGCGCATCCTTCCACCAAAGGCGGCCGCGGCACACGCTGCAATGCGGCAATGGCAACCGTCATCGGCGACAATGCCGCCATGGACATCCAGTTGAATGGGCAGCCGCACGCACTGCCCGAGCACAGCACCCTCCTCGCACTGCTCGAACAGCAGGGCCTGGCCGAACGCCGGGTCGCCGTCGAGGTCAACGGCGAGATCATTCCGCGTGGCCAGCACGCGCATGCGCACCTGCGGGCCGGCGACCGCGTCGAGATCGTGCACGCCCTCGGCGGCGGCTGATCCGCGCGCATGCGGTGGCTTCGCGATGCCACCCTGCCCCAACATCGGCGATAATCGAGGGATGTCCAACACCGTCCCCCATGACCCGCTGGTGATCGCGGGCAAGACCTACCGTTCCCGCCTGCTGACCGGCACCGGCAAGTTCAAGGATTTCGAGGAAACCCGCCTGGCCACCGAGGCCGCGGGCGCCGAGATCGTCACCGTCGCCATCCGGCGCACGAACCTGGGCCAGTCGCCGAACGAGCCCAACCTGCTCGACGTGCTGCCGCCGGACCGCTACACCCTGCTTCCGAACACCGCCGGCTGCTACACCGCCGACGACGCCGTGCGCACCTGCCGGCTGGCCCGCGAACTGCTCGACGGCCATACGCTGGTGAAGCTGGAAGTGCTGGGCGACCCGAAGACCCTCTACCCCGACGTGGTGCAGACCCTGGCCGCTGCCGAAAAGCTGGTCGCGGACGGCTTCCAGGTGATGGTCTACACCAGCGACGATCCGATCCTGGCCCGCCGCCTGGAAGAGATCGGCTGCGTTGCGGTGATGCCGCTGGCCGCGCCGATCGGTTCCGGCCTGGGCGTGCAGAACAAGTACAACCTGCTGGAGATCATCGAGAACGCCAAGGTCCCCGTGCTGGTCGATGCCGGCGTAGGCACCGCGTCCGATGCCGCCATCGCGATGGAGCTCGGCTGCGACGGCGTGCTGATGAACACCGCCATCGCCGGTGCCAAGCATCCGATCTTGATGGCCAGCGCCATGAAGAAGGCCGTGGAAGCCGGCCGCGAAGCATTCCTGGCCGGCCGCATCCCGCGCAAGCGCAATGCGTCGGCATCGAGTCCGATCGACGGACTGATCGGCTGATGACGGATCCGTTTTCCAGCCCGGGCGCCAAGACACCGCCCAAGCCGTTCACGATTAGCGAAGGCCGGCGCGAAATCCGCAGCTTCGTGCTCCGGCAGGGGCGCTTCACCGATGCCCAGCAACGGGCGTTCGATACGCAGTGGCCGCGGTTCGGGCTGGACTACACCGGTACGCCGCGGGACTACGATGCGGTGTTCGGACGCACGGCACCGCGCGTGCTGGAAATCGGCTTCGGCAACGGCGAGGCCCTGCGCTTCGCTGCTGCGCACGACAAGGACCGCGACTACCTCGGCCTCGAGGTGCACGCTCCCGGTGTCGGCCGCTTGCTGAACGCGCTGGCCGAGGACGGCAGCGACCACGTGCGCGTCTACCACCACGATGCGGTGGAAGTGCTGCAGCACGAAGTGGCGGACGGCGCGCTGGATGAAGTGCGCATCTACTTCCCGGATCCGTGGCACAAGAAGCGCCACAACAAGCGCCGCCTGGTGCAGCCCGAGTTCGCCGCGCTGATCGCGCGCAAACTGCGTCCCGGTGGTCGCCTGCACTGCGCCACCGACTGGGAAGCCTATGCCGAGCATATGTGGGACGTGCTGGATGCGACGCCGAGCCTGACCAATCGCGCCGGTCGGCGCGGTAGCGTGCCGCGCCCGGCGTGGCGCCCGCAGACCCATTTCGAGACCCGCGGCCAGAAGCTCGGCCACGGGGTGTGGGATCTTCTGTACGACCGCGAGTAATACCCAGGCCCCACGGAACCCGACTGCGACATGGAAAACGCGCTGACGCTGACCAACGACATGAAGCTCGTCCTCGGGCTGGTCGGCTTCACGATGGCGATGTTCCTGTTCGAGCGCATCCGCGCGGACCTGGTCGCCTTGGTCGTGCTGGTGGTGCTGGGCATCACCGGCCTGATCGCACCGGAGGAAATCTTCGGCGGCTTCTCCGGCAACGCGGTCATGAGCATCATCGCCACCATGATCCTCGGTGCCGGCCTGGACCGCACCGGCGCGCTGAACCGCCTGGCGTCCTGGCTGTTGCGGCGCGGCCACGGCATCGAGCAGCGGCTGCTGCTGATGACCACCGCCATCGCCAGCCTCAACTCGTCCTTCATGCAGAACCCGTCGGTCATGGCGCTGTTCATGCCGGTGGCCTCGCGCCTGTCCGCACGTACCGGCCTGTCGCTGCAGCGGCTGCTGCTGCCGATCGCGGCGGCCATCGTGATGGGTGGCGCGTTCACCATGGTCGGCAACTCGCCGTTGATCCTGCTCAACGACCTGCTGGTTTCGGCCAACAACAACCTGCCCTCGGGCATGGCCACGCTGGAGCCACTGCGGATGTTCGCGCCGTGGCCGATCGGCCTGGTGCTGGTGATCGCATCGCTGCTGTACTTCCGCTATTACGGCGACAAGAAGCTTCGCGACGAGACCGAGACCAACGTGACGCCGGCGCGCACGGAGAGCTACTTCGCCAACACCTACGGCATCGAAGGCGATGTGTTCGAACTGGTCGTCACCGCCGAAAGTCCGCTGGTCGGCATGTCGCTGGGCGAAGCCGAGGCGCTGCACGATGCACCGTTGATGCTGGCACTGCAGACCGGCAACGACACCCGCCTGGCGCCGCCCGCGGACATGCGCATCTGGGTCGGCAGCGTGCTGGGCGTGATGGGCAAGCGGCAGGAGGTCGGCGATTTTGCGCAGAACCATTTCTTGCGCCTGTCCTCGCGCCTGCGCCACTTCGGCGATCTCTTCAATCCCAGCCGCGCCGGCATTTCCGAAGCGGTGGTGCCGCCGACGTCGCGCTTCATCGGCAAGACCGCGCGCGAACTTCGCCTGCGCAAGCAGAACGGCATCAGCCTGCTGGCGATCAATCGCGACAAGAAGGTCATTCGCGAGAACGTGCGCGAGGAGAAGCTCCGCGCCGGCGACATGCTGGTATTCCACAGCATCTGGCAGGACCTGGGACTGGCGGCTGAGAGCCGCGATTTCGTCGTCGTCACCGACTATCCGAAGGGCGAACAGCGTCCGCACAAGTTCAAGATCGCGATGACGATCTTTGCGATCACGATCATCATCGCGCTGACATCGAAACTTCCGGTGGCGCTGACGCTGATGACCGGCGTGGCCGGCATGCTGCTCACCGGCGTGCTGCGCATGGACGAGGCTTACAGCGCGATCAACTGGAAGACCGTGTTCCTGATGGCGGGGCTGATTCCGCTCGGCTGGGCGATGGACAGCAGCGGCGCGGCGGCGTGGGTGGCCGGCCATACGGTGGAGCGTCTGCCGGACGGCATTCCGGTCTGGGTGCTCGAGATCGCCATCGCGTTGCTGACGACCGCGTTCTCGCTGGTCATCAGCCACGTGGGCGCGACCATCGTGATGGTGCCGATGGCGATCAACCTGGCATTGGCGGCGGGCGGCAATCCCACCGCGTTCGCGCTGATCGTCGCGCTCTCCGCGTCCAACAACCTGATGACGGCATCGAACCCGGTGATCTCGATGGTCGTGGGCCCGGCCAACTACACCTCGCGCCAGTTGTGGCGCGTGGGCGGTCCGCTATCCCTGATCTATACCGTGGTGGTGGTGCTCTCGGTCAACGCGCTGTTCTGGTGGAACGGGCGCGCAGGATGACGGCGCCGAGGCTGACACTGTCCTTGCTGCCCGTACGCTACGCCGTCGCGCAGCTGCCTGCCGATGCCGCCCTGCCCGGCTGGTGGCCGACGGCGGGCATGCGCCATGCGGGCTGGACGGACGACGAGCTGTCGCTCGTCTGCGAAGAGCGCCATGTCCCCGATGATGTGCGCTGCCAGCGCGGCTGGCGCATGTTCAAACTGCAGGGGCCGTTCGACTTCGCGCTGACCGGCATCCTCAAGGCCGTGCTGGATCCGCTCGCCGTCGCGGGCGTCGGCATCTTCGCGATGTCGACGTACGACACCGACTACGTGCTGGTGCAGACACACCAACTGGATGATGCCGTTTCGGCGCTGCAGGGCGCCGGCCATCGCATCGAGGATTGACCCGGCGATCTAGCGGCGTCGCAGCAGGATGCGCGCGAGGACCGCGCCGAAGTGCAGCCAGATCGCGGCGAACACGCCCAGCCGGGTAGGCATGCCGCGCTGCGGAGATTCGAACTTGCGGAAGTAGCGCCACAGCCCACGATGCTTGTGCCACTCCACGAACAGCGGTCGCGAGCGGCTGGACACGCCGCGGATGTGCAGCACGCGAACATCATTGGCGACAGCCAGCCACGCGCCGGCCTCGCGCGCGCGCCGACACAGATCCATGTCCTCCGCGTGCAGTCGATACTTTTCGTCGAAGCCGCCCAGACGATCGAACAGCGTTCGCGGCAACAGCATCAGCGCGCCCGACACGATATCCACTAGTTGCAGCACGCAGCTCTCGTCCACGGGCACCCCCAGCCGGGACGCGGCGTCCGGCGAACTGAGCATCGCCGCGAACACGGGTTCACGCCGGCGCGCCGCTGCATCGCGCACGCCATCTTCGTCGACCAGGTCCGCACCGAGCAGTGACTCTCCCGTGATCGCCGCCGCGTGCGCACGCAGGCGAGACAGCGTGTCGACCTCCACCATCAGGTCCGGGTTCACGAACGCGATCCACGGCGAGCCGGTGTCGCGTGCGCCCTGGTTGCAGCCCACGGCGAACCCCGGATTGTCTGGATTGGCGATGAAACGCAGGCGCGCGTCCTGCAACGCATGGCGCTGCACGACCTCCATCGTGCCGTCGGTGGAAGCGTTGTCGACGATGCGGATTTCCTCCACGCCCCGGGCTACCCGCAGGCGCATCAGGCAATCGTCGATGGTGCTCGCGCTGGCGTAGGTCACCACCACGACCGCAATGCCGCCCTGCTCAACCGAAGAGGTCACGCTGGCGCTCCGGCGATCCGACATCCGCATACAGGGCGGCCAAGCGCTCGCGCGGCTCGCGCAGCGGATCGGCCATCAGGAAGGTCGCCAGCCGAGGCGTGAAAGCCGGCCAGCGGGCGTTCAAGGCATCCATGTCGCCGTCGGCGGGGCCACCCTCGCCACCGCGCGCCACGAACGCGGTCTCGCACAACACGTTGCGCCAGCCCAGGCCAGACAGACGCAGGGACAGATCCACCAATGCCGCGTACCAGGACGCGTAGCTCGCCGCATCCAGGCCGCCGACGCGCTTGCGTGCGCTGCCGCGCAGGGCGACAGCATGGGCGACGGCCGCGGGCAATTCCGGGTGCAGTGGCGGCATCGCCGCACAGGCGTGCGCGGTGCGTTCGATATCGCCAGGCGGGGGACTTACTTCCCCCAGCCGTGGCCAGGCAGTGGTTTCGCCGGCGTTGCACCAGGGCGTGGCCGTCGCGATCGCAGCATCGCGGGCCAGACATGCGGACAATTGCTGCAACCAACCCGGTAGCGGTTGCGCGTCGGGTGACAACACCACGACATCCGCATCGCCGCAGGCCGCCAGCATCTGATCCATGTGTGCCACTTCGCCGAGCATGCGCGGACGTCGCGTGTAATCCGCCTGCAGGCGCGTGCGCGTCAGCCAGCGCTCGATGATCGCTAGTCCGCGCGGGCCGGCCTGCGCATCATCGGCCAGCCAGAGCCGCGCGCCCTCCGGCGTACCGGCGTCGAGCGCGCCCAGGCAGGCATCGAGCGCATCGTCGTCGGTGCCGATGGGCAACAGGACGATGGGCAGGGACGATGCGGCCGACGGCGTCACTTGGAGCGCGGCGTATTCAGCGGTTCCAGCGCGCGGAAGCGCTTGCCGTACTCGTCGGTCAGGTCGTTGGCTTCCTGCGGGTTGCTGACGATGGTCGGCGTCAACAGCACGATGACTTCGCTGCGCTCGGTGCCGGTGGTCTTCTTGCCGAACAGGCCACCGATGATCGGCAAACGACTCAGGCCCGGGATGCCGGAGGAACCCTGGGTCGCGGTGTCGCTGATCAGGCCCGCCAGCATCACCGTGTTGCCCGCCTGCACCGCACCCTCGGTCTTGAAGCGGCGCGTGTTGATCCGCACGTTGCCGTTGGCATCGGGCTCGCTACCGGGCGAGCTCACTTCCTGCACGATATCGAGGAACACCATGCCGTCCTTGGTCACGCGCGGGCGCACCTTGAGGATCACGCCGGTGTCCAGGTACTGCACCTGGCTGTAGCTGTTGTCGGTGCCCAATCCCGGATTGACGGTCACCGAAGAAATCGGGATGCGACTGCCCACGTTGAGCGTGGCTTCGGCGTTGTTGCGCACGAAGATCGACGGGGTCTGCAGCAGGCGCACGTCGGAGACTTCGTCCAGCGCCGTGATGACGGCGGCAGCGTCGTTCTTCACCAGCGTCCAGACGGCCCCTGCGCCACTCACGCCACCGATGCTGCCGGCGAGCGTGCTCCAGCGGCTCGGCCCACCAGCGCTCGGGTCAGCGAAGGGGCCAAGCCCGTTGTCCGTCATCGCGCGCTCGAGGTACCAGTTCACGCCGTAGCTCAGGTCGCCGGTCAGCGACACTTCGGCGATCTGCGCTTCGATATGGACCTGCAGCGGCATTACGTCCAGCTTGTCGACCACCTCGCGGATCGACTGCCAGGCGCTGGCGCTGGAACGCACCAGCAGCGTATTGGTCTCTTCCACCGCTGCCACGCCCACGCGCGCGCCGTCGACTTCCAGCGTCACCGCGCCGTTGCCGTTGTCGCGCTGGTTGAGCGACAGCGAACCGCCACCCAGGCCGCTACTCCCGGAGCTGCTACCGCCGCTGCCGCCGAAATCGACGGAGCTGTTGTTGTTGCTCATGCCGCCGTCGTTGATCTGCACCGGATCGGTGCCCGGCATCAGCGAGACGTTGCCGGTGCCGCCGGTCGAACGGCCATCACTGGACGAACCGCCGCTGGACGCACCGAACACCTCGGCCAGGCGCTGCGCGAGTTCGCGCGCCTTGATGTATTTCAGCTCATAGGAATACAGGCGGCTACCCTCGCCCGCGCCATCGATACGCTCCAGCCACTGCTGGATCTGGTCGAGGTAGGCCGGCTGCGGCGTGATCACCAGTACCGCGTTCGCGCCCTCCAGCGGCATGAAGCGGAACATGCCCGCGCTGGGCGTCTTGCTGTCGTTGCCGAACACGTTCTCCAGGTCGGCCACTACGCGAGTGGCACGGCCCGACTGCAGCGGGAACACGCCCACCGACATGCCGGACAGCCAGTCGACGTCGAAGATCTCGACGGTGCGCAGGTAGTTTTCGAGTTCGCTGCGCGTACCGGCCAGGGTGATGACATTGCGCGTGCTGTCGACGTTGACGATCGCGTTGGGTCGCGCGTAAGGCTCCAGCACCTTCTTCATCTCGCTGGCGGAAATGAAGCGCAGCGGCACCACGCGTGCCTCGTAACCGCGCGCGCTGGACGCCGGACCCGTGCGCGGCGCCACGCTGCCAGCCAAGGCCTGATCGGCGGGGATGATGTTGTAGCGGCCGCCGGTGTAGACCAGGCGCGCGTTGTTCCAGCCCAGCACCATCTCCAGAAGGTTGTACGCCTCGGCCGGCGATACCGGCTTCGGCGTGCCCAGCGTCACGGTGCCCTGTACGCCCGGTGCGATGACGTAGTTCTGGCCCAGCATGTCGCCGAGGATGGCCTTCACCACCGCGTGCACGGACTCGCCCTCGAAATTGAAGGTGGCCGAGCCGCTGCTGGCGCCGCCCAGGGATGGCAGCGGCGCGCTGGCGGCGCTGCGGTTGATCATCTGCCCGTTGCCACGGCGGATCTGCGCCTGCGGACCACTGGAGGGCGCTTCGGCCTCCTTGAGCGGCGCGGTCTGCGCGGTGCCGGGAACGACCTCTCCCGCCGTCGCGGGCGAGGTGCGGCGCACGTCGGGCACAGGGGCGCTGGCGCAGCCGGCCAACAGGCCCAGGCAGAGGGAAAACAGGATCACGCGTGACGTCATGCCGGCACTCTACTGTGTCTTGCCGGGCGTTGCCGGCGGCGGATTGGGGTTGGCCTGCTGCTGGCGCAACTGCGCACGGCGTTGCTCGATGCGCTGGCGAATCGCATCCATCTGCTGTTCGGTCGTCGTGGCGGGAGCGCTCGGCGGCTGCGAAGATGGCGTCGGTGCGGGAACCGGAACCGGCGCGGCTGGGGTGGCGGACGATGGCGACGGCATGGTCGGCATCGCGATAGGCCCTGCATTACCGCCGGTCGGACGAGCCGCGGGCGGCACGCCCGGCGCATTGGGTGCGGCACCGGATGCCGGTGGGACTGCGACCGCAGTAGGCGGCTGGCCACCGGCGCCGTTGAACACCCGCAGCTCCAGCTCACGGCGTCCTTCCGGCCCATCGAACACGGCCCGGCGCGGCGACAGTTCCGTCAACCGCCAGCCAGGGAAACCGTCCGGCGACTCGCCTACCTTGACCCGCAGGCCCTCGCCACCCTGGGTCGGCTGGATGATCGCCAGTTCCAGTGCGGGCGTGATCAGCACGCTGCTGAGGACCAGGTCGAAGGCAGGCGCGGCAGCTTCCTCACCTGATAGGAAGAATGGCTTGGGCCGGCGATCCTCGGAGAACAGAGGCCGCTCGCCAACCTCGGCATATTGCGGCATGCCGCCCAGTCGCTCCGGCGGAGCGGGCGGCATCTTCGGCAGGTCCTGGACCAGCGACGGGTCGGCCGGGAGCGGCGTGATCCGCCCGCCCAGGCCGAACACCGCCAGCGCCAGCACCAGTACCGACCATCCGGTCACTGTCGCCAGGATCCATGTGCGCGCGGTCCACGCTTCACGGCGCATCGGGCGCCTCCCGGGGAGCCGCCGGCGCGGGCTTGAGGTAGCCGTAGAGGTCGAAGTTCACATCCAGACCGCCTGCGCCGCTCTCACTGGCCTGGAACGCGTAGCGCTGGGCCAGGATGTTGAGGTTCTCGACGAACAGGCGCGGGCTGCCGGATTCGATCTGGTGCAGTACCGAGGCGAGTTCCGGCGCACCGCAACGCAGGCGCACCTGCACGACCACGCGCGGATAGACTTCGCGCCCGGGGAGCGCCAGCGGCGACTGGTTGGCGATGGCGCAGCTGCGATTGCCGGGGCTGGCCTGCTTGACGATGGCTTCGAGGCGCTGGACCAAGCCGGCGGTCGCCAGCTCCACCGTCGCTTCCGGCAGGAAGCCAGGGCGCTGCGCCTGCTGTGCCAGCGCCGCGGCAAGTTCGCGCTGCACCTGCGGCGCCTGCGCCAGCTGGGTGCGGATACGCAATTCGCGATCGCGCAGCTCGCCGACGCGCGTGTTCACCTCTTGCATCGGCACGGTCCACCAGGGGTGTACCAGCACGAAGTAACCCAGCAGCAGCGCCGCCAGGAGCAGCACAAGGGCTAGCGCACGATCGCGGTCAGTCGTTGCCGGCGGCATTGGGCCCTCCGTTGGCACCTGCTGCGGCGGGCTCCTGCTTGCCCAGCAGTTCGGCGGTCAGCGTGAAGCGGTCCATGCGCGTCCGCGGATCGGGCTGCAGCGCGCCGCTCAAGGCGGGATTGCGCCACAGCTTCGAACCCTGCAGCCGTGCGACCAGGCCGGAGGCTTCCGGACTGAAGCCGATCAGGGTCAGCCGGTCGCCTTCGATGGCGAGTTTTTCCAGATAGGTGTTGTCGGGCAGCCGCTGGGTCACGTCGGCCATGACCTCCAACGCGGTGGGACGTCGCGCACTCGTGGTGT
This sequence comes from Pseudoxanthomonas sp. LjRoot125, assembly GCF_964252705.1. Classification (NCBI taxonomy): domain Bacteria; kingdom Pseudomonadati; phylum Pseudomonadota; class Gammaproteobacteria; order Lysobacterales; family Lysobacteraceae; genus Pseudoxanthomonas; species Pseudoxanthomonas sp. LjRoot125. Next base: position 54,016 of record NZ_CAXUOY020000002.1, on the reverse strand, counting down.
TCAACGTAGTGATGCCGGCGACCAGGTCGACGAGCTGCTGCCGTCCGGCCGCCACGCGGCGGGCTTCGTCGGCACGGCTTTCCACCTGCGTCGCGAAGGCGTCGGCCGCCGCGCGCCGGTTGTCGAGCACCAGCCAGGCACCCAACACCAAGGCCACCACCGCCACGGCCGCCAGGGCCAGGTGCAAGCCGCGATTCGGTGCCAGGCTCGCGGTCCGGACGTTCTCCGGCAACAGGTTCACGCCTGCGGGCAGGCCGGCGGCATCCTCCACGTCGGCACCGGCGAGGACACGCGCGAGTGCGCCCAGCTGGGCGAGTGCAGTGTCGAACGCGGGCTTCGGCACCACGGCGAGTTCGACGTCCAGTTGGCCGTCCTCGCGCACGCCGACCACCCGCGCATCGAAGCAGGCGTCCTGCGCGGTGAAAGGTGTCTGGCGGTCCAGCTCGAAGCGCACAACATCCCGCAGGCGATCCGCGGCAGCGGCCGGCAACGGCAGGCGCCGACGCAGCGTCATGCCCGCCGGTACCAGCCACCAGCGAGGCAGCCCCGCCAGGCGGCTGCCCAGCACGGCAGCGAGTTCATCGGGGGTCACGGTGGAAGGCAAGCGCGCCAGTTCGCGGCGCGTCGCCCCTTCCATCCAGCTCATGGCGATCTCGTTGCCTTCGCGCTGGAAGAACAGGCGCTCCCGGGTCAGGCCGAGCAGCACGCGCCAGCGCGCAGGCAGGCAACTGGCCAACGCCTGGCCCCACCAGGCGAGGAAGCTCTTCGGTCCCGGCCCCAGGCGCGCCCGGAACTGCTGCAAGGTGTCGCGTACGCCGCTCATTGTGGTGACGCTCCCTCCTCCCAGCGCAACAAGGTGTAGGCCGATCCCGGCACGGGATTGGCGCCTGCGCGCACCACCGTCCTTAGTGACGCCTCGCGGCCATCGGTCAGCCGCGCACGGCTCTCGATACTATACGTGCCGCTGCCGGTGCCGACGAGTTGGGCGTCCCCGCTTGCGCCGATGGCGTTGCGCTGCGCCAGCCAGGTGGCGGCATCCATGCCCATCGCGACCAGCACCGGACCCTGCGCATAGGTTGCGTCAGGCTGGCCACGCCCGGAATACAGCGTGAGGAAGGGCACCAGCCGTGCGTACAACGCGGGTGTCATGCCCAGCACCTGCTCGACTTCGGCGACCGTCTCGAACGGTGCGTCCTTCGCGCCGTAATCGCGACCTTCGGAAGCGTAATCGTCATCCTCGGCACCGCCGGACGGCTGGCTCAGGTTGTCAGCGTCGCGCCAGTCGACGATGGCGCCCGAGAGCGCATCGGCAACGTCCGGCGCCTCGCCCAGCGCCTGCATGAGGCGGGACAGCAAGCCCGCGTCGGCCTGATTGAGGTCGACCTTGCCGGTTTCGTCGATGATGCGGACTTCGACCGCATGGCCATCGAACGACCATGCGTAAGGCCTTCCGTTGGGCTGCCAATGCGTTTGCGGGTTGCGATCGGCCACGCGGACCAGCGCGTACTCGAGTCCGGCACGCGCGACCTCCTGTGCGACAGCGCCGCGGCTTCCCACCTGTCCCTGCATGGCCTCCATGCGTGCGGTCAATGCAAAGGCACCGACCAGCGCCGTGAGCAAAGCCACCAGCCACAACACCAGCAACAGGGCCGCGCCTCGTTGGGGCTTCATGGCAGCACCGGATTCGAGTCGCCGGGCAGCAAGCCGCCACCGGCGCCGCCTTCGCTGCGCGCAAGCGTGACGATAAGGTCCGGCCAACGTCCGCCGCGCACCGCCTCCACTTCCACCTTGACCTGCAGCGGCAGCATCTCGGAGGTTTCCCAGCGGTCCTGCCACGGACCCAGGCGGTTGTCCGCATCCAGTCCGCGGTAGCGGAAGCGCACCGTCCGCAGGCCATCGGCCAGACGCTCGGGGCGCTGCGCTTCGGCACGCTGCTCGAGGTCGTCCAGCGACGCGTCCGGCTGCGCCACCGAGAAGCCGACGAGCAGCCGCCCGTCGGCATCGGCCACCACGTCATGAAGGTACGGGCCACCGTGTCCGAGGTAGTCCGGCAGGTCGGTCACGAAGCGCATGCGCTGCGGCGTGCCGATGAAGCGTGCCTGCCGCAGCGTGCTGCGGTCGGTGGCGAACACGATCGGCTGCGCCGAGGTGAGTCGCGCGCGCAGGTAGCCATGCACGGCGCGCATGCGCTCGCTGGCCTGCGCCATGTCTTCACCGCGCGCCGCCACGGCCGTGGACGAACGCAGCGTGGCGAACGCGAGCGCGAGGCCGGCCGCCATCAGCACCAGCGCGACCAGCACCTCGATCAGCGTGAATCCGCCCGCATGCCGTCGCATCATGGTGGCGCCGCCTGGTTGATGTCGCGCGGCGCGAGCCGCAACGTGCGCCATTGCAGGGACTGACCGCGTTCCGCGCCCCAGCGCACGAGCAGTCTCACGTCGAGGAGCTGAGGCGCGCCGGGATCCAGCTGTGCGCGCGACGCGAGGGGATCGGCAAACGGCGACACCTCCAGCGTCCACTGGAAGCGCCCACGGTCGAAATCACCTTCGCGCTGTCCGGGCTTGAGCGCCTCGCCGGAACCCAGCTGCGCCAGCAACGACTGCGCGTGCAAGGTGGCGCGACTGCTGTCGGCGGACTGCCTGACCTGCCGCGCCGCGCCGGACAGCGCGCCGAGCACGAGCGTCAGCGCCAATGCCAGCAACGCGAAAGCGACGAGCACTTCGAGCAGGGTGAAGCCCTGTTGGCGCGCGCGCGACGCTGGCATCACTGCGCTGCTCCGATCGTCTCGCGCGACACTCGCACCTCGCCGGTGAGCCAGGCGACATCGACGCTCCATGCCGCGCGTTCCGCCGTCAGCGTCACCCGGCCACCCGTGGCGCCGCCATCGGGGAAGAACAGGATCGCGCCTTCGCCGGCGCGCGCCTGCGCTTGCCGCGCACCGGTGAAGCTCACCGCTAGCGCCGGATCGATGCGGCCGCGATGGTCGCCGGCGGCCTCCCAGCGATGACCGCGCGGATCGATGCGAAAGCGCTGCGGCTCGCCGGTGGCGATCGCCCGCGCGCGGGTATAGCGCAGTTGCGCGGCGATCTCCTTGGATTCGGAACGCAGCTTGATGCCCTCGAGGCCACCGGTGAACGCCATCGCCGCCAGCAGGGCCGCAGCCGCCATCAGGGCCAGGACGAGCAGCGTTTCAAGCAGCGTGAAACCCGCCAGCGAGGCACGTCCTGCGATGACATGTCCTGCAACGGCACGCGCGGAAGGACGCGATGGCGGGGCGCAGGCAGCCATGGCGGCGGACGTGGACGCTTACTCGTTCTTGATGTCGGCGTTCACACTGTCGCCGCCGGCCTTGCCATCGGCGCCGAGGCTGATCAGGTCGAAGCGCTGCGACTCGCCGGGGATCCGGTACTCGATGGCGTTCTTCCACGGATCCTTCAGTTCGCTTTCCTTCGCATACGGGCCCAGCCAGCCGGTCGCATTGTCGGGCTGGGTGACCAGGTCGGAGAGCTGCGCGGGATAGCTGCCGGTGTCGAGCTGGTAGGTCTCGATCTTGCCGGAGAGCGTCTGCAGCTGCGACTGCGCCAGCTTGACCTTGCCGCTGTCCGCGCCGCCCATCACGCGGCTGCCGACAAGCACCAGGATGCCGCCGATCAAGACCAGCACGATGATGATCTCCAGCAGGCTGAAACCCTGCTGCGAACGGGGGGAACGGAAGGCGGGATTGGGACGCGTGCGGGACATGGTCTCGGGCTCTCCGGTGTACTCAGTTGATGGCGCCGGTCAGATCGTACAGAGGGACCAGCACGGCGATGATGACGACGCCCACCACCGCGGCCAGGATCAGGGTGATGGCAGGCACCAGGGCGGCCAGCATACGGTCCAGCACCTGAGCGGTTTCCTGCTCGAAGGTCTCGGCCGTCTTCAGCAGCATGCTGTCCAGGGCGCCCGATTCCTCGCCCACCTGGATCATCTGCAGCGCCAGGCGCGGAAAGCGCTTGCCCTTGCCCAGCGAGGCGGACAGACCATGGCCGTTCTTCACGTCGTCGGCCGCGGCGTCGACATCGGCGGCCAGGGCGCGGTTGCCCAGCACGTTGCGGGCGATGCCCAACGCCGTCAGCAGCGGCACGCCATTCTTCAGCAGCGTGCCCAACGTGCGGGCCAGGCGAGCCGTCTCCAGGCGGGCCAGCAGCGGACCGGCGAGCGGACGACCCAGCAGCCAGGCATCCAGCCGAGAGCGGAAGCCGGGGTCGCGGCGACGGCGGTCGAACCACAGCACCGCGAGCGCCGGCACGGCGATCAGCACGAACCAGAAATCGCGGACGACGCTGCCGACCCACAGCACGCCGCGGGTGAACCAAGGCAACGTCACATCCAGGCTCTCGTACATCACCGCGAACTGCGGCACCACGTAGCCCAGCAGGAACAACAGCGCCAGCCCCACCACCACCAGCAGGATCGCCGGGTAGACCAGCGCATTGATCACGCGACCCTTCAACGCACGCGTGCGCTCCAGGTAGTCGCCCAACCGCTGCAGCGTTTCGTGCAGGCTGCCGCCCGCCTCGCCGGCACGCACCATGTTGACGTACAGCCGCGAGAAGAGGCCGTGCTGCCGCTCCAGTGCGGCCGACAACGGCGCACCGCCGCGTACGCTGTCGCGGATGTCGGTGATCACCCGGCGCGCCTTCTCGTCTTCGGGCAGGTCGAGCAAGATGCCGAGCGCGCGATCCAGCGGCTGCCCCGCGCCCAACAGCGTCGCGAGTTGCTGGGTGAACTGCACCAACCGATCCCCGGCAAACGCATTCGGCCGCCACAGTTGCGCCCAGCTGCGGCCAGCGCCTGCGACCGCGAGCGCCGCTTCCACCGGCAGATGCCCCTGCTCCTGGAGACGCAGCACCACCTCGGCGTCGCTGGCGGCCTCCATCTGGCCCTCCAGCATTTCGCCATGCGCATTCAGGGCCTTGTAGCGGTAGAGCGGCATGCGGGACGGGGTGACCGGGAATGCACCAACTTACCGCATTCGCCCGGCCAGCGTCATGCGCGGACTGCAGCGTGACGAGCGTGTGGACGAGTTACCGCAGCGCCACCACCGGACTGGGCAGGGACACACCGTTCTCGTCGAAGGCTTCCACCGCCACGTGATAGCCCACACCGACGCTCAACGCGCGCAACTCGAGCTGCGTGGGCTGGTCGGCGAACACTTGGTAGGTGGAGTTCAGCCGGTCCGGCGCGATGCCCCAGCGCACGTTGTAGCCCACTGCGCCTTTCACCGGCCGCCAGCGCACGAAGGCATTACGCGGGTCCGTATCGCGTCGCGCTGCGACGTGCCGCGGCGTCGCCGGCACGCGACCGTCTGCGTTGCCGAACACCCGCAGGTCGCTGATGGCCAGGTGCGCGGCCCCCACGTGACCGTGCACGTAGCGCACATGGCGCGTCCGCACCGGCGCGGGGAGCTCGATGTAGGCGTTGGGACGGTCGCGGCGCGGCACCGGCGTGGCGGCGAGCGGCTGCCAATGCCGGCCATCCAGTGAATGCTCCAGCGTGAACTCGGTGTAGATGTCGTCGGCGTCGCCGAAGCGTCCGGATTCGTAGTCGCCGAAATTCACCTGCACCGCGCGCACCGTCTTCACGGCACCGAGGTCCACGTCCAGTGCCTGCCCGGCCTCGTTCTTCCCCGCCACCCACAGCGTGCGCGGATTTTCGTCGGTGACGTTGCCGGCGGGGAAACCCTCGCGCGTGCTCGAAGCCATCGCGCGCTTGCGATAGGAAAGCAGCATCCAACCGGTGAACAGCGCCTCCGGATCCGCGTTCGGACCGTCCGGCACGTAATGCGGAAAATCGCCGAAGCGCGTACTGACCGACATCTGCCCGTCGGCGCTGAAGGCGGCCGGGAACATCGCGATGCGTCGTTCGAACGTCCAGTTGCGGCCCAGCCACGGCGTGCCGGTATTCCACCAGTTGCCGTGCGCATCCTGGAACGTGGAGCCATGGCCTGCTCCCTGCACGAAGCCGCCGGGCTTGTAGCCCACCGGGTTGTACGGCGCGTACTCGAAAGGCCCCAGCGGACTGTCGCCCACGTAGGTGCCGGTGGCGTAGGCGTTGTGCTCGGTACCGGGCGCGCCGTATTGCAGGTAGTAGCGCCCGCCCACCTTCGTCATCCACGCGCCTTCCATGTAGTTGCCCACGGGTTCGCCGTCGGGGAAGAACGCGCCGCGATGATCCTGGCCGAAGCGCTCCCAGCCATGCTTCCCGGGATCGAGTGCGAGCAACGCGCGCGGCGTGCCGAGGTAGCGCATGCCCTTCGACATGTCGAGCTCGATGCCGTACAGCGGAAACGTGTCCGACGATCCCCAGTAGAGATACCAGCGGCCATCGTCGTCCTTGAAGAACGCGGGGTCCCATGGCCCGGGCGGGATCTTGTCCGGCTGCGGATCGCCGTTGCGCCAGCCGGGCAGACCGACGTCGCGGCCCGGTGGCACCGCATGCGGCAGTTCCGGCAGCATGCGGGTGAGGAAATCGAAGCGGCCCTTCGCCGGATCGCGCGAGACCAGCACCGCGCCCGGCGAAAACAGCGAACGCATGAGGATCAGGCGGTCGCCATCGGAGATCACCGCCGGCGCCACCATGCTGTCGAACGGCCAACGGCTCGGCGAGATGAACGCCCAGTCCACCAGGTTGGTGGAGCGCCAGTAGCCGTCGGCCAGCGTCTGGAACAGGTAGTACGCATCGCCGTGCCGGACCACGACCGGATCGGCACCGGTGCGGTAGGAAATGCCGCGGCTTTCCTGTTCGAAGTTGTAGCGGTAGTCGATGTCGATGGGGTTGGCGTAGGTGCGCTGTTCCGCGCCCGCGGCCAGGCCGGTCATCCCCAGCAGCGCACATGCCAGCCAAGCCTTGCCGGCCTGTCGGAACCCGTCCATCCCGCCCCCGTGTAACCGTTTACATGGCGCTAGTGTTCCCGAGGCGGGGAGCACAGGAAAGCCGCACTGCAGCGAACGCTTCGCCCACATGCGAAAAGCCCGGCATGGGCCGGGCTTCTGGATTCAGCGACGGGAGGGCCGGCTGCTCAGTCGCAGTCCATGCGCCCTTTCGGCAGCACCCGCGGATTGCCCATCGCGAACAGCGTGATCGGCCGCTCCCACATCTCGAACGAGGACACGCCGGGCGTGACGCCGCAGGTACTGGCGTATTCGAAGCGCTCCCCGTCGGTAGAGACATACAGGTCGAACTTGATCGCGTCCGGCAACGCGCTGGAGACCATCAGCGTGGTCTGCGTCGCATCGCCGCTGCGGGTGCCGCGCAGGTTGCCGCCACCCTCGCCCGCCGGCGCCCATGCCGCGACCTTGCCATCGGCGACCTCGACCTGCAGCGCCAGCACCGGTGCGCCGCTGCCAATCGCGAAGCCAGAGGGAAGTTCGGCCCGCGTCACGGTACGCGGGGCCTTGTCCTTCGCAGCGACAGGCAAGCTCGCCAGCAGCACCCCCAGCACACAAACACGCAACAACGCATGCGTCATGGCTCATCCCTCCTCGGTAACGCGCAGCACTTCCTCGATGGTCGTCTCGCCCGCCAACGCCTTCGCGATGCCGTCCTCGTACATCGTGCGCATGCCGGCCTCGCGCGCGAGCTGTTCGATCTCGCCCATGCCCGCGTGTCGCATCACGGCGCGACGGATCTCGTCGTTCATCACGAGGAACTCCATGATCGTCGTGCGGCCCAGATACCCCGTGGGCGCCGCGGCCGAAGCACGTGGACGGAACAGGAAGATCTCGCCCTCGGGCTGGTAGCGGCGCAGGCCGAATTTCTCGATTTCCTCCGGCGAAGCGGCATAGCGCTCGGCATGCGAGAGCTCCAGCCGGCGCACCAGGCGCTGGGCGAGGATGCCGTTGACCGTGGAGGTGAGCAGGTAGTCCTCAACGCCCATGTCGAGCAGGCGGGTGATGCCGCCCGATGCGTTGTTCGTATGCAGCGTCGAGAGCACCAGATGCCCCGTCAGTGCGGACTGGATGGCGATGCGCGCGGTTTCCAGGTCGCGCATTTCGCCGATCATGATGATGTCCGGGTCCTGGCGGACGATGCTGCGCAATGCGCTGGCGAAATCCAGGCCGATCTGCGGCTTGGCCTGGATCTGGTTGATGCCCTCGATCTGGTATTCAACCGGATCCTCGACGGTGATGATCTTCACGTCGCTGGTGTTGAGCTTGCTCAGCGCCGTGTACAGCGTGGTCGTCTTGCCCGAGCCGGTAGGACCGGTGACCAGCAGGATGCCGTGCGGCTGCTCCAGCACTTTCTGGAACTGGGGCAGGAACGCGTCGGTGAAGCCCAAGCGCTTGAAGTCGAAGACCACGGTTTCGCGGTCGAGCAGGCGCATCACCACGCTCTCGCCATGCGCGGTGGGCATGGTGGATACGCGCAGGTCGAGTTCCTTGCCCTGCACGCGCAGCATGATGCGACCGTCCTGTGGCAGGCGGCGCTCGGCGATGTTGAGCTTGGCCATGATCTTCACGCGACTGATCACCGCCGCGGTGAGGTTGGCCGGCGGGCTCTCGCCTTCTTCGAGCACGCCGTCGATGCGATAGCGCACCTTCAAGCGGTTTTCGAACGGTTCGATGTGGATGTCAGACGCGCGCAGTTCGACCGCACGCTGGATCACCAGATTGACCAGGCGGATGACCGGGGCCTCGGAGGCGAGGTCGCGCAGGTGCTCCACGTCGTCGAGGTCGGCGGTGGCATCGCCGTCGGCGTTCTCGACGATGGCACCCATCGCGCTGCGGCCCTGGCCGTAGTAGCGCTCGACCAGGTCATCGATCTCCGAGCGCAACGCCACGCGCGGGCGCACGGCGCGACCGGTGGCCAGGCGCACGGCATCGAGCGCATACGCATCCTGCGGATCGGCCATCAGCACGTCCACGTGGTATTCGCCCTCGCCCACCGGGCACACGTGGAACTGCTTCATGAAGCGCTGCGACAGCACCACCGATTCGGGCGGCGCATCCGGTGCGTCCTTCGCGCTGACCAGCGGCAGGTCGAGCACCTCGGCCGTGGTCTCGGCGTGGTCGCGCTCGGACACCAGGCCCAGGCGCGAGAGCAGCGCGAGCAGGCTGCCGCCGGTCTCTTCCTGCAGACGGCGCGCGCGCGCCAGGTCGGTCTCCTTCAACCGTCCGCGCGCGAGCAGCGCGGCGACGATGCGCTCGTCGGCGGAAAGCGAGGGGTCGGACACGGCTGCGTTCACGGGGGCCTCCTGGAAGGCCCGGACTTTATCAGGTGCCGCGTTGCCCCGGCGTGGCCCGCCGTCGCCGGCGGGCGCGCAGGATCAGCCCACCCACACCCGCGCGTTGCGGAACATGCGCAGCCACGGCGAATCATCCGGCCAGCCGGCCGGATGCCAGCTATGGTTGGCGCTACGCGGCGTGCGTTCCGGGTGCGGCATCAGGATCGTGGCACGACCGTCGTCGCTGGTCAGGCCGGTGATGCCGTCGGGCGAGCCGTTGGGATTCTGCGGATACAGCGTGGCCACCTGGCCATCGCCGTCCACATAGCGCAGCGCAACGCGCGCCGCGGCCTGGTCGACCGCTCCGCCGAACTCCGCGCGGCCCTCGCCATGCGCCACCGCCACCGGGATGCGCGAGCCGGCCATGCCGCGGAAGAACACCGATGGCGATTCCTGCACTTCCAGCAAGGCGACGCGCGCCTCGAACTGCTCGCTCTGGTTGCGCAGGAACTTGGGCCAGTGCTGCGCGCCGGGAATGATGTCCTTCAGCTGGCTCATCATCTGGCAGCCGTTGCAGACACCCAGCGAGAACGTGTTGTCGCGCGCGAAGAATGCCGCGAACGCATCGCGCAGGTCGTTGCGCTCCAGGATCGAAGTCGCCCAGCCGCGGCCCGCGCCCAGCACGTCGCCGTAGCTGAAGCCGCCACAGGCCGCGATACCGCTGAAGTCCGACAGCGCGACACGACCGGCGATCAGGTCACTCATGTGCACATCGAACGCGTCGAAGCCGGCGCGGGTGAATGCCGACGCCATCTCGATCTGACCGTTGACGCCCTGTTCGCGCAGGATCGCGACCTTCGGGCGCTTGCCCGTGGCGATGAACGGCGCCGCGACATCCTCGGCGGCATCGAACGACAGCTTTGGCTTCAGCCCGGTGCGGCCGAACTGGCGGGCGACGTCGCGCTCCTGGTCGGCCGCATCGGGGTTGTCGCGCAACGTCTGCATGGCGTGCGTCACCGACCACCAGGCATCGAACAGGTCTTCCCAGCGCCAGTCAGCCAGCACCTCGCCATCCTGCTGCACGCGGATGGACGCAGCAGTGGTCGGCTTCGCGATGCGCTGGGCGCATTCGGTGAGCGCATGGCGCTCGACCAGGTCGGCGAACGCGGCACGATCTTCCGCCGCCACCTGCACGACGGCGCCGAGTTCTTCGGCGAACAGCGTGCGGAACGGATCGTCGCCCCATCCATCGAGATTGATGTCCAGGCCGACATGCGAGGTGAAAGCCATTTCGCAAAGCGCGGCAAAAGCACCACCATCGCTACGATCGTGGTACGCGAGCAACACGCCAGACTCGCGCGCATCGGCGATCAGGTGGAAGAAGTCGCGCAAGCGCTCGGGGTCGTCCAGGTCGGGCACGCCCTCGCCCGCGAACGCCGGCCACGCCGCGTTCCCGCCGGACTGCGGATAGACCTGCGCCAGCACCGAACCACCGAGGCGCTTCTTGCCGGCGCCCAGGCCGATCAGCCACAGATCGCTGTCTTCCTCGCGCGCCAGCAGCGGCGTGAGCTGTTGGCGCACGTCGGTGACCGGCGCGAACGCGCTGATGACGAGCGAGACCGGCGACACCGATTTGTGCGCCTCGCCCTGGTCGTGCCACTGCGCCTGCATCGACAGCGAGTCCTTGCCGACCGGAATGCTGATATCCAGCTCCGGACACAATTCCATGCCGACAGCCTTCACCGCGTCGAACAGCAGCGCATCTTCGCCCGGGTGGCCGCAGGCGGCCATCCAGTTGGCGGACAGCTTCACGCGATGCAGCGACTCGACCGGTGCGGCGCACAGGTTGGTGATCGCTTCGCCCACCGCCATGCGGGCGGCCGCGGCGGCATCGAGCAGCGCCAGCGGCGTGCGCTCGCCGATCGCCATCGCTTCGCCGACGAAGCCTTCGTAACCGCTCAGCGTGATCGCGCAATCGGCGACCGGCATCTGCCACGGGCCGACCAGTTGGTCGCGCGCGGTAAGACCGCCGACGCTGCGATCGCCGATGGTGATCAGGAACTGCTTGGCCGCCACGGTCGGGTGCGCCAGCACGCGCAGGCCGGCTTCATGCAGGTCCAGCGCGTCGGTCTGCAGCGCCGGCCACATCGGCGGCGCCGGGTGCGCGGTGTCGCGATGCATCTTCGGCGGCTTGCCGAACAGCACGTCCATCGGCAGGTCGATCGGCGCATCGGCGGGAACATTGCCGGGCGTAGCACCGTAGGCGACCACCAGGTGTTCTTCTTTCGTCGCCACACCGACGGCGGCGAACGGGCAACGCTCGCGCTCGCACAACGCGGCGAATTCCGCCAGGCGCGCCTGCGGCACGCCGAGCACGTAACGCTCCTGCGATTCGTTGCACCACAGCTGCATCGGCGACAGCGATGGATCGTCGCTGGGCACCTTGCCCAGATCGATCACGCCACCGACGCCGGAGTCGTGCAGCAATTCGGGAATCGCATTCGACAGGCCGCCCGCGCCCACGTCGTGGAACCACAGGATCGGATTGTCCTCGCCCATCGCGACGCAGCGGTCGATGACTTCCTGGCAGCGGCGTTCCATCTCCGGGTTGTCGCGCTGCACGCTGGCGAAATCGAGGTCCTCGGCGCTCTCGCCGGAAGCCACCGAACTGGCGGCGCCGCCGCCCAGGCCGATCAGCATCGCCGGGCCGCCCAGCACGATGACGGCATCGCCCGCCGACAGCGTCTTCTTCTCCACCTGGATGCGGTCGATCGCACCCAGGCCGCCGGCCAGCATGATCGGCTTGTCATAGGCGCGCGTCAGTGCGTCGCCCTCCGGCAGTTCGAAGCTGCGGAAGTAGCCCAGCAGGTTCGGGCGACCGAATTCGTTGTTGAACGCGGCGCCGCCCAGAGGGCCGTCGAGCATGATTTCCAGCGCCGGCGCCATGCGCGGATTCAGCGCGCGCGGCGCCTCCCACGGCTGCGGCAGCGTGGGGATGCGCAGGTGCGAGACCGAGAAGCCGGTCAGGCCGGCCTTGGGCTTGCCACCGCGACCGGTGGCGCCTTCGTCGCGGATCTCACCGCCGGCGCCCGTGCTGGCGCCGGGGAACGGCGCGATCGCGGTCGGGTGGTTGTGGGTTTCGACCTTGATGCAGAACGCCGAATCGACGGTGGCCTCGATCCGATACTGTCCATCGCCGTCCGGGCGGAAACGCGCGGCCGGATACCCTTCCAGCACCGCCGCGTTGTCGCTGTAGGCGCTGAGCGTGTGCTCGGGCGTCTGCGCATGGGTATGTTTGATCATCCGGAACAGGGAGCGATCCTGCTCCTTGCCGTCGATGGTCCAGCTGGCGTTGAAGATCTTGTGGCGGCAATGCTCGGAATTGGCCTGCGCGAACATCATCAGTTCGACGTCGGACGGGTCGCGGCCCAGCTCGGTGTAACGCGTGCGCAGGTACTCGATCTCGTCGTCGGCGAGCGCCAGGCCGAGGCGGGCGTTGGCGGCTTCCAACTGCGCCAGCGGGATGCGCTCCAGCGTGCCGCGCGTCGGTGCGGTGAACAGCGCCTGCGCCTGCTCACGGGTCGCGAGCAGCGATTGCGTCATCGGGTCGTGCAGCGCCTTGGCCAGCGCAGGCGATGCGTCATCCCAGCCTGCGAGATCGATCCGCAAGCCGCGCTCGACGCGCTTGACCGGCTGGCCGGCCCCGCGCAGAAGCTCCGTGGCCTTGCTGGCCCACGGAGACAGCGTGCCCAGGCGCGGGGTGACGAAACGGGAGACGGCGCCGGCGGCTAGCGACGCATCCCCTTCGCTCGCTTGCAACACGCGGCGCAGGGTGGCCATGTCTGGCGTCGTCCCCGGGTCGGCTTCGACGAAATAGACGTGCCAGGCGCCAAGGACGCGGACGTCGGGAACGAGGGACTGGAGCTTGGATTCGAGCCGCGCGCGGCGGAAATGCGACAAGGCCGGCTGGCCTTCGAGGACGATCATGTCCGGGAACCGTGGGGGCGTGCCGTCAGGACGGGGCCCGCTATTGTAGCGAAGCCGGCGCCAGGCCGGCTTCCTGGGTTCACGGGGCGGCGCCACCGGCGGCCGACGGGGCTTTCCGGGCCGCCAGCTCGTCCAACTTCGCCCGCAGGGCAGCCGGGGGGAGGTAGCCGCCCAACTGCACGCCTTCGGCCGAATAGATCGCCGGAGTGCCGCTGACGCCGATGCGCTGGCCCACGTCGAACTCCATCGTCACCGGGTTCTTGCAGTCGCGGGAGGCGACCGGCTTGCCGGCCTTGGCGTCGGTCAGCGCGCGCTTGCGGTCCGGCGAGCACCACACCGAGATCATGTCCTTGTGGTCCTGGCTGCCGAGACCCATGCGCGGGAACGCGAGGTACTCGACGGCGATGCCCTGGCGGTTCAGTTCGCCGATCTCGCCATGCAGCTTGCGGCAATAGCCGCACTCGATGTCGGTGAAGACCGTGATCGTGTACTTCGCATTCGGCGGGGCGAATACGATGCGCTCGGACTTGGGAATGGTGGCGATCAGCTTGCTGCGGTAGCCCGCCAGCGCGACGCTGTTCTGCATCAGGTCTTCCTGTTGATCCAGGTCCAGCACGGCACCCTGCATCAGGTAGCGGCCATCGTCGCTGACGTACAGCAGCTGCCCACCGGCGATGACTTCGCGGAAGCCGGGCAGCGGGGCTGCGCCGACGTACTCCACCTTGGCGCGCGGGTTGAGCTTGGCGATCGCCGCGCGGGCGCGGTCTTCCGCCGAGCCGCTGGCGGCCGCCGATGCCGGGGTGGGCTTGGCCGCGGCCGGCTTCTCGGTGGCGGGCGTCTGCGGCGCCTGCGCGCAGGCGGTCAGGCTGAGGGCACCCAGCAGGGCGGCGGTAATCAGGCGGGTCATCATCAGCATCCGGACAGCAGCCACTTCATGGGGCGAGGGCTGGAATTCTGGCACAGCGGGTGCGCCGGGCGGCTTAACCGTCCGCAAGTGTGATGCCGCTCAAGCCCGGGGGTGGTGGCGTCCGTGCAGCTGCTTGAGGTGCTCGCGCGCCACCAGCGTGTAGATCTGCGTGGTCGACAGCGAGCTGTGCCCCAGAAGCAGCTGGAGGGCACGCAGGTCGGCGCCGTGGTTCAGCAGGTGGGTGGCGAAACTATGGCGCAAGCCGTGCGGGCTGATCCGCACCGGGTCGATGCCGGCCGTGCCCGCATACCGCTTCACCAGCGACCAGAAGCGCTGCCGCGTGGGCGCCTCGCCCTCCGGCTCCAGAAACAGCGCCGGCACGCTGCGCTTGCCCGCCAGCACCGGGCGCGACCGCGCCAGGTAGGTCTCCAGCCAATGCTGGGATTCTTCGCCCAGCGGTACCAGTCGTTCCTTGCTGCCCTTGCCGGTCACCCGCAGCACGCCCTGGCGGAGGTTCACGGCATTCGCAGGCAGGTTCACCAGCTCGCTGACGCGCAGCCCCGCGGCATACATCAACTCCAGCATCGCGCGGTCGCGCAGGCCCAGCGGCGCGTCGGTGTCGGGCGCGGCCAGCAAGGCGTCGATCTCGGTTTCCGACAACGCCTTGGGCAGCGAGCGCGGCAATCGCGGCGGGTCGAGCAGTGCGGTGGGGTCGTCGCGGCGCTCGCCCAGGCGCAGGCGATGGGCGAAGAACGCACGCAACGCGGACAGCAGGCGCGCATTGCTTCGAGGCGAATAGCCCTCCCGCGTGCGCCAAGCGAGGTAGTCGAACAGGCCCGCGCGGTCGGCCGCGCACAGGCCGCCCTGACGACCGTCCCGCCAGCGCGCGAAGCCCTCCAGGTCGCGCCGGTAGCTTTCCAGCGTGGGGCGCGCCAGACCGCTCTCTGCCCAGATCGCATCGAGGAACGCGGCGATCGCCTGCGCGTCGTCCGCCGGAACGGGCGGCAGCGCGTTCGCCTGCTGGCGACGTTCGGCGGGGGTGCGTGCACTCATGTCGCAAGCTTAGTGCATGGCCGGAACGCTATCCTGTGCGGATGACCGATGCCGCTTCCGTTGCCGAAAAACCCCGCGCGCTGATCGTATGGCGCCTGCTGTCGCTGCTGTACGACGTCTGGCCCGTGCTGGCCATGTGGTTCGTCGTCGCCATCCCGTTCGTGCTGGTGGACGTCGCCGCCAGCGGCAACGTGCGCCACAACGTCGAGCCCTTCAGTCTGCTGGCGTGGCTGCAATGGGGTTGCTGCTGGCTGGTCACCGGCTTGTACGCCGTACTCAGCTGGCGGCGCGGCGGGCAGACGCTGGGCATGCGTCCGTGGCGGTTGAAAGTGGTGGCCGCCGATGGCGCGGCCCCCACGACGGGCGCGCTGTGGCGCCGTTATGCGCTGGCCACGCTGTCCACGCTCGCGGGCGGGCTGGGCTTCTGGTGGGCCTGGATCGATCGCGACCGGCTGACTTTCCACGACCGCTTCAGCAGCACCCGCATGATCCGGCTGCCCAAGCGCCGCTGACCTGGGGCGCTAACGGCTTCGCCGGCCGAACATGACCCACGAGATCGCGAGCAGCGCCAACGGCGGAACGGCGTAGGCGATCCGGTAATCCAGGCGGAACGCGCCAGCCAACCGCACGAACATCGTCTGCAACGCCCAGAACCCGACCGCGAACACGATGCCGAGGAACAGGCGCTTGCCCATGCCGCCGCTGCGCAGGCTGCCGAAGGCGAAGGGGATCGCCGCCAGGCACAGCGCCAGCACGTTGAGCGGATAGAACCACCGGCCCCAGTACTGGTCTTCGTAGTCGCGCGCATCCAGGCCGTTGCGCTTGCGGTACTCGATGTTCTGGCTCAGTTCGGTGCTGGGCATGTTGCGCGCGCGCACCAGGCTGGAGGACAGCACGGCGGCGTCCAATTCCGACTCCCAACGCTCGCCCAGCACCGTGGTCTGGGTGGCCGAGCGCTCGTTGAAGGTGGTGCGGCGCACGTTCTTCAGCAGCCAATAGCCGTCGAGGTGTTCGGCGGTGGCGGCGTGCGCGATCGAGGCCAGGCGGCCGTCTTCGGCGAGTTCGTACATGCGTACATCGCGCAACTGCAGTGCGATCTTGCCGCCGCCCTGGTCTTTTTCCTCGCCGCTCTGCGCGTACAGGAAGGTATTGCCCTCGCGCGCCCACAGGCCCGAGTAGCGGTCCATCGCCACGTTGCCGGTGCGGGCGCTCATCTTCAGCACGTCGGCCTGCCGCTGGCCCCACGGGCCCAGGGTCTCGCCGCTGAACACCATCAGCGCGGTCAGGATGGCCAGGGCCGCCGCCACGGAAATGCTCAGGCGCCGGCGCGAAAGACCCAGTGCGCGCAATGCGGTCAGCTCGGAACTGGCCGCCAGCTGGCCCAGACCCATCAGCGAGCCGATCACCGCGGCCGTCGGGAACATCGTGTAGGCACGGCGCGGCACGGTGTACAGCACCCAAGCGACCGCATGGCCGAAGGTGTAGTTGCCCTGCCCCAGGTCGCTGACCTCGCCCGACAGCGCCATCACCACGTCCAGCCCCACCAGCACTGCCCAGGTGAGCAGCACGGTGACCAGAACCACCTGGCCGACGTAGACATCGTGCAAGCGCGGCGTGAGCCTCATGCGCGCCTCCGCGGACGGGACAGGTGGCCATCGCGCAGGTAGAACCAGATGGCGAAGGCAAGCAACGGCAGGGTAAGCCACCACAGGCCGACCAACCCGGGCAGCTTGCCGTCGGCCAGCAGCTGGGTGCCGTTGAACATCAGGCTGACGCCCACGAGGTAGGCGAGGAAGCCGAGCATCACCCGCCCGTAGCGGGCCTGCCGCGGCGAACTGCGCGAGAGCGGCAGGGTCAGCAGGGCGAACGCGAGCGCCAGCAGCGGCGGCGTGAGCCGCGCATGGATCTGGGCGTTGGCTTCCGGTCGCTGATCCGCCAGCAATTGCGGGGTGGGGAGCAGTTCGGGGTCATCCTTGTCCAGCGTGTCGGCGCGGTCCGGCAAGGCGACTTCATTCGACTTGTAGCGGATCAGTCGGTAATCCAGGCCGCCGCCATCGGGACCTTCGACCCGGAAACCATCGTCCAGGCGCAGATAGCGGTTGCGTTCGCCCTCGAAGAACATCTGCCCGGATTTGGCCGTCACGACGTCGATCCGGCCGTCCTTCGCCCGGTGCATGAAGACCTTGCTCAGCCCGGTACCGTCGGGGGAGAGCGCGCTGACGTAGACCACCGCGCCACTCGACAGCACGGTGAACTTGCCGGCGTCCAGCCCGGAAACGACCAGGCTCCGGTTGGCATGGTCAAGCATCTGATGGGCCGTGCGCAGCGCCCAGGGGCCAAGCCACAGCGAACAGGTCGCCACCAGGAGGACCACGGGCACCACCAGCATCATCAGCGGGCGCAGCAGCCGGCGCGGGCCGATGCCCGCCGCGGTCAGCACGGCCATTTCCGAATCCCGGTACAGGCGCGAGAACGCCAGCAGCAGGCCCAGCATCAGGGCCAGCGGGATGATGTAGGGCATGTAGTTGAGGAACTGCAGGCCCAACTGGGACAGCAACAGGCGGGCCGGCACCTTGCCGTCGGCCACGTCGCCCAGCAGGTCCGCCATCACGCCGCCCACGCTGACCATCAGCAAGATGATCAGGGTGGCCAGGAAGCTCTGGGTGAATTCCCGGAAGAGGTAGCGGTCCAGCTTCGGCATCAGGAGGGCTTGATTTACAATCTCGGGCTTGTGCGCCGCGCCTGCGGCGGCGGTCTCTGCGGTCCGGGATGGCGCCTGCCATCGTTCATCCGGCCCGCGATTGTACGTAACTGAACCGGGAATCTGATCAATGACGCTGGAATTCACCCTGAACCACGAAGCCCCCGCCCAGGCCGGCGTCGATTGCGTCGTGGTCGGCGCCTACGCCGACAAGAGCCTGACGCCGGCGGCCCAGGCCGTGGACGCGGCCAGTGGCGGCAAGCTCTCGGCCCTGGTCCAGCGCGGCGACGTGGGCGGCAAGACCGGCAAGACCACCCTGCTGCACGACCTGCCGGGCGTGACCGCGCCGCGCGTGCTGGTCGTGGGCTTGGGCGAAGCCGCCAAGTTCGGCGTGGCGCAATACCTGAAGGCCGTGGGCGATGCTGCCCGCACCCTGAAGATCGGCCCCGTGAAGACCGCGCTGTTCACCCTGTCCGAAGTGGACGTGAAGGAACGCGATGCCGCGTGGAAGATCCGCCAGGCCGTGATCGCCGCCGACCACGCCTGCTACCGCTACACCGCGACGCTGGGCAAGAAGAAGAACGATGACCCGGGCCTGGCCCACTTCGCCGTCAGCGGCGACGACGCGCAGGCCTTGGCGCAGGGCGTGGCCATCGCCGCCGGCGTGCAGACCACCCGCGAGCTCGGCAACCTGCCGCCGAACATCTGCACCCCGGCTTACCTGGCCGAGCAGGCGCAGACGTACGCGGGCGAGAACGGCGCCGAAGCCGAGATCCTCGACGAGACGCAGATGGAAGCGCTCGGCATGGGCTCGCTGCTGGCGGTGGCGCGCGGTTCGGCCAACCGCCCGCGCCTGATCGTGCTGAAGTGGAACGGGGGCGGCGACGCCAAGCCGTACGTGCTGGTCGGCAAGGGCATCACCTTCGACACCGGTGGCGTGAACCTGAAGACCCAGGGCGGCATCGAGGAGATGAAGTACGACATGCTGGGCGCGGGCAGCGTCATCGGCACGTTCGTGGCCGCGGCGAAAATGAAGCTGGCGCTGAACCTGGTGGTAGTGGTGCCGGCGGTCGAGAACGCCATCGACGGCAATGCCTACCGGCCTTCCGATGTCATCACCAGCATGTCTGGCAAGACGATCGAAGTCGGCAACACCGACGCCGAGGGCCGCCTGATTCTGTGCGACGCCCTGACCTACGCCGAGCGCTTCAAGCCCGCCGCGCTGGTCGACGTCGCCACGCTGACCGGTGCCTGCATCGTGGCGCTGGGCCGCTACGCCAGCGGCCTGATGAGCAAGCACGACGACCTCAGCAACGAATTGCAGGGTGCCGGCGAGACCGTGTTCGACCGCGCCTGGCGCCTCCCGCTGTGGGACGAGTACCAGACCCAGCTGGAATCCAGCTTCGCCGACGTCTACAACATCGGCGGTCGCTGGGCGGGCGCGATCACCGCTGGCTGCTTCCTCGCGCGCTTCACCGAAGGCCAGCGCTGGGCGCACCTGGACATCGCCGGCGTGGCCAACGACGAAGGCAAGCGCGGCATGGCCACCGGCCGACCGGTCGGCTTGCTGAGCCAGTGGCTGCTGGACCGCGTCGCCTAAATGCTGGCCATCGAACGCCCGTTGAGGAAAGCGAGTTTGGCAGGGGACATCCATACTTTCCTGCTCAGGATCAGTGTTCCTGTGCTTGGCGAGCTTGGCTGGTCGTGCGAGCTTGAAATCAACGGGCTGAGTGGATCCCGTTTTAACGGAACCCACACTCTCTATGGCTCAGATGGCTGGCAAGCAATGACGCTCTCCATGGCGTTCGCGCGGCTCGCCCTAGAGCAAGAGTTGGAACAAGACGCGAAGATTCTCTTCAGCGACACCGACGAAGAATTCGACCTGGATTTCGTTTACCCCAACAACGGTGCGACTGCTTGATGGCCCGCGCGGATTTCTACCTGATCGCAAAGCCGCGCTTCCTTGAGGAACCCCTCAAACTGGTCTGCGAGCTGGCCCGCAAGGCTTACGACAGCAACCAGTGGACGCTGGTGCTGGCGCGCGATGCCGCGCAGGCCGAAGCGCTCGACGAACTGTTGTGGGAGTTCGATCCGGACGCCTACATCCCGCACCAGATCGCCGGCGATGAAGAGGACGAGCTGACGCCCGTGCTGATCGCCACGCCCGATGTCGACGTGCCCGCCCGCGCGCTGGTCATCAACCTGCGCGACGACGCCTTCGCCGGCGCCTGCGAGCGCGTGCTGGAAGTGGTGCCCGCCGACCCGTCCGCGCGCGAGCCGCTGCGCGAACGCTGGAAGCAGTACAAGGCGCGCGGCTACGACGTGAACAAGCACGACATGTAATGCCCTCGGCGGCGCTGCCGCCGGCCACGCGATCCGCGTTCGCGCGATCGCAGCAACCACACCGACACGATGACCGACCTCGCCTCCAGCTACGACCCGAAATCCTTCGAATCCCGCCTGTACGCACAGTGGGAAGCCGCCGGCTACTTCACGCCCAGTGGCACGGGCCAGCCCTACACGGTGCTGCTGCCGCCGCCGAACGTCACCGGCACGTTGCACATGGGCCACGCGTTCCAGCACACGCTGATGGACGCGCTGGTGCGCTACCACCGCATGCGCGGCTTCGACACGCTGTGGCAGATGGGCACCGACCATGCCGGCATCGCGACGGAAATGGTTGTCAGCCGCAACCTGGCGCAGGAAGGCAAAGGCGAAACGCGCGACTCGCTGGGACGCGACGGCTTCATCGCCAAGGTGTGGGAATGGAAGGCGCAGTCCGGCGACACCATCGAGCGGCAGATGCGCCGCATGGGCGCGTCGGGCGACTGGTCGCGCAGCACGTTCACCATGGACGAGGACGCCTCGAAGGCCGTCATCGAAGCCTTCGTGCGCTGGCACGAGCAGGGCCTGATCTACCGCGGCCAGCGCCTGGTCAACTGGGACCCCGTGCTGAAGACCGCGATCTCCGACCTGGAAGTGGAGAACGTCGAGGAAGACGGCTTCCTGTGGTCCATCGAATACCCGCTGGCCGACGGCAGCGGTACGCTGGTCGTGGCCACCACGCGTCCGGAAACCATGCTCGGCGACACCGCCGTGATGGTGCACCCGGAAGACGAGCGTTACGCGCACCTGATCGGCAAGGCGGTGAAGCTGCCGCTGACCGACCGTGAAATTCCCGTCATCGCCGACGACTATGTCGACCGCGAGTTCGGCACGGGCGTGGTGAAGGTCACGCCGGCGCACGACTTCAACGATTACCAGGTGGGTTTGCGCCACGACCTGCCGCTGATCAACCTGCTGACGCCGACGGCGGCGATCAACGAGAACGCGCCGGAGAAATACCGCGGCCTGGACCGTTACGAAGCGCGCAAGGTCGTGTTGGCGGATCTCGAGGATCTCGGCCTGCTGGTCGAGACCAAGCCGCACAAGCTGCAGGTGCCGCGCGGCGACCGTACCAACCAGGTGATCGAGCCCTACCTGACCGACCAATGGTTCGTGAAGATGGACGGCCTGGCCAAGCGCGGCCTGGAACTCGTCGAGTCCGGCGAGGTGAAGTTCGTGCCCCCGAACTGGATCAATACCTACCGTCACTGGATGGAGAACATCCAGGACTGGTGCATCAGCCGCCAGCTCTGGTGGGGACACCGCATCCCGGCGTGGTTCGATGGCGCGGGCAATTGCTACGTCGGCCGCGACGAGGCCGAAGCGCGCGCCAAGGCCGGTCTCTCCGCCGATGTCGCGCTGACCCAGGACAGCGACGTGCTGGAGACCTGGTTCTCCTCGCAGCTGTGGCCGTTCAGCACGATGGGCTGGCCGGACACGCAGGCGATGGCCGCGCGCGGCTTCGACCGCTATCTGCCGTCGTCGGTGCTGGTCACCGGCTTCGACATCATCTTCTTCTGGGTGGCGCGCATGGTGATGGCCACCGACAGCTTCGTCGGCCAGGTGCCGTTCCGCGACGTCTACATGACCGGCCTGATCCGCGACAAGGACGGCCAGAAGATGTCCAAGTCGAAGGGCAACGTGCTCGACCCGCTGGACATCATCGACGGCATCTCGCTGGAAGATCTGGTCACGAAGCGCACGACGAACCTGATGAAGCCCAGTGACGCGCCGAAGATCGAGAGGGCCACGCGCAAGGAATTCCCGGACGGCATCGTGCCGCACGGCGCCGACGCGCTGCGCTTCACCATCGCCGCGCTGGCGACCCACGGTCGCGACATCAAGTTCGACATGGGCCGCGCCGAGGGCTACAAGAACTTCTGCAACAAGCTCTGGAACGCCACGCGTTTCGTGCTGATGAACACCGACGGCTTCACCGCCAGCGGCGCGCCGCAGCCAAAGACCGATGCGGAAAAGTGGATTCTCTCGCGCCTGGCCAAGGTCGTCGCCGAAGCCGGAACGCAGTTCGCCGCCTACCGCTTCGACCTGCTGTCGCAGGCGCTGTACGAGTTCGCCTGGAACGAGTTCTGCGACTGGTTCGTCGAACTCGCCAAGCCCGCGCTCAATGGCGGCGACAAGGACGCGGCCGACAGTACCCGCCACACGCTGCTGTACGTGCTGGAATCGCTGCTGCGCCTGCTGCACCCGCTCACCCCGTTCGTCACCGAGGAGCTGTGGCAGCAGGTCGCGCCGAAGCTGGGCATCGACGGCGGCACCGTGTCGTTGCGTCCCTACCCGGCCGCCAGCGATGTCGCCGGCCAGGATTACGCGCAGGCCGATGCCGACGTGGAATGGCTGAAGACGATGGTGTCCACGCTGCGCCGCGTGCGCAGCGAGCTCAACGTCTCGCCGGGCAAAACCGTCCGCCTGCTGCTGCAGGACGGCCAGGACAACGACCGTGCGCGCATCTCGCGCTTCGCGTCGTCGCTGTCGTTCCTGCTGAAGCTCGAAGACATCGCGTGGCTGGACGCCAGCGCCGATGCGCCCGCCTCGGCCGCCGCGGTCGTCGGTGAGCTGAAGCTGCTGGTGCCGCTGGAGGGCCTGGTCGACCTCGATGCCGAACGCGCGCGCCTGGACAAGGAAATCGCCCGCGTCGCCAGCGAGAAGGAGAAGAGCGAGGCCAAGCTGGCCAAGTTCACCGACAAGGTGCCGCCGGCGGTGGTCGACCAGGAACGCCAGCGCCTGGCCGACTGGAGCAACCAGCTCGCCGCCCTGCACGGGCAGCGCGCGAAGCTGTAATCGCGATGGCGGGCCAGGGCCCGCCCTACAGCGGCGGCATCGTGGTGATGTCGTCGGCGACCAGTTCGATCGCCATCACCAATGCGTCCTCGCGACCATCGCGGGCCGGATAGTAGCGGGGCCGGCGGCCGATCTCGTTGAAGCCTTCGCTGTGGTACAGCGCGATCGCGCCCGGATTGGATGGACGCACTTCCAGGAAGACGCGCTGTGCGCGGTGGTCGCGGGCGATCTTCACCAACGCGCGCAACAGGTAGCGGCCCAGCCCGCGCCCCTGCCGCTCCGGCGCGATGCAGATGTTCAATACATGGGCCTCATCCGCGGCAATGCTCAACAGGCCGTAGCCGATGACCAGGCTGTGCTCGGTGAGCACCCAGGACGGATAGCCCGCCTTGAGGCAGTCGCGGAAGATGCCGCGCGTCCACGGAAACGGATAACCGCGTTGCTCGATCGCCAGCACGGCGTCCAGATCGGCCTCGCGCATCGGCCGCAGGCTGGGGGTGGACGCCGGTGAAGCCTCGACGCCCAATGCACTCATGCCGACGTACCCCGCCGCAGTCGGCGCAGGGTGGGCCACAACGCCCGCTTGGCCGCCGGATTACCGCGCAATTCCGCGGAAGAAGGCCATTGCGCGAACAACTCCGCCGCACCGGGCGCGTTCGGATTGCAGCCCGACGCGCGGATCAGCGCGAAATGCAGGCGATCCGGCACGCGCGAGCCGGGCGCGCGCGGCGCGGGCGCGGGGCGCGCAGGGGCCGGACGTTCCACCGCGTCGTGTGCCGGTGGCCGGGCGCGCGATGGCGCCGCCACGGGCGCGCGCTCGGTGCGCTCAACGGGTGGCTCCGCAACCTGCGTCGGCGCGCCAGCTTCGGTCGGCCAGTCGGCCGGCAGGTAGACCGTATGCCCGAGGGCGCCGAGCCAGCCCTGCTGCTCGGCCGACCACAAGCGGTCCGCCGCCAGCATCATGCGGCGCCGTCCCGCGTGCGACGGCTACGCTGCCACAGCCAATAGGCCGGCCCGGACAGCGCGTAGACCACGCCCACCGCGAACAGTGTGCGCGGCAGGTCGATGAAGAGGATCGCCAACACCAACGGCACCAGGGCAAGCACCACGAAGGGAATGCGGTCCGCTTTCGCACCGCCTTCGCCCGTGCCCTTGAAACTCCAGAAGCGGATCCGGCTGACCATCAACAGCGCGGCCACCAACGTCACCGCCAGCGCCACGTAGCGCAGTTCCTCGCCGGTCCAGCCGAGTTCGCCATCGGCGAACGCCCAGACAAAGGACATCATCAGTCCCGCCGCCGCCGGACTGGCCAGGCCGATGAACCAGCGCTTGTCCACCGTGCCCACCTGCGTATTGAAGCGGGCCAGCCGCAGCGCCGCGCACGCGGCATACAGGAACGCCACCACCCAGCCGACCCGTCCCATCACGCCGCCATCGAACTTCAGCGCCGACAGCGACCAGTGGTACATCACCAGCGCCGGCGCCAGACCGAAGCTGACCAGGTCGGCCAGCGAGTCGTATTGCACGCCGAAGTCGCTGCTGGTGCCGGTCAGGCGCGCCACGCGGCCGTCGATGCCGTCCATCAGGCCGGCCACGAACACGGCGATGGCCGCATTGACGAACTGACCGTTGGCGGCGGCGATGATCGCGAAGAACCCGGCGAACAGGCCCGCGGTGGTGAACAGGTTGGGCAACAGGTAGATCCCGCGCGAGCGCGGGGGCGGCTTGATTTCGTTCATGGGTCGCAGTTTAGCCCAAGCGGTCCGCGCCCCGGCTTGCCTGCACGCCCTAGGGGTGCTGCAATCGGGGCTCCTCGATCCCGGAGCCGGCCATGCGCCTCGTCCCCTGCCTCGCCGCGCTGGCGCTGTGCCTCGCCGTTGTCGCCACCACGAAGGCCCAGCAGGTCTACCAGTGGAAGGACAAGAACGGCGTCACCCACTATTCGGACACGCCGCCGCCCAGCCAGCAGGTCCAGAACCGCCGCATCAACCAGTACGGCGCGCCGACCAGCGAAACGCAACCTGCCGGCAAGCCGGTGGAGAACCCGCAGTGCGCCACCGCGCGCCGGAACCTGGAAGTGCTGGGCAACAAGGCGCCCGTGCAACAGGACACGGACGGGGACGGCAAGCCCGACACCACGCTGGATGATGCCGGCCGCGCCACCCAGCGTGCGCTCGCCGAGGCAGGTGTCCAGGCGTACTGCAAGCCCGCCGGCGGTTGAGCCTGCATGCGGGCCTGGCTGGCCATCGTGGCGGGCCTGGCCGTGGGCGGGGGCGTGGCCTGGTGGCTGTCGCGGGATGAAGCCGACGGATCCGAGGCCCTGCGTGAGGTGGGAGGCAAGGGTGCGCTCCCGTGGAAGCGCGCCCTTCGCTGCACCGCTGGCGTGACGACGCAGGCGTCCTCCAGATCACCGAACAACCACCGAAGGGCCGGCGTTACGAGCGCATCGAGCGCGACACGCCCGCCGGCATCCGGGTGAGCGGCGACGGCACGGACACACACGAATAGCGCCCCGCACGCGGCCAAGGCTGGCAAAATAGGCGATTCGTCCCCCTGAACGCCGATGCCGATGCGCCTGTCGCAGTTCCACCTCCGCACCACCAAGGAAACCCCGGCCGACGCCGAACTGGTCAGCCACCAGCTGATGCTGCGCGCCGGCATGATCCGCAAGCTGGCCGCCGGCCTGTACACCTGGTCGCCGTTGGGCCTGCGCGTGCTGCGCAAGGTGGAGACCGTCGTGCGCGAGGAAATGGACCGCGCGGGCGCGATCGAGATGATCATGCCGACCATCCAGCCGCGCGAGCTGTGGGAGGAGACCGGGCGGTGGGAGAAGTTCGGCGGCCAGTTGCTCAAGATCACCGATCGCAAGGAACAGCACTTCTGCTACAGCCCGACGGCGGAGGAAGCGGTCACCGACTTCGCGCGCCAGGAACTGTCGAGCTACAAGCAGCTGCCGGTCAATTTCTACCAGATACAGACCAAGTTCCGCGACGAGATCCGCCCGCGCTTCGGCGTGATGCGTGCGCGCGAGTTCGTGATGAAGGACGCGTACTCCTTCCACATCACCGACGAGGACCTGGTGCGCGAGTACCGCAACATGCATGCGGCGTACACGCGCATCTTCACCCGTTTGGGCCTGGATTTCCGCGCCGTGCAGGCGGACAGCGGTGCCATCGGCGGCGACGCGTCGCAGGAATTCCACGTGCTGGCAGAGTCCGGCGAAGATTCCATCGCGTTCTCCACCGGCTCGGACTACGCGGCGAACGTCGAGAAGGCGCAGGCCGCGGAGCCCGGCCCGCGCGCGGCCGCATCGGAAACGATGAACAAGGTCGCCACGCCCACGCAGAAGACCTGCGAGGACGTCGCCGCGCTGCTCGGCATCCCGCTGCAGCGGACGGTGAAGTCGATCGCGGTGATGACCGACGACGGCTTCGTGCTGGCGCTGGTGCGCGGTGACCACGCCGTCAACGAGATCAAGCTGGGCAAGGTCGCCGGCCTGGCCGAGTACCGCATGGCCAGCGAGGCGGAGATCGCCGCCCACCTCGGCAGCGAGCCCGGCTTCCTCGGCCCGGTGAACGCACGCCAGGCGATCCGCGTGGTGGCCGATCGCGACGTCGCCGCGATGGCGGACTTCGTCGTCGGCGCGAACGAAGCCGGCTACCACTTGGCAGGCGTCAACTGGGGCCGCGACCTGGGCGAACCGGAAACCGTCGCCGATATCCGCAACGTGGTGGAAGGCGACAAGGCTGCCGATGGCGGCGAGATCCGCCTCGTGCGCGGCATTGAAGTCGGCCACGTGTTCCAGCTCGGCCGCAAGTACAGCGAAGCGATGAAGTTCACCGTGCTGGACGATGCCGGCAAGGCCGCCGCGCCCGCCATGGGCTGCTATGGCATCGGCGTGTCGCGCATCGTCGCCGCCGCGATCGAGCAGAACCACGACGCCAACGGCATCATCTGGCCCGTGCCGATGGCGCCTTGGGCCGTGGCCGTCTGCGTGATCAATCCGAAGAACGACGCCGCAGTGAACACGGCGGCCGAGCAACTCTTGACGGACCTGCAGGCGAGCGGCATCGAAGCCGTCCTCGACGACCGTGGCCTGCGCCCCGGTGCGATGTTCGCCGACATCGAGCTGATCGGCATCCCGCATCGCGTGGTGGTGTCCGAACGTGGCCTCGCGGCAGGCACGTTCGAGTACCGCGCACGCCGTGCGACCGACGCGGAGAACATCGGACGCGACGAACTGCTCGCCCGCCTGCGCGGGTAAGCATCGGCGGCGGCGCGGTTTGAACCGCGCTCGCCCGCTCGCTTATGATCGGGCGACCGCCATGGACGGGCCTTCCCTTCCTGATTGGAGATAGTTGATGTCGATCGACCTGCGTAACCTGTCCGCCAAGGAACTTGGCGCCCTGATCGCCAAGGCCAAGGAACAACAGACCAAGCTGGCCAAGCGCACGCCCATCGCCACAGTGCGCGGCAAGATCACCAAGTTCGCGAAGGCCGAGGGCTACACGCTGGAGGAACTGTTCGGCGCTTCCGGACGCGCGACCACGAAGGCGCCCGCGAAGCCTGCCGCCTCACGCGCCGGCCGCAAGCTGGGCAAGGTGGCACCGAAGTACCGCAACCCGGCCAACCCCAAGGAAACCTGGACCGGCCGCGGCAAGCACCCACGCTGGATGGCCGCCCTGATCGCCAAGGGCAAGAAGGCCGAAGACTTCCTCATCAAGAAGAAGTAAGCGGCACTGGAAGCGAATACGAACGGGAGGCTTGGCCTCCCGTTTTTCGTTTGCGTGGATCGCGTCAGAGGTTCTTGCGCGAGGAGATCAGCAGGTTGCCGAACAGCAGCCCCGCAATCAGCGCCATCACCACGTTGGTGACGGCCAACAGCGCGGATTGCCCGACGCCCACGTCCTGCTGCTGCACCAGCGTGAGCAGGCCGCGCAGGCTGGTGCTGCCCGGCACCAGCATCAGGATGCCCGGCACGCGGATCAGCGCGCCCGGCCGGTTGGCCCAGCGTGCGAACGCATTGCCCGCGGCCGTGAGCGTCAGCGCGGACAGGAAGATGCCCACCGGGCTGCCCCAGGCCGCGCCCGCATACCGCGAAATGCTGTAGCCGGCGATGGCGGCCGCCATCACCCAGAAGTAGTCGCGCCGGTGCGCCTTGAACAGCACCGCGAAGGCGTAGGCCGCCACCACCATCGAAGCCCATTCGACCCACTCCGGTTGCGGACGCAAGGCGCGCACCTCCGGATACAGCCCCAACAGCTGGGCCAGCGTCACGGCGATCATGCTGCCGACGGTGAGCTTCAGCACGGTGGCCAGCGCGCCCGCAAAACGGGCCACGCCCGAGACCAGGTGCTGGCTGGTGAGCTCGTTCACCGCATTGGTCAGCGCCATGCCGGGCAGCAGCACGATCAGCGAGGCGATGATCACCGTGTTGAGGTTCAGCGGCGCGATGAAATTCGCGATCAGGATCGCGACGAAGCCCGCCACCAGCGCCGAAATCGCATCGCTGGCTTCCTTCATCTGCGGACGGCGCGCGATCAATTCGCCGAGCACGCCGATGATCACGCCGATCAGTCCCGCGGTCGCCATGTCGAGCCATGGCAGCCGCCACAGGCCGGCGACGGCCGCCGCCGCCAGGCCGGAGGCGAAGATCTGCATCGCTCGCCAGCGCACGCTGCGCGCGCGATCCAGCGCCCGCAGCGCGGTGTGGCCCTGGGCGATGCTCATCTCCCCGGCGGACACGGCATCGGCGATGCGGTCGGCTTCACTCAGTTTGTGCAGGTCGGTTTCGCCGGGTGCGAGCCGGATCACCCGGGTGCTGTCGCTGGCGCCGAGCGGCCGCGCCGGGTCGCTGAAACTCAGGATCAGCCCGGTGGGATTCGACCACGGTTCGCAATCCAGCCCCAGTCGCTGGGACAGGCCGACGACCGTGCCCTCCAGGCGCTGCGCCGTCGTGCCGTAGCTGTGCAGGCGCCCCGCGATCTCGCAGACGAAGGCGATCCGCTGGGCGTAGGTGGCAGTGGTGAGCGTCTCGTCAGGCATCGGCACAGTATCGCCGAAGCGGCGGGTCGTCGCCTTCATCGAGGCCCTCTTACACTACGCAGCTCGACGACAGGCAGGGGGACGGGTGGGTATCGGCGAAGCCATGGCGCTGGGCAGCGCAGCGACGTGGGCGGTGGGCGTGATCCTGGCGCGCCAGCTGGGTGCGCACCTGCCGCCGCTCTCGCTCAACCTGCTCAAGAACGGACTGGTGCTGGCGGTGCTCGCGCCGGTGGCGCTGGTGGTCCATGCCGACGCCTGGCCCACGTTGCCGGCCGCCGAACTCGCCATCGTCGTCGCCAGCGGCGTGATCGGCATCGCGCTGGCGGACACGCTGTATTTCCGCGCCCTCAACGAACTGGGCGCGGGCCGGATGGGCGTGATCGGCAATCTCTACAGCCCACTGGTACTGCTGCTCGGATTCGTGTTCCTGGATGAACGCCTCGGCGCCGGACAATGGGTCGGCTTCGCTCTGGTGGGCCTGGGCGTCCTGCTGGTCAGTCGACCGCCGGGCGAATGGAAGACCCATCCGCAGCACACGGCGCGCGGCATCATGATCGGACTCTCTGCGATCGCGCTGATGGCCATCGCCATCGTGATGGTGAAGCGCACGCTCGAAACGCAACCATTGTTGTGGGTGACCCTGCTGCGACTGGCCGGCGCCGTCGTCGGCCTGCTGGTGGTCGCCACCCTGCCCGCGATGCGCGCGCGCATGCGCTTCGTCGCGGCGGATGTCCCGTGGCGTCGCCTGCTGCTGGCCGCGCTGATCGGCCAGGGACTGTCCATGGTGTTATGGCTGGGCGGCTATAAGTTCACCTCGGCCTCGGTCGCGGCGATCCTCAACGAGTCCGCTTCGGTATTCCTGGTGGTGCTTGCGGCGCTGTGGTTGCGCGAGCCGCTGGGCAAGCGGGCGTTCATCGGCGTGGTCCTCACGTTCAGCGGGATAGCCTGTATGCTCCTTGGCCGAGCGATGCCATGACCCCCACCCTTGCCCGCCCGCACTGCGAAGCCGACCCCGCCGAGCCTGGCCAGGTGCGGCTGGGCGGCGACTGGACGCTTTCGAGCGCGCTGGTCGTGGCCGAGGAATTGCGCGGCCTCCCCGAGGCGGTGACGCGCATCGACGCGACGGCCATCGACCGCATCGATTCGGCCGGCGTGCTGCAGCTGCTGCGCTTCGCCAAGCGCCGCGGCATGGAACTGTCCGACATCGCCTTCCGCCAGGACCACCAGGCGCTGGTCAGCACCATCGAGGATGTCGCCGATGACCGCCCGCCGCGCAAGCGCGACTACGGCGTGCTCGCCGCGCTGTCGCGCCTGGGCTATCGCGTGCACGAGAACAAGCAGGAGATCGTCGCCCTGCTGAGCTTCACCGGCGAGAACCTGGTCAAGCTGGTGCGCATGGTGAAGGAACCGCGCCGCTTCCGCCCCACGGCCACCGTGGCGCACATGGAGGCCGTCGGCCTGGACGCCGTGCCGCTGGTGATCCTGCTGTCGTACATGGTGGGCGCGGTGATCGCGTTCCTCGGCTCCACGGTACTGCGCGACTTCGGCGCGGAAATCTACGTGGTGGAACTGGTGAGCATCGCGTTCCTGCGCGAGTTCGCCGTGTTGATGACCGCCATCGTGCTGGCGGGCCGCACCGCCTCCGCGTTCACCGCGCAGATCGGCGCGATGAAGAGCCGCGAGGAAATCGACGCGATCCGCACGCTCGGCCTGGACCCGATCGACCTGCTGGTCATTCCGCGCCTGCTCGCCCTACTCGTCATGCTGCCGCTGCTGACCTTCATCTCGATGATGGCGGGCCTGGCCGGTGGCGTCACCGTCGGCGCGTTCGACCTGGGCATTCCGCCGCAGATGTACATCGCGCGCATGCACGACACCATCGAGGTGAAGCACTTCCTCGTGGGCCTGTCCAAGGCGCCGGTGTTCGCGTTGGTGATCGGCCTGATCGGTTGCCTGGAGGGCCTGCGCGTGGAAGGCACCGCGCAATCGGTGGGCGAACGCACCACCTCCAGCGTCGTGCAGACCATTTCGCTCGTCATCATCATCGACGCGCTCGCCGCGTTGTGGTTCATGCACATGGACTGGTGAGGCGATGACCGACGACAGTCCCATCATCCGCGTGCGTGGCCTGGTCAACCGCTTCGGCGAACAGACCGTGCACGAAGCCCTGGACCTGGATGTGCGCCGGGGCGAGATCCTCGGCGTGGTCGGCGGCTCGGGCACCGGCAAATCGGTGCTGATGCGTTCGATCCTCGGCCTGCGCCAGCCCGATGAAGGGCAGATCACGGTGCTCGGCGAGGATGCACGCTCCGAAGACCCTGCCGCGCGCCAGCACATCGAGCGCAACACCGGCGTACTGTTCCAGGACGGCGCGCTGTTCTCCTCGCTGACCGTGGGCGAGAACGTGCAGGTGCCGTTGAAGGAGCATCATCCCGAACTGCCCGACAGCTGGCGTTACGAACTGGCGCTGCTCAAGGTCAAGCTCGCGGGCCTGCCTGCCGATGCGCTCAACAAGTTGCCTTCGCAGTTGTCGGGCGGCATGCGCAAGCGCGCAGGACTGGCGCGCGCGCTCGCACTGGACCCGCCCCTGCTCTTCCTCGACGAACCCACCGCCGGCCTGGACCCCATCGGCGCGGCCGCGTTCGACCGGCTGATCAAGACGTTGCAGGAAGCGCTGGGACTGACGGTGTTCCTGATCACCCATGATCTGGATACGCTGTACGCGATCTGCGACCGCGTCGCTGTGCTGGCCGACCAGCAGGTCGTCACCGTGGCGCCGCTCAGCGAGGTCGAACGCTTCGACCATCCCTGGGTGCAGGAATATTTCCATGGTCCGCGCGCACGCGCCGCGCGCGACGGACAATCGGCCTACCGGCCACCCCACACGCAAACGGCGGTCTGATCGATGGAAACCCGTGCCAACTACGTGCTCATCGGCGCCTTCACGCTGATCATCGCGGCCGCGCTGCTGCTGTTCGGGCTGTGGGCGGCCAAGTATTCGTCCGAACGCACCTGGCAGGAGTACCAGGTGGTGTTCCGCGAGGCCGTCACCGGCCTGTCGGTCGGCAGCCCGGTGCAGTACAACGGCATCGCAGTGGGCTCGATCACCAAGTTGTCGCTGGCGCCCAACGACCCGCGCCAGGTGATCGCGCGCATCCGCGTGGAGTCGTACACGCCGGTGAAGACCGATACCCGCGCCAAGCTGGCCATCACCAGCCTGACCGGCCCCACCATCATCCAACTGAGCGGCGGCACGCCGCAGGCGCCGGCGTTGACCACCGTGGACACGCGCGAAGCGCCGGTGATCCAGACAGCGCCCTCTGCGCTGCAGAACATCACCGACACCGCCAACCGGATCGTCGAGCGGCTCGACCAGGTGCTCAGCGACAAGAACGTCGCCAGCATCACCGCCACGCTCGAGAACCTGGAATCGATGAGCAACTCGCTGGCCAGCCGCGAAGACGGGCTGGAGTCGCTGATCGTCAGCGCGCGCGACGCCGCGCAGAACCTCGACAAGACGCTGACCACCACCAACGGCACCATCGAGCGCCTGGACCAGAACCTGGTACGCGAGCTGCCCGACATCCTGGCCAAGCTGGAAAGCACGCTGGGCAAGCTGGACTCCGCCGCCGGCAACGCCGACGCGATCATTGGCGAGAACCGCGCGGCCATCAACAGCTTCGCCAACGACGGACTGGGCCAATTGGGCCCGACGCTCACCGAACTGCGCGGACTGGTGCGCGACCTGCGCCGCGTCAGCGACCGCCTCGAAGGCAATCCCGCGCGCTACCTGCTGGGCCGCGACGCACCCAAGGAGTTCGAACCGAAATGAAAGCGCTGCGCATCTCCCTGTGTGCTTCCCTGGCGGCGTTCGCGCTGGCCGGCTGCTCGATCCTCGGCAGCGAACAGCGCGACCCGGTGACGATCTACGCACCCGACATCCGCGTACCCGCGCGGGCCGAATGGCCGACGGTCGGCTGGTCCCTGGTGATCGCCAAGCCCACCGCCGCGCGCGTGGTCGACAGTCCGCGCATCTCGGTGCGCCCCGCGCCCGGCGAGTTGCAGGTCTACCGCGGCGTGTCGTGGGCGCAACCGGCGACCGAATTGGTGCAGGACGCGGTACAGCGCACGCTGGAGGATTCCGGCCGCATCCCCGCCGTGGCCAGCGCCGACGCCGGCATCCTCGGCGACTACAAGCTGGTGATGGATGTGCGCCGCTTCGAAGCCGATTACGCCGGCGCCGCCCTGCCGTCGGCGGTGGTGGAGATCAACGCCAAGCTCGTCAGCAGTCGCGACCAACGCGTGGTGGCATCGCGCACCTTCCTCCAGCAGCAGCCGGCCACATCCGTCGAGGTGGCCCAGGTGGCGCAGGCGTTCGATGGCGCGCTGACCGCCGCCACCGCGGACCTGGTAGGTTGGTTGTTGGTGGCGGGCCGGGACGACGCGCCCCTGCGCCGCTGAAACGTCAGCGGCGTCGAGCAGGATCCACGTAGCGGAACGTCAGGTTGATCCGCGGCCCCAGCGGCCGCGCCGTACGCGGCAGGGCGTGCCGATAGAGGCGCTGGGTATCGCCCGACATCACCAGCAGGCTCCCGTGCGGCAACTCGATCGCCCCGCGCAGCGTCGGCTCCTTCCGGTGTTTCAGCAGGAACCGCCGTGGCGCCCCCAGGCTGACCGACGCGATGACCGGTTGCGGCCCCAGTTCCGGTTCGTCGTCGCTGTGCCAGCCCATCGCGTCGCGCCCGTCGCGGTAGAGATTCGCCAGCACGCTGTTGAACGGCACG
This sequence comes from Pseudoxanthomonas sp. LjRoot125, assembly GCF_964252705.1. Lineage (NCBI taxonomy): Bacteria > Pseudomonadati > Pseudomonadota > Gammaproteobacteria > Lysobacterales > Lysobacteraceae > Pseudoxanthomonas > Pseudoxanthomonas sp. LjRoot125. Next base: position 20,147 of record NZ_CAXUOY020000002.1, on the reverse strand, counting down.
CCCAACTCGGCCTGCAACCGCAGCCGTAACGCGGACAATGCCTCCGTCCAGGCGAGTGGCGTGAAGGCCGTGCCCGAGTAGCGATACACCGCGTCCGCGTCGCCGATCCACGCGCTGAGCCGGGGCGAATCCACGTCGCGTCCGAATAGCCGGATGCGGTGCACGCTCCACGGCAAGGCATCGGTCAGCGCTTCGAACAGGCCATCCGCGGCATCCCCCGCCAGCCAGGCGGGCTGGAACCGCAAGGTGGCGCCGGGTAGCCCTGCGGCGATGCCATCCGCAGGCAGCGGCAAGGGTATGGTCATGCCGGCGATGCTCGCGGATTTGCCCCCTCCCGCGCAAACGCCGAAAATACCGGCAGCCTAATGCCATGCCGGAGCCGCACCGATGTCCGATGTCGAACGCGATGTAATGGAATACGACGTCGTGACCGTCGGCGCAGGCCCCGCGGGCCTAGCCTTCGCGATCCGGCTGAAACAGCTGAACCCCGACATCTCGGTCTGCGTGATCGAGAAGGCGAGCACCATCGGTGCGCACATCCTGTCCGGCGCCGTGATCGAACCCCAGCCACTCGACGCGCTGCTGCCCGGCTGGCGCGACAACCCGCCGCCGATCTGCGTGCCGGCCGCGGACGATGAGTTCTGGTACTTCAGCAAGGACGGCGGCCGCAAGTTCCCCATGGTGCCGCCGGGCATGCGCAACCATGGCAACTTCATCGTATCGCTGGGCGCGCTGTGCGCTTGGCTGGCGCCGCAGGCCGAAGCGCTGGGCGTGGAGATTTACCCGGGCTTCGCCGCATCCGAAACGCTGCACGATGACGACGGCAAGGTCCTTGGCGTGCGCATCGGCGACATGGGCATCGCGAAGGATGGCAGCCACAAGCCCGGCTACACGCAGGGCATCGACATCCGTGCCAAAGTCACCGTGCTGGCCGAGGGCGCGCGCGGCCATCTGACCAAGCGGCTGGTGAAGCGCTTCGCCCTGGACAAGGACAGCGATCCGCAGGCGTATTCGATCGGCATCAAGGAACTCTGGCAGGTGCCGGAAGGGCGCGTCACGCCGGGCAAGATCGTGCACACCCTGGGCTGGCCGGCCAGCAACGACATTTACGGCGGCAGCTTCCTGTACCACCTGGACAACAACCAGATCGCACTGGGCTACGTCAGCGGGCTGGACTACAAGGATCCGGAATACAAACCGTGGGAGGCCTTCCAGCAATGGAAGAACCACCCGCTGATCAAACCGGTCCTGGAAGGCGGCAGCATCCTGTCCGCCGGCGCGCGCGCCATCGTCACCGGCGGCTGGCAATCGCTGCCGAAGGTCGAGATGCCGGGCGCATTGTTGATCGGCGACACCGCGGGCCTGCTCAACGTGCCGAAGATCAAGGGCACGCACCAGGCGATCCGCAGCGGCATGCTGGCGGCCGAACATCTGGTGGCCTCGCAGTTGGCGCCGGAAGGGTTCGACGCGAAGCTGCGCGATTCCGAGGCGATGGCCGAGCTGAAGTCCGTGCGCAACATCAAGCCGGGCTTCAAGAAGGGCCTGTGGTTCGGCATGGCCAACGCGGCCTGGGAAACCATCACCGGCGGCCTCTCGCCGTGGACGCTGAAGGTGAAGCCCGACTGGTCCTCGCTCGATAAGGTCGGCGAACACGAAGAACCCAAGCGCGACTACGTGGACCGTTCGCTGGCGCCACGCGATCGCCTGCAGGGCGTCTACTTCGCCGCCACCGAACACGACGAAGACCAGCCCGTGCACCTGCGCGTGCACGACACGTCGGTGTGCGTCAGCCGTTGTGCCACCGAGTACGACAACCCCTGCACGCGCTTCTGCCCTGCCGGGGTCTACGAAATCGTCGATGACGGCGACGGCAAGCGCCTGCAGATCAACGCCGCCAATTGCGTGCACTGCAAGACCTGCGACATCAAGGACCCCTACCAGATCATCGACTGGGTGACGCCGGAAGGCGGTTCGGGGCCGAACTACCAGAACCTCTAGGAAGCCTGTGGCGAATCCCCTGTCACGCCGCGTGCGCACCACCCTGTTCTACGCACTGCGGGCCGCGTTCCGTCTCACGCCGATGCCGGAAGCGACGCGTGACCGGTTGCGGCAGCGCTTCCTCGACACGCGCGGCGATTGGGTCCCGGAAGGCCCGAAGGGCAAAGCGCAAAGTGGCGCCCAGCCGCGCAGGCCCTATGTCCGCTCGGATGAGCGCGCCATCGGTTACGTGGCCTACGAGAAGGGCGAACTGCCGGATCCCTTGCCTGCCACGCTGGTCGCGTTTTATCTGCCGCAGTTCCACACCATTCCCGAGAACGACGCATGGTGGGGCAAGGGCTTCACCGAATGGCGCAACGTCACCCGCGCCCTGCCCCAGTTCGAGGGCCACTACCAGCCCAAACTCCCCGGCGATCTCGGGTTCTACGATCTGCGCAATGTCGAGGTGATGCACGAGCAGGCACGCCTGGCACGCGAGTACGGCATCAGCGCATTCTGCTTCTACTTCTACTGGTTCGGCGGCAAGACGCTACTGGAAACACCGCTGCGCAACTGGCTCAACGACAAGACCATCGACCTGAAGTTCTGCCTGTGCTGGGCGAACGAGAAGTGGACCCGCACCTGGGATGGCCGCGGCAATGAAATCCTGATCGACCAGCAGCACTCCCCCGAGGACGATATCGCGTTCATCGAGTACGTGGCGGAGTACATGCGGGATCCGCGTTATCTGCGGGTGGATGGGCGCCCACTCCTGGTGATCTACCGGCCGGGCCTGCTTCCCGACATGCTAGCCACCGCCGAGAGATGGCGTAACTGGTGTCTCGAGAACGGCGTGGGTGCAATAGAACTTGCATACGTACAGAGCTTCGACAATGTAGCGCCTGCGTCTTTCGGATTGGATTCTGCCATCGAATTTCCGCCTAACTCCAGCGGCGTCCCTGCTGTAACAGATCAATTGTCGCTACTTAATCCGGCATTCTCGGGTTCAGTGAAAAGCTGGAGGGCCATGGCAGATTCGTTCATGGAAAGACCGAGCCAGCGGTATACCCGCTACCCGGGCATCAATCCTTCCTGGGACAATCAAGGGAGGAGACCTGGCTCAGGGGTTGCATACATTGGCGCTACGCCTTACGGCTACGGCCGATGGCTCAGCCATGCACTCACGAGATGTGCGTCCAGCGACGCGATTCAGCCGCCAATATTCATCAACGCGTGGAATGAGTGGGCAGAAGGCGCGGTGCTTGAGCCGGACCTCCGTTGGGGTCACGCGTGGCTTCATGCAACACGCGAAAGTCTACGGCTGAAGGAAGAAGCCCGGAAGATGCAACGGCCCTGCGTTGTGATCCACGCATGGTATCCATCGATACTGGCAGACATATTAGAGAGGCTCGCCAACGTCGCGCCCCGATGCCGGCTCGTTGTCACGACGGCCCATCACCTCGAAGCAGAGGTCAGGCAAGTCATCGAACACGCTTCGCTTACCGCCGAACTGCATCTTCATGAAAATCGTGGGCGCGACATCCTTCCTTTTCTGAAGACCGCATCCCGTCTCTTGCTGGAAGGCGAGGATCTCGTACTCAAGCTACATACCAAACGGTCACCGCATCTCTCCAACGGCGACCTGTGGAGAGAGAGTCTCCTTCGCAGCCTGATTGACGACGGCGCCTATGCCAGCGCCATCTCACGCATGCGGGCCGACCCGATCATGGGCATGATCGCACCCGAAGACAGCCTCTTGCCTCTTAAGGCCCGCATGGGCGGCAATGATCGTGCAACAAATGATCTGGCGATCCGCATCGGCGTCGATATTTCTAACTACGATGCGCACTTCGCGGCGGGCAGCATGTTCTGGGTCCGCCTTCCTTCATTGGCACCCCTTATCGAAAGCGACCTGGTTCCGTCAGAATTTGAAGCCGAGGCTGGGCAAATTGACGGGACCACTGCACATGCCGTCGAGCGACTGTTCGCAGCAGTCGTTCGAGGCGCTGGCTACAAGGTGGTGTAGGAGAAGGGATATCGAGAGGCGCGTCCCGGAAGCCGCCCCTGCAACCGTGGCCTCCAGAAATCCCCCTCTTGGGTCCCAGCAACAGTCTTGCGCCAGCTCGCGCAAAAAAAAACGCCGCGGTCCCCCGCGGCGCTTTTTCACGCATGTCGTGTCACACCTTATTTGACGATATCCCAACCCGCGGGATATCCACCAGGGAATGGAAGCTGGATGGAAGTGAACACGCCACTCTGCTGCCCCTGCCAAATCCAGAGCTCGGTCTTGGCGTTATCGCGCCAAATGACGTCCGCATACCCGTCGCCGTTGTAATCGCCGAGCGCCGCGACCACGTATTTCGTCGGAACAGGTCGAGCTCCGCCGTACGTCCACGTCGTGCCATTCATCAGCCAATATTCCAGTGAGCCCGTGGTCGCGTTGTGCCAGAAAAGATCATCGCGACCGTCGTTGTTCACATCGGCCGCGCCCACCACCTGCCACCCTTGGGGGTAGCTTCGCAGTAGGACGGGAGCCGCGAAAACGCCAGTCGAAGAACCCATCCACGCCCAGAGCTGCGTGTTGCCACTGTCGCGCCAGACGATGTCCGCGTAGCTATCGCCGTTGATATCCGCAATCGCCGACACACGGTAGATGTTCGAGATCGAACGTGCCCCGCCGTAAGTCCAGGCAGAGCCGTTCATCAGCCAATACTCGAGCGCACCCGCCGTCGGGTTATGCCAGAAGATATCCGAGCGCCCGTCACCGTTGGCATCCTCGATACCCGCGATGTCCCAACCCGCAGGGTAGCTACGCAGGAATACGATGGAGTACTGACCCGTGGAACCAGACAGCCACGCGTAGAGAGAGGTTTTCGCCTGGTCGTACCACAGCACGTCTGCCAAGCCATCGCCGTTGAAATCACCCACCCCTCCGACGCGGTAGGCGCTGCTCACCGCATTTGCAGTCCCGTAGGACCAACTCGTCCCATTCATCAGCCAGGTCTGCTGATACTGCGCGGTAGTGCTGTGCCAGAAGAGATCGGAGCGACCGTCTCCGTTCGCGTCATTTTTGAGTCCGCCAGTGAAGGGGACAATCGTGGCTCGGAATTGCGCGACGATCGGGATTGTCTGGTTCAGGCTGCGCGCATTGTCTTCGCTATTCGCCACGCCGCACGCCAGATTAGCACTGGCGCCACAGGTACTCTTTAAGGGGGTAGAGAAGATGCGGTGCGCGAGCTGACCGGTATCGCCATACGCCATCACGGTGTAGAAGTTGCCAGCATTCGCGGCGGTCTTGTAACCGAAGGAGTACGGGTAACGGCCATACAGCAAGCCATTGGAAGAGTTCAACGAGTTGGCACGATCATGTGCCGAACCCATCAGGTGCGCGGCCTCATGGACCAGTGTTTCGTCCGCGCAATAGTAGGTCTTCCCGTCCGTGCCCTGGTCGTAACCGTCGCTGATGACGGCGTAGCCCCACGAGGCGTCCGCGGCCGTGATCGCCGTCTGGTTCGCGCCATTCAGCCACGCGATACCGCAGCCCTCGTTCTCGGGAGTGTTGAACTTGCGGACCAACACGGCAATGTCGGCGCCGTACTGGTCGCGCGCAGTCCGCAGCGGGGCAAGACTCGCGGGGACCGTCACCGCGGACTGGCCATTGCTGCCCGTCAGCTCGGACAGCGCCGTCTGGTTGGTGTTGGTGTTGGTGTAGCTGACCTGCACCGCATTGACGATGCGCAGGTAGCCGTTGATGTCGCTGTTGACGAACGCCTGGTTGCCCACCTGGATCAGATAGATCAGGCGCGTCGCCGCGCCCGATGCGCCGCCATTGGCGGTAGCGAACTCGGGCGTATAGCCGATGGCGACGTCGATCGTGTTTGCGGCCGTCTGGGGCGCTCCCTGCGCGACGGCGGTCGCACCTTGGCTCACCTGCGCCGACTGCGACACCGCTGCGCCCATCGAGGAACGGAGCGCCGCCGCTTCCGGCACCATGACGTCAACATGGCCCTTCGTGGCCGAGACGACCTTGGACGGGTCGGTCTGGACAGCGAATACGGTGCCGTTGCGCGTCTGCAGGCTCAGCGCCGGCTTGCCGTTGGCCTGGGGAATGGAACCGAAGACCGCCTTCTCGCCGAAGGTGATGATGGCTTCCTGCATCTGGTCGCCGCCGACCACACGGCCGATCCACGTCCAGTTGCCATCGATCTCTTCCACGTGGCGCTCGTAGCGCAGCTTCACCTGGCTCCCGTCCGGGGCCGGGACGGTCATTTCGCCGTCGGCGATGCCCTTGAATGCGTGCGCCTCACTGATCGAGGTCGGGTACCACGTATAGGCGCCTTCCTGCTTGGCAGGCGTCGCCTTGTTGGGATAGGACAGCAGTGCACCCCTGTCGGGAGCGTTGGCGATGGATGCGCCAATTGCGCGGGCCAGCGGCAACGCCATGGGCAGCTTGCCGGTCGCCTTGCTCGCTGCGACACCCCGCATCCCTGCAACCCCTGAATCGGGGCTTTCTCCACTGCACCCGGCCAAAGCCAATACCAAGGCGCAAGCGCCAATGCGGAGTTTCATACGTACCCTCAAGAAAAAACAGTTGGAGCCCCTGAAACGACACTATATCCCAGGCCGAGGAAATGAAAACAGCCAAGTCGGTCTACTTGGCTGTTTATCGGCAGCAGGACGTACAGCTGAAAGTCAGAAGCGTCCAGGCCCCGTGACGAACCGGGAATTGACGTGCGTCACGCAACGCTCAGGCAGTCGGTCAAACTGTGGCGGAGAAAGTGACGCCTGTCTTGGCCTGCAGTTCGGCCTCCGTCACACCATCCGCCGCCTCAACCAGCACCAGGCCCTGCGGGGTCACGTCGAACACCGCCAGATCGGTGATGATCCGGTCGACCACGCCCACGCCGGTGAGGGGCAGGTCGCACTGCGGCAGGATCTTGTGGCTGCCATCCTTGGCCACGTGCTCCATCAGCACGACGATGCGCTTGACGCCGGCGACCAGGTCCATGGCGCCGCCCATGCCCTTGACCATCTTTCCCGGGACCATCCAGTTCGCCAGGTCGCCCTTGTCGGTGACCTGCATGGCACCCAGCACCGCCAGGTCGATGTGGCCGCCGCGGATCATGGCGAAGGAGTCGTGGCTGCCAAAGTAGCTGGCACCCGCGCGGGCGGTGACGGTCTGCTTGCCGGCATTGATGAGGTCGGCGTCGACTTCGTCCTCTTTCGGGAACGGGCCGATCCCGAGCAGGCCATTCTCGGACTGCAGCCAGACGTCCACGCCGGCGGGAATGTGATTGGCGACCAGCGTCGGCAGGCCGATGCCCAGGTTCACATACGCGCCATCGGTCAGTTCGCGCGCGGCGCGCTGCGCCATCTCATCGCGGGTCCAGGGCATCACTTGTCTCCTTGGCGGACGGTGCGCTGCTCGATGCGCTTCTCGGGGGTCGGGTTATGGACGATGCGGTCCACGTAGATGCCGGGCAGATGGACGTGGTCGGGATCGATCTGGCCGACTTCCACCACCTCCTCGACCTCGGCGATGCAGACCTTGCCGGCCATGGCGCAGGCCGGGTTGAAGTTGCGCGCCGTCTTGCGGAACACCAGGTTGCCGGCCTTGTCGGCCTTCCATGCCTTGACCAGCGACACGTCGGCGGCCAGCGCGGTTTCCATGACGTACCAGTGCTCGCCGAACTGGCGGGTTTCCTTGCCTTCGGCCACCACCGTGCCGTAGCCGGTGCGGGTGAAGAACGCGGGGATACCTGCGCCGCCGGCGCGCAGGCGCTCGGCCAGCGTGCCCTGCGGATTGAATTCCAACTCCAGTTCACCCGAGAGGAACTGGCGCTCGAATTCCTTGTTCTCGCCCACGTAGGACGAAATCATCTTCTTGATTTGCCGGGTCTCCAGCAGCAGGCCCAGGCCAAAGCCGTCGACGCCTGCGTTGTTGGAGATCGCCGTCAGCCCTTTCGCGCCGCTGTCCCGGAGCGCGCCGATCAGCGCTTCGGGAATGCCGCACAGGCCGAAGCCGCCGACGGCCAGGGTCTGCCCGTCCGCCACGACGCCCTCCAGCGCGGCCGCTGCGCTGGGGTAGAGCTTTTGCTTGCCTCCGGAGGCTGGTGTACCCGCCATGGCGCGATCCATTATTGAGGAAAGCCCGCATTCTACCCAGCCGCCCTGAGGCGACACAGGTACTTTCGGGCAATGGGAATCCCCTGTGGGACGTGCGCGTACACTTCCGGGATGAGAACCATCGCCCTCGTCACCGCCGTCGCTGCCACCGGGCATGACGATGACCTCGCTCCCCTGCTGGACGCCTGCGCCGACGCCGGCCTGCATGCCCGCGCCGTGGCCTGGGACGATCCCACCGTGCATTGGGGACGCTTCGACACGGTGCTGCTGCGCTCGCCCTGGGACTACACCGAACGGCTGCCCGAATTTCTCGCATGGGCAGAACAGGTGGATCGCGTGAGCGCGCTGCTGAACCCGCTGAACGTGGTGCGCTGGAACACCGACAAGCATTACTTGGCCGACCTGGCCGCGATCGGCATCCCCACGGTGCCGACGTCATTCGTGGAGCCGGACGCCGAACCGATGGACGCCCTGGCGCGCTTCCTCGGGGCGTTCCCGGACAGTGGGGAGTTCGTGGTCAAGCCTGCGGTCAGCGCGGGCGCGCGCGACACCCAGCGGTACCGTCGCGATCAGCAGTTCGCCGCCGGCAACCATATCGCCCGCCTGCTCGACCAGGATCGCAGCGTCATGCTGCAGCCCTATGTGGCCACGGTGGACGCGGCTGGCGAAACCGCCCTGGTCTATTTCGCCGGACGGTTCAGCCATGCGCTTCGCAAGGGCGCACAGCTGCCACCCGGGGAATCGGCGCGACAGGCCCCCATGGCCGCAGGCGACATCACCGCGCGCGATGCCCTGCCGTCGGAACTCGCCCTCGCCGAGCGCATCCTGGCAGCGACGGCCCGCCTGCGACAGTTGGATGCCCCGCTGGCGTATGCACGCGTCGACCTGCTCCCCGGTCCGGACGGACATCCCTGCCTGCTCGAGCTGGAACTGACCGAACCCTCGCTGTTCTTCGACCAGGCTCCCGGCAGCGCCGCACGGTTTGCCGCGCTGCTGGCGGATCCGCTTGCAGACGCCACCGTACGGGCTCGCATGGACAGGGCCTGACGGCTAAAATCGGCGTTCTGCCCTCGGCCAGCCGCCGCGGCCGGGCCTCACCGTCGCATACAGGAATTCCCGCAGGATGAAGATTCTCGTCGCTTACAAGCGCGTGGTGGACTACAACGTCCGCATCCAGGTCAAGCCGGACGGGTCCGGCGTTGTCACCGACGGCGTCAAGCTGTCCCCCAACCCCTTCGACGAGATCGCGCTGGAAGAAGCCCTGCGCTTGCGCGACAAGGGCATCGCCACGGAAGTCGTGGTCGCCACCATCGCCCCCGCCGACGCCCAAGCCCACCTGCGCAACGGCTTGGCCATGGGCGCCAACCGCGCCATCCACGTGGTTACCGACCAGGCCATCCAGCCGCTGACCGCCGCCCGCACCCTGCTGAAGCTGGTCGAAAAGGAATCCCCGGACCTGGTGATCCTCGGCAAGCAGGCCATCGACGACGACGCCAACCAGACCGGCCAGATGCTGGCCACGCTGTGGGGCCGTCCGCAAGCGACGTTCGCCGGCAGGCTCGACATCGCCGACGGCAAGGCCACGGTGGTCCGCGAGGTCGATGCCGGCCTGGAAACGCTCGAGGTCGACCTGCCCGCGGTCGTCACCACCGACCTGCGCCTCAACGAACCGCGCTTCATCAAGCTGCCCGACATCATGAAGGCCAAGAGCAAGCCGCTGGAAACGCTGCAGCTGGCCGACCTCGGCGTCGAATCCGCCGATACGCACAAGACCACGCACTACGCGCCGCCTGCCAAGCGCAGCAAGGGCGTCATGGTGAAGGACGCGGCCGAACTGGTCGCCGCACTCAAGCAGAAGGGGTTGCTGTAATGGCCAAGGTTCTCGTAATCGCCGAACACCTGGACGGCAAGCTCAACGCTTCCACCGCCAAGACCGTCAGCGCCGCCGCCGCCGTGAACGCCGACGCCATCGACGTGGTCGTGCTGGCGGCCGACCCAACCGCCATCGCCACCGACGCCGCGCAGATCGCCGGCGTCGCCAAGGTGCTGACCGTCGCCCATGCCGCCAATGCGAACGCCATCGCCCAGGTACTGGCCCCGCAGATCGCCAAACTCGCCGCGGGCTACACGCACGTGTTCGCGCCGTCCACCACGTTCGGCAAGGACCTGCTGCCCTGCGTCGCCGCCCTGCTCGGCGTCAACCAGGTCTCCGACCTGATGGCCGTGGAAGGCACGCACACCTTCAAGCGCCCGATCTACGCCGGCAACGCGATCATCACCGTTGAAACCCCGGCCGACCAGACCGTGGTCGCGACCGTGCGCACTGCTTCCTGGCCGGAAGCCGCCAAGGGCGGTAGCGCGACAGTCGAAGCCGCCAGCGTGGACGCTGCCCTGCCCACGCACACCCGCTACGTCGGCCTGGCCGCCGGCAAGTCCGACCGCCCCGACCTGCAGAGCGCCAAGCGCGTCGTCTCCGGCGGTCGCGGCGTGGGATCGGCCGAGAACTTCAAGGTCATCTATGCGCTGGCCGACAAGCTGGGCGCCGCCGTCGGCGCTTCGCGCGCCGCCGTGGACGCCGGCTACGTGCCGAACGAGCTGCAGGTCGGGCAGACCGGCAAGATCATCGCCCCCGAGCTTTACGTGGCCGTCGGCATTTCCGGCGCCATCCAGCACCTGACCGGCATCAAGGACGCCGGCACCATCGTGGCCATCAACAAGGACGGCGAAGCGCCGATCTTCGAGATCGCGGATATCGGGCTGGTGGGGGATTTGTTTACGCTGCTTCCAGACCTCCAAGCTGCTCTCTAAGTGGCTTTTGTTGTACCTCCACTCGATCTGACGCATGCCAGTCCGCCCCCCTCACTCCACACCGACCAGCCCATGAAGACCCCTGTCGCGCTCATTCTCGCCGCAACCCTCACCCTAGTCGGTTGCCAGGACAAATCCGCTGACGCCGATGCGGCAGCGGCGGACACCACCGCAGCGGTTCCTGCGCCCGCTGAAATACCTGCGCCCGTGACCTCCTCTGCATCGCTCATCCGAGTGATTGGCCAGGATGAACTACCGTCGGAGCCAGGTGTTGGTATCGTGGCCGATGGCAAGATCAGCAGCACCGGCAAGGCCGGCTACTTGGTTTACGGCCCGTACGCCGCGCTGGATGCTGGTACCTACCAGGTCGTCCTCGACGGTACCGTTGAAGCGCTGCCGGAGGGCGCGCATGCGACCGTGGACATGGTCTCCAACCAGGGCAACAGCAAGCTGGGTAGCGCGGAAATCACGGGAGCGCCGGCCGCCGGTGCGCCGCTGGCGACCTTCGTGGCCACTGTTCCTGCAAACGCTACGGACGTCGAAGTCCGCGTGATTGTGTCGGAAACAGCGCGCGTCAGCGTGAGCGGTTATCGCGTACAGTCCCAGTAAGTATCACCCAGAATCGCTTCGCGGCGCGGGAAAGCGCTTCGACCATTCGCGGCAGGGAAGGCTCCAATTCTATTCCGGCTGGGCATGTTCGTCGCGATTCGGCGTCGTGAAGCGATCGTTTCTCGTCAATCAGAAGCCATCACATGCAGTCGCAGAAGTGTTTCAAAGCCTACGACATTCGCGGTCGCGTTCCGGAAGAGCTGAACGAGGCGCTCGCTCGTAGGATCGGAATAGGAATGGCAGCGCTGCTCGACCCAGGCCCCGTCGTGCTGGGCCGCGATGTCCGCCTCAGCAGCCCCGCTTTGCAGCAAGCGCTGGAAGCCGGCTTCCGTCATGCCGGGCGCGATGTGATCGATATCGGGCTATGCGGTACGGAAGAAGTGTATTTCCAGACATTTCATCGCGATGCTGCCGGCGGCGTCATGGTGACGGCCAGCCACAACCCCATGGACTACAACGGCATGAAGTTGGTCCGGAAGGGTGCGCGCCCAATCAGCGGGGACAGCGGCCTGTTCGCCATCCGCGACTTCGCCACCAGCGCGCAGGAGACTGCAGCGCTGACTGGCGCGCGAAGAATCGATGCACCGGACAAGTCGGCCTACATCGAACATCTGCTGGGTTACGTAGACTGCAGCGCGCTGAAGCCCTTGAAGATCGTCGTGAACGCAGGCAATGGCGGCGCGGGACTGATCATCGACCTCTTGGCGCCGCACCTGCCGTTTGAGTTCATCCGCATCCAGCACGAACCGGATGGGAGCTTCCCGAATGGTATTCCCAATCCCCTCCTACCCGACAGCCGAAGCGCTACGGCAGACGCCGTCACGCAGCACGGCGCCGATTTCGGTATCGCTTGGGATGGTGATTTCGATCGCTGCTTCTTCTTTGATGCCGAGGGCGTCTTCATCGAGGGCTATTACCTCGTGGGCTTGCTGGCGCAGGCCCTGCTCGCAGGCAACCCGCACGGACGGATCATTCACGATCCGCGCTTGACTTGGAACACCGTCGAAATGGTGTTGGCATCCGGCGGCACGCCTGTGATGAGCAAGACCGGCCACGCCTTCATCAAGGAACGCATGCGCGCCGAAGACGCGATCTACGGTGGAGAGATGAGCGCGCATCACTATTTCCGAGATTTCGCTTACTGCGATTCGGGAATGATCCCTTGGCTACTGATCGCAGGCCTGGTGTCGGTCACCGGCCAGTCTCTGGCGGGGCTGGTCGCTGATCGAATGCGCGCCTTCCCCTGCAGTGGAGAGATCAACTTCAGGGTCGAAGATGTACCCGCTAAGATCCGACGCGTGTTAGATCACTATGCGTCCCTCCATCCTCAGCTGGACCACACAGATGGCGTCAGCGCGGACTTCGGCGACTGGCGGTTCAATCTGCGTAGTTCGAACACTGAACCGCTGCTGCGACTCAACGTTGAAACGCGTGGAAATGCCGATTTGCTCGCCGAACGCACCAGAGAGTTGACAGCTCTCATCGGCGGCGGGACCCCATCCCATTGATTCAAGGACAGTCTCCGATGCTCCCCATTCTTCCCGTCATCCTGTCCGGGGGTTCCGGCAGCCGTCTCTGGCCGCTCTCGCGCGAGGCCTATCCAAAACAGTTTCTTCCGCTTGTTGGCGACAACACGATGCTGCAAGCGACGTGGTTGCGCGTCGCGCCCATCGCCGGACGGAAGCCGATCGTGGTGGCCAATCAAGAGCACCGGTTCATGGCGGCGGAACAACTGCGGGAGTCGAATGCGGAACCTGAAGCCTTGATCCTTGAGCCTATGGGCCGCAACACTGCGCCAGCGATCGCCATCGCCGCGCTGCAGGCCCTGCGCTCGGGCGAGGATGCCCTGCTACTTGTCCTGCCCTCGGATCACGAGATCCGTGATGAGCGCGCGTTTCAGCGCGCCGTCGGAATAGGCGCCTCCGCCGCGCAAGCCGATAAGCTGGTGACCTTCGGCATCGTCCCGTCCGGGCCAGAAACAGGCTACGGCTACGTCAAGGCACAAGCGGGCGACGGCGTGCGTGCGGTGGAACGCTTTATCGAGAAGCCCGATCTGGCCACCGCGCGGGAGTACGTTGCATCCGGGGAGTACTTCTGGAACAGCGGTATGTTCCTCTTCAAGGCTTCGCGCTATCTGGACGAGTTGCGCAAGTTCGACCCCTCGATGATGTCAGCGTGCGAGCAGGCACTGCAGCGGGCATCCGTCGACCAGGATTTCATCCGACTAAGCCCTGAAGCGTTCGCTGAATGTCCGAGCAACTCTATCGACTATGCAGTGATGGAGAAGACCCAAGACGCGGTCGTGGTACCCCTTGACGCGGGATGGAGCGACGTTGGCTCTTGGTCCGCCCTTTGGGATGTTTCCGACAAGGACGCCAAAGGCAATGCCCATCACGGGGACGTCATCGAACTCGATTGCCGCAATACCTATGCTTACGGATCGCGACTGATTGCGATGGTTGGCCTTGAAGACGTTGTCGTGGTCGAAACCGACGATGCCGTCATGGTGGGCCGTCGCGATCGCGTACAGGACATCAAAGAAGTGGTTAATCGGATCAAGCGTGAAGGTCGGAGCGAGGCTGCCGCGCACCGGAAGGTCTATCGCCCTTGGGGTGCTTACGATTCCATAGACAATGGTGCACGCTTTCAGGTGAAGCGGATCACCGTGAAACCCGGCGCAGTGCTCAGTCTGCAGATGCACCACCACCGCGCCGAACACTGGATCGTCGTCAGCGGAACGGCGGAAGTGACCCGCGGCGAAGAGACAATTCTGCTTACGGAGAATCAGAGTACCTACATCCCACTTGGCGTAACCCATCGCCTGAGGAATCCGGGCAAGCTGCCGCTGGAGCTCATCGAGGTTCAATCCGGAAGCTACCTGGGCGAGGACGACATTGTCCGGCTCGAAGACGTGTACGGCCGCACCAATGGATGACACGATGACAACAGCGTCAGCACGCCCCGAGCCAAGAGCATCGGCCCGAGCCGACTGGGGTGGACATGGGATTTCGCTGTCGATCGTATCGCCGGTCTACGGCTGCAGAAGCTGCTTGGAGGAGCTGGTTGATAGGATTTCCTCGGCGCTGCGTCATTCGAACCACACTTTCGAAGTTATCCTGGTGGACGATAGCAGCCCGGATGGCTCATGGTCTCGCATCGTCGAACTTGCGCAGAGCCGTCCGTGGCTGCGCGGCGTCAGACTTTCCCGCAACTTCGGCCAGCACTATGCGATCGCTGCCGGCATTGAACAATCTCGCGGCGATACCGTGGTGGTCATGGATTGCGACCTCCAGGATCCGCCTGAGGAGATACCCTTACTTGTATCGCACTTGGCCAACGGCGTGGATGTGGTCTTTGCGCAAAGAGCGGCGCGGCAAGACAGCATCCCAAAGCGCTTTTTCTCTTGGATGTTCTTTCGATTGCTCTCTTGGCTCACCGGCGTCAAGCAGGACCACAGCACAGCCAACTTCGGCGCTTACAGCCGCAAGGTCATCGACGTGGTCAACAGCATGCCCGAGCGCGACCGCTGCTTTCCGCTGATGGTCAAATGGACGGGATTCGCTACCGAGTTTGTCGCAGTCAACCACACAGCACGCAAGGACGGAGAGAGTGGCTACAACTTCGGCAAGCTTCTACGGCTGGCGCTTGAGATCGTTCTCTCTTATTCCGATAAGCCGTTACGCCTGGTAGTCAAGGTAGGCTTGGCATTCGCAGCAATCGCCTTTGGCATGGTCGGCTGGACGCTCTTGCGCTTCTTTGAGGGCGACACACAAGTCGCCGGTTTTACCAGCATCATCGCCTCCATCTGGTTGGTAGGAGGCGTGGTGATATCGTGCTTGGGCATACTCGGCCTGTATTTGGGCAGGCTTTTCGTCGATGCCAAGCGCAGGCCCTATTACCTAGTTTCCGAACAAGTAAACGCGCCGGAGGAACTTGATGGACGGTGATCTACTTTCGCCTTCGCCGCTGGACTCGGCGCGCTTCGATCTCGACGTGGTCCGCGGCAAGCAGCTTGAACCCGACAGCAAGGCTATCGCGAAGGCCATCTTCGAGAACGACTGCGACCTGGCCATCATCCGCGTGCCTAGCGCCGCAAACGGCATCCATGGCATTTCGCGCTGGTCGCTACCGCTGATCCATGCCGATACCTTGGTGTATTACACCTGTGACCTACGCAAATACTCACCGGCTCCATTGCGCAACCCCGACTTGACGTTCCGCAAGGCCGCGCCCGGAGACATGGAGGCGCTGCGCGAACTCATTTCTGAGACGTTTCGCCACTACAGGAGTCATTACCACGCCAACCCACTGCTCGATCCCGTGCGGATCCTCGCCGGCTACCAAGAGTGGGCCGAAGGCCATGCACTCGCTCCTGGGCGCATTTTGTGGATCGGCGAACGTAATGGGCGCCTCGCTGCGTTCGCGGCATGTTCGGAGTCGGCCGATGGCCTTACCGGCGAAGGCGTCCTCTACGGCGTGTCCCCACGTGAGTCAGGTGGTGGCATTTACGGCGACTTGATCCGGCATACGCAGGCCGATTTTGCCGCGCGCGGTTTCTCGTCCATGCGCGTTTCCACCCAGGTCAACAACTTCGCCGTGCAGAAGGTATGGGCACGAGAGGGTTTCCATCTGTTTGAGGCATGGGATACCTATCATATCAATGCACTGCTTTCAGGAAAGCACAGCGTCTACGAACGCGGCCTTCTCTTCAGCAAGGATCAGGTCGGCGCCTTCGCTGCCGCCTCAGGCGACGTCAATCCGATCCATCTCGATGATGATGCTGCCAAGGCCGCGGGCTTCCCCGGCCGCATCTCGCACGGCGTGCTCGCTGCTGCCGAGCTCTCACGCATTCTGGGCACCGAGGTTCCCGGTCCTGGAACTATTTTCGGCAACCTGAACATGGCATTCCTGCGTCCCATCCTGGCCGGCAAGGAGTATCGCGCCAGCCTGCGAATCGCCGGCGATGTGAAGCCCAACGGGCATATGCGCGCGGTTTTCGACATACGCGACGATGAGTCGCGAGTATGCGTTTACGCAAATACCGATATCCTCCTCCGCTAGCGCGGTAGCGCTGGCGGCATCTTAGGGAAACGTAGTCAATGAGCTACATCTTCATCGCCTGCACGATCTTGCTGACCGTCTACGGCCAGATCGTCATCAAGTGGCAGGTCGGCCTGAAGCCGGAGATGGCTGTCGACGGCTTCAGTGTCCGGGTTGTCGCATGGTTACTGACCAACCCCTGGATCATTAGCGCTTTCGCCGCCGCCTTCGGGGCCTCGCTGTTCTGGATGGCGGCGCTGAGCAGGATGCCGCTGAGCAAGGCTTATCCCTTCACCGCATTGAGCTTTCCGCTGGTCGCGCTGGCCGCTACGTTCCTCTTCCACGAGCGCATTGATATGTACAAGATTGCGGGCACGGCCATCGTCATCGTCGGCGTGTTGGTACTGTCTAGGTCGGGGGTCTGATGAGCCAGGTAACTCACGGGATTCGGTCGATTCTTTCCCATCCTTACTTCTACGATCTCACCCAGAAGATTCTCGGGGCTGGAAGGTCTCGCCAGAAGCTGGTGCGCGAGTATATTCGGCCGAAGGATGGCGATCAGCTATTGGACATAGGTTGCGGTACCGCCGAGTTGCTGCCCTACCTTCCCCGCGGCCTCCATTACGTCGGCTTTGACCTCTCGCAGCCCTACATCGACGCCGCTCGAAGAAGGTACGGCGATCGAGGACGCTTCGAGTGCATGGACGTGGCCCATTTCGAGGACCCATCGGTACAGGGTGCCGATATCGTGCTGGCGATCGGCATCCTGCACCACCTCGACGATGACCTGGCGGAAGCTTTGATCTCGACGGCGCACGACAAGCTCAAGCCGGGCGGGCGGTTGATTACGATCGACGGTACGCTCACCCACACGCAGTCCAAGGCCGCGCGCTCGTTGATCCTGCGGGATCGCGGGCAGAACATCCGCTCACCGGCGGGGTACCGAACCATTGCGGAGCGCCGCTTCGATCACGTGCAGATGACAGTCCGCGAAGACATGCTGTTCGTGCCCTATACCCATTGCATCCTTGAGTGCACGCGCTGACGCGCCGCCTCTCCATCCGAGCACCGATTTGGCGATCCCCTTCAATAAGCCTTACATGACCGGCGACGAACTCGGCTACATTGCCGAAGCCCATGGCAACGGGCATCTGTCCGGCGATGGGCCTTTCACCAAGTTTTGCCATAACTGGCTGGAAGCCAACACGGGTTGCGCCAAGGCTCTGCTGACGCACTCTTGCACGGCGGCACTGGAAATGAGTGCTCTGTTGCTTGACCTCGTGCCGGGCGACGAGGTGATCATGCCCTCCTTTACCTTCGTCTCCACTGCCAATGCGTTCGCGCTACGCGGGGCCGTGCCTGTATTCGTGGATATCCGGCCGGACACGCTGAATATCGACGAATCACTGATCGAGCCGGCGATCACCTCGCGCACCAAAGCGATCTGCGTGGTGCACTACGCGGGCGTGGCCTGCGAGATGGACGCAATCATGGCCATCGCGCGCCGCCACAGCCTGAAGGTTGTGGAAGATGCAGCGCAAGCAGTGTTCTCGAGCTACAAAGGGCGGCCGCTGGGCGCGATCGGCGACTTCGGCTGCCTCAGCTTCCATGAGACCAAGAACATCATTTCGGGCGAAGGCGGCGCACTGCTGGTCCGCGACGCTGAACTGTCAGCGCGCGCGGAGATCATTCGTGAGAAGGGTACGAACCGAAGTCGCTTCTTGCGCGGCCAGGTGGACAAGTACACATGGGTCGACGTGGGCTCGTCCTATCTGCCCAGCGAGTTGATCGCCGCGTTCCTCAAGGCACAGATGGAGCACGGCGAGGCGATTACGCGCCGTCGTCTTGCGATATGGGATCGTTACCACGCCTGGGCCGAAGCACATGAGCGCGCCGGGCGACTGCGCAGGCCCATCGTGCCGCTCGATTGCTCGCACAACGCTCATATGTACTACCTTCTGTTGGCCGACTTGGACGCGAGAACCCGGTTCATCGACGCGATGCGAGCCGCCGGTATCGGCACCGTATTCCATTACATCCCTCTGCATTCCGCACCGCAGGGGATCGCTTGTGCCCGCACCAGCGGGAGCATGGAGGTTACAGACCGGGTCAGTTCTCAGCTGGTCCGTTTACCCCTTTGGCTCGGCCTCGAAGAGCGGTTAGAAGAGGTCTTGGCAGCCGCTGACAGCGCGCTCGCCAGCCTCGACTGATGACCATTCTCGGCTTGGAACCGCTCCGCGATCCAGGCTCAGTCGCGCAATCCCAACCACAAACTGCCTCACTTCGGAGGCAGTTTGTGGATCTCGATAGTCGATAGCGCAACTTTGGCGCTGCCGTTGGAGATCACCCTCAATTCCAGATCTCCGACAGCCTTATCGATAGCGAACTCGATGGTATTGGGGCCCGCCTTCAACTTGGTTGCAGCGAAGATCCTGCTGCCCTGCAAGGCAGCCGCGTCGGCATCCCCTACCTCGCCTTGCGAGCCGGTCTCAATGTTGAAGGTAGCTCTGTAGGTGCCGGGCGACACGCGCAGATAAGGGCCGAAATGCAGGTATCCCGACTCTCCCTGCTGCGCAACCATCCGCCTCGACTGACCAGCCTGTTCAAGCTTGCCGGCGGTATGGGCGGTCGCTAGGTTCATCCGGATCGTTAAATCGCTGATCTCATCGGTGTCCGACGTCTGCCAGCCCGGCAACTCTGTCGCCGGAAAATTCGTCGCGAAAGTATGGACTTCCAGTCCCGCCACCTGGAACTGCTGTAGCGGCGGACCAGCCAGGCTTGAGATGGCTTCCCAATCCATCGCCCTGGACTCTTCCGGAGTCAGAAGAAGGAAGACGGGACCCTTCCAAGCATCGTCCCGATACCAATGATTGGAAGACAGATGCCGCCGCGGTTGAGGTAGCTTTCTATGCACCTCCACTGGCCGGATCTTCACCCGTTGCCCACTGAGTACGGTCAGTGCGCTGGCGTTCCAGTAGCTTGCGTACCCATAACGGAGGCCGCGCCGCTCAAGCTCCTTGATCATGCCCATACGCTGATCGATCGACGAGGGCGTGTAAGCGCGTGACATGGGATTCAAAGAGGACACCGGGCTGCTCACCAGCATCACGGCAACGAACAACGCCAGCATGGGCGCCCATCGGGTTAGATCAAGCGCCTGGATGCGGGAGACCACCATGATGATCCCCAGAACCATAGCGGGCACGAGATATCGCCCGCTCACTACCGGGTCGCTCATATCGGGCGTGGTGGTCGTGCCCTGCACGAACAGGAACAAAGCGAAACTGCTGAGGACGAAGGCAGCGTACATCCTTGCATCGCGATCCTGGCCTCGCAGCAAAGCAAGTCCCTGTACGGGTATCAGCGCGATCAGGACCAACGCAGCAGAAAAGCGTAGCGCGTAGTAGACGCCCCCCGCCGTAAATACGGGATAGTCCTTGGGCAAAGTGCCGCCCAGCATGGCAACCAACCCTTCCAACGTAAGCCAGACGTTCCTGACGACCCCGTCGAAACCCAGCCATCGCGCCGCTCCCGCTCCGGCAATGTTGTTAACGCCCTCGATGAAGTGCGCGTGCAGGCCTATGCCG